>NZ_AQWU01000069.1 GCF_000376265.1 Thermus igniterrae ATCC 700962
AGGTGCGTACCGGAGGCTTTTGGGGCGGCGGTGGGAGCTGGAGACGGTCTTTGGTCTGCTGAAGGGGCCGATGGGGCTGGTGGGGGCGGTGGGGAGGGTACGGGGGCTGAAGGCGGTGGCCCTGCAAGTGGAAGCTTGGGTGATGGCCTGGAGCGTGGTGGCCCAGCTTCTTGGGCAGGCGGGTCTGCCCATCACCCGGGTGTTGCGGGCGGTGGCGTGAGGTGAGTACGCAGGTGAATATCCGAAAAGGGGGCTTTGGGTTTGAGGATAACGGGCGGGCCCGGCTTTGTCCAGATGCGGGTTTGCCTTTCTCAAACGTGGAGAAGGGTGTCGGCGTACCGCCCGCTGGTGTAGAGGCCCACGTAGTTTTCCGCCAGGAAGCGTTGCAGGTGGGGGCTTTCCCGAAGGTGGCGCAGCTTGGCCTGGCGCAGGGCCTCTTCAAAGGGGTCTTCCAGGGTGTGGAGGAGGGTGGTCATCCAGTAGGAGAAGAGCTCCGCCTGCCACACGTGGCGGAGGGCGTCTTGGGTGTAGCGGTTGAGGAGGCTAGAGTCCCCCTCCTGGTAGTAGGCCAGAAGGGCCCGGCAGAGCACGGCTACATCGCAAAAGGCCAGGTTCATCCCCTTGGCCCCCGTGGGGGGTACCACGTGGGCGGCGTCCCCCACCAGGAAGAAGCGCCCGTACTGCATGGGCTCCACCACCAGGGAGCGCATGGGGGTAAGGCTCTTTTCCAAAAGGGGCCCCGGCTTCACCTCGGCCACCCCTTCCAGGCGCCAGTTGAGCTCCTCCCAGATGCGCTCCTCCGGCCACGCTTCCAGCTTTTCGTCTGGCCTCACCTGCAGGTAGTTCCGCGAGAGGGTGGGGGAGCGCATGCTGAAGAGGGCGAAGCCCCGGGGATGGCTGGCGTAGATCAGCTCCTCGGCGGCGGGCGGGGTCTCCGCCAGGATGCCCAGCCAGGCAAAAGGGTAGGTCTTTTGCTGGACCCTGGCCCCAGGGAGGTGCTGGCGGGCCAGGCTATGGGAGCCGTCTGCCCCTACGACGAACTCCGAGGCCAGGCGCCCTTCTCTCCCCTCGGGAGTGCGGTAGAGGAGCACCGGGGCCTCCTCCAGGCCTTCCAGGCCCACCACCTCGTGCTCAAAGAGGATTTCTCCCCCGGCCTCCAGGTGGTGGCGGATCATGTCCCGCACCAGGTACTGCTGGCCGTAGACCCAGATGGTCTTCCCCGAAAGGGCGAGGAAGTCCAGGTGAAGGGCTTCCCCGTGGAAGGCCAAGTATACCCCCCGGTGCTCCAGCCCTTCTTGGAGCATTCGCTCCCCTACCCCCGCCCGCAGGGCGATTTCCTTGGTGCCCCACTCCAGGACGCCCGCCCGGATGCGGTGGGGACTGGTTTCCAGATAGGCGCGGCTACGGGCCTCGAGGACCACCGCCTCCACCCCAGCCCGCCGCAGGAGGTGGGCCAGGAGGAGGCCGGCAGGCCCGGCTCCCACGATGGCCACCTGTACCCTACGCATTCTCTCCCCCGAAGAGGACCAGGTCCGAGAAGGGCCGCACCTCCACCCCCTCCTCCTCGGGGCCGTAGGGGGTGTGGAGGAGGCGGGAGAAGGTCTCCACCGTCTGCCAGGTGAGGGCCTCCAGCTCCAGGGGGTCCAGGTCGATGCTGTATCCCAACCTTGGAGCGCTTATGCGAAGGCGTTCCCCGTTGCCGGTACGGACCTTCTCTATGGTCACGGTGGTGAACTCGTTGGTGAGGGTGATCATTGGGCCTCCTAAAGGAAGAAGCTGAGGTTGTGGGTGGGCAGGGTGCTCTGGTCCAGGATCACCACCCTTCGGGCCAGCTTCCAGGTGCCGTTTTCCCGGCGGAGGAGGTCCCGCCGCTCGGCGGACAGGAAGGTGTACTCGGGCCGGTCCCAGCGGCTGCGGAAGACCAGCAGGTTGGAGCGCACCTCCACCTCCTCTCCCCGCTCCGTGGGCTTGGGTTCTCCCACCCGTACGTTGGTGACAAAGTGGCGCAGGCGGGAAGGCGGGTCTTCCGCCCAGGCAAAGCCGGTCTCCAGACGGGCCACCCGCATCTCTAAGGAGGTGCGGTCCTCGTCCAGGTGGAACATCCGCTCGCTCACCCCCCCGTAGCCCCCCTCCGGAGGACGTTCCCGGGTGAGGCGCACGGGCACCTGGTAGAGGACGTCCTCGGTGGTGAGGGAGAGCCACTCCCGGTAGCGCCCCTCGTCCAGGAGTTCGGCTTCCCGGTAGAGGAATTCCAGGACTTCCCGGGTGATGTCCATGCTTCCCTCCTCAGCCCAGCATCAGCTCCAGGTAACGCCGGTAGAAGTTGCGCAGGTTCTCGTCGGTGAAGTTGATGGGATAGGCCACCCCGGGCCCGGGCCAGTTGGGGTCGGGGGCCACGTTCTGTCCCATCTGGTAGTTGAAGCGGAGCCGGCGGCCCAGGGTGCTTCCAGCGTTTTGGGCTACGTGGGACCAGATCTCCGTGTCGTCCTGTTCAAAGGTGCCCGAGGAGCCGAAGAAGCGCAGGTAGGAGTGGCGGGCCTTCTCCTTGAACCACTCGGGGGCGTCCTTCTCCACCATGCCCCAGGAGAAGATCTCTATGCGTCCCGGGCCCAGGGGATGCCAGACCCTGAAGGTCAGCATGGGCACGGGTGTGGGGTAGCGGTGGTCGGGTTTGCGGATGGGGTTGTGCAGGGAGAAGTTGGGGAAGAGGGTGATGAGGAAGATGCGGGTTTCCCGCGCCACCTCCCACTGCTCCCGGGTGGGGTAGGAGGTCCTGGCCCGCTCCATCATCTCCTCTGGGTAGCCCCAGAAAGGGGGGAGCTTGGCCCCGGGGGGGCCACCCACCACCATGGTCCCGTGCCCCTTGCCCGGGATGTGGATCTGCTCCCCGTACATGGCGTACTTGGCGTCCCGGGGGGCGATGCCCAGCTCAATCATGGAGCGGTGGGTCATGAGGGTGTGGTAGCTGTCGCTGATAAAGGTCTCCAGGGCCAGCTTCCAGTCGGTGTTCACCACGAAGCGCTGGGGTGGGCCCAGGACCTCCAGGCCCTGGGGGCTCCTCTTGGTTACCAGCTCCAGGTACCAGCGGGCGTCTCCAAGCCAGGCCTCGAGGGAAGGGGCCTCGGGGTCCAGGTTGCCGAAGATGAGGCCGTCAAACTCCGCCAGCTTGGGGATGGGCACCAGGCCCCACTCCGCCTTGTTGAACCCCTCGCCGAAGGCTTCCCGCTCCGCGGGTACCCCCACCAGGGTCCCGTCGTTGCGGTAGGTCCAGCCGTGGAAGGGGCAGCGGAAGTGGCTGGCGTTGCCCGCCTCCGCCCGGCAAACCCGCATCCCCCGGTGGCGGCACATGTCCAGGAAGGCACGTACCTGTCCGTCCTCTCCCCGTACCACGATAAAGGCGTTATTGAGGATGTAGCGGAGGACGTAGTCCCCGGGGCTTGGCACCTCCGAGGCGTGGGCCAGGTAGATCCAGGAACGGGAGAAGATGCGCTCCTTCTCCAGCTCAAAGATCTCGGGGTCGTTGAGGATTCCCGCGGGCACCAGGCCTTCCTCGAGGCCCTCGGCCAGTTCCCGAAGGAGCCTGGGCACCCTTTCCATGCCCTTTGCGGTCTTGCCGCTTCCCATCGCCACCACCTCCTACACGCCCAAGTACCGGTGGAGTACCGCCTCGGTGGCCTCCCAGGGGCTTCCCTCCCAGACGATGCCTCCGTGCTCCAGGATGTAGACTCGGTCGGCCACCGAAAGGGCCATCTGGACGTTCTGCTCGGCCAGGAGCACTGTCTCTCCCTCCCGCTTCAGGGTGCGCACCACCTCGGCCACCTGCCGGACCATGAGGGGGGAAAGCCCCTCGGTGGGCTCGTCCATGAGGAGCAGGCTGGGGTTGCGCAACAGGGCGCGGGCGATGGCCACCATCTGCTGCTCCCCTCCGGAGAGGGCTTTGGAAGGGCTTTTGCGCCGCTCGGCCAGCCGGGGGAAGACCTCGAGGACCCGCTCCACGGTCCAGGGGCCGCGGCTCCCCCAGGCGGCTAGGCGCAGCTCCTCCTCCACGTTCAGGCCGTCAAACATGCGCCGTCCCTGGGGCACCAGGGCTAGGCCCAGCTCCGCCCGGCGGTGGGCGGCAAGATGGCCGAGGGGCTTGCCGGCCAGGCGTACCTCGCCGCCCTTTAGGGGCACGAGGCCCATCAAGGTGCAAAGGAGGGTGGTCTTGCCCATGCCGTTGCGGCCCAGGAGGGCCACCACCTCCCCCCGCCGCACCCGGAGGTGAACGCCGTTGAGGACCCGCATTCCCCCGTAGCCTGCCACCAGGCCCTCCACCTCCAGCACCGTCTCCTGGCCTGCCCCCCCGGAAGCGTCCTCCGGGGGGGCCTCGAGGGCACCCCCACTCCCCACGTAGATCTCCTGCACCTCGGGGTTTTCCCGCACGGCCTCGGGGTCCCCCTCGGCTACCACCTGGCCGTAGTGAAGCACGGTCACCCGGTGGGCGAAGCGTAGGGCGTACTCCAGGTCGTGCTCCACCAGGAGGACGGTTATCCCCGGGTCCAGGCCTAGGATCAGCTGCCCGATGCGCTCCCGCTCAGCCCCGGAAAGCCCCGCCAGGGGCTCGTCCAGGAGGAGGACCTGGGGGTCTTGCACCAGGGCCATGGCGATTTCCAGCTGGCGCTTTTCCCCGTGGGAAAGGGCTCCCGCCGGGTCCTCTGCCCGGCCGGAGAGGCCTACTTGCTCCAGCACCTCCTCCACCCGGGCGTCCGTGGCCAGGGGCTGGTGGAAGACCCGGCTCTGCCCCGTGGCGGCCTGCCGGGCCAGGGCCACGTTCTCCCAGACCGCCAGCTCGGGCAGGACGCTGGAGCGCTGGAAGGTGCGGCCTAGGCCCAGGCGGGCCACCCGCTCCTGGGGCAGGCCGGTGACCTCCCGGCCACCCAGGAAGACCCGTCCCTGGTCGGGCTTGAGTTCCCCGGAGATGACCTTGAAGAGCGTGCTCTTTCCCGCCCCGTTAGGGCCGATCACCGCCCGGCGTTCCCCCCGCTGGACGGAAAGGTGGATCCCCGTCAGGGCCAGGATGCCCCCGAAGGCCTTGCTGACCTTCTCCACCCTAAGCGCTTCCACGCCCACCCCCCAGCTTGCGTTCCAAAAGCGGCCACAGCCCCTCGCGGGCGAAGAGGACAGTGAGGATGAGCAGGCCGCCCACGAAAAGGCCCCACAGCTCCGTGAAGGAGCTGACCCAGGCCTGGACGAAGGTGTACAGGAGGGCCCCGAAGGCCGCCCCGAAAAGCCCCCGGCTTCCCCCCAGGAGCACCATGACCATCAGGGTGGCGGAGGTGAGCCAGAAGAGGTCGTGGGGACTGACGAAGGTGCGGTGCAAGGCCACCCCAGCTCCGGCCAGCCCGGTGAGGGCCCCGGTCAGGACGTAGGCCCAGAGCTTGTAGTAAAAGGCCGGCACCCCCAAGGAGCGCACCTTCTCCTCGTTTTGGCGGATGGCCTCGAGGGTCTTCCCATAGGGGCTTTGCAGGAGGAGGCGGAGGCCCGCCACCGCGAGGACCAGCAGGCCCAGGGCCCCCAGGTGCAGGAGGGTTGGGCTCAGGCCTGTTCCCTGGAGGCTCAGCCCGTCGTCTCCGCCGGTGACCGCGTTCCACTTGTGGGCCACGGAGTAGACCATCTGCCCGAAGGCCAGGGTGAGCATGAGGACGAAGATGCCGTGGGTGCGGAAAAGGAGCAGGCCGGTCAGAAGGGCGTAGAGGGCCGCCACCGCCGGGGCCACCAGGAGTCCCAGGGCCAGGGGGAGCCCGGCCTTCAGGCTGAGGCCTACCGCGTAGGCCCCAAGGCCCAGGAAGGCCGCCTGGCCCAGGGAGGGGATGCCCCCGTGGCCCAGGAGAAAGCTCAGGGCCACCGCTGCCAGGCCGAAGAGGGCGGCCTCGGTGGCCAGGTAGAGGGTGTAGCCCTGGACCAAAAGGGGGGCCAGGAAGAGGAGCCAAAGCCCTCCTCGCATGAGCCAGGGGAGGCCTCGCCGCCATTCCTTCAGGGCCTTTTGCGGTATCCAGGCCATCATGCGACCCTCCGTCCAAGGAGGCCCTCAGGCTTCAGGGCCAGGACCAGGGCCATCAGGGCGAAGATGAGGAACATGGCCGCCTGGGGGAGGAAAAGCCGCCCAAACCCGTCCACCACCCCCACCAGGAGGGCGCCCCAGAAGGCGCCCTCTATCCGTCCAAGCCCCCCGATCACCACCACGATCAGGGCGAAGAGGGTCATCTGGGCGTCCAGACCGGGGGCCAGGGCGATGAGGGGAGCCCCCACCACGCCGCCGAGGCCGGCTAGGGCCGTCCCCACCCCGAAGGTAAGGAGGCTCACCCGGGCCGGGGGCACGGCCAGGGCACTGGCCATGTCCGGGTCAGCGGTCACCGCCCGCACCTGGATGCCGAAGGGGGTCCGGGCCAGCACCAGGCGCACGGCCAGGAAGAGGGCCACCCCCAGGCCCAGGACGAAGAGGGGGTACTTGGGGTAGAGGAAGGCCCCCAGGAAGAGGGGGCCCGAGAGCTCCGGGGGTGGGGGCACAGAACGGATGGCCGCCCCGAAGACCCCGCGCAGGAGGTCGGCGATCACGAAGCCCAGGCCGATGGTGAGGAGCACTTGCTCCAGCTCCCGGCCGTGGAGCCCCCGGAGGAGGAACCGCTCCACCGCCACCCCCAGGAGGCCTACCCCCAGGGGTACCAGGAGGAGGGCCAGCCAGAAGTTGCCCAGGGCGTTGGTCAGGACCAGGCCCAGGTAGGCCCCCAGCATGTAGAAGGCCCCGTGGGCCAGGTTCACCACCCGGGCTACCCCAAAGATGAGGGAAAGCCCCAGGGCCAGGAGGAAAAGGAGCATGGCGAAGGCCAGGCTGTTGAGAAGCTGGGTCAGGAGGAGGAGGGCCATGACCGCTACTTGCCGGGGTCGCGGATTACCCCCAGGTCGGCGATGAGGCGGTTGGTGAGGACGCCGTCAATGCGCGCCACCTCCCGGGCGTAGACGTGCTGGGTGGCGTTGTTGGTCTCTGGGTCAATCTGCACGAAGCCCCGGGGACTGATGATCTTGGCGTTCTTGAAGGCGGTGAGGAGGCGGCTTTTGTTGCCCACGTCCCCCTGCACGTCGTTCAGGGCCCCCACGATGAACTGCATGGCGTCGTAGCCCCGCACGGCGAAGTGGTTGGGCACGCCCCCGTACTTCTGGCGGTAGGCGCGGATGAACTCCCGGTTGGCCGAGTTGTTGAGGGTGTAGACCCAGTGGTCCCCGCTCTTGGCCCCGATGGCTGCGTCCCCGATGGCCTCGAGGACGTTTTCGTCCGTGACCTCCCCGCTCACTGCCAGCTGCACGGTGCGGTTCAGGCCGAACTGGACGAACTGGCGCATGAAGATCACCGCATCGCTACCCGAAAGGACGGCGAACACCGCCTCGGGCCGGGCGGCGGCGATGCGGGAGATCACGGCGCTGTAATCCGTGCTCCCCAGGGGAACGTATACCTCGGCTACCGGCTCGCCCCCCGAGGCCAGGAAGCCCTCCTTGAAGGCGGCGGTGGCCTCCTTGCCAAAGGCATAGTCCAGGGCCAGCAGAAAGACCCGCTTGCCCACGTTTCTGGCCACCCAGGGGCCCATGGGGTAGTGTTGCTGCCAGGCGCTGATGGAGGTGCGGAAGATGTAGGGGCTACGGCGCTCCCGGGTGATGCCGTTGGCGGCGGCGTTGGCCACCACCAAGGGGATCTGCCGCTCGTGCACATAGTCCCGGATGCCGTAGGCCGAGGAGGAAAGGATGATGCCCGCAAGGAGGTGTACCCGGTCCTGCTCCACCAGCTTGCGCACCTTCCGCACGGCCACGGCGGGGTCGGCTTCCTCGTCCTCCTTGAGGAGCTGGATCCGACGCCCTCCCGCCTGGTAGTCCACCCTTTCCAGGTAGAGCTCCATGCCCCGGGTGATCTCCTGCCCAAGTCGCGCATAGGGGCCAGAGTAGGAGAGCACCACCCCGATGCGGATGGGCTCCTCTCGCTGGGCGATGGCGAAGGAGAAGCGGGAGGAAACCGCTAGCCCCGCAAGCCCAAGCCCTGCTTTGACCAGCTGCCTCCGGTTGACCTTGCCCATTTTCGTCCTCCTTTGGGTTCTTGGCCCCACCCTAGCAGATCTTCGTCCAAAATGTCAACAATCGTGTCTACCAAACCAGAGTCCCCTAGGGTTGCCCCCCGTTCTATACCCCAGCCCTTTCCCGCACCGGAGGGGTGCCATAGGTATAGAAGGTCTCCGGCAACTGCCCTCCGAACCAGATGGTGCTCTTTTCCAGGTCGTTCACGTTGGTCACATCCCAGACCACGGTCTTCCAGGTGGGGTCAAAGATGAGGTAGCCGGTGTCCCCAAAGAGCTCCACCCGGGTGCCCCCAGGCTCAAAGACGTACATGAAGTAGGCCTGGGTGGTGCCGTGCTTGCCCGGGCCGGCCTCAATGCGCACGTCGTAGTCCATGCACAGGTCGGCCAGGTCCATGAGGTGCTGGGGGTACCCGTACCAGAAGGCGATGTGGTGGAAGCGGCCCTTAGAGCCCGTGGCATCCCGCATGAGGCCGATCTCGTGCACTAAGGGGCTCACCGAGAGCCAGGCCCCAAGCTCTTCCCCCTCGCCCCGCACCTTCTGCTCCCGGAGCCGGAAGCCCAGGACCTCCTCAAAGAAGCGGCGGTTGGGGGTAACCTCGGCGCAGAGGCAATTCACGTGGTCAATGCGACGCACGGGCACGCCCCTTAGGGGGCGCTTGGAGGGGCGGTTTTTCAGCTTGCTCCGCTTCTCCGGCGGCGCCTCGTAGTAGGCCACCTCAAAGAGGAGCTCCATCAGGTGCCCGTCCGGGGTGCGGAAGCGGTAGGCGGGGCCGTGGCCCAGGTCACCCTCCGTCCAGCCCTGGCCGAGCCCCGTGGCCTCAATGGCCTGTACCCGGTGCTCCAGGGCCTCGGGGGAAGCGGCCCGCCAGGCGATGTGTCCCAGCCCGGCCTCCTTAGCCTCGGTGATCTTGAGGCTGTGGTGGTACCAGTCCTCGTAGGCCCTCAGGTAGACGGACTGGCCTTCCCGGGCCGTTACCTCCATGCCCAGAAGCTCGGTGAAGAACCAGAGGGTCCCCTCGGGGTTGGGGCTGTAGATCTCCGCGTGGGCCAGCTGTACGATGTCAAACCCTTCCATCAGAGCCTCCCTTCCTCCTCCATGCGCAGAATTTCCTGGATCACCTCCGCCCCGCGGTTGGCGGCGGGTAGGCCCCTAAAGAGGAAGGCCAGCCCCACCACGGCGTTGAGCTCCTCATAGCTGGCCCCGGCCCGGCGGGCGGCGATGGCATGGAGCCGGGCAGCGTCGGAAAGGTCCATGAGGAGCATGCCGAAGAGCATGAGCTGGGCCGTCTTCACGTCAAAGCAAGGGGGGTACATGAGTCGGGCGCGGAGCTCCTCTTGCATCCTCAGGGTCTCGGGGTCCAGGCGGGCCAGCAGGTCGGTGCGGGCCTGGATCCGGGGGGGCACGAAGCCGATGAGCTCGCGGTAGCGCTCTCTAAGGCGCTCCAACTCCTCGGGGGGCATGTTCAAGGGCAGACTGGACACCGTGTTGACCTCCTTCTGAAGGGCAGAAAGCCTCGGGTGTTTGCCCTTCACCTTAGGTGGGGGTTTTCCCCCGAGGCAAGCCATGCGTTCGCCTATACGGAACAGACTGTTCGGATATGCTGAAAAGACCTATCGGCCAAGGTATCCTGGCCCGCTACCCTCGGAGGTGAGGCCCATGCTGGGGACGGTGCAGAAGGTGGGGGAGGTGTTGGAGCTCTTCACCCGGGAGCATCCCGAGTGGGGGGTAAGCGAGGTGGCTAAGGCCCTGGGCATCCCCAAGTCCAGCGCCCACGCCCTTCTGGCCACCCTGGTCCAGATCGGGTTCTTGAAGCGGACCCGGGAGGGAAGGTACCGGCTGGGGTGGCGGATCCTGGCCCTTTCCCAGGTGCTCCTTTCCACCAGCTCCTGGCGCATGGAGGCCCGGAGGGCCATGGAGGAGCTGGTGGCCCGCTTCGGGGAGACCACCCACCTGGCGGTGTTGGAGTGCGGTCGGGTGGTGTACGTGGAGAAGCTGGAGGGCACCCGGGCGGTGCGGGTGGTGAACACGGGGGTGGGGGTGGAGCTTCCCGCCCACTGCAGTGCCGTGGGCAAAGTGCTCCTGGCCTTCCGCCCCTGGGAGGAGGTGGAGAGGATCATGGCCGAGCGCGGCATGCCCGCCTTTACCCCCAACACCATCACCACCCTGGACGAGCTCAGGACGGAGCTCCAGGCGGTGCGGGAACGGGGGTACGCCTACGACATAGAGGAGGTGGTGCCGGAGCTCTGTTGCGTGGCCGCCCCCATCCGGGACCACACGGGGGAGGTGGTGGCAGCCTTAAGCCTCTCCGTGCCCTTTTACCGGTTCCAGCAATTGAAGGAGGAGTACCGGAGGAGTGTTCTGGAGGCGACCCGGCAGGTTTCCGAGCGGCTTGGCTACATGGGGGAGGAGGCATGGACAAGGTCAAGGTGGCGATCCTAGGGTCTGGCAACATCGGCACGGACCTGATGTACAAGCTCCTGAAGAGCCCGGGGCACATGGAGCTGGTGGCGGTGGTGGGCATAGACCCGGCCTCCGAGGGGCTGGCCCGGGCCAGGGCCCTGGGCCTCGAAGCCAGCCCCGAGGGGATCGCCTACCTCCTGGAGAGGCCGGAGATCCGCATCGTCTTTGATGCCACCAGCGCCAAGGCCCACGTGCGCCACGCCAAGCTGTTGCGCGAGGCGGGGAAGATCGCCATTGACCTCACCCCGGCGGCCCGGGGGCCCTACGTGGTCCCCCCGGTGAACCTCAAGGAGCACCTGGACAAGGACAACGTGAACCTCATCACCTGTGGGGGGCAGGCCACCATTCCCCTGGTCCATGCCGTGCACCGGGTGGCCCCCCTGCGCTACGCGGAGATGGTCTCCACGGTGGCCTCCCGTTCGGCGGGGCCAGGGACCCGGCAGAACATCGATGAGTTCACCTTCACTACCGCCCGGGGCCTGGAGGCCATCGGGGGGGCGGAGAGGGGCAAGGCCATCATCATCTTGAACCCGGCGGAGCCCCCCATCCTCATGACCAACACCGTGCGGGTCATTCCCGCGGAAGAGCCCCCGGACCGCGAGGCGGTGGTGGCCAGCGTGCGGGCCATGGAGGCGGAGGTGCAGGCCTACGTGCCCGGGTACCGGCTTAAGGCGGATCCCGTCTTTGAACGCCTGCCCACCCCTTGGGGGGAGCGCACCGTGGTCTCCATGCTCCTGGAGGTGGAGGGGGCGGGGGACTACCTGCCCAGGTACGCCGGCAACCTGGACATCATGACCGCCTCCGCCCGGCGGGTGGGGGAGGTCTTCGCCCAGCACCTGTTGGGCAGGAGCGCGGAGGAGGTGCGGGCATGAGCTGGAGCCTGGAAGGGGCCAGGCCCCCGGTGGTGGTGGATACCACCCTGCGGGACGGCTCCCACGCCCACCGCCACCAGTACACCCCGGAGGAGGCCCGGGCCATCGCCAGGGCCCTGGACGAGGCCGGGGTGTACGCCATAGAGGTCTCCCACGGGGACGGGCTCGGGGGGTCCTCCCTGCAGTACGGCTTCTCCCGCACCGAGGAGATGGAGCTCATCCGGGCGGTGCGGGAGGTGGTGCAAAGGGCCAAGGTGGCGGCCTTGCTGCTTCCCGGCATCGGCACCCGCAAGGAGCTCAAGGAGGCGGTGGCGGCGGGAATCCAGATGGTGCGCATCGCCACCCAGTGCACCGAGGCCGACATCTCCGAGCAGCACTTCGGCATGGCCAAGGAGATGGGCCTGGAGGCGGTGGGTTTCCTGATGATGAGCCACATGCGCCCGCCGGAGTTCCTGGCGGAGCAGGCCCTTTTGATGGAGGGCTACGGGGCGGACGTGGTCTACATCGTGGACTCCGCCGGGGCCATGCTCCCCAGCGAGGCCTACGCCCGGGTGCGGGCCCTGAAGGGGGCGCTTACCCGGGCCAAGGTGGGCTTCCACGCCCACAACAACCTGGGCCTGGCCATAGGCAACACCCTGGCTGCCTTGGCTGCGGGAGCCGACTGGGTGGACGGGACGCTGAGGGGCTACGGGGCGGGGGCGGGGAACGCGGCTACGGAGGTGCTGGCCGCGGTTTTGGACAAGGTGGGCCTTAACCCGGGCCTGGACGTCTTCAAACTGTTGGATGCGGCAGAGTACGTCATGGGCCCCATCCTGCACTTCCAACCCTACCCGGACCGGGACTCCGTGGCCATCGGCTACGCGGGGGTCTACTCCACCTTCCTCCTCCATGCCAAGCGCATCGGGCGGGAGCTGGGGGTGGACCCCTTGGCCATCCTGCTGGAGCTGGGCCGGCGGCAGGCGGTGGCCGGGCAGGAGGACTGGATTTTGCGGGTGGCCCTGGAGCTCAAGGAGAAGGAGTCCGGGGCCCTGGCAGACTAGGGAGGGCGTATGGTGGTGCTGCGGGTGACCCTGTTGCAGGGCAGGCCTTTGGAGAAGAAGCGGGAGCTGGCCCAAAGGCTCACGGAGATGGTGGCCCGCCGTTTGGGCGAGGATAAGGAAGAGGTCCGCCTTATCCTCTACGAGGTTCCTAAGGAGAACTGGGCCGTGGGCGGGGTGCTCCTGGCCGACCGGGAGGGGGCATGAGCCCCGGGGCCCTGGCCCTTTTGGAGGCGGTGCGCGAGGCCCGGGCCACGGGCCGTCTCCTCCAGGGGGGCCGGGACTGGGGGGTGGGCCTCGAGGAGGCCTACCGCATCCAGGAGGCCCTCTTTCCCGGACCCCTCAAGGGCTACAAGCTGGGGCTGGTCTCCCCGGCCAAACAGCAGCAGATGGGCATCGCCGAGCCCATCCTGGGCCGGGTGCACCCGGAGATGCTTTTAGAGAGCGTGCACCTTGCCCGCTTCCTCCAGCCCCGGGCAGAGCCCGAGGTGGCGGTGGTCCTCAAGGCCGACCTTTCCCCTGGGGCTGGGGTGGGCCAGGCCCATGCCGCCATGGGAGGCTTCTTCCTGGCCGTGGACATCCTGGACTCCGTGTGGGAGGGGTACCGCTTCACCCTGGCCGAGGTGGTGGCGGACAACACCTCTGGAGGAGGGTTTCTCCTAGGGCTGAGGCGTCTTGCCCATCTCCCCAGGGGAAGCCTCCGCCTTTACCTGAACGGGGAGAAGGTGGCGGAAGGCCCCCTCGAGGCCCTCGGGGACCCGGGGGCCCGGCTTGCCTGGCTGGCGGAGCGGGTGGGGGGTCTGAGGGCAGGACAGGTGGTCTTCCTCGGCTCCCCCGCCCCTGCCGTCCCCTTGAGGCCGGGGGTACTGGAGCTTTGGGGCGAGGGGGTTCTTCTCCTTGCCCGGGTGACGTAGGAGGGACGTATGGTGGAACCCAAGCTCTACCGGGAGACGCTGGAAAGGCTTAAGGCCCTGGGTTTTCCCTTTGACCTCCCCTTGGAGGTGGCCCATTACATCGGGGGCGAGTTCGTACCGGGGGAGAACCGCTTCCCCGTGGTCTATCCCGCCACCGCAGAGGTGATCGGTACCGCCCCCGAGGGCCGGGCCAAGGAGGTGGAGGCCGCGGTGGCCGCCGCCAAGGAGGCCTTCCAGAAGTGGAGCCGGCTCTCCCCCAGCCAAAGGAGGCCCTACCTGCGGCGCTTTGCGGAGAAGATCCGGGAGTACAAGCCGGTCTTTGAGGTCCTGGAGACCCTGGACGTGGGCCGGCCCATCCACGAGAACCGCCTGGGGTACGTGGAGCGCATGGCCAACAACATAGAGTTCTTCGCCGACTTTGCCGTGACCCATGGCTCCGAGGCCTACCCCATGGAGAACGGCTACGTCAACTACGTGCTCCGCTTCCCCGTGGGGGTGGCGGCCCTCATCACCCCCTGGAACATGCCCTCCATGCTGGCCACCTGGAAGATCGGCCCCACCCTAGCTTTCGGCAACACGGCCATCCTGAAACCGGCGGAGTTCACCCCCTTGGGGGCTTGGCTCCTCGCCCGGTGCGCCCACGAGGCCGGGCTACCCCCGGGGGTCTTCAACGTGGTCCACGGGTTTGGCCCGGACTCCGCCGGGGAACTCCTCACCCGGCACCCCGAGGTGCGCCTCATCTCCTTCACCGGGGAGACCACCACCGGCAAAATCATCATGAAGAACGCCGCCGACTCCCTGAAGCGCCTCTCCATGGAGCTTGGGGGCAAGGCCCCCAATCTCATCTTTGAGAGTGCCGATCTGGACCGGGCGGTGGAGGTCACCCTGCGGGCCAGCTTCTTCAACCAGGGGGAGGTGTGTCTGGCCGGGTCCCGCCTTCTGGTCCAACGCTCCATCTACGAGCCCTTTCTGGAAAAGCTGGTGGCCGCGGCCAAGGCCCTGAAGGTGGGGGACCCCCTGGACCCCGAGACCCGGATGGGGGCCTTAATCGCCGAGGAGCACCTGCAGAAGGTGATGGCCTACGTGGAAATCGCCCGGGAGACCGCCACCATCCTCACAGGGGGCAGACGCCCTGAGCTCTCCCATCCCTTTGACAAGGGCTATTTCCTGGAGCCCACGGTGGTGGTGGACGTGAAGCCCACAGACCGGGTCTGCCAGGAGGAGATCTTCGGGCCCATGGTGGTGGTGATGCCCTTTGACACCGAGGAGGAGGCCATTGCCCTGGCCAACAACACCCCCTACGGCCTCAACGCCATCGTCCAGAGCCGGGATGTGGGCCAGGTCCTCCGGGTCTCCGAGGCCCTCGAGGTGGGCACGGTCTGGGTGAACGACTGGTTCGTGCGCGACCTGCGGGTACCCTTTGGTGGGGCCAAGCAGTCGGGGATCGGTCGTGAGGGTGGCCACTACGGCTACGAGTTCTACTACGAGACCAAGAACGTCTGCATCGCCAACCGATGAACATGGACCTGGAAGCCTTCGCCCAAGAGTTGGAGAACGCCTGGGAAGGGAAGAGGCCGGTGGAACCCCTTTCCGAGCGGGGCCTTGCCGGCATAGAGGCGGCCTACAGGGTGCAGGAGGCCTGGAGCCGCCTGCGGCAGGCCAAGGGGGACAGGGTGGTGGGCCGGAAGATCGGGCTCACCTCCAAGGCGGTACAGCAACAGCTTGGGGTGGACCAACCCGACTTTGGCAACCTGTGGGCAAGCCGCTTTCTCGGGATGGGGGAGCGGCTGGAGGTGCCCCACGAGCTCTTCCTCCAGCCCCGGGTGGAGGGGGAGCTAGCCTTTTTGATGGGGCGGCGCCTTCAGGGACCCCACGTCACACCCCAGGAGGTCCTGGCGGCCACGGAGGCGGTGGCCTTTGCCCTGGAGATCGTGGACTCCCGTATCCGCGACTGGCGGATCCGCATTGAGGACACCATCGCCGACAACGCCTCCTTCGGGGCCTTCGTGGTGGCCCCCTGGGAGAAGGGCCTCCTGGAGGAGGACCTCACCACCCTGGCCCTGGTCCTCCACAAGAACGGGGAGCCCCTGGTCCAGGGCGTGGGCGCGGCCTGCCTTGGCCACCCGGCCAGGGCCGTGGCCTGGCTGGTCAACGCCCTGGCTGCTTTCGGCGTGGGCCTGGAACCCGGGGACATCGTGATGTCGGGGGCCTGGGCCCCGGTGTTGCCCGCGGGCCCGGGGGACCTCTTCACCCTGGTGGCCACCGGGGGAAGGACCCTTAGCCTGCGTTTTGTCTAGGAGGTTGGCCATGCCCATGCTGGAAATCCTGGTATCCCGGAAGGCTCCCCTTACCCCAGAGGAACGGGAGGCCCTCCGCCAGGAGGCCGAGGCCATCTTCCAGGAGGTGCTGGGCACCCCTCCGGGGCGCCTGCGGGTCCTGGTGCTGGAGGAGGCCCCCCAGGGGGATGGGGTGGAGGAGGACTAACCTCCCAGATAGGCCTGGCGCACGCTGGGGTCCCGGAGGAGCGCCTCGGGGGTTCCTTCCCGCACCAGGTGCCCCTGTTCCAGGAGGTAGGCCCGCTGGGCCACCCCCAGGGCCAGGCCGGCGTTTTGCTCCACCAAGAGCACGCCCACCCCTTTGGCGGTGAAGGCGGGCAGGGTTTCCAGGATCTTCCGGGCCAGGATGGGGGCTAGGCCCAGGGTGGGCTCGTCCAGGAGAAGGTAACGGGGCCGCTGGGCCAGGGCCCTGGCCAGGGCCACCATGCGTTGTTCCCCCCCGCTCATGGAGCCCACCCGCTGGGGCATGCGCTTTTCCAGGTGGGGGAAGAGGGCTAGGATCTCCTCCCAGGGAGGATCACCCCCCCGGTAGCTGCCCAGGAGGAGGTTTTCCCGCAGGGAGAGGTTGCGGAACACGCCTCCCCGTTCAGGCACCAAGGCCAGGCCCCGGGCGGCCAAGGCCTCGGTTCTACCCTGCAGGATGAGGGGGGTCACCTCCTCTCCGTCCAGGAATACCTGGCCCCGGGCAGGGACCAGTCCCAGGAGGGCCTTGAGCAAGGAGCTCTTGCCTGCGCCATTGGCTCCCAGGACCGCCACCACCTCCCCGGGGGCCAGGAAGAGGTTCACCCCTTCCAGGGCCCGATGGGCGCCGTAGCTCACCCCCAGTTGGTGGATTTCAAGCATGCTCCACCCCCAGATAAACCTCCACCACTTTGGGATGCCGCAGGACCTCGGCTGGGGTGCCATGGGCGATGACCTCGCCGAAGGAGAGAACGTAGACCCGGTCGCAGAGGGCGCGGACAGCGGGCATCAGGTGCTCCACCACCACCAGGGTTATCCCCCGTCCCTTGAGGGCTTGAAGCAAGGCGATGGCCTCCTGCAGTTCTGAGGGGTTCAGGCCTGCCAGCCATTCGTCCAGGAGGAGGAGCTTGGGGGAGAGGGCTAGGGCGCGGGCCAGTTCCAAGCGTTTTTGGTCCAGGTAGGTCAGGGCCTGGGGGTGGTGGTGGGCCTTTTCCCTTAGGCCCAAGGCCTCGAGGAGGCCCCAGGTGGCCTCTTCGGCCCCCTTGACCCGGCGCAGGCTCAAGGGGAGGTAGACGTGCTGGTAGACCGTGAGGGAAGGGAATAGCCGCACCTGCTGGAAGGTGCGAGCCAGGCCCCTTTGGGCCAGGAACTCAGGGGGTTTGCCCGTGGTCTCCTGCCCCAGGAAGGAGATGTGGCCGCCATCGGGTCTGAGGGTGCCTGCTAGGAGACCCAAGGCGGTGGTCTTGCCCGAGCCGTTGGGGCCTATCAGGCCCACGGTCTCCCCGGGGCGGACCTCCAGGTGGAGCCCCGCCACGGCCACCAGGCCGCCGAAGGCCTTACGCAGGCCCCTTGCCTCCAGGAGTGGACCCGTTTCCGGGCCCACCTGGGGGAGGGGTGGGGGGGTGGCCTCGAGGCCTGGCTGGGGCAGGGTAGAGGAGGGGGGCCGTTCCCGGAACAGGCCCAGGAGGCCTCGAGGCAGGAAGTACACCAAGAGGATGAAGAATAGTCCAAGGAGGGCGGTGGCGTGGTGGGGGAAGGGCCCGCTCAGGAGGTCATAGACCAGGACCAGGGGAGGGGCCGCCAAAAAGGCGCCCGAGGGGTGCCGAAGCCCCCCTAGGAGGGCGGTGATGGCGGTGAGGAAGGAGAGGTTGGGGTTGAAGGCCAGGCCAGGGTCCACGTAGACCCAGCGGGGGGCGACCACGGCTCCTATGGCGCCCATGATCCCCGCGGTGGCGGCGAAGACCACCACCCTCAGGCCGAACACCCGGACCCCCGCGTGCCGGGCGGCGGTCTCGTCGTCCCCCAGGGCTAGGAGGGCCAGACCGAAACGGCTTTGCAGGAAGAGGTGGCCGAGCCCCAAGGTCAAAAAGGCCAGCAGGGCCAAGGCGTAGTACAGGTCCAGGGGGCTGGCCTCCACAAACACATAGCTTCCCACCGACCCCCCCAGGTTGCGCTGCGCCCAGGTCACCAGCTGCCGCACCAGCTCCGCCAGGCCGTAGGTGAAGACGGTGAAGTAGATGCCCTGGAGCCTCAGGGTGGCCAGACCCACCCCCAGGGCCAAGAAGGCGGCGAGGGCGAAGGCCAGAACGACCAATACCGGCCACGGGGCAAACTCGTGGAGGAGGGCCACCGTGTACACCCCGGTACCGAAAAAGGCCGAGGTGGCCAGGCTCAGGTGCCGCGCCGGTCCGGTGAAGGTGGCCCAGGCGGCGCCCAAGGCGGCGTAGAGGAGCACGGAAAGCCCTAGGGAGCGCAGATACTCCCCGCCCCACCAAGGGAGGGACAGGAAAAGGAGAAGGAAGCCCGCGAGGTAGACCTTCATTGCCGGGCCACCTCCCGGTTGCCCCTCAGGTACAAGACGGCCAGGACGAAAAGCCCGTACACCGCGGCCATGCTGAGCCCGGGGTTGACGAAGCGGGTCACCAGGGCCTCGGCCAAACCTAGGGCCACCCCTCCCAGAAGGGCCCCCGGGGCGCCGCCCAGGCCCCCCAGGATGACCACCACCAAGGCCTTGAGGGTAAGCTCGGGCCCCGAGGCGGGGGTAAGGGTGTGGAACATGCTGAGGAGAACCCCGGCCGCCGCTCCCACCCCTCCTCCAAGGGCGAAAGCCCAGGCGCTCAGCCGGACGGCAGGGATGCCCACCAATAGGGCTTCCTCAGGCTCCCGGCTCAGGGCCCGGGCCGCCATTCCCAGACGGGTGCGGGTGAGGACCAGATGGGCCAGGACCACCAGGGCCAGGGCCACACCAAAAGCTAAGAGTCGGTTGAGGGCCACAGCGGTGGTGCCCAGGGATACCCCCTGGCCCAGGTAGCTGTAGCTGAAAAGCCGCCCGCCCAGCTCGGCGGCCAAAAGCCCCTGGATGAGGAAGGAGAGGCCAAAGGTGAGGAGGATGAGGCGCCCCTCGTTTTCCCCATCCAGGGCCAGGGTGCGCCCCACCAAGGGCAGGAAGAGGAGGCGGTGCAGGAGGAGGTTGCCCAGGGCGAAAAGGGGCGGAAGGGCGACTAGGGCCACGAGGGGGCTTAGGGTAAGGCCCTGGTAGAGCAAGGCGGTGGCGATGCCCGCCAGGGCCACGGCCTCCCCGTAAGCCAGGTTGAGGATGCGGGCCACCCCGTACTGCAGGGCGAGGCCTAGGGCCAGGAGGCCATAAACCCCGCCCGCAATGGCCCCCGTGAGCAGGGCATCCAGCAGGGGCATGGGCTTCAACGGCTCCAGGAGGGCTTGGGTACCCTGGGGGCCACGGCCCCGGGACGCTCAGGCATCAGGGCCACGAACTCCCCTCCCTGCCACTGGCCGATCAGCCAGTTGCCCCGGAAGACGTTGCCCTCCAGCTGCAGGGGGCCCAGGAGGGTGTCAAAGGTCTCCTGGCGCAGCAGGCGAACGATCTGGAAGCGGTCCACCTTGCCAATCTTCTCTATGGCGGCGCGAAGCGCCTGCAAAGAGGCGTAGGTGACGGGGCTGGCCCAGCGGTCGGGTTCCTGGTTGGTCACCGCCCGGTGACGCTCCAGGTAGGTGCGCCAGGCCTGGTTGGGCACAACCCCACCCAGGCCCATGATGCCCTCGGCATTGGCCCCGTAGCGCTGGCGGAAGATGGGAAAGGCGGTGCCCACGCCCAGGAAGAAGACCGCGGGGTTGAACCCCACCACCGCCGCGGCTTCGGGGAGAGCCAGGGTCTCCGCGGGGTAGCTGAAGGCCACGAAGGCATCGGGGCTTCGTCCCTTCACCGCGTTGAGGAGGGACTGGAAGTCGCTGAAGCCCGCGGGGTAGCCCTGGAAGTAGACGAGCTCCAGGCCCTCCTTTTGCGCTGCCCGCCGGAAGGCCCCGGAGAGTTCTAGCCCGAACTCGTCATCGGTGTGGACCACCGCCACCCGGCGCCCCATCCGCCCCGCCGCGGCCAGGTTGCGCAGGAGGAGGGCCAGGGCCTCGGCGTACTGGGAGGGTAGGCCCAGAAAGGAAAAGTAGCTAGGCCAGCGGCGCACCAGTTCGGGCGTTTTCTCGCTGAGATTGGTGACGGCGATCTGGGGATAGCCATGGCGGGCGAAGACGGGGGCCACCGCCAGGTTCATGGCCGTGCCCCAGGGGGGGAGAACGAAGTCCACCCTGTCCTGGGTGATGAGGCGCTCTATGTTGCGGATGGTCTCTTCCGGGCTGGAGCGGTCGTCATACTCCACCACGGCGATGCGGGTGGGGCCCGTGGCCAGCTTGAGGCCGCCGGCGGCGTTTACCTCCTCCACCCAGAGGCGGTAGTTGGGCAAGGTGGTGATGCCCGCTCCCGTGGCGTAGGGGCCGGTTTTGGAGATGCTGTAGCCAATGCGCACCGTGCGAGCCTGGGCCCGGCCGGCCAACAGTAGGCTAGCGGCGGCGGCCATGCCTTGGACGAGCAGGGACCTACGGGTCTTCATGGCGTTTCCTCCCTAGAACGGGTACTGCAGGGGTTCCGTTTGCACGGTAATCCAACGGAGCTCGGTGAACTCTTGGATCCCGGCCCGTCCGCCGAAGCGGCCGTAACCGGAGGCCTTCACGCCACCAAAGGGCATTTGGGGTTCGTCGTGCACCGTGGGCCCGTTGATGTGGCAGATGCCCGACTGGACCCTTCGGGCCAGCCGCAGGCCCTTGGCGATGTCCTGGGTGAAGATGGCGGCGGAGAGGCCATATTCGGTATCGTTGGCCACGCGGACGGCCTCCTCCTCATCCCGTACCCGGACCACCGCCACCACCGGGCCGAAGGACTCCTCGTGGTAGATGCGCATCTTGGGGGTTACCTGGTCCAGGACCGTGGGCCAGAAGAAAGGGCCCTCCTTCTTGCCTCCCACCACCAGCCTGGCCCCCAGCATGAGGGCCTCCTCCACCAGCTCAGCTACCCGCTCCGCCGCCTTGGGGTCCACCAGGCATCCCAGGGCCACCTGCCCCTGCCGGGGATCGCCCACGGGGAGGTTGGCTGCCCGTTCTGCCAGCTTGGCCACCAAGGCCTCGGCCACCGCCTCTTCCACCACCACGCGCTCCGTGGACATGCAGATCTGGCCCTGGTTGGCGAAAGCCCCGAAGGCGATGGCCCTGGCGGCGGCCTCGAGGTCCGCGTCCTTGAGCACAATGGCTGGGGCCTTGCCCCCGAGTTCCAGCAACACCGGCTTGAGATGCCGGCCACAAAGCTCGGCGATGATGCGCCCGGTACGGGTGGAACCCGTGAAGTTGACGCGGCGCACCGCAGGGTGGGCGATGAGGGCCTCCACCACCCTGGGGGCCTCCTCGGGGGCGGTGGTGAGGAAGTTGACCACCCCGGCGGGGAGCCCGGCTTCCTCCAGGGCCTCCACGATGAGGGCGTGGGTGCGTGGGGAAAGCTCCGAGCCCTTGAAGACCACGGTGTTCCCGCAGGCCAAGGGGGTGGCGAGGGCCCGCACCCCCAGGATCACCGGGGCGTTCCAGGGGGCCAGGCTCAGGATCACCCCCACCGGCTGGCGCACGGCAAAGGCCAGGGTGCCGGGGCGGTCGGAGGGGATGACCTCCCCGGTGATCTGGGTGGTGAGGGCGGCGGCCTCCTTGAACATCCCCGCTGCCAGGTGGACGTTGAGGTGGGCCCAGCCAGGGGTGGCCCCCGTTTCCGCCACCATGGCCTCCACGAAGGCTTCGGTCCTGGCCTCGAGGGCCTCGGCTGCCTTCCACAGGAGGTCCCGGCGCACGCTTGGAGAGGTTTCCGACCAGGTGGTGAAGGCGGTTTGCGCTGCCTCCACTGCGGCCTGGGCGTCCTCGAGGCTGGCCGCAGCCGCTTCGGAAGCGGTCCCTTGCCCCAGGGGGCCGACCCGGGTGAAGGAGCGTCCCCCGGTAGCCTCGCGCCACTGGCCTGCGATGTAAAGCCGCACTCGGGCGGGTGCAGATACCATGTTTTCCTCCTCAGGGCCAGGGTAGAGCAGGCTGGCCGGGGGTAGCCAGGGGGGCGTTCTGCTATGGCGAAAGCCAGGTTCGGTTTAATCGGACAGGATTGTTGACAAAAAAGTTGACTATCTGCTACCCTCGGGGCAGGAGGGGGCATGGAAAAGGTCTTTCCCGAGGAATGCGCCCGTTGGCCCTACGGCGACCTGGCCCACCTGGCCCACCTGGAGCTCCTCACCCCCAAGCCCGAGGCCAGCCTCCACTTCTTCACCCAGGTCATGGGCCTGGAGGTGAGCGGCCAGGAGGGGGATTCGGTCTACCTCAGAGGCTGGGACGACTACGAGTTCCACACCCTGAAGCTCACCGCGGGCAAGCGCCCAGGGTTGGGCCACGTGGCCTTCCGCACCAAAAGCCCTCAGGCCCTGCTCCGGCGGGTGCGGGCCCTGGAGGCCTCGGGTCTCGGCGAGGGGTGGACGGAGGGAGACCTCGGCCACGGTCCCGCCTACCGCTTCCGTACCCCGGACGGGCACCTCATGGAGCTCTACTACGAGACCCGCTGGTACACCCCCACGGAGGCCACCCGGCCGGCTCTGAAGAACCAGGCCTCCCGCTTTCCCGGTAGGGGAGCCAACCTGCGGCGCCTGGACCACGTCAACCTCCTGGCCGCAGATGTGACGTCGGTGCGGGCCTTCATGGAGGAGGTTTTGGGAATGAAGGTGACCGAGCAGATCGTCTTCAGCGATGGGAGCGAGCAGGGGGCCTGGCTCACCTGCAACAACAAGACCTACGATGTGGCGGTCACCAAGGACCACCTGGGGGCCCGGGGCAGGCTCCACCACTTCACCTATGCCGTGGACACCCGGGAGGAGGTCTTGCGGGCGGCGGACATCTGCCTGGAGCACGGGGTCTTCATTGAGACCGGGCCCCACAAGCACGCCATCCAGCAGACCTTCTTCCTCTACGTGTACGAGCCCGGGGGGTGCCGGTTTGAAATCGCCTCCCCCGGGGCCAGGTTGCTCCTCGCTCCCGACTGGAAGCCCATCCGTTGGAACGAGGAGGAGCGCAAGAAGGGGCAGGCCTGGGGCCTGCAGACCGTTCCCACCTTCCACACCTACGGGGTGCCCCCGGTGGAGGCGGGCGAGGGATGAGGATGCCGGCGGTGGAAAAGCGCACGGAAGGGCAGAGCGCCTACCTGCGGTTGCGGGAGGCCATCTTGAAAGGGGAGCTCCTCCCCGGGCAACGCCTGGTGGAGAAAGAGCTTTCGGAACGCTACGGCCTGGGTCGGGCCGCCATCCGCACCGCCTTGGCCCGCTTGGAACAGGAGGGTTTGGTGGACAGCGAGCCCTACCGGGGGGCCTGGGTGCGGGCGATTGGGGAGGAAGAAGCCCTGGAGATCCTCGAGGCCCGCATGGCCCTGGAGTGCCTGGTGGCCCGCCACGCCGCCAGGAAGGCCACGGCGGCGGACGTAGAGCGGCTTCGGGGAATCCTTAGAGAGATGGAGCGCCGCCTGGCGGAAGGGGACCTCCTGGGGATGTCGGAGCTCAACAGGACCCTCCACCAGACCCTGGTGGACATCGCCGGCCACCGCACGGCCGCCCGCCTCATAGAGGCCCTCCGCGCCCAGGGGGTGCGCCACCAGTTCCGCACCATCCTGGTGCCGGGGCGGGCCCAGCAGTCCTTGGCGGAGCACCGCCGCATCGTGGAGGCGGTGGCTGCCCACGATGAGGCCGAGGCGGAGAGGGCCATGCGGGCCCACCTGGAGGGCGTCACCGCCGCCCTGCGCCAGACCCAAGGAGGGTTGCCGTGAGTCCCAGCCCGCGCGCCTGGGCCCTGGTGCAGGGAGGGTACGACCTCCACGTGCACGTGGCGCCCGACCTCCTCCCCCGCAAGACCGACGACCTGACCCTGGCCCGGCGGTTTCGCGAGCTGGGCCTCAAGGGCTTCCTCCTGAAGTCCCACTTCGTGCCCACCGGGGAGCGGGCGGCGGTGGTGCGCCAGGCTGTCCCCGGGGTGGAGGTCTTAGGGGGCGTGGTCCTGAACCACGCCGTGGGCGGTTTGAACCCCGTGGCCGTGGAGGTGGCGGCCCGCTCGGGGGTGCGTTTCGTGTGGTTGCCCACGGTGGATGCTGCCAACGAGGCCCGGGAGGTGGAGGAGCTTCCCCCCGAAAAGCGGCCCCAATGGGTCCGGTTGCAGGCGGCGTTTCGCGAGGCGGGGCTCCTCCCCCCGCCCCTAAGCGTTCTGGACCCCTCGGGCAGGCTGTTGCCGGAGGTGCGGGCCGTGCTCCGAGCCGTGGCCCGGCACGGGCTGGTTTTGGCCACCGGCCACCTTTCCCGGGAGGAGGTCCTCAGGGTGGTGGAAGGGGCCCTTGAGGAGGGGGTCCGTTGGGTGGTGGTCACCCATCCGGACTATCCCACCCAGAACCTGACCCTCTCCGAGCAGCGCCTCCTCGCCGGCTGGGGGGCCTACCTGGAGCGTTGCTTCGTCCCCTTTTTCACGGGGAAGGTCCCTTGGGAGCGGCTTTTCCAAGCCCTGCGGGAAACCCCACCGGAGCAGAACTTCCTCTCCACGGATCTGGGCCAGCCCTCCAACCCCCCGGTAGAGGAGGGCCTGGCCCTTTTCGCCGACCGCCTTCTGGAAGCCGGCTTCAGCGAGGCCGAGGTGCGCCACTGGGCGGTGACCGTCCCTACGCGCTTGGCCGAAGGGGGTGTGAGGTGAAGCGGCTACTGGTGGTGAGCGCCCACGCGGCGGACTTCGTGTGGCGGGCCGGGGGGGCGATTGCCCTCACCGTGGCCCAGGGGGGGAAAGCCCTGGTGGTGGCCCTGAGCTACGGGGAGCGGGGGGAGTCGGGGGAGCTTTGGAAGGAACCCGGCCAGACCCTGGAGCGGGTCAAGGCCATCCGGCACCAGGAGGCGAGCCGGGCGGCGGAGATTCTGGGGGCGGACTTCCTCCCCCTGGACTTGGGCGACTACCCCCTGCGGGTGGACGAGGGGGCCCAGGAACGCCTGGTGGAGGTCCTGGTGGACTTCGCCCCCGACGTCCTCATCACCCACACCCCCCGTGACCCCTTCAACCCCGACCACCCCGTGGCCTACGAGGTCACGGAACGTGCCCGGCAGCTGGCCACAGGGTCCGGGGTAGCCAGCGCCTTCAGGACGGTGCGCCCGCCGGAATTCCTCCTCTTTGAGCCCCACCAGCCCGAGCTGTGCGGCTTTATGCCCGACCTCTTCCTGGACATCACACCGGTTTGGGAGAAGAAGCTTGCCGCCATGCAGGTGTTTGCCTCCCAGGGGTATCTGCAGCGCTACTACGCCGAGCGGGCCGAGCATCGGGCCAACCATGCCCGGAGGATCTCGGGATGGCCGGATATCGCCCGGGCCGAGGCCTTTCAGCGGGTGTTGCCCCAGGTGGTGAGGAGCCTATGAGCCTGAGCCCTCAGGAGCTGGAGGAACTGGCCCGGTTGGGGGTGGCCACCGTGTACGAGGCTGGGGGGCGGGAGGGGCTTCTGGACCTGCCCCTAAAGCGGCTGGTGCCCGCTAGCCGGGTGGCAGGGCCCGCCCTGCCCGTGGGCTGTGTCCAGGGGGACAACCTTACCGTCCATGCGGCCATGGCCGCGGTACGCCCTGGGGAGGTTCTGGTCTTTACCATGCCGGAACCGGAACCCGTGGCTTTGGTGGGGGAGCTCCTCGCCATCCAGGCCAAGGCGCAGGGGGCGGCTGCCCTCCTGGTGGATGGGGCAGTGCGGGACGCGGAGGAGCTGGCGGCCTTGGGCCTGCCGGTATGGGCCCGATGGGTGAGCCCTCGAGGGGCCAGGAGGGAGGTTTTGGGCCAGATTGGGGCGCCGGTGCGGGTGGGAGGCGTGGAAATCCGCTTGGGAGATATCCTCGTCCTGGACGGCGACGGAGCGGTGGTGGTGCGCCGGGAAAGGGCCCGGGAGGTGTTGGCGGCGGCCCGGGCCCGGGCCGCCCGGGAGGCGGCCCTGCGGGAGCGTTTCGCCCAGGGGGAGCTCTCCGTGGACGTCTATGGCCTGAGGCCCAAGGTGGCGGAGGCCCTGGCCGAGGCGGCAAGGCGTCGGGAGGGATAGGATGGCCCTTCGTGTGGCCGTGTTGGGCCTTGGCGAGGCGGGGTCGGAGATTGCCCGGGACCTCTTGCGGGCAGGGGCCGTGGTGGTCGGGTATGACCCCGATGGGGAGAAGGACGTCCCCGGGGTGGTACGGGCCTGGGGGGAGGCCGAAGCCGCCAAGGGGGCGGACGTGGTCCTCAGCGTCAACTGGGCCCGGGTGGCCCTGGAGGTGGCCCAGCGGGTGGCCCCGGTCTTGGGACCGGGGCGGGTCTACGCCGACCTCAACACCGCAGGCCCGGGGCTCAAGCGGCGCCTGGCGGAGCTGTTGGCTCCCACGGGGGCCCTTTTCGCCGATGTGGCCCTCATGAGCCCGGTGCCGGGCAAGGGCATCCGCACCCCTTCCCTGGCTGCGGGTCCCGGGGCCTGGGCCTACGCCGAGGCCCTGGGTCCCTTGGGCGCCCAGGTGGAGGTGGTGGGGTCCGAGGCAGGGGGGGCAGCGGTGAGGAAGCTCCTCCGGAGCGTTTTTTTCAAGGGGATGGCCGCGGCGGTGATGGAGGCCCTGGCCGCGGCCAGGGCCTTGGGCCTCGAGGACGAACTCAAGGCCAACATCGCCAAAACCCTGGCCGAGGCAGATGCTTCCTTGGTGGAGCGCTTGGTGGCGGGCACCCTACGCCACGCCCAGCGGCGGCGGGAGGAGATGTTGGCGGCCGCCGAGCTCTTGGAAGCCATCGGAGTGGAGCCCCTCCTGACCCGGGCCACGGCGGCCCACCTGGCCCGGCTTGCGGAAAAGGGCTAGGGGAGCCTCCCCTTGCCACGGACCCCCACCTCCGGTTAGGCTTTGGCTTAACCGGAGGTGGAACGTGAGTCGCCTTCTTGGCCTTTGCCTTTTCCTGGCTCTGGGCTTGGCCCAGAAGCCCCAAGTGCTTATCGGCACGGGAGGTGTGGGTGGGGTCTACTTCTACTACGGCACGGCGGTGGCCGAAATCCTGAACAAAAGTGGGGCGGTTCAGGCCCAGGCCATGCAGTCGGGGGGGTCCATAGAGAACCTCCTCCTCCTTCGCGACCGGACCGACCCCGCCCGGGGTGTCTACTACTGCGGGACGGCCCTTCCCGATGCCGTGCTCATGGCCCATCAGGGGGAGGAGCGCTTCCAGGGCAAGCCCGCTCCCGTGCGCATCCTCTTCACCATGTACCCCAACTACTTCCACGTGGTCACCACGGAGGAGAGCGGCATCCGGGTGCTCCAGGACCTCAGGGGCAAGCGGGTCTCCACCGAGGTGGCCGGGGGCATCATTGAGTACGAGGCCCGGACCCTCATGGCCGCTGCCATACCGGGCTTTGACCCCCGGGTGCACTTCGCCAAGTGGGAGCGGCTCAGGGTGGCAGAAAGCGCCCAGATGCTCTCGGAGGGCAACCTGGACGCCTTCTTCTGGTCCGGGGGGTTGCCCACGGGGAGCATCCTGGAGCTGGCGGGAAGCCTGGCCCGCAAGGGCAAACGCCTATTCCTGGTCCCCCTGCCTCCCCAGAGCACCCCGGTGCAGGTGCTGCAACGCCGCTTCCCAGGGGTGGTGGACACCGGGGTCATCCCCAAGGGGGTCTACAACACCCGCTACGATACGCCCACCCTCACCTTCTGGAACGTGTTCGTCTGCCCGGCCAGCCTCCCCGAGGAGGTGGCCTACGCCATGGTAAAGGCGGTGTTTGAGAACGTGGCCACCCTGCACGCGGCGGTGGCCCCCGCCAGGGATACCACCCTGGAGAACGCCGTGCGCTCCCGGGGAGGTAAGGTGCCCTACCACGAGGGGGCGGTGCGCTACTTCCGGGAGCGGGGCGTCTGGCGTTAGCCCTTCTAGAAGGCCCTCACCTCCACCCCTGCCTCCTCCAGGGCCCGCCGCACCGCCCGGGCCACCTGGGGGGCGTTGGGGTTGTCCCCGTGGATGCAGAGAGTTTCCGCCCTCACCGCCACCTCGCCCCCATCCAGGGCCTCCACCCTGCCCTCCAGGACCATGCGCAAGGCCCTGCGCGCCGCCTCCTCGGGGTCGCTGATCCAGCTGCCCTCCAGGTGGCGGGGGGCCAGCTGGCCGTTTCCCAGGTAGGCCCGCTCGGGGAAGGCCTCCCGCACCACCCTGAGGCCCGCCTTTTGCGCCTCCTCCTCGTAGACGGTTCCCGGAAGCACCACCAGGGGCACCTCCGGGTCAAAGGTCCGCACCGCCTCGGCGATGGCCCGGGCCGTCTCCCGGTGGCGGCAGGCCTTGAGGTAGAGGGCCCCGTGGGGCTTCACGTGGTGCAGGGGGAGGCCCTCGGCCCTCAAGAAGGCGTGGAGGGCCCCTATTTGGTAGAGGACATCCGCGTAAACCTCCTCGGGGGAGAGGGCCATTTCCCGGCGCCCGAAGCCCACTAGGTCGGGGAAACCCGGGTGGGCCCCCACGGCCACCCCGTGGGCCTTGGCCAGGCGGACGGCCTCCCGCATGCGGCCGGGGCTTCCCCCGTGGAAGCCGCAGGCCAGGTTCACCGAGGTCACCAGGGGGAAGACCTCCCGGTCGTGGCCGTAGGTGAAGGCCCCGTAGGACTCGCCGGCATCCGCGTTCAGGTCAACGGTCATGCTTGGACCTCCTCGGCTATAGCCTAAGGCAGGCTTCCTGGCCTCCCCAAAGGAGGCGTAGCTCCCCTTCGGCCTCGGCCACAAAGCCCTTCTCGGTCCGCCTCAAGGGGACATCGTGCCCGGGAAAGAGGCGCTCAAAGGCCATGAGGCGCTTCCGGCTTGTCAGGGCGGAGGCGGGGTCCAGGCAGGGAGGGGCTGGAGGGCCTTCCAGGTCAAAGCGGCTCTTCACGGCATCGCTCACCAGCACCCCCACCCCCTCCACCAGGAGGCCCAGGAGGCCCGGGGTGTGCCCCGGCAGGTGGAGGAGGAAGAGGCCCGGGAGGAGCCTGCCCTCTTGGGCCAGATGGAGGCGGTGCTCCTTTAGGAGGGGAAGGAGGGTGTACAGGCAGGCGGGGTCCCGCAAGGGGTTCTTTTGCACCGCCTCCGCGTGGGCTAGCTCAGCGGGGTGGATCACCACCTCCGCCCAGGGGAAGAGGTCCAGGTTGGCGGCATGGTCAAAGTGGAGGTGGCTCACCACCACCAGCGCCACCTCCTCAGGGGAAACCCCCAGGGCCTTAAGGCGTGCGTAGAGGCCCTCCCGCTCCCCAAAGCCCAGGGTGTCGTAGAGAAGGGTACGCTCGCCCCGGACCAGGTAGGCGGCGGAAAGCCCCAGGTACCCCCGGTGGCTCCGGGCGGGGAAGCCGGTGTGGAGGGGGAGGACCTCCATTCATCCTCCCGTCATGGTGCGGGGGAGCCAGGTGGCCAGGCCTGGGAAGGCTACCAGGAGGGCCACCATGAGGAGGAGGACCCCCATGAAGGGCAGGGCGTAGCGGGCGATGCGGAAGAGGTCCTCCCCGGTGAGGGACTGGATCACGAAAAGGTTGAAGCCCACTGGGGGCGTGATCTGGGCCAGCTCCACCATGATCACCAGGTAGATGCCAAACCACAGGGGGTCCACCCCGATGGCCTTGACCACCGGCAGGATGACGCTGATGGTGAGGACCACGATGGAGATGCCGTCCAGGAACCAGCCCAGGACGATGTAGACCAGGCTGAGGAAGAAGATGAGGGCCAGGGGGGTGATGCCCGCCTCCACCGCCCAGCCCGCCAAGGCCCGAGGGATGCCGGTGAAGCCCATGGCCAGGGTGAGGACCCCGGCTCCCGCCAGGATGAGGCCAATCATGCTGGTGGTGCGCACCGCCCCCAGGAGGCTCTGCCACAGAAGCTCCCGGGAAAGCTCCCGGTTCAGGGCCGAAAGGAGAAGGGCCCCCGCCACCCCGATGGCCGCGGCCTCCGTGGGGGTGGCCACCCCCAGGTAGATGGAGCCCAACACCAGGACGATGAGGAAGAGAACGGGGAAGACCCCCAGAAGCCCCCTGAGGGCCTTGCCCAGGGGAATGGGGGGTTCCTGGGGTAGGCTCTGGCGGCGGAGGAAGGCCAGGAGGACCACCAGGGCCATGAAGAGGAGGGCCAGAAGGAGGCCCGGCACCACCCCGGCCATGAAGAGCCGGGCCACGGAGACCTCGGCCATCACCCCGTAGACGATCATGACGATGCTGGGGGGGATGAGGAAGCCCAGGGTGCCTGCCCCGGCCAGGGAGCCCAGGGCCAGGGGGCGCGGGTAGCCCCGGCGCAGAAGCTCGGGCAGGGTGAAGCGGCCCACGGTGGCCGTGGTGGCCGCGGAGGAGCCGATGACCGCGGCGAAGAGGGCGCTGGCCACCACGTTCACGTGGAGAAGTCCCCCGGGCAGGCGGGCGAGAAGGGGGGAGAGGCCGGCGAAAAGCCCCTGGGCCAGCCGGGAGCGGTAGAGAATCTCCCCCATCCACACAAAGAGGGGCAGGGCGGCCAGGCTCCAGCCCGAGGTGCTGGTCCAAAGCGCGGTGGCTAGGTTGGGCCCCGGGGGGGCGGAGGTGAAGAGGGTAAGCCCCACGAGGCCCACCAGCATGAGGGCTAGGCCCACGTAGACCCCTAGGCCCAGGAGGAGGAAAAGCAGGAGGACGAGAAAAAGCCCCACCTCCAGGAGGCTCACCTTTCCACCCCCTTCAGGGCCTTCAGCCAGGCCTCGAGGAGGGCCAGGGCGAAAAAGGAAAGCCCCAGGGCCAAAAAGCCCTGAGGGAGCCAGAGGGGTAGGGCGAGAAGCCCCGGGGCCAGGTCCCCGTAGCGGTAGCTTTCCCCCACCTTGAGCCAGGCCTGGAGGGTGGCGTAGAGGGCCCCCAAAAACCCCAGCCCCAGGGCCAGCCCCTCCACCCAGGGCCTGGACCTGGGGGAAAGCCGCTCCAGAAGAAGCCCCACGCGGATGTGTCCCCCGGCCCGCAGGGTGGGGGCGAGGCCGAGGAAGATGAGTCCAGCAGTGGCAAAGCCCGCCATCTCCAGGGCGGAGGGCACCACAAAGCCCAGGTAGCGCCCCAGGACCTGGGCCAGGATGACCAGGAGGATGAAGAGGCCCATGAGGGCCGCCAGGCCCTCCGCCAGGCGGAAGAGGCCCTCGAGGACCCGCCCGAGGAGGCTCATCGGCCCAGGTACTTCCGGTAGACCAGGGCCCCCGTGGCCCCCACCTTCCGCTGCCAGTCCAGGATCATGGTGTCCCCGGCCTTCTTAAGGTCCGCCATGAGCTGGGGCGTGGGCTTGACCACCTGCATGCCCCGCTGGGCCAGGGTCTGGAGGGCCACTTCCTCCCGCTCCTGGCTGAGCCGCCACCCCCGCTCCTCGGCCCGGCGCGCCGCCCTGAGGAGGGCCTCCCGGTCCTGGGCGGAGAGGCTTTCAAAGGCCCTGCGGCCGATCACCACCATGTTCTTGGGGATCCAGGCCTTGAGGTCGTGGAAGTAGCGGCTAAAGTCCCAGGCCTGGGTGTCCACCCCGGTGACGGGGGAGGTGATCATGGCCTCCACGATGCCCGTGGCGAAGGCCTGGGGGATGTCCGCGGCCTCCACCTGGACCGGGGCCATGCCCAACAGTTCCGCCAGGCGGGCGGTGGCGGGGTTGTAGGCGCGGAAGCGCATGCCCCGCAGGTCTTGGGCGCTGGCCACGGGCTTTTTGGTGTAAAGCCCCTGGGGCGGCCAGGGCACCGCGTAGAGGAAGACCACCCCCCGGCTTGCCAGCCACTTTTCCACCTCGGGCCGCTGGGCCTGGTAGAGCCTACGGGCCTCCTCGTAGCTGGTGGCCACAAAGGGGATGGAGTCCAGCTCAAAGAGGGGATTCTCGTTGGCTAGGAGGGACATGAGCACCTCCCCCAGCTGCACCTGGCCGTTGCGCACCGCGGGCAGGATCTGGGGGTGGGGGAAGAGGGAGCCCCCGGGGTGGACGGTGATCTTCAGCCGGCCCCCCGTGGCTTCCTCCACCTCCTTCACGAACTGCAGGATGTTCTGGGTGTGGAAGTTGGCCGGAGGGTAGGGGGTGGCCATGTTCCAGGCTTGCGCCTGGGCTACGGCCAGGAGAAATGCTGCCAAAGCCGTCCCGAGCTTGTGCATATTTATCTCACCTCCTCGCATTATTTTACTGTCCGGGCACCCGGTTCACAAACTCGTTGGTGTAGGTGCGCTTGAGGTCAATGGGCGCCCGGGCCACGTTGGGGTCAAAGGCGGAGAGGACCGCCAGGGGGCGCAAGGGGGCGGTATCGCTGAAGCGCCCCGTGGGGGAGAAGGCCTCCAGAGAGTTTTTGAGGACCTTGAGGTACAGGGCCCGGTCCCCCAGGAAGTACTCCTCGGGGAGCACGGCGGCGATCTCCTCGGGGGTCTTGCCCTGCATCCAGCGGAGGCCCCGCACCATGGCGTTCACCAGGCGCTGGGCGGTGTCGGGGTTTCGCTCCAGCCAGGCCCGGGTGGTGTAGAGGACGGCCGCCGGGTATTCCCCGCCCAGGACCTCCCGCGTCCCCTTGGTGGAGCGGGTGTCGGCCAGGACCTTGATGAGCCCCCGTTCTTCCAGAAGGGTGATGGCGGGCTCCACGTTGGAAAGGGCGTCCACCTGTTTGTTCTGCACCGCCGCCACCGCCTGCGCCCCCACGGAGACCCCGATGACGGAGACATCCGTGGGCTTGAGGCCGTTTTTCACCAGGAGGTAGTTCAGGAAGAAGTGGGTGGAGCTTCCCGGGGCGGTCACCCCCACCCTGCGCCCCTTGAGGTCGGCCACCGTCTTCACCTGGTCCGCCAGGTCCGCCCGCACCCCCAGGACGATGGCCGGGTAGCGCCCCACCTGCACGAAGGCCACGATGTCCCGCCCCTGGGCCTGCATCTGGATGGTGTGGTCGTAGAAGCCCATGACCACCTCCACGCTGCCCCCGATGAGGGCCTGGAGGGCCCGGGCCCCTGCCCCCAGGTCCTGGATGACCACGTCCAGGCCCTCCTCCTTGAAGTAGCCCAGGCGTTCCACCACGGTGAGGGGCAGGTAGACCACCGCGGTCTTGCCCCCCACCCCCAGGACAACCCGTTTCTGGGCCAAGCCCATGGCCAACAGCACCACCAAAAGCCAGACCAATCCGCGCTTCATCCTTCACCCCCCTCTGCCCTGGGGCGCCAGGCGAGGAGCCGCCGCTCTACCCGGCCCACCAGGGCATCCAAGGCCAGCACGAAGGCCATGAGGACCACCATGCCCGCAAACACCCCCGTGGTGTCAAACACCCCCTCGGCCTGGGCGATCACGTAGCCCAGGCCGGCGGCGCTGCCCAGGTACTCCCCCACCACGGCCCCAATCACGGCGAAACCGATGGAGGTTCTAAGACTGGAAAATATCCAGCTGGCTGCCGAGGGCAGATAGACGTGCCGCAGGAGGTGGCTCCGTCGGGCGCCCAGAAGCCTGGCGTTTTGCAGGACCACGGGGCTCACCTCCTTCACCCCTTGGTAGGTGTTGAAGAAGGCCACGAAGAAGACCAGGGTCACCCCCAGGGCCACCTTGGAGAGGACCCCTAGGCCGAACCAGAGGGTGAAGATGGGGGCGAGGACCACCCGGGGTATGGCGTTCAGGGCCTTGATGTAGGGGTCCAGCACCGCCGCCACGCTGGGGGCGAGGGCTAGCCATAGCCCCAGGGCCACCCCCAGGAGGGTGCCGAAGAAGAAGGCCAGGAGCATCTCCAGGGTGGTGATGTAGAGGTGGGGGTAGATCTCCCCGGTGCCGAACCAGCGGGCGATGCGCAGGGCGATGTCCGAGGGCTTGGAGAAGAAGAAGGGGTCTATGCGGCCGGTCCTCGAGGCCCACTCCCACCAGGCCAAAAACCCCAGGAGGAGGCCGAGTTGCCAGAGCCGGACCCTAAGCCCCCGCATGGGCTCGCATCACCTCCCCTCGGAGGAGGTCCCAGATTTCCCGATGGAGGCGTAGGAACTCCGGGGTGAGCCGGATCTCGGCCACGTCCCGGGGCCGGGGCAGGGGGATAGGGAAGTCCCCGATGGGCCGGGAGCGGGGCCCGGCGCTCATCACCACCACCCGGTCCGCCAGGGCGATGGCCTCCTCCAGGTCGTGGGTCACGAAGAGCACGGTCTTCCGGTCCTCCTGCCACAGCCTCAGAAGCTCGTTTTCCATGAGTTGGCGCGTCTGCACGTCCAGGGCGGCAAAGGGCTCGTCCATGAGCAGGAGCCTGGGGTTGGCGATCAGGACCTGGGCCAGGCCTACCCGCTTGCGCATCCCCCCGGAGAGCTGGTGGGGGTAGTGGTGGGGAAAGCGCCCGAGCCCCACCTTTTCCAGCCAGACCAGGGCCTTTTCCCGGGCCTCCCGCCAGGGCTGGCCCCGGAAGACCAGGGGCAGGGCCACGTTGTCCAGGGCGGTCTTCCAGGGGAGGATGGCGTCCTGCTGGAAGAGGTAGCCCGCCACCGGGTTCAAGCCCTTGAGGGGCCGCCCTTCCAGCCAGACCTCCCCTTCGGAGGGGGTAAGGAGGCCTGCGGCCACGTTCAGCAGGGTGCTCTTGCCGCATCCCGTGGGGCCCACTAGGCTCACGAACTCCCCAGGGGCCAGCCGCAGGCCCACCCCCTCCACGGCCACGTAGCGGCCAAAGGCCACGGAGACCCCACGGAACTCCAGGAAGCTCATGGGTAGTACTCAGGGTTGGGCTTGAAGCCCAGGGCGTTGAGGAGGCGGTTGGTGAAGTTGAACATGGCCGCCACCTCGGTGGCCTCGAGGATGGCCTCGTCGGAAAGCCCCACCTCCCGCAGGGGCCTCAGGTCCTCCTCGGTCATCTGGTGGTGCCCGTGGGTGACCTTCAGGGCAAACGCCACCAGGGCCCGCATCCTGGGGGGCATCTCCGCCCGGCGGGGGTTGGCGGCCAGGACCTCGGGGAGGATGGGGTCTTGGATGAGGTCCTTGAGGTAGCGCTTGTGGCTGGCCACGCAGTACTCGCAACGGTTCTCCCCGCTTATGGCGATGGCCATGGCCTCCTTCTCCTCCCGGCTCAGGAGGCCTTCCCCCCGCATGAGGGTGTCGTAGTAGCGGAACCAGAGGAGGAAGCGGGGGCTTAGGGCAAAGGCCCGGGCCACGTTGGGCACAAAGCCCGTCTTTTCCCGGAAGCGGGCGAAGAGCTCCCGCACCTCCTGGGAAAGCTCCTCCTCCTGGGGTACCCGGAGCCAGGAGATCACCATACGGCCACCGTCCGCACCGGCCCCCCCGAGGCCCCCCGGTGCTTGGGCCCCCCCACGAAGAGGAGGGCCCCCGAGGGGGGCACCTGGGCCAGGTTGGCCAGGTTCTCCAGGCCGTACTTCCCTGCGCCCAGCAGGACCAGGTGGGCTTTGAAGTCTCTGGAGGGGCCGAAGTCCAGGGAGAGGGTGTCCACCCCCACCCCCACGATCTCCCGCTCCCGCACCAAGAACGCCGCCGCCTCCGGGGAGAAGCCGGGGAAGTGGAGGGTGCCGGAGGCGTCCTGGTTGAGGAAGGCCTTGGGGTTGCGCCAGCGGGCCTCCCATCCCGAGTGCATGGCCACGAAGGCCCCCCGGGGCAGGCGGCCATGCTGGCGCTCGTAGGCCAGGATATCGTCCACGGTCACCTGGGCGTCGGGGTTGCGGGCGGCCTTCTCGTGGATGTGGATCACGGCTAGGGGAGCGATGAGGGTATTTATGGGGAGTTTTTCCGCGGTGAGGCCCCCTTCGGCGAAGTGGGCAGGGGCGTCCATGTGGGTGCCCGAGTGCTCCCAAAGGTCCAGGCGGTTCCCGTAGTAGCCGTTTTGCCGCACCGTAACCAGGGTGGTGATGCGCATGGGCTCGGCCCCGGGAAACAGGGGGATCTCCGGGGAGAGCTCGTGGGTGAGGTCCACCGCCTTGCTGAAGGCCTTGCCCTGGACCTCCGCCTGCGCCAAGGCCTTACCCGCCAAAAGCCCGAGGCCCATCCCCAGGAAAGCCCTGCGGGAAAGGGCGCGGGCCACCTCTTCCATCACCAAGGGCGCGCACATGCTGGCCTCCTTTCTTGCCGTATAAACTTACCACGGGGCGGCAAAGGTAGGCAAGGGCTTGCCGGCCTGTCCTTTACCCGCTTTCCCCGACCGAGCCTGGTGCAGTGCGGAATTCACCCCTATTCCATGACCACCTGAACCTTCGGGGGACCTCCGCATGCGTAAGGGTGGGCCCTCATGAAACCAACACCCTGCGCTCAGGAACGGGCGGTAGCATAGAGCAAATGGGGCGATGGGGGTTTCCCCAGGGGGGGTTTAGGCGGTGGGGACGGGGGGTCTTCTGGCTGACCTTGTTGCTCCTCGCCCTCGCCGCTTGTCGCGGGACGGGCGAGGCCCCTGAGCCTCCTGGAAGCCCACCTCCTGCGCCTGGTCCTGCGCCGAGCGTGCGTACTTGGATCTACCAGCTCACGGGCTATCCGGCCTCGGGGCTCGCCGCCTTGGGAGCCGCAGCCGCCGACCTTTACGTGATTGACCTCACCAAGGACGGGGCGACGCCTTGGTCGGGCGATGATCTTGCCGCCCTCGAGGGAAAACCCGTCTTGGCCTACATGGAGATCGGGGGGATGGAAAACTACCGGCCGGAGTATTCGGTGGTCCAAAAGGATGCGCCCGATCTACTCCTGAACTCGGTGCCAGGCTGGAGTGGGGAGTGGTATGCCAAGTACTGGGACGAGCGCTGGTGGAACCTAGTGGTGCGGCCTAGGCTGGACAAGGCCTTTGCGGCGGGGTTTAAAGGGATCTACCTGGACCTGGTGGATGCCTACGAGGGGATCAGCCTAAATTTGGTCCCGGGAGAAACCCGGGATAGCTTGGCGGCCAAGATGGTGGCCCTCCTGGGGCGGATCAGCCAGTATGTCAAGGCCAAAAGGCCCGACTTTTGGGTCTTTCCCCAAAACGCCCCGGAACTCAGGATGCGGCCGGGATATCTCTCGGCCATAGATGGGATTGGCCTCGAGGAGCTCTTCTTCTACGCCACCGACAAACCCTGTACGGACTCGGGTTGCCAAGAACGCCTCGCCCACGCCCGCGCCATCCGGGATGCGGGCAAGCTGGTTCTCACGGTGGACTACGCCACCCGGCCGGAAAACGTGCGGGCGGCGTGCGAGAAGTCCCGTGCGGAGAGGTTTGTGCCGTACGTGACCGTGGTGGACTTGGATCGGATTAGCCCCTTGTGTCCGTGAGGCTCAAAAGGTACCGTTCCTGGGCGAGGACCGGCGTTAGCCCGTAGGCCAGGGCCCGCTTCCTTGCGAAGCGGGCGAGCCTAGGGTCTGGGGCGTAGTCTAGGCTGTACCGCTCCCAGGGGTATTGGGTAAGGACCAGGGCCCAGCGGGCGTTGGCGCGGAGGGCAGGCCGGGGAAGGGGCTTTCCGCCCCCTTCCCACGTGGTGGAGAAGGCTTCAAAGACGATGCCGTCCACGAGTTCCGCCAGGTGGGGCAGGAGGGCGAAGCCGCGGTTGGCGAGGAGGAAGCAGGGCCCCACCGCCCTGCGGATTTCCAAGAGAAGGCGTAGGGTGCCTTCCCGGTTCGTGGCCGCCCCTTGGTCCAGGGTGTCTAGGAAGAGGCCGCGAAAGCCTCGGGCCAAGTAAAGCAAGGCGCTTTCCACCACCTTGGCCACCCAGGCTGGGTGGGTGGGGTCCACGAGCCTCGTGTTCCAAAGGGGGTTCAGGCCCCGCTGCCAGGGCGCCTCGGGGCCCGGGTCCTCCCCGAGGCTCAGGTAGGCCAGGGGCTCGGTGGGGGCTAGGGCCGCTAGCTCCTCTGGGGTGTAGGCCCAAGGCTGCAGGACCACGCGGCGGAAGGCCCGAAGCTCGGCAAGCCTTCCTTGGCCGTAGTAAAAGGCGAGGGGCTTAAAGAAGGTAGACGCCATAGCGCTCCGGGTGGCGCAAGTACTCCAGGAAGTAGAGGAGGAGGGAAAGCCCCACGGCCCCCAGGATCAAGGGGTTTTCCGTCAGGTGGAGGAGGAGGGCGCTTGCCAGCAAGGCGAAGGCGCTGGCCCGGATGCCCCCCAGAGCGTTTAGGCCCAAGGCCACGGCGCTCGTGAAGCCCAAGAAGCCAAAGCCGAGGAGCGCCTTTCCGTAAACGTCCGACCAGGGAAGCGCCAGCAGAAGGACCAAGGTGGGGACCGAGGCGGTGAGGGCGTAGGTCCAGAAGGCGCGTTGGATGGCAAGAACGAGGGATTCCGGGCTCGCCTTTTGCCAAAGGGTTTGGCCCAAGGCCTGCACGAAGGCGGCCAGGCGCATCTCTATCAGCAAAGCGGCGAGCAGGTAAGCGGCTAGGCCCAAAAGCGCCCCTTGTCCTGCTCCTTCCACGAGGCGCCAGAGCACGAGGCCTTGCCCCAAGCCGTATGCGGCGTAGACCCATTCGGTTAGAGCGGCGTGGTACAAGAACAAGAGGCCGTGCGCTTTGGGCAGCCCCACTTCCCGAAGGAGGAAGGTTAGGGGGAAAAGCCCCACCCAAAGGGGAGAAGTTCCCACCATCCGGAGTACGATTGCCCCCAAGAGGAAGCCGGCGGCAACCCCTGTGGCCTTGCCCTCGAGGCCCTTAAGCGTCAAGACCCCCACCGCCACCCAGGCCACGCCCACGCTCCAGGAGGCGGCCGGGCCCAAATCCCAAGGGGCGGTGAGGGAAACGCCCACGACCCCCAGCCAGGCAAAGGCGGCGTGGACGCTTGGGACCTCGCCCGGGCCGAGCTCCACCACCGCCTTGAGGGCTCCCCGGGCGGCGAGCTGGCTCCAGACCAGGAGGAAAAGGGCGGGAAGCCACCCCACCTCCCCCGCGCCTTGAAAAGCCACCAGGGTACCCAGCAGGGTGAGGGCCACCGCCAGGTGCCGCAACCCCAGGCCCCCTTGCGGCCTAGGGGCCTTTGCCCGGGGGCGAAAATCGCGCTGGGCCAGGGCGAAGAGGGCTTGGGCCAGGGCAAAGGTGCTCGTAAGCCCAAAGAGCCGTTCCACGCGGTAGCGGTTGTAGCCCAAAACCTCCAAGTGGGCGGCAAGCTCGTAGGGGTCGCTCGCTTGGGCGAGGAGGTCTTGGAGGGTGCGGGCCAGGTCCTGAAGTGCTTGGGCACGAGGGGGTGGGAAGGTGGGGGGGCGGTACTCTCCTCGGGCGCTCACTCCGGCACCTCCACCGCCCTGCGCAGGGCTAGACCCTCGTAAATGGCGGAAAACTCTCGCAGCATTCGCTCCAGGGTGTAAAGGGAGAGCACCTTTTCCCGAGCCTTTTGGCCCAATTCCAGGCACCGCTCGGGATTTTGTAGAAACCCTAAGAGGGCTTCCGCCAACGCCTCGGGATCCATGGCGGGCACCACCTCGCCCACCCCCTCCAAGACTTCCCCCACGCTTCCCACCCGGGTACCCACCAGGGTGCGGCCCACCGCCATGTTTTCAATGACCGTGTAGGGGAAGCCCTCGGAGATGCTGGAAAGAACCCCCACCCATCCCTGGCGGTAAGCCTGGTACACGGGGCTCGCCGGGCCCATGAAGCGCACGTTCGCTCCCAGGCCGAGTTCTTCCACGCGAGCCCTGACGCTTGCGGCGTAGCCCTCGTTGCCTCGAGGCACGGGGCCGAAGAGGAGGAGCCGGGCCTCCGGCGACGCCTCCCGCACCCTGCCGAAGGCTTCCACCAGGGTGAGGAGGTCCTTCAAGGGGTCAATCCGCCCCACCCAGACGGCGGTGGGGGGGCCTTCCAGGCGGAGAGGTGCCTCGGGGAACTGGGCGGGATCTATGCCGTTGGCCACCACCCGGATGCGCTTGGGGTCAGCCCCCAGCTCCACCTCCCAACGCAGGTTGAAGCGGCTCACCGTGGTGATGAAATCGGCCTTCTGGTAGGCCAAGCGGCTCGTGAGGTGGTAGAAGCGGGCCTGGACCAGGCGCTCCGCCGGAGAGGGGTTGGTTTCCGAGAAGGCCAGGTACCGCTCCCGCAGGAAAACCCCGTGCTCCGTGAGGAGGAAGGGCACCCCCAGGTGCCGGGATACGAGCCAAGCGGGAATGACCGCCAGGCCCCCGCTGGTGGCATGCACCAGGTCCACCTCGGGAATGGGGTCTAAAGCCAGGAGGGGAAGCAGGGTGGCGCGCAGCCAGTGCAAGACGGCAAGCCCCTCCCCCAAGGTGGGGGGGCGGCCAAGGAGGAGGCTGAGGCGTTGGCTGAGGAGCCCTTGGACCTTGGGATGGAGGAAGAGGTCGTGAAGGTGGCGCTTGCGCAGAAGGAAAAGCTCCCAAAGCCCCTCTTGGAAGCTGGCGAGGTCAAGTTCCAGAAAGGAGAAGAGCTTTTCCAAGGCGGGAAGAAGGGCGTGCAAGGGAGCGGGGGAGAAGGGGAAGGACCGGGGCGGGCGGAAGAGGTGAAGGGTCCGCAAGGGGGTGCCGGGAGGCAGGGGCAGGACCGGCTTGGTCTGCTGGGGTCCCCAAAGGGCGAGCACCGTGAAGGCCCCTTCCAGGCCGAAAAGGAGCTGCTCGCACCAGCGGCTTACCCCGCCCACGGCGTAGGGGTAGGTCCCTTCGGTGATGAAAAGAACCCTAAGGCGTTTGGAAGGCATAGGTGCCCGTTCCGACAAAGCAGCGGTTCACGCCAGCGTAGGCTTCGCAGGCGGGGCCTTGGACGCCTGTCACCCAGACGGGCTTGCCCTGGAGGGTGAGGGTGCGGGCGGCCGGGTCAATCAGGGCCTTCACGCTTCCCGTCCGCACCGCCTCGTAGTGGCGGTAGCGCTTCAGGGCGTGCTCCCCGTACTCCCCCCAGGTGGGGGAGAGAAGGGGGAGGGCGGTGTAGGTGGCGTACTTGGCCACAAGGGTTTCCACCCAGTCAAAGACCAGGTTCTTGCCCGGGGCGTACTCATGGAGGTTGGCCTGGTGGAAGTAGTGGCTTCCCCCGTCGGTGAAAAGGTGCCAGAGCGCCAGGTTCGTTTCCTGCTGCAGGTATTCCGCGTAGGTCAGGTCGCGGGGCCAGTAGGGGTCAGTGCCGCCCGGGCCATAAACGCTGTTGTAGGCGGCTAGGGCTTCCTGCGCCGTGGTGACGTTGTAAAAGACGTTAGTGGGCCGGTCCGCCACCAGGTAAAGCCCGGGGGCGAGGGGGTGGGGGTAGGCGCAGGTGCGGCAGGGGGGCTTTTGGCTATCCACCGACCAGTTGATCTTGGCGAAGCGCACCTTGTACTCCGCAAGGGCCTGGAGGAAGAAGGGGTTAGAGGCCCCAAGGCCGTTGTCCGTGCGGGGGAAGTCGTAGGGGTTTTGTCCCTTCCAGCCAAAGCCGGAGTACTGGCCGCTTTTGAACACGGTGTGCTCGTAGCGGAGGCCGAGGAGGCTCGCCACCCGGTTGTTCTCGGCGATCTCGCGCTCCGCCTGGGCCAGGTCGGTGAAGTCCATGTCCCAGTGGGTGTAGGAGTGGTTGTAAAAGCGGAAGGTGTCCTTTAGGGCCTGGCTGGCCTGGACCAGGTCGTCCGCCAAGTTCAGGGGCTCTTGCGCCAGGGTTTCGGACGGGTCGCAGGGGTCTTGGTTGTCGTTGGGGTTGGGGTCCAAGACGGCCCCACAGCCGTTAAAAGCCAGGTCCAGGGTGAAGGCCTGAGCCACGGGGTAGGTTTGGCGGAGGATCGCCTGCTTGGCGGCGACGGCCTGGGCCTCGGCCCCGCTGAGGCGGAAGGTGAGGGTGTTCCCCACCCCGGAGCTATCCCCAGAGACCTCGGTGGAGAGGAACCAGTCGTCCACGTCTACCCTGAGGTAGCGGCTGTACTCCCCCACGTACACCCCTCGGGTGAGCCAGCGGATGAGCCCGGGGGCGAGGAGCCAGGTGTGGACGAGGTAGGGGCTTTGGTCAAAGGTGAGGACGAGTTGCTCCCGCCCGTCAGCAGTGGCGCGCACGATGCCGAAGAGGTTGCCATCGGCGTCCGTGAGAAGGGGGGTGGCGGCGCACGTGCCGCTTAGCGTCGCCTTGTAGGCATAGGCGTGCCGGAGGGGCAGGGTGCCCGTGAGGTCCGGGAAGAGGGTTTGGCCTTCTTGCGTCAAGGTGAGGGGGTAGCTTTGCGTGGCGAGGTCTATGCCGTTTGGGTCGTAGGCTGCGGGGCTTGGGGTTAAGAAGCCGGCCACGTTGCTCAGGCAGTGGTCCTCGGGGTAGGTTCCGGGATAGGTGTAGAGGACGAGTTCCCGAACGCCGTAATCCCGCTCGTAGGCCCAAAGGCGGTTCCAGTCGTCCGCGGACATGTGGTAGGTGGGTCCCGAGTCGGACCAGGTGGCCAGCTGGCCCTCCGCCAGGATCACCCCTTGGAAGCGCCCGGTGCCGTCGGGGTTGGTGAGGGGGACCTGGCTGAAGGGCGTCTGGCTCACGTTCACCACCTCGTAGGGGATGAGAAACGTTTCCAGGATGTCTTGGGCGGCGGCGAAGTGGGGGGCTTGCTCGGGGTCGGTGGAGGTGGTCAGGACCAGGATGCGGGCCTCGTACTTGGCCCCGGGAAGGGCCTGGGGCCTTAGGGGAAGCGTGAGGGGTACGGGCCCCTCGAGGGCCGGCAAGGGGCGGCTTGGAAGCACCGGCAAGGCCGGGGGGGCGAGGGGCGGGCCCTTCACCTGCACCTTGGGTGCCTGGGAGGACGGGCCTTGGAAGCTGCAGGCGGCGAGGAGGAGGGCAAGGAGGGCGAGGCGGCGCATGGCTTCACCTTCCCTTCTGGGGCAGGTTCAGGGGGCTTAGCCCCAGACCCTGCGGCTGGATGCTCGCTACCCCGCTTCCTTGCTGGACCCCGTTGGCGTCCAAGGTCAAGACGTGCCACCAGGTGTTGTACCCGACACCGCTTGTGGGGGCGGGGAAGTTGGCCACGGGGTAGCCCGCGTTAAAGACCTGCACCTGAGCCCCTGAGGTGCTCCAACTACCCCCGCCGAAGTACCAGTGGACGTAGACGCGGTAGCTTCCCCCTTGGTAGGCGAAGCGGAGGGTTTCCTGCCCGGGGCCTTGGGGGGTATCCCCTTCCAGGCAGGCGGGGCCGGTGGGGGGGCAGGTGCCCGGGTTGTTCCAGTAGATGTGGTTCGCCGCCGGGCTGTCGGGGTAGAAGAGGTGGAGGTCCAAGTCGGCGGCGTTGTTCCAGGAGAGGAGTATGCGCCACTCGGAAGCGTAGGTGACGGTGAGGGTGAAGTCCCAGATCCCTGGGGTGCCGCCCCCTTGGGGCGTGGCCCGAAGGCGCAAGGGGTAGGTGCCGGGGGGTGGGTTTTGCACCTGGAGGGCCACGGGTCCGCCGCTCGCCGGAAGGGTGGTGCCGGAGAGGGCGATGCCGGGAGGAGGAGGGGTTCCGTCCTGGCGGGTGAGGGTGAGGTCCAAGGGGGTGTTGAAGCCGTTTTGCGGCGTTACGTTGACCTGGAGGCTTCCTGACCCGCCCCAGGGCAGGGTTAGGGCGGTATCCCCGCTTAGGGTGAAGCCCGTGGCCCTCAAGGTGAAGCTTGCCTCCCGCACCCGGCCTCCTCCTTCCGCCCGGAGGGTGAGGGCGTAGTCCTGAGGACTCAGGCTCGGGGCCAGGGCGAGGGTGAGGGCAAGGGTGAGGGGGTTTGGGCCAAGGCTTACCTGGGTGGGGCTCAGGAGGATGCCCGAGGGCGGGTTGACCAGGCTCAGGTTTACGGGTCCGGTGAAGCCGTTTAGGGGGGTGAGGGTGAGGGTGGCCTGGGCGGTGCCGCCCACGGGGGCGGTGGGGGTGCCCGAAAGGCTTAGGACGAAGTCGGGGGCGGTGCTGTTCACCGCGATGGCCCGGCTTCCCGCGCTCCCGGCGCTGAAGAGGATGGCCCCTTGGCTCACGCTTTGGTTGGCGGAAACCCGGTAGACTTTGCCCGCGTAACCCGAAGGGGTGGTGTCCTGGACGACGAGCCCCTCGGCCGCCTGGAAGGTAAGGGGGGGAAGCGTGCCGTGCCCGGAGTTGCCCACCAGGACCAGGGCGGTTTCGCCGGGGTTGAGGTTAAGGGCCAGGGGCGCCACCTCGAGGCCCGGCCCCAGGTTCGGATTCACCACCTTGCGCAAAAGCCGTACTAGGTCCTGCTCGTCCGCGTAGCCGCTGGAGTCCAGGTCGGCGTGGTAGCGGCGGTAGGGGGTGGGGGAGGCCGCACCCGTGAGGAGGTCGGCGAGGAGGAGGGCGTCCGACAGGCTCACCCCTCCGCTTCCGTTCAGGTCACCCAAAGGGTTTTGCGCAAAAGAGGCCTCCACCTCGTTCTGGGCTATGCCAGGAAGGGGGGTGTAGCCCTGAGAGGCCAGCTGGCCTTGGGGGGCCGGGCCTCCCCCTTCCCAGGAGGGGGTGATCCGGGTTGCTTCCGCTTCCAAAACGCGGACCTCGGGTCTTGCCCCCGGTCGAAGGACCTGGAACTGGACCCGAAGCACCTCGCCGGAGCGGGCTTGGTAGGAAACCCCTGCCAGGCGCACCTGGCCCGCCTCCTGGTACACCTCGGTGAGGAGGGGGCTTTGCAGGCCCAGGTAACGGAGGGCGCTTGGGTCAAAGGTGATGTCCACAAGCAGACCCCGCGTGGCCTCGCCACGCAGGACCAGGGTGTCGGGAGAAGGGGCATGAGTCCCTTGCGGACCCCCGCAGGCGGCGAGGAGGAGAAGGACGAGCAAGTAGGGGCGTTTTGCCATATGAGCACCTCTTAGGGGCCGAGGGAAAGGCTACCCACAGCCACGGATTCCTCTTCGTAGGAGCCTGCTTGCACCAGGATCCCTTCTTCTAGGGAGAGCACGTCCCCGCCCGACCCTCTCAGGGCAACCACTCCCACCTGACCGGGACCCTGGAAGGCTTGGGTGGCTTCGCAGGCCACCAAGGCGTTCCAGAGATTCGGGTTCCGGGAAACCTGGTGGAGGTCGGCGAGGCCCTCCTTGGGTGAGGGCTCCTGGGCTGAGGGTAAGGGTGAAACCCAAGAGGACCTCGAGGCGAAACCCCGCTCCTTGGTGGGGCCGGAGGGTTTGGCCGAGGTGGGTGGCCACGAAGTAGCCGTTCTCCCCCCGCCCCGGGAGTCTTGGCTTAAGGGCCAACAGGACCAAAACCCCGAGGTCCTTTTCCTGGGCGAGGTGGCCGCTTTGCGCCCGGAGCTTGAGGGCGTAACTTCTGGGCGCAAGCGTGTCTAGGGCAGAATCCCCCAGGGTTTCGTGGACTGCGTTGCCGGAAAGCCACACGGAGGAGGGGGTCAGGGCGAAACCGGGCGCAGAGCTGCCGTCCCAGTGGGCCAAGGTGAGATGCACCGAGCCGGCGAAACTCTCTTCTGGCGTGAGGGTGATCCAGGTGGCCTGGTTCCCCCCTTGGGGAATGGTGAGGGTGGAGGGGAGGGGGCCTGAGAGGGTGAAGGAGGGACCAGGCACCCGGGGAAGCTGGGTATAAGAGGTAAGCCCTAAAAGCACGAGAAAACCCCGCATCCAAGCTGCCTTCATGGGGTCAGGGTGAGGCTTCCTCCGCTCACCGAGGTGTCCTCGGTGTAGTCGGGCTTGGTAAGCGCCACGTTCCCCACGCTCAGGGTTCCGCCGCCCGTTCCCGTGACGGTGAGGACTGCGAGCTGGCCGGGTCCGGTGAAGGAGCTGTTGCACACGAGGGCCACGTTCCACTGGTTGGGGCTCGTGGATACCTGAACGAAGTCCAGGGTGCATCCTGAGGTCAAGGCACCCGTGCCCGCGCTCAGGCTGAAGCCTGCGGGTAGCGTGACGCTAAAGAGAGCGGCGCGGTAGGCGTCCGTGGTGCCCACCAGGTTCACCCCCACGCTGTAGGTGTTGCCCGTGCGGCCCAGGAGGGTGGGTTGGAGGGCCTTGGGGGCGGCGTTAACCGTGAGGGTAAAGGCCTGGCTCCGGGCGAGGCCGCCACCTGTGGCTTGGAGGGTAAGGGTGTAGTTGCCGGGGGGCACGTTGGGCCCCACGTTCAGGACGAGGGCCACGTTGCCATTGGTGGTGGGGTTTTCGGCGAAGGCGTAGGTCACCTGGTTGCTCCCGTTGCCGAGGATGGTCCCGCTCAGGCTCAAGGACACGGGTCCAGAGAAGTGGGTGCGGTTGAGGGTGACGTTCCCTGTACCCGAAGCCCCTTGTGTTACGGCGATGTCGTTTGCGCTCACGGTGAAGTCGTAAAGGGTGACGCTCAGGGGTTGGCTGCGGGAGAGGTTCCCCCCGGTTGCCCGCACTTGGAGGTTGTAAACCCCAGCCGGGGCGCTTCCCGCCTGCACGGTCAAGGCCACGGGGCTGCTTGCGGGCAGGGTGGCGCTAGCCGGGCTTAGCGTGAGGGGAGTGGGGTTGCCGTTGGTGTCGGTGAGCCCCAGGCTCACGCTCCCGCTGAAGCCGCCGTAGGTGGAGAAGAACGCTTGTAGGCTTGCCGTTCCTCCCACGGGGAGGGTGAGGGCGCTCTGGTCTAGGTAGAAGTCAAACCCGGGGTTTTCCTGAACCACCAAGGCGAAAGGTTTTTCTTGGGAGTTGCTTCCGCTTTCCGCCTTGAGGCGCAGGGTGTAGGTGCCCGGGGCCACCCCGCTTCCTACGCTAAGGGTGAGGGTACCGCTGAAGGGGCCACTCAGGTTCACCGTGGAGGGGCTTGGTAGGCTCACTCCAGAGGGGGCGTCCAGGAGGCTCAGGCTCACGGTGCCTGTGAAGCCGTTCACCGGGGTAAGGCTAAAACCTAGGGTGGCGGTTCCCCCGGGGGTGGTGCTGGTGCTCGGGGCGGCTAGGTTCAAGGTGAAGCTGGGGTAGGGGGCGTGGACCCGGGCGGTGCGGGTGCCGGCGGCGCCGGCTTGGCACTGAATGCTGCCTTCCAGGGTGTTGCTCTGGGCCTGCACCTTGTAGGCCTTGCCTGCGGCTCCCTGGGGGGTTTCGTCCGTCAAGGCGATCCCTTGGGGGTGGGTGCAGGACACGGTGGGAAGGGCGCCATTCCCGGAGTTGTTGAGGAGGAGATAGGCGGACGCCCCAGGGCTCAGGGTGAAGTCCTGCGGGGCGAGCTCCAAGTTAGGTTCTAAACCCGGGTTCACGATCTTCCGCAACAGAAGGGCCAGATCTTGGCCCGTTAGAGTGCCGCTAGAGTTGAGGTCGCCGTGGTAGCGCTGGTAAGGGGTGGGGTTCGTGAGGTTGCCGGCCAGAAGATCCGCGAGCAAAACGCCATCCCCCAGGTTTACCGCCCCGTTTCCATTCAGGTCGCCCAAGGGGTTTTGCACGAAGGAGGGGTCAGCATCCCCCTGGCCGATCCCTGGTACCGCGGATTGCGGCAGGAGCTGGGCCTGGGGCCGGAGGGTGCCTGCCCCCCAGGTTTGCCTTACCGTCCGCCCCTCGGGGTAGGTTTCCACCACCCGCACCTCCGGCCGTGCCCCAGGCCGAAGCACCTCAAAGCTGAGCGCCAAGATGGGGCCCGAGGGCGCATTGGGGGCCACCGCCGCCGCCCGGACCCTCCCCGCTTCGGCGAAGGCCTCGGCGGCGTAGGGGCCTTCCGCCCCCACGTAGCGCAACGCTGTGGGGTCAAAGGTGGCCTCCACCAAGACCCCCCGCGCGCCGTCACCCTGGAGCGCCAGGGTCCAGGTTTCCGGGGCCCGGCTCGTGGGTTGCGAGCAAGCCCCAAGCAAGAGGCCTAGGGCCAATCCTAATACCGCACGCCAACGCTCTTTCATGGCACCTCCTGAATACGAACCCAAAATCTTTAGCGGGATGGAAGACAACAGACCAAACCTCCCCAGAGGAGGGAAAGGAGAACCGCCACGCTGCGGGGGAAGAAGGCATCAATTATCCATGGATCTCTGCTTCCACCCCGCTATCCCAAGCTTAGAAGGAGGTGAGGAACTTGTCTTCCGACTTTGGGCCTAGGTCAAAGGTTACCAGTGCCCTAAGTCTTTTATACGGAAGGTCCTAAGCCTCCTACGGGAACTCCGTCAGCCCGCCCAAGGCCACGTAGGGCAGGAAGCCAAGCTCCAGGGCGCGCTGTTCCGCCCAAGCCTTGGCCTCGAGGCTTGGGGCCACATCCAGGCTCAAGGCGGGAAGCCCCCGGCTTCGGAAGGGCCAGACGGGGCTCGGGTCGGCCAGGCTGGGCCTTCCGGCGGCGTCCAGGGAGAGGCCCGAATAGACGACCCCATCTAGGTAACGGGCGGTGCGCCGCAAGACCCGGAAGCCCCGGTGTTGCAGGAAAAGGGCCCCGGGTTCGGCCTGGCGTAAGCCTCGCACCAAGGCGGCTAGGGCGGGGATTTTCTCCGGGTAAAGATCGGCCAGGTCCAGCCCGTCCAGGAAGAAGCCTTCAAACCCCAAGGCGAGCAGCCGGGCCGCCTCGGCCCGCACGTAGGCCCGCCAAGCGGGGGACGCAGGGTCCATGAGGAGGGCGTCCGGCGCGTAGGGGTTGGGTCCCAAAGCGGCGTGCTGCCACCCTCGGGCTTCCGCCTCCTTTTGGGGAACCACCCCCAGGGGCAGGTAGGCCACCACCTTCGTTCCCCCCTCCTTGAGCCCTCGCACCAGGTCCAAGGGGGCTTCCCGGGCCAAGACCACCAGGTCGTACGCCCGGAGGCGGGCAAGGGTTTTGGGATCTCCCCCGTAGTAAAGCGCCCAGCGCTTAAGCCCTTGGAGGCGGCTTGGAATGGGGGGAAGGGCCGCTTCCCGGGCCCGCACCTCTGCGGTTAGGGCCTCGAGGTCCTGCGGGGCCTGGAGGAAGACCAGGTAGCCGTAATTGCCCGGGGAGTGGAAGCTTCCCCCCATGGGCCAGAGGGTGTACTCCTGGGCACTCGGGTGGCCGCGGCCCACCTTGAGTTGCCACAGGCTCCCGGGCTTGGGGGGAGGAAGGGCTTCCCCGAAGGGGATGCGCAGGGCCGCCCACCACCCCCCCGGGAACGTCCCGGTCCGGGCCTCGTAGGAAAGGGGAGCGGTGTAGCGCCGGAAGCGCACGCCCTTGGGGTTCACCGCCAGGTGCAGGTCCGGGGCCTCCTCGTCAAAGGGGTCCCACCGCAGGAAGACCTCGAGGGTATCGTCCTGCCACCACTCGGGGTCGTCCGGGCCCCGCTCCGCCTTGGGCGGCGCCTCCTGCTCCAGGCGGGCCAGCACGTACAAGGCCTCGCCGTCGTAGGCCACCTGGAAGCTCCCGGGAAAGCGGGCGGTTTCGGGGGGGTACGTGGTGGTGAGGCGAAGGGAATAGACGGGAAGCCCCGGGTAGCTTTCCACGCCCCAGGGGCCTTGCGGGCGGGGCAGGGCTTGGGCCACCACCACCCTTTGGGCCAAGGCCAATCCACCCAGGGTCAATAGGGCTAGCAAAATTCGGAGCATGGATTCACTATAGCCCCTTAGCGCCTGGGGTCCAGCCGGTCCCTTAGCCCGTCCCCCAAGAGGTTGAAGCCGAGCACCGCCAGGGTGAGGGCGAGCCCCGGCACCAAGGCGGGGAAAGGGGAGAGGGGCAGGAAGCTTTGCGCCTCCCGGAGCATCCGCCCCAGGCTCGGGGCGGGGGGCTGGACGCCGAGGCCCAGGTAGGAAAGGGCGGCCTCGGCCAGGAGGGCGGCGGCGAAGGCCAGGCTGGCCTGGACGAGGAGGGGCCCGAGGAGGTTCGGCAGGAGGTGGCGGAGGAGGATCCGCCCCCTCGAGGCCCCCAAGGCCACGGCCGCCTCCACAAACGGGGCGCTCCGGAGGCTTAAGGCGTAGGCCCGGGCCAGGCGGAAGAAGGCGGGCACCATGGAAAGCCCCACGGCCAGCATGCTGCTCAGGGCCCCAGGCCCGAGGAGGGCGGCGAAGAGGAGGGCGAGGAGAAGCCCGGGGAGGGCGTAAAGCGCCTCCATCAGGAGGCTAAGCGCCCCGTCCCATGGCCCCGCCAAATAGCCGGCGAAAAGGCCCAAGGCCACCCCCAGGGTAAACCCCACCCCCACGGCGATGCCGCCCACCCAGAGGGCGTTTTTGGCCCCGTGGAGGACCCTCGCCAGGAGGTCCCGGCCCAAGGGGTCGGTGCCCAGGGGGTGCTCGGGGGAAGGGGGGCTCAGGCGGCGGAGGAAGTCGGGGGCGTTGGGGTCCACGGGGTAGAGGAAGGAGGCGAGGGCCAGGAGGAGGAAGAGGCCCACCAGGAGGCACCCCAGGAGGAGGCTTGGGCTACGCATACTCCACCCTCGGGTCCAAAAGCCCGTAGAGGAGGTCCACCAAGACGTTGAAGAGCACGATGAGGGCCGCCATGGTGAGGACCAGGCCCTGGAGGAGGGGGTAGTCCCGGGCCTCCAGGGCGGTGAGGGCCAGGCTCCCCAGGCCCGGCAGGGCGAAGACCGCCTCCACCACCACCGCCCCCGTGAGGAGGAAGCCCCCCTCGAGGCCGAGCAGGGTGACCAGGGGAAGGCTTGCCGGCTTCAGGGCGTGCTTGAGGAGGACGGAAGGCTCCGGCACCCCCTTGGCCCGGGCGGTGCGGATGTAGTCCTGGGAAAGCACCTCCAGGAGGCTCGCCCGGGCCATGCGGAACAGGATGGCGGCCCGGGAAAGGGCCAGGGTGAGGGCGGGGAGGAGGAGGTGGCGGAGGGCCTCCCTGGGGCTCGCCCAGCCCGGGAAGCCGCTTGCGGGCAGGAGCGGGAGATGGACGGCGAAGAGGTAAAGGAAGACCACCCCCAAAAAGAACGTGGGGAGGGACTGCAGGACGGTCACAAGGCCGCTTAGGGCAAGGTCCAAAGGGGGAAAGCGCACCGCAAGGAGCGCCAAGGGGAGGGCCAAGGCCAAGGCCCCCAAAAGCCCCAGGAAGACCAGGGCCAAGGACAGGGAAAGCCGCTCCTCTAGGAGTTCCGCCACGGGCTTGCCGTAGCGGATGGACTCCCCCAGGTCCATGCGGGCAAGCCCCCCGAGCCAGTCCAGGTAGCGCGCCAGGGGGGGCTTGTCCAGACCCAAGGACCTCTCCAGGGCCGCCCGGGCCTCGGGGGAGGCCTCGAGGCCCAGGATGGCCTGCACCGGATCCCCAGGCAGGAGGAGGAGGGAGGCGAAGACCAAGGTGGCGGCAAGCCAAAGGGTGGCCAGGGCGAGGAGGAGGCGCCTTAAGAGGAAGCCCCGCATCTAGCGCGCCAGGTAGACCCGGGTCACGTTGAGGCTCGGGGTGGGCTGGTTCTGCCACCAGCCCATCACCTCCCGGCGCATGGCGGCGATGTAGGGGGCGTTCATCACCCAGACGTTCACCGCGTCCTGGGCCAGGAGGCGTTGCATTTCCTTCATGAGCTCACAGGCCCGGTTGGGGTCGGGGGTGCGCAGGTACTGGGTGTAAAGCTCCCGGAAGCGAGGGGAGTCGTAGCGGAAGTAGTAGCTCGGGTTGGCGTATATCCCGATGTCGTGGGGCTCGGAGTGGCCGATGATGGTCATCTGGTAGTCCGCCCCGCGGAAGACCCGGGAAAGCCAGGTGGCCCACTCCACCACCTCCAGCCGGGCCTGGACCCCGATCTGGCCCAGCTGGGCGGCGATGGCCTCCCCGAGCCGCCGCTCATAGGGGTAAGGGGCCGCCAAGGTGAAGGTGAAGCGCAAGGGGTTATTGGGCCCGTACCCCGCCTCCTGCAAAAGGGCCCGGGCCCGGGCGGGGTCGTAGGGGTAGAAGCCGGAGAGGTCTTCGTAGCACCGCTCTCCCGGCGAGCGGTGGCTGCCGATGGGGGTGCCATAGCCCAGCATCACCCCCTCCACCAGGGCCTTCTTGTCCACGGCGTGCTGCATGGCCCGGCGCACCCGGAGGTCGTTGAAGGGGGGGCGGCTGTTGTTCATGCCCACGGTGATCTCCGTGGTGGTGAAGCCCGTGACCACCTTGAAGGCGGGGTCCCGCTGCAACACCAGGGCGTTTTCCGGGCTCACCCCCAGGCCGATCACGTGGATGTCCCCGGCCCGGAGGGCGGCGAGCTGGGCGTTCGGGTCGGGGAGGAAGCGGAAGAAGACCCGGTCCAGGTAGGGAAGGCCGGGCTCGTAATAGCCGTCAAAGCGCTCCAACCGCACCCCCACCCCCCGCTCCCAAGCCACGAAGCGGAAGGGTCCGGTGCCGATGGGGTTCGTGCGCTGCTCCTCCACCCGCCCTTTGGGCCCGATGACGGAGTCGGGGCGGGCCAGGTTGAAGAGGAAGTCCTGGTTGGGCTGGCGCAGGCGGAAGACCACGGTGTAGGGGTCCTTGGCCTCCACGCTTTGGATGTCCTGGTAGTACTCGGGGTGGGTGTGGCCGGACTTGGGGTCCCGGGCGCGGGTGAACTTGAAGACCACGTCCTCGGCGGTGAAGGGGCTCCCGTTGTGAAAGCGTACCCCCTTGCGCAGGTAGAAGGTCCAGGTGAGGCTCGTGGGGCTTCCCTGCCAGCGCTCCGCCAGGGCGGGCACGATCTCCCCCTTCTCATTGAACTTCACCAGGCCCTGGAGGACGTTGTCGTAGAGCATCCGGGGAATCTCCTGGCTGGTGGAAGCCGTGGGGTCCAGGACCGGGGGTTCGGCCAGGATGGCCACCCTTAGCTCCCCGCCCCGGGTCTGGGCCAGGGCTAGGCCCAACAGCAGCACCAAAGCCAGCCACTTTCGCATGGGGACCTCCTTTGGCCTAAACTTACCACGCCTACTCCAGGAAGAGCACGGCCAAGGCGGCGTAGACCCGGGCCGCCTGAACCACCTCCTCCAGGTCCACCCACTCGTCCGTCTGGTGGGGAAGGGTCTTCTTCCCCGGACCCATGACCACCACGGGCAGGCCGGCCCAGGCCCTTAGGAAGGTGCCGTCCGTGGCCCCGGGCACCCCGCCCAGGCGGAAGGGAAGGCCCAGGAGTTGGAGGGCTTCCTCCGCCGCCTGGACCAGGGGGTCTTCCCGAGGGGTTTCCACGGGGGGGCGGTCCTCGAGGACCTCCACCTCCACCCCGGCAAGCCGGCGGACCTCGGCTACCAGATGGTCGTGGTCCATCCCCGGCACGGTGCGCACGTCCAGGGCCACCTCCGCCCAGGGTGGGATCACGTTGAGCTGCCCCTCCCCGGCGCTGGCCAGGAAGCGGGTGGGGGTGAGGTAGGGAAGGCCCAAATAGGGGTGGGAGAAGGCCTCCTGCCAACGGCCTTCCTGCTCCGCAAGCCCCACCAGGAAGCGGGCCGCCTTGGGGATGGGGTTGTCCCCGGCGTAGGGCATGGCCCCGTGGGCCATGCGCCCGGGGAAGCGGAGCCTGAGGCGCAGGGCTCCCTTCTGCCAGAGGCAGGCCTCCATCTCCTCGGGCTCGGCCACCACCGCTCCCCGGAAACCCCGGGCCAGGCCCCCTTGCACGAAGGTCTTGACCCCCTGCATCATTCCCTCCTCGTCCACCAGGGCGGCCAGGCGCAGGGGGCGCCTGGGCTTTCCCAGGACCCGCTTCACCGCCAAAAGGGCCCCCACCAGGGCGGCCAGGCCTCCCTTCATGTCGCAGGCTCCCCGGCCGTAGAGGCGCCCTCCTTCCACCACCCCGGCGTAGGGGGGATGGGTCCAGAGGGCCTCCTCCCCGGGGGTGACCACGTCCGTGTGGCCCTCGAGGATAAGCCCCCCTTTCCCTTCCCCCAGGTCCGCCACCAGGTTGGGCCTTCCCGGGGCCACCCCTTGCCGAAAGGGGGCTAGGCCCCTTGCCCGCAGGTACTCTTCCAGGAAGGCCACCACCCCTTCCTCCCCCGGCCCCGGGTAGTGGCTGGGGATCCGCACCAGGGCCTGGGCCAGGGCCATGACCTCCTTAGCCTCCACCGCCTCCGCCGCCAGGAGGGCGCGGCTCATCCCCTCACCACCTTTCCACCACCACCTTTCTTTGGGTGTAGAAGAGGAAGGCATCGGGCCCGTGGGGGTGGAGGTCGCCGAAGAAGGAGTTCCGCCAGCCGGAGAAGGGGTAGAAGGCGAAGGGCTGGGCCACGCCCACGTTCACCCCCACCATGCCCGCCTGGACCCTTTCCCGGAACTCCCGGGCCGCCCGGCCGCTGGCGGTGAAAAGGCAGGCCATGTTGCCGTAGGGAACGGCGTTGGCCTGGGCGATGGCCTCCTCCAGGGTCCCCACGCGGCTTACCCCCAGGACCGGGCCGAAGATCTCCTCCCGCCCCACGGCCATCCCCGGGGAGACCCGGTCCAGGACTGTGGGGCCCAGGAAGAAGCCCGGGCCCTCCACGCCCCTCCCGTCCAGGGCCAGCCTGGCCCCCTCCTCGAGGCCCCTTTGGATGTAGCCCACCACCTTCTTGCGGTGTTCCTCCCGGATCAGGGGGCCCACCTGCACGCCCTCCTCCCAGCCCGGGCCCACCTTAAGCCTCCGGGCCGCCTCCACCACCCGCTCCAGAAGTTCTTCCCCCACCGCCCCCACCCCCACGGCCACGCTCCCCGCCAGGCACCTTTCCCCGGCGTTGCCGAAGGCGGAGTTGAGGATGGCGGGGATGGCCAGGTCCAGGTCGGCGTCGGGGAGGACGATAAGGTGGTTCTTGGCCCCCCCGGCGGCGGAGACCCGTTTGCCGTGCTGGGCGGCCAGGGCGTAGATGCGGCGGGCCACCCCTTCCGAGCCCACGAACTGCACCGCCTTCACCCCGGGGTGGGCCGCCAGGGCCTCCGCCGCCTCCTTCCCCCCGTGGACCAGGTTGAGGACCCCTTCGGGGAAGCCCGCCTCCAGGAAGAGCTCCGTCAGGCGCACCGCTCCCAGGGGGGTGCGCTCCGAGGGTTTGAGGACGAAGGTGTTCCCCGCCACCACGGCGATGGGGAACATCCAGAGGGGGATCATCACCGGGAAGTTGAAGGGGGGGATGCCGGCCACCACGCCCAGGGGGTAGTGGAAGAGGTTTTGGTCTATCCCAGGGTTCACCTCCCGCAGGGTGCGGCCCTGGAGGAGGGTGGGGGCGGAGAGGGCAAAGTCCACCACCTCAATGCCCCGCCGCACCTCTCCCCGGGCCTCCTCCAGGGTCTTGCCGTGGTGGAGGGTGACCAGGCGGGCCAGCTCCTCAAAGTGCCCCTCCAAAAGCTCCTTGAAGCGGAACATGAGCCGGACCCGCTCTAGAAGCGGGGTGCGGCTCCAGGTGGTGAAGGCCCTTTCCGCCGCGGCCACCGCCTCCGCCACCTCTTCCTCCCCGCACAGGGGCACCTCCTCCAGCACCTCCCCGGTGGCGGGGTTGTAGACGGGCAGGGTGGGCCGGGAAGCCTCCCGCCAGGTGCCACCCATGAGGTTTTTGAGCATGCTTTCCTCCTTTGGTCCCCATCTTCCTCCTGAGGACTGGGGATTGCAAGCCGGGCCTTTGCACCTGGAGTGGGGGGGCGTAGTATGGGGGCAAAGTCTATGGACTACCGGAGCCTTTTTGACCTCAGGGGCCAGGTGGCCCTGGTGGTGGGGGCGGCCTCGGGGATCGGCCGGGCCTCGGCCGAGGCCCTGGCCGCCTTCGGGGCCAGGGTGGTGCTGGCGGACCGGGACGAGAAGGGCTTGGAGGAGGCCTTGAAGGCCATCCTGGAGGCCGGGGGCCAGGCGGAGGCCCACCCCATGGACCTGGGGGACAAGGAGGCCGCGGCCCGCCTGGTGGAGGGGGTGGTGCAGGCCCACGGCCGCCTGGACACCCTGGTCTCCACCCCGGCCATCAACGTGCGCAAGCCCCTCCTGGACTACACCGAGGAGGAGGTGGACCGGGTGGTGGACCTAAACCTGAAGGGTACCCTCCGTCTCCTCCAGGCCGGGGGCAGGGCCATGCGGGCCCAGGGTGGGGGTAGCCTCATCGCCTTCGCCTCCATCCGGGCCCTGGTGGTGGAGCCGGGCCAGGGGGTCTATGCCGCCACCAAGGCGGGAATCCTGCAGCTTATCCGCGCCCTGGCCGCGGAGCTTGGGCCCTACGGGGTCAGGGCCAACGCCGTGGCCCCGGGGCCCATTGAGACCCCCCTCACCGCTCCCATCAAGGCCCATCCCGACTGGTACCGGGCGTATGCAGGGAAGACGGCCCTAGGCCGCTGGGGGAAGCCCGAGGAGGTGGCCATGGCCGTGGTCTACCTGGCCTCCCCCGCTTCCAGCTACGTCACCGGCACCCTTTTCCTGGTGGACGGAGGGTGGACGGCGGTGGACGGGCGGTTCACCCCACCCCTTTGAGCCTAGGTCTTGACCCTGCTTCTGGGGAAAACGTAGGATTGGCCACAAGGGTCTTCAACCCGGAGAGGAGGCGGTATGCGGCGTTGGCTTTTGGGGTTTGCGATGCTTTTGGGGTTGGCCTTTGCCCAGGACCGGACCCAGGTCCTGGTCTATGGCGGGGACTGGACGGACCTCATCACCCTGGACCCGCAGGTGGTTTACGAGTTCACCGGGGTGATGATCGCCGACAATCTCTATGAGACCCTGGTGCGCTTTGAGGGCAACGACCTTTCCACCCTCCGCCCGGGCCTGGCCGAGAGCTGGCGGGTGGAGCGTGGGACCACGGACTGGGTCCTCACCTTCAAGCTCCGTCGGGGAAGCAAGTTCTCCACGGGGCGGGAGGTAACGGCCAAGGACGTGGTCTTCAGCTTTGAGCGGGCCCTGGCCTTGAAGGGCCCGGGCTCCTTCCTCTTCACCGACATCGCCCAGCTCAAGCCTGGCGCCACCAAGGCCCTGGACCCCTATACCGTGGAGGTGCGCATCCCCAAGACCGCCTCCCCCCAGTCCTTCCTCTCCATCCTCACCTTCACCATCGGGGGCATCGTGGACTCGGAGGAGGCCCAAAAGAACGCCAAGGGAGGCGACTTCGGCAAGGACTTCCTCACCAACAACTCCGCGGGCTCCGGGCCTTACCGCTTGGTGCGCTGGGACCGGGGGAACCAGGTGATCCTCGAGGCCAACCCCCACGCCCGGGTTAAGCCCAAGGTCCAGCGGGTGGTCCTGCGCTACATCCAGGAGCCGGCGGTGCTCCGTACGGCCCTGGAGTCCGGCGAAATAGACATCGCCGAGGGGCTCACCCCTGAGGCCCTGCGGGCCATCGCCGCCAACCCCCGCTTCAAGGTGGTGCGGGCCGAGACCCTGCGCCTCCAGTACCTGGCCATGAACATGAAGGCAGGAAGCCCCTTTGCCAACCCCAAGGTGCGGGAGGCGGTGCGCTGGGCGGTGAACCAGGACGAGCTGGTCCAGGGGCTTTTGCAGGGCAACGCCATCAAGGTCCAGACCTTCATCCCCAAGGGCCTCCTCGGCCACAACCCCACGACGCCCTACCGGTACGACCCCGAACGGGCCAGGAGGCTCCTGGCGGAGGCGGGCTACCCCCAGGGGCTGGAGTTTGAGCTTCTGGCCAGCACCGGTATCTGTGGCGGTGGGGTCCCCTGCCCGGACGTGGCCGCTAAGCTCCAGGCCGACATGGCCAAGGCCGGCCTGCGGGCCAGGATCCGCACCATCGCCAACGCCGAGCTTCTGGCCACCTACCGGGCCCAGAACCACCAGATGGTCCTGGCGGGCTGGAGCCCCGACTTCCCCGACCCCGATGGCAACGCCACCCCCTGGTCGGATTTTGGTGCCCGCTCCCTGGCCTGGCGCAACAGCTACAATGACGAGGTGGCGGCCAAGCTGGCCCGGCAGGCGGCCCTCGAGGCCGATCCCGAAAAGCGCAGGGCCCTCTACAAAATCCTCACCGAGAAGGTCCTGCGGGAGGGGCCCTATGTGGTCCTCTACCAGCCTGCCCTTCCCATAGGCCTCTCCGCCAAAGTGGAGGGGTTCCTGAAGAACCCCATGATGTCCGTTCCCCTGTGGCAGGTGGGCAAGCAGCCCTAGGCCTTTGGGGTATAGTGAAGCCCGTGGCCTCCTGCCGCGGGCTTTTCCTATGGGCGCCTATATCCTGAAAAGGCTTTTTTTGGTCCTCTTCGTGGGGGTAGGGATCACCTTCGTCACCTTTGTCATCGCCCAGGTCATCCCCATTGACCCGGCGGTGGCCGCCCTAGGCGAAAATGCTCGTGAGGAGCAGATCCGGGAGTTCCGGGAGCGCTACGGCTTGGACAAGCCCCTCCTGGTGCAGTACGGCCTCTACCTGCAACGGCTTTTACAACTGGACCTGGGGCGCTCCTTGCGCACGGGCCGCCCCGTGGCGGAAGACCTTAAGGAGTTCTTCCCCGCCACCCTGGAGCTCTCCTTGGCGGCCTTTTTGGTCGCCGTTTGCTTGGGCCTGCCCGCCGGGATCTGGGCCGCCTTGCGGCAAAACCGCGCCCCGGACTTGCTGGTGCGCCTCATGGCCCTGCTCCTGGGCTCCACCCCGGTCTTCTTCCTGGCCATCCTCCTCCTGGAGTTGCTCCACCGGAAGCTGGGGCTACTTCCCGGACCTGGCCGGCTGGACCCCTATCTCATCCCCCCACCCCCGGTGACCGGCATGGTCACCTTGGATGCCCTCCTGGCCCGGGACTGGGTGGCCTTCCGCGATGCCCTCCACCACCTGGTCCTGCCCGCCTTCGTCCTGGGCTCAGCCTCTGCCGCCCTCCTGGCCCGCATGGTGCGGGCGGCCATGCTGGAGGTGCTCTCCCAGGACTACATCCGTACCGCCTGGGCCAAGGGTCTTGCCGAGAGGCAGGTGGTCTTCCGGCACGCCCTTAAAAACGCGGCCCTCCCTGTCCTCACCCTTCTGGGTGGGCTCATGGGGGGGTTGCTCTCCGGGGCCGTGCTCACGGAGACCATCTTCTCCTGGCCGGGATTGGGGCGGTACGTCACCCAGTCGGCCACCAGCCTGGACTTCCCGGCGGTCATGGGGGTGACCCTTTTGGTGGGGCTGGTCTACTCCCTCCTGAACCTCCTGGTGGACCTCTTCTACGCCCTCTTGGACCCGAGGATCCGCTATGCGTAAGCTCCTGCGCCGCTTCTTCCGCAACCCCGGGGCGGTCCTGGGGTTGGGGCTTCTCCTTGCCCTTCTTCTCCTTGCCCTCCTCGGGCCTTCCTTGGCCAAGGACCCCCTGGAGCAAAACCTCCTGGAGCGCCTGAAACCCCCTAGCCCTGAGCACCCCTTGGGCACGGACCAGCTGGGGCGGGACGTCTGGGCCCGGGTGGTCCATGGGGCCCGCATCAGCCTGGGGGTTGGCTTTGGGGTGGTCTTCCTGGCCAGCCTCCTGGGTACGGCGGTGGGCCTGCTGGCGGGGGGGCTTGGGGGGAGGTGGGACAACCTCCTCATGCGGCTCACCGACATCTTTTTTGCCTTTCCTTCCCTCATTTTGGCCATGGCCATCGCCGCCGCCCTGGGGCCCAACCTGGTGAACACGGTGATCGCCGTGGCCCTGGTCACCTGGCCCATCTACGCCCGCCTGGTTCGGGCCCAGGTCCTGGCCCTGAGGGAGCGAGAGTTTGTGGAGGCGGCCAGGGCCCTGGGGGCGGGTTCAGGCCGCATCCTCCTGCGCCACCTGTTGCCCAACGCCCTCACCCCTGTTCTAGTCCAGGCCAGCTACGAGGTGGGGGCGGCCATCCTAACGGCGGCGGGCCTTTCCTTTATCGGCTTTGGAGCCCAGCCCCCTACCCCGGAGTGGGGGGCCATGGTGGCCGAGACCCGCAACTACATGGCCGAGGCCCCCTGGGCGGCCACCGCACCCGCGGTGGGCATCCTTCTCGCCGTGCTGGCCTTCAACCTCCTGGGGGATGGGCTGAGGGACGTGTTGGACCCCAGGGGGCGCTAGCCCACCCGCCTCCCCCCCAGGTAGACGGCCTGGACCCGCAGGTCTTCGTCCAGCACCACCAGGTCCGCCCGCTTGCCCACGGCGATCTCCCCCCGGTCGGGAAGGCCCAGGTAGCGGGCGGGGTAGAGGCTGAGCCGCCAGGCCGCCTCCTCCAGGGAAACCCCCCAGGCCACCAGCCGCCGCAGGGCCTCGTCCATGGTGAGGGCACTCCCCGCCAGGGAATCCCCCCGCCACACCCCCTCCCCCCGCTTGACCACCCGCCCCTCCCCCAGGGGATACTCCCCGTCGGGCATGCCCGCGGCCGCCACCGCGTCCGTGACGAAGTAGAGCCCGGGGATGGCCCTGAGGGCCAGCCGGAGGACGGCGGGGTGCACGTGGAGGCCATCGGGGATGAGCTCCGCCCACGCTCCCCGCTCCAGGGCCAGGCCCACCACCCCGGGCTCCCGGTGGTGCAGGCCGGTCATGGCGTTGTAGAGGTGGGTGAAGCCGGAGGCCCCCGCCTCCAGGGCGGCCAGGGCCTCCCCGTAGGTGGCGGCGGTGTGGCCCAGCTGGACCCGGACTCCCCTCTCGGCCAGGAGGCGGATGAGGTCCAGGGCCCCGGGGAGCTCGGGGGCCAGGGTGAGGACGCGCACGGGGGCGAGGGAGAGGAGGCGCTGGGCCACCTCCGGGTCTGGGGGAAGGGGGAAGGGGGGCTGGGCCCCCAGGCGCTTGGGGTTGAGGAAGGGGCCTTCCAGATGGGCGCCCAGGATGGCCTCGCCCAGGGGGCCTTTCATGGCCTCCTGGATGGCCAGGAGGGCGCTTTCCAGGTGGGGTAGGGGTGCGGTGAGGGTGGTGGGGAGGAGGCCGGTGGTGCCGTGGCGGAGGTGGAAGGCGGCGGTGCCCTCCACGCCCTCCCTGCCGGCCATTACCTCGTATCCTCCGCCCCCATGCACGTGGAGGTCCAGGAAGCCGGGGAGGATGAGGGGGCCTTCCACAGGGGCTTCCTCCAGGGCCTCTATGCGCTCGGTGAAGCGGATGCGGCCCCGCATCCATCCTTGGGGGAGGAGAAGCAGGCCTTCTAGCACCCCGGCCATCCTTTCGCTAGCCTATCCCCTAGGCTAAGGGAATGGAGCCTTCTCTAGACCCCAGGTTCTTAGAGGCCCTGCGGAGGCTTCTCCCGGACCAGTCCACCCCCTTTTACGCCTACGACTGGACCCGGGTGGTGGTCCAGGTGGCCCGCATGCGGCGGGCCTTCCCCTTCGCCCGCCTCCTCTACGCCCTAAAGGCCAACCCACGCCTGGGCCTGCTCCGCCGGCTTCGGGGTTTGGGCCTGGGGGCGGAAGCGGTCTCCTTGGGCGAGGTTTTGCGGGCCTACCGGGCGGGGTTTGGACCCGAGGAAGTGGTCTGGAATGGCCCGGTGAAACCCGTGGAGGCCCTTTTGGCCCTGCGGGAACGTTCGCCGGTGGTGGTCCTGGACTCGGAGGGGGACATTTTGCGGGTGGCCCGCCACCTGCCCCAGGCCCGGGTCCTCCTCCGGGTGAACCCGGACCTTCCCGTGCGCACCCACGGCCACCTGGCCACGGGCAGGGGGGAGAGCCAGTTTGGCGTCCTGCCCGAGGCGGTGCCGGGGCTTGTGCAGGCCATTCGCCAGCGGGGGCTTGGGTTTTTGGGGCTCCACCTTCACTTGGGCTCGGCCCTGGACAGGGTGGAGGACTTCCTCCAGGGCTACCGGGTGCTGGAGGCCCTCTTCCCCCAGGTGGGGCCGGTGGCGGTGCTGGACCTTGGGGGTGGGTTTGGCTTGGGGCTGGACCTCGAGGCCCTCTCCCACCCCATGCAGGCGCTTGCCCGCCTGTACGGCGCCCAGGTCTGGCTGGAGCCGGGCCGCTTCCTCCTGGCCGAGGCCGGGGTGCTGGTGGTGCGGGTGGTGGGCCTGAAGGAGACCCGGCGGCGCTACCTCCTCCTGGACGGGGGGATGACTGCCCTGCTCCGCCCCGCCCTGTATGGCGCCCGCCACCCGGTCCTGCCCCTATACGCTTCCCAAGCGGAAGGGGAGTTTGACCTGGCAGGCCCCGCCTGCGAGGCGGGGGACGTGCTGGCCCGGGGCGTGCGCCTTCCCGTGCCCAAGGAGGGGGATGCCCTCGCCCTCCTGCAGGCCGGGGCCTACGGGGGGAGCATGGCCCTCACCTACCTGGACACCCCCAGGCCCAAGGAGCTCCTCTGGACGGGGGAGGGGTGGGAGGTGTTGCGGGAGAGGGATGCACTAGAAAGCCTCTGGGCAAATGAGGGCTAGGCCTGCTTCAGGAGGCCAAAGAGGCCCCAGTGCTCCCGCAAGAGCTCCGGGTGCCACTGCACCCCCAGGAAGAAGGGGTGTCCCTCCAGGGCCACGGCTTCCACCAAACCGTCTGGGGCCGCGGCTAGCGGCTTCAGTCCCTGGCCCAAGGCCTTGATCCCCTGGTGGTGATAGGAGTTGACCCGGAAGGTTTCGGGGAAGAGGGTGTTCAGCGGGCTTGGTCCCACCTGGCGCACGGTGTGGGCCAGGGCCGGAGGAGGGCTTTTTTGGAAGTGCTGTACCCTGTTGGGCCCTTGGGCCTCGAGGTCCTGGTAGAGGCTTCCCCCCAGGGCCACGTTCATCACCTGCAGACCCCGGCAGACCCCCAGGGTGGGGAGGCCTTGGCTGGCGGCGTACCGGGCCAGGAAAAGCTCGTGGCCATCCCGTTCCGGGCTCACCTCCCCCAACCTGGGATGGGGCTCTTCCCCGTAGAGGAGGGGGTCCAGGTCCCCGCCCCCGGGCAGGAGGAGGCCGTCCAGATGGGGCAGGATGCGCTCCAGGGCCTCTGGGGGTTGCGGGGGCAGGAGGACATAGGCCAGGCCCTGGGCGGCCAGGGTTTCCAGGTAGGGCTCCAGCACGCCCCAAAACCTTGCCCTCATGACGCCCTCGCTCAGGCGGGACTGGGTGGCCACCCCAATGCGGCGCATTGCCTCAGTCTAGTCCAGACGGCTCCGGGACCTGCCTCCTTGACGGGAGGGGTGGGATGAGGGTATGGTGTGCTTACCGACCGGTCGGTGAGCCATGGTGACCACCACCCGCGACCGCATCCTGGAGGAGGCCGCAAAGCTCTTCACCGAGAAGGGCTACGAGGCCACCAGCGTTCAGGACATTGCCCAGGCCCTGGGCCTTTCCAAGGCGGCTTTGTACCACCACTTCCGCAGCAAGGAGGAGATCCTGGCCGAGATCAGCCTCCTGGCCCTGGAGGGCCTCCTCAGGGCAGGGGAGAAGGCCCTCGGGACCGAGGACCCCCGGGAGGCCCTCCGCCAGTTCATGGAGGCCCACGCCCGCTTCTTTGAGGAGAACTACGCCTTCTTCGTCACCATGCTCCAAGGCATCAAGAGCCTCTCCCCGGAAAACCGCGCCAGGACCGTGGCCCTGCGGGACCGGCACGAGGCTAACCTGCGGGAAATCCTGCGGCGGGGGATGGCCCAGGGGGTCTTCCGCCCCGTGGACGTGGCCTTGGCGGGACGGGCGGTGCTTTCCATGCTCAACTGGATGATCCGCTGGTTCCGCCCCGGGGGGCCCATGCGGGCTGAGGAGGTGGCCCGGGGGTACTTTGACCTGATCCTGAGGGGGCTTGAAGATGGAAGTACCTGAGCACAGGGAGATCCGCGAGCTGGCCCGGCGGTTTTTGGAAGAGGCACGGCCTCTTCTCTGGGAGTACGAGGCCAAGGAGGCCTTCCCCTGGCCCCTGGTGGAGCGGATGGCGGAGCTGGGGTTTTTGGGGGTCTTCGTCCCCGAGGCGCTAGGGGGGGCGGGCCTGGACTTTTGGGCCTACATCGCCCTCCTGGAGGAGCTTGGAGGGGTTTCCTCCCTTCGCTCTATCCTCTCCGTGCAGCAGAGCCTGGTCCTCACCCCCCTCCTCACCTTTGGCAAGGAGGCGCAGAAGCGGCGCTACGTTCCCAGGCTGGCCCGGGGAGAGATCCTCGGGGCCTTCGGCCTCACGGAGCCGGGTTCGGGCTCGGATGCGGCAAGCCTTCGGACCAGGGCCCATCGGGACGGGGCCTTTTACGTGCTGGAGGGGCAGAAGACCTTCATCTCCCACGCCAACGTGGCCGAGGTCTTCCTCATCTTCGCCAAGACCGATCCCCAGGCCGGGGCCCGGGGCATCACCTGCTTTTTGGTGGAACGGGGGGACGGGGTGAGGACCCAGCCCCTGAAGGGCAAGCTGGGCCTTCGGGCGGCGGACACCGGGGTGGTCTTCCTGGACGGGGTGCGGGTGCCCGAGGATCGGGTGCTGGGACGCGAAGGGGAGGGCTTCCGCATTGCCATGGCCACCCTGGATACCGGGCGCATCTCCCTGGCGGCGGGGGCGGTGGGGCTTATGCAGCGGGCCCTGGACCTCTCCTTGCGGTACACCCGGGAGCGGGAGCAGTTTGGCCGTCCTGTGGCCTCCTTCCAGCTCGTCCAAGGCCATCTGGCGGAGATGAAGCTGGACCTCGAGGCCAGCCGCCTCCTCACCTACCAGGCGGCCTGGAAGAAGCAGAAGGGGGAGCGGTACACCCTGGAGGCCAGTCTGGCCAAGCTCTACGCCTCCGAGGCCGCCAACCGGGTGGCCTACCGGGCCATCCAGGTCCACGGGGGGTACGGCTTCCTGGAGGAGTACGAGGTGGCCCGGCTTTACCGGGATGCCCGCATCCTCACCCTCTACGAGGGCACCAGCGAGGTGCAGCGGCTCATCATCGGGGCGCACCTCACGGGGATGAAGGGGTTTGCCTGAAGCAGGAGGCCGGGCATCGGATGCGCTCATGGGACGGCTAGAGGGCAAGGTCATCCTGGTCACGGGGGCGGCCCACGGGATTGGGCGGGCGGCTTTGGAGCTCTTCGCAAAGGAGGGGGCTCGGCTGGTGGGGGTGGACCTCGAGGCCGACCCCCTGGCGGAAGCGGTGGGAGCCCTTGACGCGGAGGCCCTGGCCGTCCCTGCGGACGTGGCTGACCCTGAAGGGGTGGAGAAGGCCTTCGCCGAAGCCCTGGAGGAGTTCGGCCGTCTGGACGGGGTGGCCCACTTCGCCGGGGTGGCCCGCTCCCGCCTCCTCTGGAAGATGTCCCTGGAGGCGTGGGAGGAGGTCCTCAGGGTCAACCTCACGGGAAGCTTCCTGGTGGCCAAGAAGGCTGGGGAGGTGATGGCGGGGGGCAGCCTGGTCCTCACCGGCTCGGTGGCCGCCCTGGGGGCCCTGGGCGTGGCCCACTACGCGGCCAGCAAGATGGGAGTGGTGGGCCTGGTACGCACCCTGGCCCTGGAGCTGGCCCGGAAGGGAATCCGGGTGAACGCCCTGGTGCCCGGCCTCATTGAAACCCGCATGACCGCGGGGCTTCCCCCGTGGTCCTGGGCCCAGGAGGTGGAGGCCTCCCCCCTCAAGCGCTCGGGGCGGCCTTGGGAGGTGGCCCAGGCGGCCCTTTTCCTCCTTTCCGATGAGGCCAGCTTCATCACCGGCCAGGCCCTTTTCGTGGACGGGGGCCGTTCCATTGTGGGACCCCCGGGGCTTCCCCCGGGGTTTGGTGGCAAGGAGGTGGTGTGATGCCCATGTACTTCGAGGACTTTGAGGTCGGCCAGCGGTTCCAGACCCCAGCCCGTACCGTGACGGAGGCGGACGTGGTGAACTTCGCCGGGGTTTCGGGGGACTACAACCCCATCCACACCGACGCGGAGTTCGCCAAGACCACTCCCTTCGGCCAGCGCATCGCCCACGGGCTTCTGGTGCTCTCCATGCTCACCGGCCTGCGCCAGCGCTCAGGGCACTTTGAGGGCACGGTGATCGCCTGGATGGAGATCCGCAACTACAAGTTCCTCAAGCCCGTCTTCATCGGGGACACCGTGCGGGGGGAGAGCGAGATCCTGGAGAAGCACGAGACCTCCAAGCCCGACCGCGGGGTGGTGGTGCAACGGGTGCGGGTGCTGAACCAGCGGGGCGAGGTGGTGCAGGAGGGGGAGTTCGTGACCATGATCCGCAGGCGGCCTGTTCCTGCGGAAGCGGGTGGGGCATGAGCCCCTTCGCCCGCTGGTTCCAGGCGGAGGTCCTGCGGCGGGAGGGGGGCGAGGCGGAGCTCCGCCTTCCCGTGCGGGAGGAGTTTCTCCAGGGCCAGGGGCTGGTCCACGGGGGCATCCTGGCGGCCCTTCTGGACAGCGCCCTGGGCCAGGCGGTGGAGGGGCTTGGCGTGCGGGTGGTGACCGCGGAGCTTTCCGTGAGCTACCTGCGCCCGGTGCGGGAGGGGGTGCTTTTGGCCCGGGGAAGGGTCATCCACGCGGGGAACCGGCTTTTCCACGCCGTAGGGGAGGCCTGGCTGGGGGAGGAGCGGGTGGCCTACGCCAAGGGGGTCTTCTACCGGGTGGGCTGAGAGTATACTGGGTTCAACCTCAAGGAGGCCAAGATGTTCCCGAGCACCATGATGGCGGAGGAGCTCAACCTCTGGGACTTCCTGGAAAGGGCGTCGGAGCTTTTCCCCAGGAAGGAGGTGGTTTCCCGCCTCCACACGGGGGAGGTGCACCGCACCACCTACGCGGAGGTCCACCGCCGGGCCCGCCGGCTCATGGGGGGGCTCCGCGCCCTGGGCGTGGGGGTGGGGGACCGGGTGGCCACCCTGGGCTTCAACCACTTCCGCCACCTGGAGGCCTATTTCGCCGTGCCCGGCATGGGGGCGGTGCTCCACACCGCCAACCCCCGCCTTTCCCCCAAGGAGATCGCCTACATCCTGAACCACGCGGAGGACAGGGTCCTCCTCTTTGACCCCCAGCTCCTCCCCCTGGTGGAGGCCTTAAGGCCCGAGCTCAGGACCGTGGCCCACTACGTGGTCATGGACCAAACCGCCCCCGAGGGGTACCTGGCCTACGAGGCCCTGTTGGGGGAGGAGCTGGACCCCGTGCGGGTGCCCGAGCGGGCCGCCTGCGGCATGGCCTACACCACCGGGACCACCGGCCTGCCCAAGGGGGTGGTCTACAGCCACCGGGCCCTGGTCCTCCACAGCCTGGCGGCCAACCTCACGGACGGCACCGCCCTCTCGGAGGCGGACGTGGTCCTGCCGGTGGTGCCCATGTTCCACGTGAACGCCTGGTGCCTGCCCTACGCCGCCACCCTGGTGGGGGCCAAGCAGGTCCTGCCTGGGCCCAAGCTAGACCCCGCCTCCTTGGTGGAGCTCTTTGACGCGGAGGGGGTTACCTTCACCGCCGGGGTGCCCACGGTCTGGCTGGCCCTGGCCGACCACCTGGAGGCCACCGGCCACCGCCTCAGGACCCTAAAGCGCCTGGTGGTGGGGGGCTCGGCGGCCCCCCGGAGCCTCATTGCCCGCTTTGAGGCCATGGGGGTGGAGGTGCGCCAGGGCTACGGCCTCACCGAGACCTCCCCGGTGGTGGTGCAGAACTTCCTCAAGAGCCACCTCCAGGGCCTCTCGGAGGAGGAGAAAATCTCCCTAAAGGCCAAAACGGGGTTGCCCATCCCCCTCATCCGCCTGCGGGTGGCGGACGAGGAGGGACGGCCCGTGCCCAAGGATGGCAGGACCATGGGGGAGGTCCAGCTTAAAGGCCCCTGGATCACTGCGGGCTACTACCAGAACGCGGAGGCCAGCCGCACTGCCCTCACGGGGGACGGCTGGTTCCGCACCGGGGACATCGCCGTCTGGGATGAGGAGGGCTATCTGGAGATCAAGGACCGCCTCAAGGACCTCATCAAATCCGGGGGGGAGTGGATCTCCAGCGTGGACCTGGAGAACGCCCTCATGGGCCACCCCCAGGTGAAGGAGGCGGCGGTGGTGGCCATCCCCCACCCCAGGTGGCAGGAGCGTCCCCTGGCCGTGGTGGTGCCCCGGGGGGAGAGGCCTTCGGAGGAGGAGCTCCAGGCCCACCTCCTCCAGGCGGGATTTGCCAGGTGGCAGCTTCCCGATGCCTACGTCTTCGTGGAGGAGATCCCCAGGACCAGCGCCGGAAAGTTCCTCAAGCGGGCTCTGAGGGAGCAGTACAAGGACTTCTTTCAGGGAGGTGTCTGATGTTTCTGGAAAAGTTTCGCTTGGACGGCCGGGTGGCCCTGGTGACCGGGGGGTCCCGGGGGCTTGGTCTCGAGGCCGCCCTGGCCCTGAGGGAGGCGGGGGCCAAGGTGGCCGTGCTGGCCCGGCGGGCGGCCTTCTTTGAGGAGGCCCGCAAGGTGCTGGGGGAGGCCCTCTACCTGGAGGGGGATGTGCGGGACGAGGCCCGGCTGGAGGCGGTGGTGGAGGAGGTGGAGCGTGAGCTTGGCCCCCTTTCCATCCTGGTGAACGCCGCCGGCATCAGCTGGGGAGCCCCCAGCCTGGAGATGCCCACGGAGAAGGTGCGGGAGGTCCTGGAGGTGAACCTGGTGGGGGCCTTCCTGGCCAGCCGGGCCGCGGCCCGGCGCATGAAGGAGCGGGGCTACGGCAAAATTCTCCACATCGCCTCGGTGGCCGGGCTCAAGGGGGAGTTCCCCGAGGTCCTGGACGCGGTGGGCTACTCCGCCTCCAAGGGGGGGCTCATCGCCCTCACCCGGGACCTGGCCGTGAAGTGGGGGCGGTGGGGCATCCGGGTCAACGCCCTGGCCCCGGGTTTCTTCCCCACCCGCATGACGGAGAAGGTCCTCCCCCGGGCGGAGGCCTACCTGAAGGCCACCCTCCCCCTGGGCCGCCCCGGGCAGCCGGGGGAGCTGGGGGGGGCGGTGCTCTTCCTCGCTAGCCCCGCCTCGGACTACATCACCGGGGCCATCCTCCCCGTGGACGGGGGGGCCACGGCCCTCTAGGGGGCAGGATGCGGGCCCGGGAAAGCGCCCACCTCTGGCTTCGGGAGCGGGGCTTCTCCCTGGTCTTCGGCAACCCCGGTTCCACCGAGCTTCCCTTCCTCCTGGGCCTCGAGGGCACCGCCCGGTACGTCCTCGGCCTCCACGAGGGGGTGGTGGTGGCCATGGCCGACGGCTACGCCCAGGCGGGCGGCAGGCCGGCCATGGTGAATCTCCACGCGGCCCCCGGCCTGGGCAACGCCATGGGGGCCCTGTACACCGCCTGGAAGAACCGATCCCCCCTCCTGGTCACCGTGGGCCAGCAGGACCGGCGCCACCTTTTCCATGAGCCCCTCCTGGCCGGGCCCCTGGTGGAGATGGCTAGACCCGTGGCCAAGGCCGCTTTGGCCGTGGAGCGGGCTGAGGACGTGCCCGAGGCCCTGGAGAGGGCCTACCACCTGGCCCTCACCCCCCCGAGGGGGCCGGTGGTGGTGGTCTTCCCCATGGACCTCTGGGAGGAGGAGGCCCCGCCCCCCAGGTTCAAGGCCCTGCACCCTCCCGGCCCTCCCCAGGGGCTGGAGGGGCTGGCAGAAGCCCTTTCCCAGGCGCAGCACCCGGCTCTGGTCCTGGGGGCGGGGGCGGACACCCCGGGCGCCCGCCGGGCCGCCCTGGCCCTAGCCGAGGCCCTTAAGGCCCCAGTCTTCTCCGACCCCATCAGCCCCCGGCACCCCTTTCCCACCCACCACCCCCTCTACCGCGGCGTCCTGCCCCCGGTGGCGGCCCGCCTGCAGGCCCTCCTGGCCCCCTACGACCTGGTCCTGGTGGTGGGGGCGCCCTGCTTCCTCCGCTATCCCTACTCCCCCGCTTCCCCCGTGCCCCAGGGCACCCGGGTCCTCCTCCTCACCGACGACCCCTGGGAGGCGGCCAAGGCCGAGGCCCAGGAGGTCTACCTGGGGGACGTGGCCGAGGCCCTCCGCCGCCTGGCCCAGGGGGTGGTCCCCAGGGAGGGGTCCCTTCTTCCCTTGCCTCCGCCCTCCCTGCCTCCGGCTGAGGGGCCTTTGGGCCTGAACCCCCTCTACGCGGTGGCCCGGCTGGCCGAGGCCCTGTCGGGCCGCTTCCTGGTGGACGAGGCCATCTCCCTAAGCCCCCCCTTCCGCCGGGCCCTGAGGCGGGAGGGGGGAGGGTACCTGCACGCCGCCAGCGGAGGCCTGGGCTACGCCCCGGCGGCCGCGGTGGGGGCGGCTTTGGCGGGGGAGGCCGCGGCCGCCCTGGTGGGGGATGGGTCCTTTCTCTTTGCCCCCCAGGCCCTCTACACTGCCCGGGAGGAGGGCTTAGACGTGGTCTTCGTGGTCCTCAACAACCGGGGCTACGGCATCCTCAAGGGGCTGGCCGAAGGTCTCTACCCGGGGCGGGGGGCGGAGGTCCCGGGCCTAGCCCTTACGGGGGTGGACTTCGCCCTCCTGGCCCAGGCCTTCGGGGTAGAAGCCCGGCGGGTGGGGACCCAGGCGGAGCTGGAAGAGGCCCTTTCGGAGCTTTCCCGGGGGCCTTTCCTCCTGGAGGTCCTCCTGGACCCCACCCCGGTTCCCGTCTTCTAGAGGCCAAGGTAGGTGCGCTGGAACTGGGGGTCCTCTAGCAGGCTTGCCGCCGGCCCCTGGCGCACCAGGCGGCCATTGGAGAGCACGTAGGCCCGGTCGGCCAGGGCCAGGGCCCGGGCGGCCTCCTGCTCCACCAGGAGCACGGTGATCCCCTCCTGGCGGATGCGGGCGATCTGCTCAAAGACAAGGGCCCGCACCTTGGGGGCTAAGCCGGTGGAGGGCTCGTCGATGGCCAGCAGCCGGGGACGGCCCATGAGGGCCCGGCCGATAGCCAGCATTTGTTGCTCGCCCCCGGAGAGGTTGCCGGCCCGTTGCCCCCGCCTTTCCGCCAGCCGGGGGAAGAGCTCGTAGACAAAGCCAAGCTGCCGCTTCACCTCTCCTTTGGGCAGGAGAAGCCCTCCCGCCAGGAGGTTTTCCTCCACGGTGAGCTCCTTGAAGGGGCGCCGCCTTTCCGGGCAGAGCACCAGGCCCAGCCGGGCGATCTGGTGGGGGAGTAGGCCGTCTATCCGTTGCCCCAGGAAGCGCACCTCCCCCGTAAGCCGGATGTCCCCCGCCTTGGTGCCCCGGTGGAGCCAGGCCTCGAGGCGCACCAGCCCGGAGATGGCCCGGAGGAAGCTGGTCTTGCCCGCCCCGTTGGGCCCCACCAGGCAGACCAGCTCCCCTTCCCGCACCTCCAGGTCTACCCCGAAGAGGATCTGGGCCTTGCCGTAGAGGAGGGAAAGCCCCTTCACCTCAAGCATAGGCCCCCTCCCCCAGGTAGGCCTCCATCACCCGCGGGTCCTGGGCTATGGCCTCCGGCGTCCCCTCGGCCAGTACCTCGCCGAAGTTGAGCACCACCACCCGGTCGGCAATCTTGAAGAGCTCGGAGAGCTTGTGCTCAATGATCACCATGGCGCACCCCTCGCTGTGGAGCCGGCCGAACCGCCCTCCCTTCCGCAGGCGGGCCAGGGACTTGGCCAGAAGCTCGGTCTCCACCGGGGTAAGGCCGGCAAAGGGCTCGTCCAGGATGAGGAGCTCGGGCTCCGTGGCCAGGGCCCGGGCGATCTCCAGCCGCTTCAGCTCCCCCTGGGAGAGCACCGAGGCGGGCTCCTTGGCCTTGTCGGCGATGCCCACGAACTCCAGGGCGTCCAGGGCCCGGGCCTCGGCCCGCTTCACCCAGTCCCCCTTCCTCCCTCCCCGGGGGCCGTAGGCGGCCACCAGCACGTTGGCGATCACCGGCAGGCGCCTTAGGGGCCTGGGGTTTTGGAAGGTGGCGGCCAAGCCCAGTTCCACCCGCTCCCAGGTGGGCAGGTGGGTGATCTCCTGCCCCTTGAAGACCACCCGGCCCTCGTCCGGGCGGTGGATGCCCAGGAGGAGCCGCAGGAGGGTGGTTTTGCCCGCCCCGTTGGGGCCGATGAGGCCCACGATCTCCCGCTCCTCCACCCTCAGGTCCACCTTGTAGAGGGCCTGGAGGCCCCCAAAGCGCTTGGAAAGCCCATGGGCCTCAAGCAGCCCCACCCTCCACCTCCTCCCTCAGCTCCCTTCGGGAGACCTTGCCCACGTCGGTCTTGGGGAGCTCGCCCCGGAACTCAATCTCCTTGGGAAGCTTGTAGGGGGCAAGCCTCTCCGCCAGGAAGGCCAGGAGGTCCTCCTCCGTCACCTTGCCCCGGGCCTCGGGCTCCAGGACCACGTAGGCCTTGGGGTAGGCTCCCACCCTGGGGTCGGGCACCCCCACCACCCCCGCGGCCTTCACCAGGGGGTGGCCCCGCAGAACCTCCTCAATCTCCCGGGGGAAGACCGGCCGGCCCTTGTACTTGATCATGTCCTTGGCCCGGTCGTAGAAGTGGAAGTACCCCTCCTCGTCCATGCGCACCAGGTCGCCGGTGCGGAAGAAACGCACCCCCTTTTGGGTGAAGAAGCTCCGGGCGTTCTCCTCCTCCCGCCGCCAGTACCCCCGGGTCACGTTGGGCCCGGCCAGGGCCAGCTCCCCCACCTCCCCCACGGGCACCGGCTCCAGGGTATCGGGGTCCACTACCAGGGCCTGGATGCCGGGGAGGGGGATGCCGAAGGAACCCCGCTTGACCCGGTCCCGGGGGTTGATGTGGCTCACCGAGGTGGTCTCCGTCATCCCGTACCCCTCGGCGATCTCCCGGCCCGTGCGCCTGGCAAAGGCCTCCGCCGTGGCCTCGTGCAGGGTGTCGGCCCCGCTCACCACCACCTGAAGCCGCCTCCAGTCCACCCAGTGGCTCTTGGGGTGATCCCGCAGGACCTCGTAGAGGGAGGGGACGCCGAAGAAGTGGGTGGCCCGGTAGCGCACCATGGCCTCGAGGATCCAGTCGGGGTCCGGGGTGGAGAAGACCACCAGCCGGGCCCCCGAGAGGAGCCCCCCCAGGAGGAGGACCACCTGGCCGTAGATGTGGTAGAAGGGCAGGAAGGCCAGGATGGTGCTCCTCTGGGTGAAGGGGTTCAGGCTCTGGACCATGCGGTGGGCGGCCAGGATGTTCCGGTGGGTGATCTCCACCCCCTTGGGCAGGCCTGTGGTCCCCCCCGTGTAGGGCAGGGCGGCCAGGTCCTCGCCCCCCCGGGCCTCGGGGGCCGCCGGGGCGGCCCGCAGGAGGTGGGCGAAGGGGAGGATGCCCGGCGCCTGGGGTACGGGCAGGGGGCGCACGAAAAGCCGCTGCCAGGAGGGCAGGGCCTCCCTGGGGGAGGCCACGATCACCCCCTCCAGGCTTGCCCCCGCCTTCAGGGCGTTCTCCAGGAGGGCATCCTGCACCACCAGGAAGCGGGCCCCCGAGTCCGTGAGCTGGTGGCGGAGCTCGTGGGAGGTGTAAAGGGGGCTTACGGGCACCACCACCCCCCCGGCCCAGAGGATGCCCAGGTAGGCTATGGCGAACTGGGGGCTGTTGGCCAGGTAGAGCCCCACCCGGTCTCCTGGCTTGAGCCCCAGGCCCCTAAGCCCCCCAGCGAAGCGCTGGATGCCCTCCAGAAGCTCCCCGTAGCGGTAGGCCCGCCCGTAGTAGATGAGGGCCACCTCTTTCGCCCTAGCCCCGAAGGCCTCGGCCACCTTTTCCCCCACGCTCCCCTCGGGCACCTCCACCCCCTCGGGGGTTCCGGGGGGGTAGAAGCGGAGCCAGGGCCTTTGCCAGTAGAGGGTCTGGGTCATGGCTTGACCTCCCTAGCCTCCAGGTGGAGTGGCACGCCGCAGGCCCGGCAGGCCTTGCGGGTGAAGGCGTTTTTCACCTTGCACCGGGGGCACTCCTCCTCCAGCCGCTCCAGGACCCCCCGGACCACCCCCTGGGGCAGGAAGCGCATGACCAGGAGGATGAGGAGGGCGAAGGCCAGCATGCGGAGCTCCTCGGCCACCCGCAGGGCCTCCAGGAAGGGAAAGAGGAGAAAGGTCCCCGCCACCGGGCCGTAGATGGTGGCGATGCCGCCAAAGACGGACCAGATCACCGGCTGGATGGAGTTGAAAAGGGAGAGGCTGTCCGGCCCCGCCACCCGCAGGTAGTGGGCGTGGAGCCCCCCAGAAAGCCCCGCGAAGAAGGCACTCACTGCGAAGGCCAGGAGCTTGTAGCGCACGGTGTTCACCCCCACCATGCGCACCGCCACCTCGTCCTCCCGGATGGCGTGGAAGAAGAGGCCCACCCTCGAGCCCGCCAGCTTCCACAGGAAGAGGACCGAAAGGAGGAAGATCCCCACCACCAGGTAGTACTCCTCCAGCCGGCTCTGCCCTAGGCGGGGAAGGCCCGAAAGGCCAAGCTCCCCGCCAGTGAAGCGGGGAAAGAGGAAGATGAGCCCCGTGGCGATGATGGGGAAGGCCAGGGTGACCAGGGAGAGGTAGGGCCCCCGAAGCCGCAAGGAGGGGAGGCCCACCAGGACCCCCGCCAGGGTGGCCAGGAGGGCCCCCGAGGGGATGGTGAGGGCCGGGGGAAGGCCCAGCTCCCGGCCCAGGATGGCGGAGGCGTAGCCGGCCAGGCCAAAGAAGAAGGCGTGCCCCAGGCTCACCTGGCCGGTGTACCCGGAAAGCAGGTCCCAGCTTGCGGCATATAGGGCGAAGAGGGCGGTGAGGGTGAGGACCCTGAGGAGGTAGGGGTCCTGGCTGAAGAGGGGGAAGAGGAGGAGGAAGAGGACAAAGAGGAGCGCCGCGGTACGCCCCGGCAGGGCCAGGACCTCGTGCTTCAGGTAGCGCAGGGCCCAGGGAAGGGACCAGATGCGCAAGGGACTCGTCATCGCTCCTCCGCGAAGGCCGTCCCAAAGAGTCCCTCAGGCCGGAAGACCAGGACCAGCACCAGGATGAGAAGGGCCACCGCCGTGCGCAAAAAGGCCCCGCCCGGCACCAGGTTCACCACCGTCACCTCGGCGAAGGCCAGGACCACCGCCCCCAAAAGCGCCCCGGGCAGGCTCCCCAGCCCCCCCAGGACCACCGCGGCCAGGACCACCAGCAGGGGGGCGTTCCACATGTGGGGCTCGAGGGTGGCCATGGGGGCCACCGCCAGCCCGGCCAGGGCGGCCAGGAAGGCCCCAAGCCCTACCGCCCAGTTCCCCGCCCGGGAGAGGCTGATGCCCACCAGCTCCGCCGCCTCCTGGTCCTGGGCCGCCGCCCGGATTCCCAGGCCAAGCCGCGTCCCCTTGAGGAGGGCCCAGGCCAGGAGGAGCACCACCCCAGCGAAGAGGAGGGCCAAAAGGGCCTGCTGGGCCACCCGCACCCCGAAGACCTCCACGAACCCCGGCAGGAGGGCGGGCACGGAGCGGAAGTGCGCCCCGAAGAGGAGGAGCACCGCCTCCTGCAGGAGAAGGGCCAGGGCAATGGTGACGATGAGGACCGTGGCCTCGTGCTCCCGCAGGGGTTCCAGAAGGAGCTTGTAGGCCGCCAGGGCGATGAGAAGCACCAGCAAGGAGGCCAGCAGGGCGGCGGGGGCAAAGCCCATCCGCCCCAGGAAGAAGAAGAGCCCGTAGGCGGCCGCCATGTAGAAGGCGGTGTGGGCCAGGTTCAGGATGCGGGCCACCCCGTAGGTGAGGGCGAACCCCAGGGCCAGCATGCCGTAGATGCCACTCAGGACCAGGCCATTGACCAGGATGGCGGAGAGCATCTACCGCCTCCAGGCCTCCACCACCCAGGGGGGAAGCTGGTAGGGCCGCACCCCCGCGTAGCTCACCACCCGGTCCCCCACCCGCCAGTTCCGCGGCCAGAAGGCCTGCATCCGGCCCTCCACCCACTGCACCCCAAGCCCCGTGGTGTACCCGGGGCCCCAGGTGACGTCGTGGGTTTTGTCAAAGACGATGCGCCCCGCGGGACCCGTGTAGTCGGTGGCCTCGAGGGCCCGCACCACCGCATCCGCCGCGGTGGTGCCCGCCCGGTTCAGGGCCTCGGCCAGGATGTAAAGTGCCCCGTAGGCCCCGCTGGCGGTGTAGATGGGGAACTGCTTGAAGCGGGCCTGGAAGTTGGTGATAAAGGGAATGGTCTTGGGGGTGATGGCCACGGCCGGGGCCAGGGTGTTCAGGGTGGCCACGTAGGCCCCCAGGTTGTCCGTGGCCTTGAGCCAGGTCTCCTGCTGCGCCTCCACGTTGATGCCCACGGCGGCGGCGGGGATCTTCAGCCGGCCCCAGTCCCGTCCGAAGGGTACCCCCACGGGGCCGGAGAGCACGGTGAAGATCACCTGGGCTCCGGCCCGCTGGATGGCGGTGAGCTCGGGGGTGACGTCGGTGGCCGTGGCCGAGGGTCGCCAGGTGCCTGCCACCTCGGCCCCGTACCCCTGGGGTGGGGGGGCGGCGATGAGCCGGCTGGCCGTCTCCACCAGGGGGTCAGCCCAGGCGGCCCGCTCCGCCAGGATGGCCACCTTGGGCCGCTCAATCCTAAGGTCGCGCCGCACCGCCTGGATCACCTCCCCCAGGAGGAGGAGGGAGGTGCGGGCCAGGTCGCTGGACTTGGTGGGGCTCACCCGGAAGAGGTACTTGAAGCGCTCGTAGTTGCGGTCCACCCGGCCGGCCAGGATGCCATCCAGGGCAGCCCCGGTGATGATGAAGGGCTTCTTGTAGTCCGCGGCCACCTCGGTCATGGCCAGCACGGCCTCGCTGCGGAAGCCCCCGATGAGGAAGTCCACCCGCTGGGCGGTGATGGCCCTCTCCACCGCGGTAGCGGCATCGGTAACGCTGGTCATCTCGTTGGTGTCCACCCGCACCAGTTCAATCCGGTAGCGCTGGTTGCCCACCAGCACCCCCCCGGCCCGGTTGAGTTCCTCCGCCGCCAGGGTGGCCCCGTACCAGGTGTGCTCCCCCTGCACGAAGGCCATGGGGCCCACCACGCCGATGCGCAGAACCTGGGCCAGGCTACCCCCTCCCAGGACTAGCCCCAGGACCAAAGCCGCCATCCGAACCATTCGCCTCAGCCTCCTTTCTTCTTGGAACGCCCACCTGCTGGGCCCATGTCGAAGGGGGGACGCAAAGGACGACCTGGGTTGTTACTGACCAGTCGGTTGGTACCAGGCTAACCCCTGCGCGTCAGCCTGTCAAGGGTTTAGGTGCCTTTTGGTCCGGGGGACCATGGGGTTCCGCTAAAATGTCCCTGGGGGTAGCCATGTACAAGCTGGGAGTGGCGCTGTTGGCCCTCCTTGGGGGGTTGGCCATGGGGCAAAGCGGCCAGGCCCTTTACAACCAGTACTGTGCCACGTGTCATCAAGCCAACGGCCAAGGGATGCCAGGCGCCTTTCCCCCGCTGGCGGGCCACGTGCAGGAAATCCTGGCCAGGAAGGATGGGCGGGCCTACCTGATCCGCGTGGTGCTTTTCGGCCTACAGGGGGAGATCCGGGTAAAGGGGCAGGTCTACAACGCGGCCATGCCCCCATGGGGCCCCCAGCTCAAGGACAATCAGATCGCCTCCATTCTGAACTACTTGGCCACCAGCCTCGGCAATAAGCCTCCCGCCGGCTTCAAGCCCTTCACCCCGGAGGAGGTGAAGAGGGAACGGGCCCAGAACCTGACCCCGGACAGGGTCTACGCCATGCGGCGGGCCCTTGGGCTTTAGGGTTGTTGGCCTGGGCTGGGGAGGGGACCGGGTCGTGTTTTGCGCCCGGACTTTGGGGACTGTGCCCTTTTGGTGAGACTTTTAGCACAAGCAGATTTAATCGTGAAAATAAACACAAGTAATGCCCTCTGACCCCTGCTTCCCCAACCATCCCCAGGCAAATCCTGCGCTAAGGAACTAACCCCTCCCCACACGCCACGCCTCCCACAGCTCCTCCATGGTGCTTCGCCGGTTTTGGGGAAGGAGGTCGTAGGCGGTGAGGTTATGCACCCGCAACAGGGTGGGCTCCCCAATGTCCAGGACGGAGAGGCCGCAGGGATGGACCTCGAGGCCTCCCAGGAGCCGCCCTTCCCCCAGGAGGGCATAGGAGAGAATGGCTCGCACGACCCCGCCGTGGGCCACCAGGAGGAGGGTGTCCCAGGGCTCGTCCAGGAGGCGCCGGTAGGCGGCTAGGACCCGCTCCAGAAACTCCCCGTAGGGCTCCCCGCCCAGGAAGCGGTCCTCGAGGCTATAGGGCCGGAAGGCCCTACGGAAGGCCTCCTCGGGATTCTCCAGGTCCTTAAGCCGGCCCGGCCGGATTTCCTGGAACTCAGGCCAGGCCTCCAAGGGCACCTCCCTCCCCCGCAGGACGATTTCCGCGGTCTCTCGGGTTCGCCGTAGCCCGGTGTGCACCGCCCGGTCTATGGGCACCCCCAGCAGAAGCGAGCGCACCGCCTCGGCCTGGGCCCGGCCCCTCTCGGTGAGCCCCACCCCCTCCGGGGGCACGGGCCGCCCCCCGGGGAAGTAGTCCACCTCGCCGTGGCGCAGGAGGAAGAGCCGCCTCCTCACGGGTACCGCTCCAGGTACTTGGGGTTCGCTATGAGGAGTTTGCGCCGCACATGGGCCTTGAGGAAGGGGAAGGTCCCGGGAGGAGGGGTTCCTTGGCGGATGCGCTGGGAAAGCTCGGCCAGAAGCTCCTCCCGCGCCCCTTCTCTTCCTAGGAGCTTCTTCAGGGCCTCGAGGTCCTCCCGGACCAGGGCTTCCCCCTCCAGGACTTCCCGGCGGGCCACCCCCAGGGCGTTGAGGGCCACCAGGGCCAAGAAGCGGGTCCGAGGCTCTGCCAGGTGGGGCAGGGCCTCCCGCTCCAGAAACTCCGCCACCGCCTCCAGGATCTCTGCCAAATTCGGCCTATCCATGGCGCTCCAAGAGGTAAAGGATCTCGTACTCCATCTCCGCCGCCAGCCGGCCCAGGATGGCCAGCTCCACGCTCCGCTCCTCCCCCCTCAGGTGCCGCCTTGCCTGGTTCAGGGCCCCAAGCCCCCAGCGGATGTTGCCCAGGACCTCCCACCAGAAGAGCTCCTCCTCCCCGATCCCCATGCCGGTGAGGGCGTTGTAGCGCTCCAGGAAGGGGGCCACCTCCCCAACACCCCCCAGCCGCCTGCCGTCTTCCCCAAAGCGCCAGGCCCGCACCAGGGGCCAGGCCAGGTCCTCCCGGGGGTCCCCGATGTGGGCAAACTCCCAGTCCAGCACGGCCACCAAGCCCCCCTGGTCCACCAGGAGGTTGCCGATGCGGAAGTCCCCGTGGACCAGGACCCGGGGCAGGGGCCGGGGCGGGTGGTCGGCCAGCCAGCGCAGGCCCCACTCCAGGGCGGGGTGGGGCTCTTCTAAGGCGTCCAGGTCCTGGTAGGCAGAGGCCAGGGCCGCCTGCCAGGGCTCCTGGTCCCCCGGCCTAGGCAGGAAGTCCACCGCCTCCAGGGGGATGGCGTGGATCCTGGCCAGGGCTTCGGCCATGGCCAGGGGCAGGGTGGCCCGGGCCCGGGCCAGCTCGGGACGCCGGACCACCCGGGTCCCGATGGACTCCCCTTCCAGGCGTTCCATGAGGAAGGCCTCCCGCCCCTCCACTTCGGCCAGATAGCCCACGGGGCGGGGCACCGGCACCCCATGGCGGTGGGCCAGCTCCAGGAGGCGGAACTCCTTTTCCAAGGGCAGGGTACCGTGGTAGATCACCCCGCCCCCAGCCCGGCGCAGGAAGAGGGGACGCATGCCCTCCGGTCCCTGGTAGTCCACGGCCCAGGCCTCCTTGGAGGCCCCTCCCGTGAGCCGCCTTAGGGCCACCACCTCCCCCGGGCCAAGGAGGGCTTTGAGGAAGGCTTCCAGGGCCTCCTTCATGGCCTCAGTCCCTTAAAGAGGGCCCGCTTGCCCACCGAGGCCCGGTGCACCTCGCTGGGCCCGTCGTAGATACGGAAGGGCCGCACCTCCCGGTAGAAGATGGAAAGGGGTATGTCCTCGCTGATGCCCAGGCCACCCGTGATCTGCACCGCCCGGTCCACGGCCCGGCCCACCGCCTCGGCCACGAAGACCTTGGCCATGGAGGCCTCGTGGCGGATGCGCTCCCCCTGGTCCAGCTTCCAGGCGGCGTGCCAGACCATGAGGCGGGCCGCGTGGAGCTCAATGTGGCTGTCGGCGATCATGAACTGCACCCCCTGGTGCTCGGCCAGCTTTTTCCCGAAGGAGTCCCGCCTCAGGGCGTACTCCTGGGCCAGTTCCGTGGCCCTCACCCCCACCCCCAGCCAGCGCATGCAGTGGGTGAGGCGGGCGGGGTCCAGGCGAAGCTCGGCATAGTCAAACCCCCTGCCCACCTCCCCCAGCACCGCCTCCTCCGGCACCTCGCACCCTTCCAGGAGGAGTTCCCCGTGGCCCCCCAGGGACCAGTGGTCCATGGTGGGGATGGTGCGCACCAGCTTGAGGCCGGGGTTCTCCCGGTCCACCAGGAACATGGTGGGTCCCTCCTCGGCCCGGGCCAGAACGATGAAGAAAGCGGCCCCCCGGGCCCCGGTGGTGTACCACTTCCGCCCCTCCAGCACGAAACCCCTGCCCTTGCGCCGGGCGGTGGCCTTGAGGAGGGAAGGGTCTGCGCCCGCCCCCATGGGTTCGGTCATGGCAAAGGCACTGCGGATCTCCCCTTCCAAAAGGGGGTAGAGGTAGCGGCGCTTCTGCTCGGGGGTGGCCACCTGGTGGAGGAGGTGCATGTTGCCCTCATCGGGGGCTGCGGCGTTCAGGGCCCTTGGGCCGAGGAGGCTTCTGCCCGCTTCCTCCAGGATGACGGCCAGCTGGGTCCAGCTGAGGCCGAGCCCCCCCAGCGCCTTGGGCATGTGGGGAAGGAAAAGCCCCCGGGCCTTGGCCTCCCTCTGGAGCTCCAGGGTGAGGGCCTCGAGGCCTTCCAGGTGCCGGGCGGCCTCCTGTTCCCGGGGGATGACGGCCTCCTCTATGAAGGCCCGAACCCGCTCCCTAAGCGCCTCCGTCTCCCGGTCCAGATGGAAGTCCATTTCCCACCTCCCCTAGGGGCCGAACTCGGTTTGGGCCACGGCCTCAGGTTAGCACGTAGCAGGCAAGGCGGCTCGGCCTTACCGGAGCCGCACGGGTATGCCCGCCACCAGGAGGTAGACCGCCTCCGCCTCCTCGCCCAGGCGGGCGTTCACCCCCCCCAGAAGGTCCCGGTACCGGCGGGCCAAAGGATTGGCGGGGACGATGCCCATTCCCACCTCGTTGGAGACCAGGATCACCCGCTTGCCGCTTTTCCGGACGGCCTCGAGGAACCCCTCGGCGGCCTCGAGGGGGTCCAGCCCCCGCTCCAAAAGGTTGGAGACCCAGAGGGTGAGGCAGTCCACCACCACCGTGGCGTGCCGGGCCGCCCGCAGGGCCCCCACCAGGTCCACCGGCTCCTCCAGGGTCTCCCAGGTGGGGGGGCGCTCCCTTTGGTGCCGGGCGATCCGCTCCGCCATCTCCTCGTCCTTGGCCTCGGCGGTGGCGATGAGGGTGGCGAAGGGCCCGGCCAGGCGCTGGGCAAAGCGGCTCTTGCCGCTTCTGGCTCCTCCCAGGAGGAGGACCAGGCCCGGGGGAGGGGAGGGGTCGGGGAGGCCCAGGGGCTTGGGACTGGCCTGGCCTCCCGCAAGGCCCAGGCTCCGGTGCACCGGCCTGAGGTCCAGGTGAGCCTCCACCGCGTCGGCCAGCTCCTCCAGGGCTCCTTCCAGCCCCCGGGCCTCCCGGCCGAAGAGGGCCCTTTGCACCCCGGGGTTTTCCAGGAGGCCGTGGAGCCAGGTGGCCAGGAGGCTTCCCTCCTGGTGCACCAGGGGCAGGCCCTGGCCGTGGTGGATCTCGTACCCCTCCACCTCGAGGCCATTGAGCCGCCCCCAGAAGCCCCAAAGCCCCGCGAACCCCACCCGGGTGCGCCGCACCGTCTTCTCCCGCTCCATGCGCACCCGGAAGGGGAGGAGGCCTAGGCCAGGGAACTCCCCCCTTTCCTCCACCCCCTCCTCGTCCAGGAGGCCTTGGGCCAGCATCTCCGCCCCACCGCACACGGCCAGCACCGGCCGGCCCTCCCCCAGGTGCCGCCTCAGGAGGGGGAGGAAGCGCCCAAGCCAGGGGAGGTCCCGGGCGGGTAGCCGGCTTCCCGGGAGGATGAGGAGCTCAGCCCCCTCCGCCTCCTCGGGGGTCCGGGCATAGACGGGGCGGGCCAGCTCGGCCAGTGGCCAGAACTCGTCCAGGTTGGAGGCATGGGGGTAGCAGAGGATGGCCACCTTGGGCCCCTCGCCAACCCGGGGCTGGTGGCGGAACCCGTCCTCCTCGGGAAACTCCAGGGGAAGCATGGGCAGGGTTCCCAGCACGGGCACCCCGGTCCAGGCCTCCAGAAGGGGATAGGCCGGGGTGAGGAGGGCAAGGTCCCCGCGGAACTTGTTGAAGACGAAGCCCAGAAGCCGCTCCCGGTGCCCTTCCAGAAGGGCCCAGGTGCCGAAGAGGGCCCCCAGGGCCCCTCCCTGGTCCACGTCCGCCACCAAAATGGCCTTGGCCCCCGCCCACTCCGCCACCTGCAGGTTGGGGAGGTCGGGCCAGAGGTTCCGCTCCACCGGGCTTCCCGCCCCCTCTATCACCACCAGCTCGTACTCCGCCAGGAGGCTCTCCAAGGCCTGGCGCACGGGGGCCTCCAGGTGGGGCCTGCGTTCGCGCCAGGGAAGCCGGGAGAGGAAGGGGTCCACCCGCCCCAGGCGCACCACCTGGGCCCCCCTCTCCCCGAAGGGCTTCACCAGGATGGGGTTCATGCGGGGGTCAGGCTCCACCCCCGCCGCCAGGGCCTGGAGCCACTGGGCGCTGGCCACCTCCCCCCCAGCCACCACCCGGGCGTGGTTGGACATGTTCTGGGCCTTGAAGGGGGCCACCCGCAGCCCAAGCCGGCGGAAGTGGCGCAGGAGGCCCGCGGTAAGGAGGCTTTTCCCCACCCCGCTCCCCGTACCCCAGACCGCCAGGGCCTTACCCCTCACGGAGCACCTCCTGGATGGCCTCCAGAAGCGTCCGGGCCTCTGCTGCCTCCTCCCGGGTATAGGCCTCCTTGGGGGTAAGGCCGGGGAGGGCATCCGGGTAACGGGTAGGGATGTAGAGCTTGTCCAGGGCCAGGGCCACGGGGAGGAGGGGGAAGAGCCGTGCTCCCACCTCCCCAGGTAGCTTGCGGATGAACCGGGCCAGGCTGTGCCCCCAGGGATCCAGTCCCAGGGTGACCCAAAGACCCTTCAGGGCCTTTTCTCCCGCTTGCTGGGCAAGGAAGGCCGCCTGGGCGTATTTTCCCGCTTCCAGGAGGACCCCTTCCCCCTGGAGGAGCCAGCGTTTTCCCTCAAGCCGGCGTTTTTCCTCGCTCATAGATGGGCCTTGCCTCCCGCAGGACACCCTGGAGGAAGGGCAGTTCCCGGCGCTCGGCCAGCTCCTCCGGGGTGAGGACCAGGGCCTCTACGGGCAGGGGAGCATCGTGGAGGAGTTCCAGCACCAGGCCGATGCGGGCCAAAGGCGGCAGGTCCGTGCGGGCCACCACCAGGAGGTCCAGGTCCGAGCGGCGGTCCGCGGTGCCCCGGGCGTGGGAGCCAAAGGGGTAGAGGGCCTCGAGGTCCAAAGCCCCCTTCAGCCGACGCGCCGCCTCCTCCAGGTAGGCCAGAAGCCCCGCCTCCACCCTCTCAGTCTACCCGGGCCAGCACCGCCTCCAGGGCCTCTATGAGGACCTGGATGGCCTCTTCGGGCTGGGCGGAAAGCCTAAGCCACTGGGGCAGGCCAAAGCTGGTGGCGTCCCGTACCCTGATCCCCCTTTCCCGCAGGGCCCGGGCCACGGCCGTGGCCTCTCCCACCCGCACCAGGAGGAAGTTGGCCGGGCTTTCCCGCACCTCGAGGCCAAGCCCCCTAAGCCCTTGGGCCAGAAGCCGGCGCAGGCGGTGGAGGGTGCTTCGGCTTTCCGCCAGCCAGGCCCTGGCCTCTGGGTCCAGGTGGCCTAGGAGAAGGGCCTCCCCGTAGACGGAGACCGGCCAGGAGGGAGCCAGGTGCTGAAAGTGGGTGAGGTCTAAGGGGGCCACCAGGTACCCGGCCCGCACCCCGGTGAGGCCGTGGGCCTTGTTGGGGCTGTAGAGCCGCCAGGCCCTTTGGGGAAGGGGTGGGGGGTCTTCCATCAGGTCGTGGTAGGCCAGGTCCAGGACCAAGGCTCCCCCTGCCCTTCGGCTGGCCTCCTCCAGGAAGGGGTAGACCTCCCCCGTGGGGTTGTTGGGTACGCAGAGGAAGGCCAGGGAGCTCCTGGGGAGTAGGTGCAGGAACTCCTCCGGGTTCCGGGCTTCCCACAGGGGCAGGTCCAGGGCCCGGGCGGCCCGGGCGTACTCGCTGAAGGTGGGGGGCAGGAGGAGGATGGGCCCCCGCAGGTAGTTCCAGCGGGCCAGGCGGTGGATGAGCTCGCTGGTGCCCGTGCCCACCGCCACCTGTTCCGGGGCCACCCCGTGGGCCTCGGCCAGGGCCTGGCGTAGGCGGCGGTAGAGGGGGTCAGGGTAGCGGCTGGGGTCCGCGCGGCGCAGGTGGGCCAGGATGACGGGGTTGGGGCCTAGGGCGTTGGCGTTGGTGGAAAAGTCGTAAAGGGGCTCGGGACCCCCGTCCGGGCCTCCATGGATGGGCTTGAGCACGTCGTCAATCATTTCCCCACATCCTATGGGCGCTTTTTTGGGGAAACCTTGGCCCGGGCCATAAAGGGGCTACCCCCGCCCAAGGGCAGTCAGCAGAAGGCCCAGACCATACCCCAGCCCCCCCACGCGCCAAAGGGCCCGTGCGGTCTCCCTGGGGGTGGGGGAGGGGGCCCCGGGGTTCAGGGCGTAAACTCCCCGTTTCCTCAGGCGCACCCCCAGGCGCAGGGCCAGGGCGGCCATGGGGAAGCCGCCGTTGGGGGAAGGGGTCTTGCGGGCCTCCTCCAAAAGCCTTGGCCAAAGCCCCACGGGGCAGAGGAGGAGGCCGGTGAGGCGGGCGGGAAGCCAGTTCAGGAGGTCGTCGGCCCGGGCGGCGAAGGTTCCCCGCTTCCCATGCTCCGGATACCCCCACATGGCGTCGGCGGTGTTGGCGTAGCGGTACAGGGCGGCCCCGGGAAGGCCCAGGAGGGCGTAGTAGAGGAAGGGAGCGATGGCGCTGTCGCAGAGGTTTTCCGCCAGGCTCTCCAGGGCGGCTTCCCGCACCTCCTCGGGGGAGAGGTCCTCCGTGGACCGGCTCACCAGGTTCTTCAGGCGTTGCCGGGCCCCTTGCAAGTCCTCCTCGAGGGCCCGTTCCACCGCCCACACCTCCCAGAGGAGCATCCTCAGGCTGAAGAGGGGCTTGAGGAGTACCCCCAGGAGAAGCCATCCCAGGGCCAGGGGGCGGAGGAGAAGGTCCAGCCAGAGGGCAGGAAGGGTGAAGAGGCAGGCCCCCAGGGTCCAGTACAGGGCCCCGGACCAGAACCCCCGCACCCGGGGCCAGGCCCAGGCCAGGTACCGCCCCATGAGGACCACAGGGTGGAAGCGGGCCGGGGGCTCGCCCAAGAGGGCGTCCAGGAGGAGGGCCGGGAGGAGGCTCATGGCTGGAAGTGGTCCAGGACCCTGTGGGGCCAGTCCAGGGCCACGGCGCTTCCTAAGGGGATGAGCCCATCCTCCCCCAGGGCCCTGAGGGCAGCCCGCACCACCCCCCCGTGGGTGAAGAGGACGGCGGGGGTTTTCAGGCTTTCTAGGAAGCCAAATACCCGTTCCTGGAAGGCCTCGAGGGCCTCCCCCCCAGGGGGGGCAAAGCCCTGGAACCGGAGCATGGCCTCCTTGTAAAGGGGCTCCAGCCCCTCCCAGGAGGCGCCCTCCAGGAGGCCGAAGTGGATCTCCCTCAGGGCCGGGGTGGCCACCGCTTGGAAGCCTGCCAGCTCCGCCGTCCTCAGGGCGCGCCTTAGGTCGGAGCTGTAGGCGGGAAGGGGAGGGAGTTTTCCCCTCAGGGCCCTGGCCTGGGCCTCCCCCAGGGGGGTGAGGGGGAGGTCGGTCCACCCCAAGAGCCTCCCCTCCCGGTTCCAGAGGGTCTCCCCGTGGCGCACCAGCCAGAGCTCCATCTGCCCTATATGCTATGCCCATGCTGCGGGAAGAGGTGCTGCGCCAGGCTGAGGAGCGCATGGGGCAGCTCACCAAGCCTCCCCGGTCCCTGGGCCGCCTGGAGGAGGTGGCCTTGCGGCTGGCAGGAATCCAGGGCCGGCTGAAGCCCGAGCTGGGCCCCGGGGCGGTGGTGGTGGCCGCCGCCGACCACGGGGTGGTGGCCGAAGGGGTTTCCGCCTACCCCCAGGAGGTCACCCGGCAGATGGTGCTCAACTTCCTCCGGGGTGGGGCGGCCATCAACCAGTTCGCCCTGGTGGCGGACTGCCGGGTCCTGGTGCTGGACGTGGGGGTGAAGGGGGAGCTTCCCGAGCACCCCAGGCTCTTGAGGCGCAAGGTGCGGGAGGGCACGGGGAACCTGGCGGCGGAGCCCGCCATGTCCCGGGAGGAGGCAGAAAGGGCCCTGGAGGCGGGCCGTGAGGCGGCCCGGCAGGCCGTGGAGGAGGGGGCTACCCTGCTGGCCGCTGGGGACATGGGCATCGGCAACACCACCGCGGCCGCTGCCCTCACCGCCGCCCTCCTGGGCCTTCCTCCGGAAGCGGTGGTGGGCCGGGGTACGGGGATAGGGGAAGAGGGCCTGAGGCGCAAACGGGAGGCGGTGGCCCGGGCCCTGGCCCGTCTCCAGCCGGGGCTGGACCCCCTGGGGGTGGCGGCGGAGGTGGGAGGGCTTGAGCTTGTGGCCATCGCCGGGGTCTACCTGGAGGGGTACCGGGCGGGGCTTCCCCTGGTGCTGGACGGCTTTCCCGTCTCCGCGGGAGCCCTTTTGGCCTGGAGGCTGGAGCCCGGGGTGCGGGAGCACCTCTTCGCCGGCCACCTCTCCCGGGAGCCTGGGCACCGGGCCGTCCTCGAGGCCTTAGGCCTCTGGCCC
>NZ_AQWU01000070.1 GCF_000376265.1 Thermus igniterrae ATCC 700962
ACGGGGGCTGAAGGCGGTGGCCCTGCAAGTGGAAGCTTGGGTGATGGCCTGGAGCGTGGTGGCCCAGCTTCTTGGGCAGGCGGGTCTGCCCATCACCCGGGTGTTGCGGGCGGTGGCGTGAGGTGAGTACGCAGGTGAATATCCGAAAAGGGGGTTATAGTGAGGGCATGATCGCCTTCCACCGGGTGGGCCTCGAGTACCCCCGCACGGGGACCAAGGCCCTCTACAACGTGAGCCTCGAGGTCAAGAAGGGGGAGTTCGTCTACGTGGTGGGCCACTCCGGGGCGGGCAAGTCCACCCTCTTGGCCCTCATCCTGAGGCGGCTTCTGCCCACCCAGGGGGCGGTTTACTTCGCCGGACAGAACCTCAAGGCCCTAAGGGGGGACCAGGTGGCCCTCCACCGCCGGCGCATCGGCATGGTCTTCCAGGACCACCGCCTCCTTTCCGACCTAACCGTGGAGGAGAACCTGGCCTTCGTCCTGGAGGTGCAGGGCGTGCCCCGCAAGGAATGGCCTGAGCGCATCGCCACCGCCCTTCGCCGGGTAGGGCTTGCCCACAAGAAGCGGGCCTTTCCCGAGGAGCTTTCCGTGGGGGAGGCCCAGCGGGTGGCCATCGCCCGCGCCCTCCTCCTGGATCCCCCCGTGATCCTGGCGGACGAGCCCACAGGCAACCTGGACCTGGAAAACGCCCTCCAGGTCCTGGACATCCTCAAGGCCGCCCACAGCCGCGGGGCCACGGTGGTGGTGGCCACCCATAGCCGCGAGCTTCTGGAGGCCTATCCCGCCCGGGTGGTGGTCCTCAAGGCGGGCCAGGTGGTGCGGGACGAGCGTCCCGGGGAAGGTGGTAGCATAAGGGTAAGGGAAAGCCCTGACCGGGGCGGAAAGGAGGGCACATGAACGTCTACAAGCTCATCGGCCGCAACCTGGAGATCACCGACGCCATCCGGGAGTATGTGGAAAGGAAGCTCTCCCGCCTGGACCGCTACCAGAACGGGGAGCTCATGGCCAAGGTGGTGCTCTCCCTGGCGGGTAGCGCCCATGTGGAGCGCAAGGCCAAGGCGGAGGTGCAGGTGGATCTCCCCGGGGGGCTGGTGCGGGTGGAGGAGGAGGACCCCGACCTCTACGCCGCCATTGACCGCATGGTGGACCGGCTGGAGACCCAGCTCAAGCGCTATAAGGAGCGGCGCTTCGTGGGCAAGCGCCACTCCTACCAGGGGCCCCCGCCTCCTGAGGTGCAGGACCTGAAGGCCCTGCGCAAGCCTGAGGAGGAGGAGGGGCCTCGCATCGTGCGGGTGAAGCGCTTTGAGATGAAGCCCATGGACCCCGAGGAGGCGGCCTTCCAGATGGAAGCCCTGGGCCACGACTTCTTCGTGTTCCGCAACGCGGAGACCGAGGAGATCAACGTCATCTACCGCCGCAAGGACGGGAACTACGGGCTCATTGAGCCCGCCTAGCCCTTCCTCTGGTCCCGCCGCAGGTAAGCCCTGCGGCGGGGGTTAGTAGTAGGCGGCGGGGTCCACGAAGCGGGTTTCCTCGCCCACCCGCACCGCCACCCGGAACTCCAGCTCCTCGGGGCGGATGAGGAGGCCTCCTCCGGTGTGGCCCAGAAGCTGGCCCCGGGACACCTTCTGTCCTTCCTGTACCAGGGGCTCCTGCAGGTTGGTGTAGACGGTGGAGAGGGTTTCCGTGTGCACCAGCATTACCGTGTAGCCCAGGTTGGGGAGGTAGAGGATGCCCGCCACGTACCCCTCGGCGGCGGCCTGGACCGGGCTTCCCGGGGCGGGCCCCTGGATGACCTGGAAGGGGCCCTCCCGGCCGTAGGGCACCAGGACCCGCCCTCCGGGCACGGGGAAGGCCAGGTTGCCCACGGTGGCGGGCAGGGGGGGTGGGGGCATCACCACCACCGGGGCTGGCCTGGCCGCCGCCTGGCGGCGCCGAGCCTCCTCCTGCCGCCGCCTCTCTTCCTCCTGGCGGCGGAGCTCCTGAAGCCGCCTCTGCTCTGCCAGCACCCGGGCCTGAAGCCGGCTTAGCTCCGCCTGGAGGCGCGCCCTTTCCTCGAGGGTGTCCCGCAGGAGGGCCCGTTTCCCCTCCTCCTCCCGCCGGAGGGCGGCCAGGGTGGCCTCGAGGCCCCGCCTCTCCCTCTCCAAAGCCCCCTGGGTCTCCGCCAGGGTCCGTTCCTTCCCCGAGAGGTCGGCAAGGAGGAGGCGGAGGCGTTCCTGTTCCTCCTTAAGGGCCTTCAGGGTGGCCTGGAAGGTGCGCACCAGCTCGGCGTCCCGCGCCGAGAGGTACCCCACCCAGCGGGCCCGCACCGCCAGGTCGGTGAAGGACTGCGCCCGGAGGAGGGGGAGGTAGCGCCCGGCCTTCTCCCGGTGGAGGCTTCCCATGAGGGCCTGAAGCCTCCCCTTGAGCTCCCCCAGGTCCCGCTCCAGCTTGGCGATGCGGGCCTCCTTCTGGCGCACCTCCTCCTGCAGGCGGGCGATCTCCCGGCGCAAGGAGGCTCTTTCCCCTTCCAGGCGGGCAATTTCCTTCTCCAGGCGCCCCTTCTCCGCCAGGAGGTTTCGTACCCGCTCCGAGAGGCGGGAAAGCTCGCGGTTCAGGGCCTGGATGCGGGCCTGCGTCCTTTCCTCCAGGGCCTTGGCCCTGGCCGCCTGCCCCTCCAGCTGGCGCAGGGTTTCTTCCTGGGTGCGGAGGTCCTGGGCCATCCCCAGGGAGAGGAGCAGGACCAGGGCCACAAGCCACCGCATCCTAGGCCTCCCTCAGGTGGACCCGGCTGGCCATGTAGGCCCCCCCGGCCCCCAGCACCACCGCCAGGAGGAGGACCAGCCCTCCCGTGCGCCAGAGGTCCTCCGGGCCGAGCACAGGCAAAAAGGGCAGGAGGCCCTGCAGGGCCTGGGCCAGGGCCCGGTAGAGGAGGCCGCCCAAGGCCACCGCCACCACCCCGGCCCCCAGGGTGAGGAAGACCCCCTCCATCACGAAGGGCCCCTGGATGAAGCGCCGGGTGGCCCCCACCAGGAGCATGATGGCCAGGGCCTCCTTGCGGCTTTCCACCGAAAGCCGTATGGCCCCCATCACGCTGAAAAAGGTGTTGAGGAGGAGGAGGCCCACCAGGAGCACCATGGCCAGGCGGCTACCCGCCAGCACCTGCACCAGGCGCTCGGTGAGCTCTCCCCCATACTCCACCCCCTCCACCCCGGGAAGCCCCTTGAGGCGTTCGGCCACCGCCCGCACCGCCTCCGGGGTCTTGAGCCTGAGGCGCAGGGTGTCGGGCAGGGGGTTTTCCACCAGGTCCCGGGCCTCGGCCAGGTAGGGGTAGTCCAGGACCAGCTGGGCCAGGGCCTCCTCCTTGCTCTGGAGCCGCACCTCGCCCACCTCAGGCCAGGCCTGGATGGCCTGGAGGAGGGTCTCCACCTGGGCGTCCTTCCTTAGGAAGGCGGCCACCTCCAGCTCCCGCTCCAGGTTGTCCACCACCCGCTCCAGGTTCCAAAGGAGAAGCCCCAGGAAGTAGAGGAGGGCGAAGGAGACCAAGGCGGTGAAGAAGGTGGCCAGGCTGGCCGTGGGATGGCGGAGGAGTTGCCGCAGGCCCTCGCGGATGGCGTACACGCCCTATATCTTAAGGCCCCTGGGTGGGAGAGACCTGGGGGCGGTAGCGGCAGAGGAGGACGCCCCCGGGAAGGACCTCGGTCCCCAGGAGGCGCAGGGAGAGGGGGCCTTGCAGAAAGGGTTTTCCCGCCTCGAGGACCACTGGGCAGTAGGCCAGGCGCACTTCGCTCAGCTGGGGCAGGAGGGCCTGGGCCAGGGTGGGGCCTCCCACGAGCCACAGGCGGGTGAGGCCCAGGGTGCTGGCCAGGCGGATGGCTTCTTCCGGGCTTGCCACCCGCTTGCCAGGCCCTCCCAGACCTTCCTTGGTGCTCACCACCAGGGCTGGCTTCTCCCCGTAAGCCCAGCCCAGGACCAGGGCCTCCTCGTAGGTGCGCCGGCCCATGAGGAGCCCGTCCACCTCACCCAGGAGGCGGGGCAGGTAGACCAAAGCGGCCTCAGCAAAGGGAACGAGCCAGTCCGGGCCCTCCGGATGGGTGGCGAGGCCGTTGAGGCTCACCGCCAGGTGGTAGATGAGCCTCACCGGGAGCGCTCCTTCAGGTAGGCCAGCACCGTGTCCGCGTCCTTGAAGGGGTTAACCCCCCGCCAGATGCGCTCTATGCGCCCCTCGGGGTTGAGGAGGATGGTGTCCCGGCTGTAGAAGCCGAAGAGGTTCCGCACCCCGTAGGCCCGGGCCAGCTTCCCCTCTGGGTCAGGGATCATCCCCCCCTTGAGGGCCAGCTTCTCCACGAAGTCGCACTGCTCGCTGGCGGGGTCGTGGCTTACGCCGTAGACCCGGGCCCCCAGGCGCTGGAACTCGGGGTAAAGCTCAGAGTAGCGCTTGGCCTGGGCGGTGCAGCCGGGGCTTTTGGCCTTGGGGTAGAACCAGAGGACCACGTAGCTTCCCCGGAAGTCCACGGGGCGGCCGTAGCTGTCCGTGGCCTCCAGGAGGGGGGCCTTGTCCCCCGGGGCCAGGGCCTGGGCCTTGAAGAGGCCCAGGAAGAGGAGGAGGGTGAGGGCGCGCATGGGCTTAGCCTAGGGAAGCGGGGGCGGGCCAGGTGTGGCCCAACGCCCCAAAGGTGGCCTGGCTTTCCTCCGCTGGGGCCCGGCCTGCTACCTTAGGGGCATGAAACCCTTCCTGCTGGGCCTGTGCCTGGGAGGGCTTCTGGGGGTGGGGACCGCCTGGATGCTCCGGGCCCCGGGGCCTGAGTCCGTGGCCCTCCCCGTCCAGCTTCCCCCCCAGGGGGAGGGGGCCTGCGAGCCCCAGGTCTACCTCTTCCTGAACGGGGAGTTCTTCCGCATGCTCCCCGTGCCCGGGGGGGAGCCTCAGGAGCTTTTCCCGGTGGAGCCCGTGCCCAACCCCTTTGGCGGCTCCTAAGCGGGGAAGAGGTAGCGCCTGAGGGCTACCCCCAGGAGGGCCAGGAGCCCCCCTAGGACCCCCAAAAGCCCCGTGGCCTCCACCGGCTGAACCTGGAGGCGCACCTCCTTGGCCAGGGCCCGGTAGAGGCGGGCGAGCTCCTCCTCCGAGTCCACCAGGAAGTACTTCCCACCGGTGAGCTCCGCCAGGGACCAGAGGAGCTCCTCGTCCACCTCGTAGGCCCCGGCGAAGAAGCCCAGGCCCGCGGCCAGGTCCTCAGGCCCTGGGGTCCAGCCCGGAACCCCCACCCCCACGGCGTAGATGGGCACCCCCATGCGGGCGGCCTCCCCCGCGGCCTCCAGGGGGTCTACCCCCGTGCGGTTGCGCCCGTCGGTGAGGAGGAGGACCTCCCCCTTGCCCCCCGCCTCGCGGATGTTGCGCAAAGCCTCCAGGATGCCCTCGCCGATGGCCGTGGAGCGGCCAAACTCCAGGCTCTGCAGGCTTTCCAGGAGGCGCTTGCGGTCGGTGGTGGGGGGGTGGACGGTGTGGGCGAAGCCGCTGAAGGCCACCAGGCCTATGCGGAGCCCCCTGGGGGCTTCCCGGAGGAAGGTGCGGGCGGCCTCCTTGGCGGCCTCGAGGCGGTTGGGCTTGAGGTCGGTGGCCATCATGCTCCGACTCACGTCCACCACCAGGATGGCCGCGTTTTCGCTCACCTGCCCGGGAAGAGGCAGGAGGGGCCGGCTGGCCGCCAGGGCCAGGAGGAGAAGCCCCAGGGCAAAGAGGGCCGTGGGAAGCCAGGGAAGGGGGCCCCGGGCTTCCCTGGCCGCCTCCCGGAGGAGGGGCAGGAGGGGGTGGGGCAGACGGGCCCTGGGGGCCCTGCGGTAAAGGGCCAGGAGGAGAAAGGCCCAAAGGAGGAGGAGGCTTAGGGCCTCGGGGGCCAGGAGGCTCACGGCCACCTCCCTTCCAGGGCCAGGGTGCGGTAGGCCCCAAAGGCGAAGAGCAAGAACCCTGCCACCACCAGGGCCTGGGAAAGCTCCTGGGGGCGGTGCCGCCACACGCGGTGGGGCTTTAAGGCCTGGTAGAGGGGACGGAAGTCCTCCTGGAGCACGCTGCCGCCTGTGGCCTGGGCCAGGCGCAACAGGCGCATGGGGTCAGCGGGCACGAAGAAAAGCCCCTCCCCGATGCGGCTCACCGTGCCCCTGGGGTCCCCCAGGGGGCGGACGAAGACGGGCAGGCCCGCCCGGGTCAGCTCCGCCGCCACCTCCAAAGGGTCCCGCCCGGCGTTGGCCGCCCCATCGGAGAGGAGGAGGAGGGCGGCGGGGGGTTTGGCCTGGGGCAGGTCCCGCTCCGGCCCCTCGGGGCGCAGGACCCGCCTGGCCTGCAAAAGCCCCTGGCCCAGGGGGCTGGTGCCCCCGGGCCTTAGGGCCTGGAGGGCCTCCAGGAGGGCCTTGCGGTCCGTGGTGGGGGAGAGGACGAGGACCGCCTGGGGTCCGAAGCTCACCAGGCCTACCCTCACCGAGGGGTCCAGGCCCCGCAGGAAGGCCTGGGCCAGGGCCTTGGCCCTCTCCAGGCGGCTCGGCTTTTCGTCGTCCGCGGCCATGGAGTGGCTGGTGTCCACCACCAGGACCACCCGGGTGAGGTTCTCCCGCCAGGGGAGGCTGGCCTCGGGGCGGGCCGCCGCCAGGAGGAGGAGGGGGGGGGCCAGGAGGTAGGCCAGGCCCAGGGGGCGGGGCGGGGGGCGGAAGGGGGGGTCCAGGAGGTGGGCGAGCCGCCTTTGCCCGGCCCTCTCCAGGTACCAGAGGGCCAGGCCCCCCATCCCCAGGAGGAGGAGGCCTAGGAGGAGGCCTTCGGGGCTCTTGAGGACCACCTTCGCCTCCTTTCCACGAAGCCCAGGAGGAGGGGCACCAGGTCGGCCTCCGTGGAGGCCAGGAGGAGGTCCGCCCCCGCCCGCCGGATGCCCTGGATGCGGGCCTCCCGCAGGGCCGCGGCCCGCTTCTGGTAGGCCGCCCGCACCCGGGGGTCAAAGGCGTTCACCTCCGCCGTGGCCCCCGTCTCCGGGTCAAAGAAGCTGAAGACCCCCCCTTCGGGCAGGGCCCGCTCCAGGGGGTCTTCCACCAGGACCGCCACCAGGTCGTGTCGGGCCGCCAGGCGCGCCAGAGGCTCATGAAAACTATCCAGAAAATCCGAGAAGACGAAGAGGAGGCTCCGCCGCCGCGCCACCCGGCCCAGGAGGTCCAGGGCTTCCCCCAGGGGCCTGGGGGGGCCTGGGCGCAGGGCCTCCCGGGCCAGGAGAAGGGCCTGGGCCTTGCCTCCCCGGGGGGGAAGGAGGCCCGCAGGCAGGACCGCCCCCACCCGGTTGCCGTGCCGCAGGGCGATGTGGGCCACGGCCAGGGCCAGCTCCAGGGCCAGGGTGTACTTCTCCCGGCGCCGGCTGCCGAAGCGCATGGAGGGGCTTCCGTCCAGGAGGAGCCAGAGGGTGAGCTCCCGCTCCTCCCGGTAGCGGCGCACGTGCACCTCCCCCGTGCGGGCGGTGGCCGGCCAGTCTATGCGCTCCGCCTCGTCCCCGGGGCTAAAGGGGCTTATTTCCGCCAGCTCCAGGCTGCGGCCGTAGAACACCCCCCGGTAGTCCCCGAAGAGGAACCCATCCAGGGGACGCACCACCTCAAGCTCCAGGCGGGCCAAGAGGGCTTCGGGCGTCTCCATAGGGGTCGTGAAGGGGTACGAAAGGCGGGGGGAAGCGTTCCAGGACGGCCTTGAGCACGGCCTCCACGCCCACGCCCTCCGCCAGGGCCTGGTAGGAGAGGACCAGGCGGTGGCGCAGGGCGTCGGGGAAGAGGTCGCGCACGTCCTCCGGCAGGGCGTGGGCCCGGCCCCGCACCAGGGCCAGGGCCTTGGCCCCCTGCACCAGGGCCAAGGAGGCTCGGGGGCTGGCCCCGTAGGCCACGAAGGGCTTGAGGTCCTTTAGCCCCGCCTCAACCAGGTTCCGGGTGGCCTGGACCAGGGCCACGGCGTGCTCGGCCACCTTGGGGTGCACGTAGACCCGGTCGGCTAGGCGGGCCAGGGCCAGGAGGTCCTCCAGGCTGAGCACCCTCTCCACGGCGATCTCCTCCCCGGTGGTCATGCGCCTTACGATCTCCAGCTCCTCGTGGAAGGCGGGGTAGTCCACCACCACCTTGAGGAGGAAGCGGTCCAGCTGGGCCTCGGGCAGGGGATAGGTGCCCTCGCTCTCAATGGGGTTCTGGGTGGCCAGCACCAGGAAGGGTTTGGGCAGGGGGTAGGTCTCCTTGCCCAGGGTCACCTGGCGTTCCTGCATGGCCTCGAGGAGGGCCGACTGCACCTTGGCGGGGGCCCGGTTGATCTCGTCGGCCAGGAGGAGGTGGGCGAAGATGGGACCGAGCTCCGTGCGGAACTCTCCCTCCTTGGGGTTGTAGATGCGGGTGCCCAGGAGGTCGGCGGGCACCAGGTCGGGGGTGAACTGGATGCGCTTGAAGCTTCCCCCCACGGCCTGGGCCAGGGTCTTGACCGCCAGGGTCTTGGCCAGGCCCGGCACCCCCTCAATGAGGAGGTGGCCCCGGGCCAGGAGGGCCACCAGCATCCTCTCCAGGAGCTGGTCCTGGCCCACGATGACCCGCTTCACCTCCTTGAGGAGGGCCCTGAGCTTCTCCCCGGCCTCCAAAAAGGGTTCCTCATCCCAGGCCATGTGCGCCTCCAGGGGTTTCCCGGAAGTATAGCCCCCCTTGGGGGAGGCCACCCCCCTTTAGGGCACATTTCCTAGGGCCGGAAGAGGGCCTTGCCCCGGGCGGCCAGGGCCTGGGGCCAGGCCTTTAGGGGAAAGACCCCCCCCACCAACCCCTCCAGGCCCGGAAGCTCGGGCAGGAGGGCTACCGCCTCCCCGAATTCCTCCCGGGTGTAGGTGTAGCTCCCCAAAAGGCCCACTTCCTTGAACCAGAAGGGGGAGAGGTCGGCCCAGTCCAGCCCCGGCGCCCCCAGGAGGAGGACCCGGCCCCCTTCCCGGGCCAGGGCCAGGGCCTCCCGGAAGCCCCGGCCGCTTCCCGAGGCCTCCACCACCGCCGGGTAGCCGCCCCGGTACCCCTGGAAGAGGAGGTAGCGGTAGCCCCTGGCCCGCGCCTCCAGGGCCTCCTTGGCGCTGGGAAAGACGGCATCCGCCCCGAAGGCCCGGGCCCACTGGGCCTGGTGGGGGTACTTGGCCACGGCGAAGACCTTTCCCCCGTAGCCCAGGGCGCGGAGGAGCCTCACCGCCAGGAGGCCGATGGTCCCCATGCCCAGGACCAGCACCTCCTCGGGCCAGGGCCTGAGCTTGTTCAGGCCCCGGAGCACCACCGCCAGGGGCTCGGCCAGGACCGCCCGGGCCTCCGGTACCCCCTCTGGGATGGGGTAGAGGCGCTCAGGCCGGGCCAGGACCCACTCCCCCCATCCCCCGGGCAGGTCGCGGTTGTACCCCAGCATCCCCGGGGCTAAGGCGCCCTCGGCCACGTTCTCGCAAAGCCCCTCCTCCCCTTCCCGGCACCTGGCGCAGGGGGGGAGGCCGCGGTCGGCGCAGGCCAGGAGGGGGTTCACCGCCACCAGGCTCCCCTCCACCTCCCCCAGGATCTCGTGGCCCAAGACCGCGGGGAAGGAGAAGAAGGGGCTGATGGCGGGAGGGCTTTTGCCGTAGAGGAGGGCCAGGTCGGAGCCGCACACCCCGCTCAGGCGCACGCGCACCCGCACGAAGCCCTTCCGCTCGGGCAGGGGCACCTCGGTGAGGCCCAGGGGGAGGAGGCCCTTGGGGAAGCGCTTGCCCAAGGCCCTTGCGGCGAAGAAGCGGGGGAGGGAAGGGGTGTAGCGGAGGGCTTTCATGTCATGGGCACGGTGCGGATGAGCCTACCCGCAATGCGCTCCATGATCTCCTCCAGGCTGCGGCCGGTGATGGTGAGGCCGTGGTTCTTGAGCCCCACCACCGCCCGGCTGGGGTCGGGGGCTTCCCGCACCTTCTCCGCCACCGCCTGGGCCAGCTCGTAGGTGCCGCAGGGGTAGTTGAAGGGGGTGGCGGGCACCCCCTCCATCCAGGCGTGCACGTGGAGGATGGCCCCCACCCCGGGGTGCTCCCGGTAAATCATCCAGTGCTCTATGGCGTCCACGCTCACCCTCCTGGGCTCCACGTGGGGGGGGACGGAGAGGAGGATGGCGTTCCTCTGCGGGTCGTAGTCTTTCACCATCAGGATGTCCCGGCCCACCTCCTTGAGGTTGGCCTTGTCCACCCCGCTGGCGGACATCCAGAAGCGGCGCTCGTCCTTGCGCACGGAAAGGTTGCCATAGGAAAGCCCCCCGATGCCGTAGAGCCGCTTCACGTGCCGCAGGTCCTCAGGGGGGAGGATCTCCTCTATGGGGAAGGGAGCCGGGAGGAGGTCCCATTCCTTGAGCTTCTTGCCGGCCCAGTACATGCTCTTGGTGAGCTCGTCCCCCTGCCAGAGCTCGGGTTCCAGGTCGGGCTCAAAGATGTTGTTGATCACCAGCCGGCTGCAGGCGATGGGGCGGAGGCGCTGGGCCACCCGCCTGAAGAACCCCTCGCCCTCGGGCTCCTGGTAGTGGCCGAGCTCCAGGGTGAGGAACTTCACCCCTTTTCCCGGCACGTAGGCCAGGAGGACGTTGGAAAGGGCCCGCACCAGGTAGGGGTAGAGGCTTTGCAGGGGGTTTTCCGGGAACTCGGGGAGCTCCAGCACCGAGGCCACAAAGGTGGCCTGGGCCCTCCTTCGGTAGGGCCTAGGGTTTTCCGGGGTGATGGCGTTCAGCACCAGGTTGGGGGCCTCGGAGGCGGGGTTCAGGCGGAAGCCCTGGGCCTCCAGGGCCTTTCCCAGCCCTTCCAAAAAGGCCTGGACTTTGGGCGTCGGTTCGCCGTGCACCAGGTATTCCCACATAGCCCCTCCTTGCCTTGCCCCCTAGGCTACTCCATACTGGGCCCATGGCGGAAGTCTTGGCCCCGGGCAGGGCGCACCTGGAGGGCTTTTCCATCGGCCACTTCACCGATGGGGAGGCCCGGACCGGCTGTACCGTGGTCCTGGTGGAGGAGGGGGCGGTGGCGGCGGTGGACGTGCGGGGGGCGGCCCCCGGCACCCGGGAGACCGACCTCCTCCTGCCGGAGAACACCGTGGAGCGGGTGCAGGCGGTCTTGCTCACCGGGGGGAGCGCCTTTGGGCTGGGAGCGGCCCAAGGGGTGATGGCCTACCTGCGGGAGCGGGGCAAGGGGTTTCCCACCCCCGGGGGGGTGGTGCCCATCGTGCCCGCGGCCGTCCTCTTTGACCTGGGCCGGGGCGGGGTGCACCGCCCCCCGGGGCCAGAGGCGGGCTACCGGGCGGCCCTCGAGGCCTCCCCCCAGGTGGCGGAGGGCAGCGTGGGGGCGGGCACGGGGGCGGTGGCGGGAGGGGTGAAGGGGGGTGTGGGGTTTGCCGGCTACCTCCTGGAGGAGGGGTTTAGGGTAGTGGCCCTGGCGGCGGTGAATAGCCTCGGCCGCCCCTTTGACCCCCTCACGGGCAGGCTCTACGCCGAGGACCTCCTGGCCCCCGAGGAGCGGGCCCTCCTCCCCGACCGCTCCTGCTACCGGGGGGTTCCCGAGGCCTACCGCTACCCCTTCCTCCTGGGCCAGAACACCACCCTGGCCGTGGTGGCTACCGATGCTCCCCTCACCAAGGCCGAGGCCAGGCGCCTGGCCATCATGGCCCAGGACGGGATTTCCCGGGCCATCCGCCCCGCCCACACCCCCCTGGACGGGGACCTAGTCTTCGCCCTGGCCCTGGGGAACGCCCGGGGGGTGGGGCCCTACGCCCTCTTGCGCCTGGGGGCCTACGCCGCCGATGCTCTTTCCCGGGCCATTGCTCGGGCGGTGCTCCTGGCGGAGGGCTTCCCCGGGGTTCCCAGCTACCGGGATTTCCTGGGCTAGCGCCCGGGGAAGGGGCCGAGAAGGGCCTCCACCTGGAAGACCTCGCTCCCCCGGCGCACGCTGAGGCGCACCCTGTCCCCTACCTGGCGCTTGCGCACCTCCCGCAGGAGGTCCTCAAAGGTGTTCACCGGGGTGCCCTCCACCTCGAGGATCACATCCGGCACCCCCCCGCTTTCCGTGCCCCTGAGGCCTGCCCGGTGGGCGGCCCCGCCCGGCACCACCTCCCCCACCAGCACTCCCCCCGGGGGAAGGCCCAGCTCCCGGGCCAGCTCCGGGGTGAGGGCCCTGGGGCCTCGCAGGCCCAGGTAGGGCCAGTAGGTGCGCTCGCCCCCTTCTAGGGCGGCCAGCACCCCACCCCGGCCGTGCAGGGGGGTGAAGAAGCTGCGGAAGCCCTCCTCCGTCTGGCCGATGGCCACCGCTACCCCCACCACCTTTCCCTCTGCGTCCAGGAGGGGGCCCCCGGAGTCCCCAGGGGAAAGGGGCAGGCTGGTCTCCACCAGCCCCTGGGGCAGGAAGGCGGAGGGGCTCACCTCCAGCCGGGTCACCCGCCCGAAGCGGGGGGCGATGAACTGGCCCCGGCCATTGCCGATGTGGAGGAGGGCCTCCCCCACCTGGAGCCGCCTATTGGTTTCCAGGGAAAGCAGGGCGGGCGCCTTGGCCTCCGTGGCCAGCACCGCCAGGTCCAGGGGCTCGGCGAAGCCCAGAAGCCGGGCCTCCGCCCGGCTGCGGTTGGCCAGGACCAGGGTGAAAGGCCCCCCCTCGGCCACCACGTGGTAGGCGGTGAGCACTAGGCCCGGAGCGTAGAAAAACCCCGTGCCCCGGCCGCCCTCGGGCCCGTCTATGCGCAAGACCGCGGGATGGGCCCGGGCGTACACCTCCTGCAGGGCGGAGGGGCTGGCCTGAACGGGCTCCGCCCAGCGTGTGGTCGGTCCCTGGGACCAGAGGGCGTAAAGGGCCGAGCCCAGGGGCAGGAGGAAGACTAGACCCCAGGCTTTCCTCATGCCCCCATTCTCCCGCCGGAAACCCTAGGCAGGGTGGGCAGGGCCACCATTGCCCTCAGTGCCAGAGGAGGAGGAGGCCTAAGAGGAGAAAGCCCAAGCCCGGCCAGGGGTAGGGCCTCCCTAGGAGGCGGTGCAGGAGGATCACGCCCAGCAGGGCCAGGAGGGGGTGGGGAAGGAGCCTTCCTCCCAGGGCCAAGTGGAGGAGGCCCAGGAGGGCGTTGAGGTCGTAAAGCCCCACCAGGAGGCGCACCCCCCGGGGCACCTCCTGGCGGCGCAGGAGGTAGAGGCCGGCCAGGAAGGCCAGGGCCACCAGGCCCCACCCCAGGAGGCGGTGCAGGGAAGGTGCCTCCAGGAGGAGGGTAGGGAGGCCTTGCCAGGTGTATCCCAAGGCGGTGAGGAGGACCAGGAGGAGGCCGAAGCCCATCTGTGTCCAGCCGATGACCCGCGCCGGGACAGGGGGGCGCAGGAGGGCTAAGCTTCCGTAAAGGGCAAGGAGGCCGAGGGCCAGGGGTACGCTCCAGGGAAGGAGGCCTAGGAAACCGAGGAGGAGAGCGGCCAAGAAGGCGCTCCAGAGGGCCAGGAAGGCAGGGTGGGTCTTGGGCTTTAGCCCCCGGGCCCGGAGCACCTGCGTGCGGGCGTAGTAAAGGGCGGCCACGTCGCGGAGGGCCAGGGCCAGGAAGCTTCCCAGGGCCACTTCCGCATCAAGCCCCCCGGCCAGAATCCCAGCGGGGGCCAAGGAGGCCATGAAGAGGGCGGCGGCCAGCTCGGCGAAAAGCTCCCGGGCCCGGCCGTGGGCATCGGCCCAGGCCACGTAAGCCCCCAAAGGAAGAGCGGCCAGCAGGGGTAAAAAGAAAGGCCCCCAAGCGGTGAGGGCAGCCAGGAGAAGGCCCACTAGCGCAAGGAGGGCGTAGGCCCCGCCCACCAGAAGGGCCAGGTCCGTGCGGGGGTAGCGCTTTCCTTTCCGCAGGTCCTGGTAGGCGAGTTTTAAGGGATGCCGAGCCAAGAAGCCACAGAGGCCAAACAGGAATAGCCCCAGGGTGTGGGGTCCTGGGGTGAGGAGGAGGGCGAGGAGGAGGGGTTCTAGGGTGAAGCCCCATCCCCCGTGCTCCGTGGGGAGGGCCACCGTTTTGAGAGGAACGCTTGGGGTGCGCATGCCTGCCTCCAGGGTAGGGGAAGGACTGGGGGGCAAAGGTCCTTCAGACCCAAAGCACCTCCAGCATGAGGAGGATGTAAAGAAGACCTGCCAGGGTGGAAACTCCGGCAAAGACCCCCCAAATCGTGGGGCTCCAAGCCAGCCCCCAGGCCAGGGCCATGCCCAAAAGCCCCAGGTTGGCCAACACCACTTGTATTAAGGCTACCCCCGCCCTGCGGAAGACCACCCCCCGGAACCGGGGTAGGGCGTGGTAGGAGACCCCGTAGATCATGAGGCCCACAAAGCCTATAAGTTGCAGGTGGGCGTGGGCAGGCCGCCAGGTGTAGGGCAGGACCCCGAGGCCCATGAGCAGGCCCAGGAGATTGGCGAAGCCAAACCAGACTAAGGCGCTAGTGAGGGCGAGGCGGCTTGCGAGGATCATGGCCTGGGGGTGATGATGCCAAGCACCAAGAAGGACCTTTCCCCTGCCTTGGCCCCGTGGGCTTCCCCTGGCTCGGCGGCCAGGAGGGTGCCTGGCGTGGCCCTAACCTCGCGGTCCCCAGCCCAGAGGACCCCCTGTCCTTGCAGACAGAGCAGGTGGACCCGTGGCTCCCCTTGGCCTTGCACTTCCTGGCCTTGTTGGAGGCTGAAAAGGACGAGGCGCACCTCAGGATGGTCGGCGAGGAGTTGCACCTGCCGCGTGTTTCCGTAGCGGGCTTGTTCCAGTAGGTTCATTTCTGTGCCTCCAGGAAGCCGAGAAGGGCCTGCAGGACCTGTGCCGGTTCCTGACCTGCCTGCCGGGCGGCCTCTTTCAGGGGTTCGGCTCCCCCGCAGCAGGTGTCCAGGCCAAAGCTACTGAGTAGCTTTACCGCTTCCGGATAGTGCCGCAGGATTTCGTTCACGGGTGTGTCCAGGGTGATCTCTTCCACGTCCCTTAGCCTTCCCTTGTCCCGGGTGTTACCGCCATGACCTGGATCAAAGCGGTTGGGATCTTGCCTGGGCCGGTCTGGGCCTTCACTCCTTTACCTGGGTGGGCACCCGCTTCCAGAGAAAGTAGACCCCGTAGGCCACCAGGCCCGCTACCAAGGCCTGGCCCATGGGGTTGGGTAGCCGGAGAAGGCTAAAGACCGCCGCTCCTACTGCCAGGCCTGTGGCTAGGAGCTTTACCCGCTTGGGGATGCCCCTTCCCGCCCGATATCCCTGGATCAGGGAGCCTACCCGGGGAAGGGAAAGAAGCCACCCCTCGAGGCGGGGGTGGCTACGGGAGAAGAGGTAGGCGGCCACTAGGAAGAAGGGGGTGGCTGGGAGGACAGGAAGGAAAAGGCCAAGGAAGCCAAGCCCGGTGAAGAAGAGGCCAAGGCTGAGAAGAGCTAGCTTCATGGTTTTAGGATATCGGCGCTTTGGGAAGAACGCCTTCTGAATAACGCCGCACGAGGAGCTGGCCTTCCGGATCCAGGAGGAGGGGAAGGGGGCTTGCCTGGGGGGTCGGGGCCAGGAGGAAGGCTTGGGCCTCGAGGGCCTCCAGGGCTTCCTTATGGGCGGCCAGGGCCTGGGCCAGGGGGAGGTCCCGCAGCAGGACCAGGGTCCTGCCCTTAAGGTCGGGCAGGTAGACCTTCTGCCCCTCCGGGGTGCGGAGGAGGTAGGGGGGAAGGGGTTGCCGCAGATGCACCATTCCTTCACCCTATCCCCTCTACCCCTGGGGGAAGGTGCCTCAGGGCCTGGGGGTCCTTTGACCCTGGTCATGGACAACCAAGAGCCCCCGGAGGCAGGCTGGACCTTGGAGGTGGACCATGCCCCACGTGATCTGTGAACCCTGCATTGGCGTCAAGGACCGTTCCTGCCAGGAGGTTTGCCCCGTGGAGTGCATCTACGATGCTGGCGACCAGCTTTACATACATCCCGACGAGTGCATTGACTGCGGGGCCTGCGTGCCCGCCTGTCCGGTGAATGCCATCTTCCCCGAAGAGGACGTTCCCGAGCTGTGGCGGATTTACATAGAAAAGAACAGGGAATGGGCAAGGACCCTGCCCAACGTGCATACCCTAGGGGAAAAAGGCTAGGTTTCAGGGTCTTTCTCGTCCCTTGGCCCGCACCGGACGGAAATGCGGCCTCGGTAGGCCAAGTGCCCGAAAACCCCGGCTAAGACGAAGCCGCCCTCAGCGAATAACCTGTGCCAACGCCAAGGGATCGGGGATTTCCACCCGCCGGCCCGAAAGCCGAACGAGTCCCTGGCGGTAGAGCTCCCCCAGGTTGCGGGAGACCGCCTCGGGCACGGTGCCCAGCAGAGCGGCCAGCTCGGAGTTGGTGGGGAGGCGGAAGCCTTGTCCCTCTTCCCTTAGCCTTTCCAGAAGGTACTCGCAGAGCCTTTCCCGCACCTCGTGGAAGACCAGGCGGTCCAGGAGGTGCAAAAGTTGCCCTTGGCGCCGGGCCAGGTAGCGGATCAGTGCCCGGGCCAAGGGGGGGCGGGCCTCCACCAGCTGGAAGAAGCGTTCCTTGGCGATGGCCAGGACCTCGCTCGCCTCCAGGGCCTCGGCGCTGGCGGGATAGGTGGGGCGATCCAGGAAGAGGGCCACTTCGGCCAAAACCCGGCCCGGACCTTCCACGTGCAGGGTGAGCTGTTTTCGCCCGTCCGGGTCCAGCTTGTAGACCCTGATGAGGCCTTTTTGCACCACGAAAAGGGCTCTAACAGGCTCCCCTTCCAGAAAAAGGACTTCTCCTTTCGTGAGGCGTCGGGTCTGGGACTCGCGCCTCAGGGCCTCGAGGTCCCCCAAGGAGAGCTCGCGGAAAAGGGGAACCTGGGAAAGCTCCACACCTCACTCCCTCAGGGCCAGAAGGCGTTCCCTGGCCTCCTCCAGCAAGGGCTCTAAGCGTAACGCCCGGGCATAGGCCTCCTTGGCCACTTCCTTGTAGCCCAAGGCCTCGGCCAGCTCCCCCAAGCGCATCAACCCGGAGAGGGCCCGGTCCTGCAGATAGGCCCGCTCGCCCTCCGCCCACTCCCCGTAGGGGTCGTCCCCGAAGAGGGGGCCCTTGTAAAGTTCTAGGGCCTGGCGCAGGGTCTTAAAAGCGGAAAGGCCCTCCTCCAGGTCGGCCTTGCGCATGAGCTCCTCAAAGCGTTCAAAGTCCAGGTAGCGCTTTTCCGGCAGGTGCAGGCGGTAGTACTCCCCCTCGCGCACCACCAAGCCGGGGAGGGCCTTGCGCAGGTGGTAGACCAGGGCGTAGAGCTCCTGGCGGGCTTTTTCCGGGGGCAGATGGGGGAAGAAGGTCTCGCAAAGCTCGTCTGCGTAAAGGGCGCGCTCCTTGTTGGCTAGAAGGAACTTGAGGAGGCGGAAGGCCCCGGTGCGGCCAAAGCTTTTGGGGGAGAGCTCCTGCCCGCGGTAGCACACCCTGAACCCGCCCAGGGCGTAGACCTCGAGTTCCGGGGGCTCCTCGGGAAGGGGGATGAAAAGCAAGGGGGTAGCCAGGCGGGCCAACCACAGGACTGGGGCAGCCGGCCCGGTGGGAGGCTTGGGCGGGCGGGCGTGGAACAGGGTGCCCACCGCCGCCACCTCGCCCCGGGCCCAAAGGGGGAAGCAGATCCGGGGCCTTCCCTCGGCCTCAGGGCAGTCGGGAAGGCCGTTCTTGAACCCCACCACCTCCCCTCGCCAGGCGGGGCAGTCCCGCATGGCACAGGTGGGCACCAACCCCAGCTCTAGCCGCTCCCCGCCCCGGGTGGCTACCCGGACGCCCGTGGCTTTGCTGAAGCGCTTGAGTTCCTTGAGAAGGTTGTGCCGGGCCTGGCTGACCTCGCCCCGATGGAGGTGTTGCTCCAAGGCCATGAGCCCCGCCTCCCCCAGGCGGGTAAGAAGGGTGTAGAGGGTGCTGGCGAAAAGGGGACCGATGCGGGAAAGGGTGTCCAGGGCCTCCTCGTGCCTGGCCCCCGGGTCGCGGGAGGCCAAGTTCAGAACCCCAATGAGGCCCTGGGGTAGCTCCAGGGGGTAGCAGATGTAGGTCTGGTAGCCCAGTTGCTTCACCTTTTGCCGCAGGTAGCGGGCATCTTGCTGGAGGGCATGAGTGTAAAGGGGCTCGCGCTTCAGGGCCACGATGCCCGGGTAGCCCTCCCCGAGCTGGAACCAGGGCTTTTCCAAAAAGGCCTCGCGGTGCAGGCCCTCGTAGGCGGTGAGGATCAGGTGGTGGCCTTCGGGGTCGGCCAGAAAGAGCTCGGCGGCCTCCATGCCCAGGGCCTTGCGCAAGGTGCCCAAGAAGGTCTCCAGGGCCTCTGGGAAGGCTTCGGGATGGCGTAGGAGGTGCTGGGTGAAGCGGGAGAGCTCCAGCAGGAGGTCCGGGGGCTCGGCCTTTTCTGGGTAAAACTCTATTAAAAAGCCCCCATCCTCCCGGTACCCCTGGCAGCGCAGGCGCTTGCCCTTGAGGAGCAGAGGGGTGCTGGCCCGGTAAGCTCCCCGCTTGAGCTCCCGCTGCACGGGGCATCGGGCGCAGAGAGGGCGGCCAAAGGGGTCCTGCCCCTGCACCAGGAGGGCACAGGGGAGATCGGACCCTTCCAGGCCCAAGGAGGGGTCGGCCTCGAGGACCTTGGCCCTTCCCCAGGGGTCTAGCCGGAGCCGGGCTAGGGGCTTCATCCCTTCTCAGGGTAGGCCCATCTTTTAGGACAGATGTCCCGGAGGGGAGAAGTAGGCGCAAGGTGAGGGTTCCACACTGGGAACCGGAGGTGAGGATGAAGGGAGTAAGGCTCTATCCCCTGGCCCTGGCCTTCCTCCTGGGTCTGGCCCTGGCCCAGGACGGCAAGGCCCTCTACGGGCAGCACTGCGCCGCCTGCCACGGGGCGGAGGGGCAGGGTATACCCGGGGCCATTCCCCCCTTGGCCGGGAACCCCAGGGTGGCCGACGAGGCCTACGTGGTGAAGGTGGTGCGGGAGGGGCTCTCTGGCCCCCTGGAGGTCAAGGGGGTGGCCTATAGCGGGGTCATGCCCCCCATGCCCCAGGTGGCGGAGGCCGACGCCCGGGCCATTGCCCAGTACCTCAAGGGCCTCTCCGGCGCTTCCGCCCAGCCTCCAGCCCCCGCACCCCAGGTACAGGGGGATCCCGCCTTGGGCCGGGCCCTCTATCTGGGACAGAAGGCCCTGCAGAACGGAGGGGCGCCCTGCCAGGCTTGCCACACTGTGGCCGGGGTGGGGTTTCTCGGGGGAGGGTCTCTGGGCCGCGACCTGACGGATGCCGCTAAGCGGCTGGGGGGCGAGGCTGGCCTGAGGGCGGTTTTGCAGAACCCCGCCTTTTTGGTCATGCGGGAGGCTTATAAGGACAAGCCCTTGACCGAAGTAGAGGCTGCGGCCCTGGCGGCCTTCCTGGTCCAGGTTTCCCAGGAGGCGCCCCGGCCGGCTTCCCTCTACCAGGGCCGCTTCCTGGTGGCGGGGCTAGTCCTTTTGGGCCTTTTGCTTCTCTACCAGGCCATCCTCTGGCAAATGCGTCCCCAAAGCCTTGCAGAGCGTATCCGTAGCCAGCTTAGGAGGTAGACATGAAGGACTGGATTAAGGAGATAGAAAGCCCCACGGAGAGGAAGTGGGAGGAGTTCTACCGCAACCGCTTCCAGCACGACAAACGGGTGCGCACCACCCACGGGGTGAATTGCACCGGGAGCTGCTCCTGGGAGGTCTTTGTCAAGGATGGGATCGTCACCTGGGAGCTTCAGGCTACCGACTACCCGAGCCTCGAGGCGGGCCTCCCCCCCTACGAGCCCCGGGGGTGCCAGCGGGGCATTAGCTTCAGCTGGTACCTCTATAGCCCCATCCGGGTGAAGTACCCCTATGCCAAGGGGGCCCTCCTGGACCTCTGGCGGGAGGCCAAGCGGCAGAACCCGGACCCGGTGGCGGCCTGGGAGGCCATCCAACAGGACCCCCACAAGCGCAAGCGCTACCAGAAGGCCAGGGGCAAGGGAGGGTTTAGGCGGGCCAGCTGGGAGGAGGTGCTGGAGCTCATCGCCGCTGCGGTGGTCTCCACGGTAAAGCGCTACGGGCCCGACAGGGTCATCGGCTTCTCCCCCATCCCTGCCATGAGCCAGATCTCCTACGCCGCCGGGAGCCGCTTCCTTTCCCTTCTGGGGGGCGTGCCCATGAGCTTTTACGACTGGTACTGCGACCTGCCCAACGCCTCCCCGGAGATCTGGGGCGAGCAGACCGATGTCCACGAGTCCGCGGACTGGTACAACGCTCGCTTCATCGCCGTCATGGGCTCCAACCTCAACATGACCCGTACCCCCGACACCCACTTCATCGCCGAGGTGCGGCATGCGGGGGCCAAGCTCACCGTCTTCAGCCCCGACTTTTCCCAGGTCTCCAAGTACGCCGACTGGTGGATTCCCATCCACCCTGGCCAGGATGGGGCCTTCTGGATGGCGGTGAACCACGTGCTCCTCAAGGAGTTCTACGCCGAGCGGGAGGTCCCTTACTTCCAGGACTACCTGAAGCGCTACACCGATAGCCCCTTCCTGGTAGAGATCAAAGGGGGCCGCCCCGGGCGTTACCTGCGGGCCAACCGTCTTGCGGAGTACGCCGAGGAGGAGAACGGGGACTTCAAGCTCCTGATCCTTGACGAAACCAAAGGCCCCAGGATGCCCGGAGGCACCCTCGGCTTCCGCTGGCAGAAGGAAAAGGGGAAGTGGAACCTGAAGTTGGAGGACCCCAAGACCGGGGAGCCCCTCAACCCCCGTCTCAGCCTCCTAGGGGTGGAGGACGAGGTGGCCCTGGTGGAGTTTGACGACTTCGCCTCGGACCAAAAGCTCCGGCGGGGCGTGCCGGTGAAGTACCTGACCACCCGGGAAGGGGAGCGGGTGGCGGTGACCACTGTCTTTGACCTGCTCATGGCCCAGTTCGGGGTGGGCCGGGGTCTTCCTGGGGACTACCCCCAGGGCTACGAGGATGACCTGCCCTACACCCCGGCCTGGCAGGAGAAGTGGACCGGCATCCACCGCGATACCCTCCTCAAGTACGCCCGGGCCTGGGGAGAGAACGGCCTGAAAACCAAGGGTAAGAACCTCATCATCATCGGGGCCGGCATCAACCACTGGTACCACAACAACCTCATGTACCGGGCGGGGATCGTGGCCTTGATGCTCACAGGAAGCGTGGGGGTGAACGGGGGCGGCCTCGCCCACTACGTGGGGCAGGAGAAGCTGGCCAACCAGGCTTCCTGGGCCCCTATCGCCTTCGCCACCGACTGGGGCTACCCTCCGCGGCAGCAGAACACCCCCAGCTTCCACTACGTCCACTCCGACCAGTGGCGCTACGAGCGGGGCTTCGCCGCCTACGATAAGACAGCCCAGGGGCTTTCCGATCACACCATTGACCACCAGGTACGGGCGGTCAGGAAGGGATGGCTTCCCTTCTTCCCCCAGTTCAACAAGAACCCCCTGCAGGTGGTGGCGGAGGCCGAGGCCAAGGGGGCCAAGACCGAGGCAGAGATCGTTCAGCACGTGGTGGAGGCCCTGAAGCGGGGGGAGCTCCGGTTTGCTGTGGAGGACCCCGATGCTCCTGAAAACTGGCCTCGAGTCTGGTTTATCTGGCGGGGCAACGCCATCGGTACCAGCGCCAAGGGGCACGAGTTCTTCATGCGCCACTACCTGGGCACCCACAGCACCGCCATCGCCGAAGAACAGGCCGAGGGACACGTGTCAGAGGTGGTCTACCGCAAGCCAGCCCCCGAGGGGAAGCTGGACCTGGTGGTGGACCTCAACTTCCGCATGGATACCAGTGCCCTCTACTCCGACATCGTCCTCCCCGCCGCCACCTGGTACGAGAAGGATGACCTCAATACCACTGACCTGCACACCTTCATCAACCCCCTCCAAGCCGCTGTGCCCCCTGCCTGGGAGTCCAAGCCCGACTGGGAAATCTACAAGGCCATTGCCCGCAAGGTGTCCGAGCTGGCCCGGGTTCACCTGCCCAAGCCGGTGAAGGACATCGTGATGATTCCCCTCCAGCACGACACCCCTGACGAACTGGCCCAGACCGAGGACCGGGACTGGAAGAAGGGGGAGGTGGAGGCCATCCCTGGCAAGACCATGCCCAAGTTCCGGGTGGTGGAGCGGGACTACACCAAGCTCTACGAGAAGATGGTCACCCTGGGCCCGGCGGTGGAGAAGAACGGCGTGGGGATGCACGGGCTTTCCATTCCCGTGGAGGACTTCTACCGGGAGCTGGCCGAGCGCCAGCCGCGAGTCTACGAGGGGGAGAAGCGGCCGAGCCTCGAGGAGGCCCGGGAGGTGGCGGAGGCCATCCTTTTCCTGGACCCCGTTTCCAACGGGGAGCTGGCCTACCGGGCTTTCCTGGACGAGGAGAAGAAAACCGGGGTCCAGCTCACCGACCTGGCCGAGGGGAACCGCCACGTGCGGATCTCCTTCAAGGACCTGGTGGCCCAGCCCCGCCGCCAGCTCACCACCCCCACCTGGAGCGCCATCATCAACCATGGGCGGGCCTACAGCCCCTACACCCTAAACGTGGAGCGCCAGATCCCCTGGCGCACCCTTACAGGGCGGCAACACTTCTACCTGGACCACCCCAACTACCTGGCCTGGGGAGAGCACCTGCCCACCTACAAGCCCAGGCCCGAGGTCTACATGCTCCAAGAAACGGAGAAAAGCGCCAGGGAGGCTCTGGGCAAGCTGATGAACTACATCACTCCCCACGGCAAGTGGTCCATCCACTCCACCTACTCGGAGAACCACCGCATGATGACCCTCTCCCGGGGCGGCTACCCCATCTGGCTTAACGATAAGGACGCCGCGGAGCTGGGCATCCAGGACAACGACTGGGTGGAGCTCTTCAACGACAACGGCGTCTTCGTCCAGCGGGCCATTGTTTCCGCCCGTATTCCCCGGGGTACGGTCTTCGTGTACCACGCCACGGAGCGGACCGTGGGCATTCCCAAAAGCCCCTTGCGGGGCAAGCGGGCGGGAATGAACAACTCCATCACCCGCGCCCGCCTCAAGCCCGTGCTCATGTCGGGGGGCTACGCCCAGTTCACTTACGCCTTCAACTACTGGGGCCCCGTGGGGGTGAACCGGGACACCTGGGTCTACGTGCGCAAGCTGGACAAGGCCCCCGAGTGGTAAGGAGGAAGCCATGAAGGTTAGAGCCCACGTTTCCATGCTCTTCCACCTGGACAAGTGCATCGGCTGCCACACGTGCTCCATTGCCTGCAAGAACCTGTGGACCGACCGCAAAGGTGCGGAGTACATGTGGTGGAACAACGTGGAAACCCGGCCCGGTACCGGGTACCCCACGGGCTGGGAGGACCAGGAGCGCTTCCGGGGCGGCTGGGAGTACAAGGACGGCCACCTGGACCTCCGCCTGCACTCCCGGGCCCAGGGACTTTTCCGTCTCTTCTTTAACCCCGCCCTCCCTTCCCTGGACGACTACTACGAACCCTACACCTTCCGCTATAGCGACCTCTTCACCAGCCCGGAAGGGGAGGATCAGCCCACCGCCATCCCCATCTCCATGATCACGGGGGAACCCATGACCCCAGGGGCCGGGCCCAACTGGGACGATGACCTCTCGGGAAGCCCCCTCTACGCCGCCAACGATCCCAACCTAAAGGGGCTGGACCCCGAGGTGCAGGCCCAGCTTTCCGAGATTGAGGGGGTGGTCTTCCAGTACCTGCCCCGCATCTGCAACCACTGCCTGAACCCGGCCTGCGTGGCCGCATGCCCCTCGGGGGCCATTTACAAGCGGGCGGAGGACGGGGTGGTGCTGGTTAACGAGAACAAGTGCAAGGCATGGCGGATGTGCGTGGCCGCCTGCCCATACAAGAAGGTCTACTACAACTGGGCCACGGGAAAGAGCGAGAAATGCATTCTCTGCTTCCCCCGCCTGGAGACGGGCCAGGCCCCAGCCTGCGCCCATTCCTGCGTGGGGCGGATCCGCTACATGGGGGTCCTGCTTTACGATGCCGACCGCATCCCCGAGGCGGCCATGGTCCCGGACGAACGGCTGGTGGAATCCCAGCTGGACATCATCCTGGACCCCTTTGATCCCGAGGTCATCGCCGCTGCCAGGGCCGAGGGGTTGGATGAGGGCTGGATCAAGGCAGCCCAGAACTCTCCCCTCTACAAGTTCGTCAAGGTCTGGCGCCTGGCCCTGCCCTTGCACCCCGAGTACCGGACTCTGGCCATGATGTTCTACGTCCCCCCTCTTTCCCCAGTGGTGGCTACGGTGGAGAAGGCCCTCAGGGCCAGCCAGGGGAACGGCGGTCTGGTGCGCCTGGACTTGCCCGAAAGCAACCTGGACTTTGAACTCTACGACAATCTGGAAAAGGCTCGCATGCCCGTGGAGTACCTGGCCAACCTCTTTGCTGCGGGGAAGAAGGAGCTCATTGTCCCCATCCTGAAGAAGCTCTTGGCGGTACGCCTCCTGAAGCGGCAGGAAAGCTTGGAAGGGGGTGTTACGGAGAAGGCCCTTAGGGTCCTGGCGGATGCCGGGCTCACCCTCGAGGAGGCCGAGGCCATCTACCGCCTCACCACCTTGCCCACCCTCGAGGAGCGCTTTGTCTTGCCTCCATACCACCGGGAGATGGCCGCCGAGGTCTGGAAAGACCCCCTGGCCGCCAAGGGTGAGGCCGGTTTTGGCTACGTTCAGCCTCCCGTGCGGGGCGAATAGGAGGGTGGCATGGTAAACCCCACGCTCTTGGACACCTTGGCCCTGGCCCTGGACTACCCCATGCCGGGCCGGATGGAGGAGCTCTGGCGGCGCTGGATTGAGTGCCCCCGCGGGCCCGCCAAGCAGAAATTGGAGCGCTTTTTACGCACGGTGGAGGAGCTTTCCCTGGGGGAATGGGAGGAGCTTTACACCCGCACCCTGGACCTGACCCCCACCACCGCCCCCTACGTGGGCTTCGCCGTCTATGGGGAAAGCTACCAGCGCGGGGAGCTCCTCGCCGCCCTGGTCCGGGCCTACCGGGAGCTGAACCTGGACCCGGGTAGCGAACTTCCCGACCACCTGGCTAACGTGCTCCGCTACCTGGCCCGGTGTGAGCACACGCTCCCCGAACTGGTGGACATCCTGCCCAAGGCCCTTTCCGAGATGCACAAGACCCTGAAGACATTGGATGCCAAGAACCCCTACCTCCTGGTGCTGGAGGCGGTGCAGGAGGCGGTCCAAGGGGTCTTGGCCGGGAGGTGAAGGATGAACTGGAACACACTCCTTTTCGGTGTTTTCCCCTACATCGCCCTTACCCTGGCGGTGGGGGTCACCGCTTACCGCATGGTCTACAGGCCCTTCTCGGTCTCGGCCCAGTCCAGCCAGCTTCTGGAGCAGAAGCGCCTCTTCTTCGGCTCTACCGCCATGCACTGGGGCCTGGTCCTGGTTCTCCTGGGCCATCTTTTGGCCCTCCTCCTGCCCAAGGGCCTGCTCCTTTGGAACGCCGTGCCCGTGAGGCTTTATCTCCTGGAGATCACCGGGTTGGGTCTTGGATTTTGGGCTCTGGTGGGCACCTATGTCCTCCTGGCCCGGCGGATCTCGGTGGCCCGGGTGCGGGCGGCCTCCACGGGCATGGACTACCTGGTCCTGGTCCTGATTCTCCTCTCCGCCCTCTCTGGGGTCCTGACCGCCCTCTTCTACCGTTACGGGAGCTTCTGGTTCCCCGCGGTCATGACCCCCTACCTCTGGAGCGTCCTCACCCTGCAGCCCCGGCCTGAGCTCCTCCTGGACCTACCCTTCTGGATCAAGTTCCACGTCTTCAACTTCTGGCTCCTTGTGGCCGTTTTCCCCTTCTCCCGCTTGGTCCACGTGATCACTGTACCTCTGGGCTATCTCCTAAGGCCCTGGCAAATCGTGGTTTGGGTGCGCAAGCTGGCGAGGTGAGCTATGGTTCACGATCCTGTGCAGCTGGAAAAGGAGCGCCCCGAGCGGCTTAGGGTCCTCTGGCTTTCCACCCTGGGCTTCACCCTGATGTTCGCCGTGTGGCTGATGTTCGGGGTGCTGGGGGTGCCCATCCGCAAGGAGTTTGGCCTTACGGACGTGCAGCTTTCCTGGATTTCGGCGGTGGCCATCCTGAATGGCTCCCTGTGGCGCATGGTGACGGGCATCCTGGCCGACCGCTACGGGGGCAAGCTGGTCTTCACCCTCATGCTCTTTTTCACCGCCATCCCGGCCTACTTGGTTTCCCGCGCCGGGAGCTACCAGGAACTCCTCCTTTACGCCTTCTTGGTGGGCTTTGCCGGGAACGCTTTCAGCGTGGGCATCGCCTGGAACTCCGCCTGGTTCCCCAAGGAGCAGCAGGGCTTTGCCCTGGGCCTTTTCGGGGCGGGGAACGTGGGGGCTAGCGTCACCAAGTTCATCGGCCCCGCCCTCATCGCCAGCGTTCCCGCTACCGGTTACCTGGGAGGCCTTGTCCCCGGAGGTTGGCGCTTCATCCCCTTCCTCTATGCCGTGCTTCTGGTGCTGATGGGCTTTGTCATGTGGTTCGGCACCCCCAGGCGGGACAAGCGGCCGGGGCAGGGGCGGCCCCTTTGGGAGATGCTCAGACCCCTCCGCCACATCCGGGTTTGGCGCTTCAGCCTCTACTACGTGGTCGTCTTCGGCGCCTACGTGGCCCTTTCCGCCTGGTTGCCCAAGTACTACGTGGACGTCTTCGGCCTGCCCCTCCACCAGGCCGCTTTGCTCACCGCTCTTTTCATCTTCCCGGCAAGCCTTTTGAGGCCGGTGGGGGGGTACTTCTCCGACCGCCTGGGGGCCAGGCGCGTCATGTACTGGACCTTCTGGAGCATCCTCATTCCCTCGGCCATCCTCATGATGCCTGAAGGTCACATCGTGCTCTACACCAAGGCGGGCCCCAAGGAGGTCATGCAGTTCACCATGAACGTCTGGCTCTTCACCTTCTTGGTCTTCATCATCGGCGTGGGAATGGGCATTGGCAAGGCTGCGGTGTACAAGCACATTCCCACCTACTTCCCTCAGGACGTGGGGGCAGTGGGCGGGTTGGTGGGGATGCTGGGGGCCCTGGGGGGCTTCTTCCTCCCGCCCCTCTTCGCCTACGCCCAGGCCTGGACCGGCCTGCCCCAGATGACCTTCTTCGTCCTCTTCCTCCTCACGGCCATTGCTTTCCTCTGGATGCACCTCACGGTGATCCAGCTTTTGCAACAAGAGGCCAAGCACCTGAAGCACGACTTTGAACTGAAAGGAGACCGTCCATGCTGAAGACCGCAAAGGGCACCTGGCTCACAGAGTGGAACCCGGAAGACCCCACGCGCTGGGATTCCCGGCTCGCCTGGCGTACCCTCTGGATCACTACCTTCAACCTAACTTTGGCCTTCATCACCTGGTTCGTGGTGAGCGCCCTGGTGGTGCGCTTGCCCAAGGTGGGGTTTGAGCTCTCCACCACCCAGCTCTTCTGGCTCACGGCCATGCCTGGCCTGGCTGGGGGCACCTTGCGCATCGTCTGGACCTTCCTGCCCCCCATCCTGGGTACCAGGCACCTGGTCACCTTCTCCACCCTGCTGCTCCTCATCCCCCTTCTGGGTTGGAGCGTGGCCGTCCAGAATACCGGGACTCCCTACTGGGTTCTCCTCCTTCTGGCCTTCTTGGCCGGGATCGGCGGGGGGAACTTCTCGGGTTTCATGCCCTCCACCAGCTACTTCTTCCCCAGGCGGCTTCAGGGTACGGCCCTTGCCCTGCAAGCCGGCATCGGCAACTTCGGGGTCTCGGTGGTGCAGTTCGTCACCCCTTGGATCATCGGCTTTGCCCTCTTCGGTTCCCTGCTGGGTGGGCCCCAGACCTTCACCCCTAAGCCCGGGGTTTCCCAGCCCATCTGGCTGCAGAACGCCACCTTCATCTGGGTTCCCTTCGTGCTCCTGGGGGCCCTTTTGGCCTGGATCTACCTGCGGAGCGTTCCCATCCGGGCCAACTTCCGCGAGCAGTTTGACATCTTCCGCGACAAACACACCTGGGTCATGACCAGCCTGTACATCATGACCTTCGGCTCCTTCTCCGGGTTTTCCGCCATCTTCCCCCTTTTGATCCGGGAGGTGTACGGGAAGTTTGACGGGGCCCCCGACCCCTTGCGCTACGCCTTCTTGGGGCCTTTGGTGGGCTCCCTTTCCCGGATCCTCGCAGGGCCCCTCACCGACCGTTTTGGCGGAGCCATCGTGACCCAGGTTTCGGCGCTGGGCATCTTCCTATCAGCCCTCCTGGTTACCCTGTACACCCGGCCGACTTCCCTGGAACAGTTCCCTATGTTCGTGGGGGCTATGTTGGCCGTCTTCTTCTTCGCCGGGGTGGGGAACGCCAGCACCTTCAAGCAGATGCCCATGATCTTCCCGCCCCGGCAGGCGGGTGGGGTCATCGGCTGGACGGCGGCCATCGGCGCTTACGGGCCCTTTATCTTCTCCACACTAGCCGCTTACACCCAAAAGGCCACGGGGGGCTTTACCGCCTTTTTCTACGGCCTCATGGTCTTCTACGCTCTGAACCTCTTCCTGAACTGGTACTACTATGCCCGCAAGGGGGCGGAGAAGCCCTGTTGAATCCAGGCCTGCCTGGTGGCCCCGCCTTTGGCGGGGGCTTTTCCCTTTGACCCAGGTCATGGCGAAAGGGGAACTGGCCCGGGGAAACTGAGGGCGCTATGGAGCTGGACGTTCGCACCATACCCCCAAGAGAGCGGCACCCACGGATTTTTGGCGTCTTTGACAGCTTGAAGCCGGGGCAGAGCTTCGTTTTGGTCAACGACCACGACCCCAAACCCCTCTACTACCAGCTCATGGCCGAGCGCCCGGGCCAGGTGGACTGGACCTATTTGGAGGAGGGCCCGGAGGTATGGCGGGTGCGGATCGGGAAGAAGTAGTCCGCCCCGAGATGAAGGTGGCGGAGGTCCTAAAGCGCTGGCCCCACCTCCTCGAGGTCCTGGTGGCGGCAAGCCCCGCCTTCCAGAAGCTCAAAAACCCCCTCCTCCGCCGCACCATGCCCAACCTGGTCACCGTGGCCCAGGCGGCGAGGATCGGAGGCCTGGAGCCGGAGGAGCTCGTGGCAAGGCTCAACCGGGCCCTGGGGGTGGAGGCCAGGCCCCCCGTGGCCAAGGCGGAGGAGAGCCTCCTCGGCACCCCGCCCCCTCCCTGGCTTTCCGCCCCCGTGGGCTTCCGGCTGGACGTCCGGCCTACCCTCGAGGCGGGAGGGGAGCCTTTCCAGGCCATCATGGCGGCGGCCAAGGAGGTGAAGCCCGGGGAGAGGCTCGTGCTGGAGGTGCTCTTTGAGCCCATACCTCTCTACAAGGTCCTGGGGAAGCAAGGCTTCCTGGCCTGGTGCGAGCGGCTTGGGGAAAGGCACTACCGGGCCCACTTCTACCGACAGGAGGTGGGGGAGGGGAGGAAGGGGGAAAGGGACCATGCCGCCCCCCTCACCGAGGCGGACTGGGAGGACTTCCAGGCCGAGGTCTTCATTGAGGAGAACCTGGAGCCTCCTTTGCCCATGATGCGGGTCCTCGAGGCCCTGGCCGCCCTCAAACCGGGGGAGAAGCTTCTCGTCCACCACGTGCGCAGGCCCATCCACCTCCTCGCCCGCCTCGAGGAGGAGGGGCACGCTTACCTGCTCAAGGACCTGGGCCCGGGGCAGGTGAAGATCCTGATCCGGAAAGGGGGGTAGGCCTTCAAAGCCCATGGGCTTTTGGCACTTCCTCTTCATCCGGGCGGCTCTTTTATACCTTATCTACACCGCCCTCTTGGGCACGCTTTTCTACTTCTTCCCAGGGCTGGTGGGGCCCTTCAGGCCCTCCCACGTGCACGCCGGGCTGGTGGGCTTCTTCCTGCAGATGGTCATGGGGGTGGCCTACTGGATGATGCCGAGGCCGGGAGGCTTGAGGCAGGATGCCCTCGAGGCCCTCACCTTCCTTCTCCTCAATGCCGGCCTCCTCCTGAGGCTTTTCCTGGAGCCCCTCCACCTCCTGGGCCAGGAGGGGCTGCGCCCTTGGCTCGGGCTTTCCGGGGGGCTCCAGCTTCTCGCCACCTTGGTCTTCGCCTTGGCCATGCGTAGGCGGGTGGTCACGGGGGATATGCTGAGGAAAATGCGCGAGGAGCGGGAAAGGAGAGGAGGATGAAGCCGGTCGTCGTCTGGGAGGAGGCCCTCGTTCTGGACCTACCGCCCCTGCCGGAGGAGGTTTTCGCTGACCTCTTGGCCTTCGGGGGGCTGGGGGAGGAGGCCAGACGGGCCATGCGCCTGGATGCGGAAAGGCTTCTGGAGGGGGCCGCAGCCTTTGTGGCCCGGGTCTACGACCACCTGAGCCGCCATCCCGGCACCGCCCGCGCCCTGGGCTGGGAGGGGAGGGTGCCCGAGGAGGAGCTTTACCTGCGTAGGGCTTTTTTCTCCGCCTGGCTGGCCCGCACCTTCGGGGTGGATACCTCCCCCGAGTTTGCCCGGGAGGTGTATAGGGCGGGCCTCTGGCATGGGGGGCTTGGGCCCAAGGCGGCCCTCATCCCCCCGGAGTACGTGGGCCTGGCCTTCGCCGAGGTGGGGCGGTACGTGGCGGAGCGGGTGGGGGACGTGGGGCCTTGGCTGGTTTATCTGGCTGCCCAGGTGGAGGTGATGCGCAAGGGCTTTGACGCCGCCCTGGCCCTGAAGGAAGGGAGGGCACGTGTGAGCTTCCAGGCGCTGGGGCTGGCCTACCCCGCCCTGCCCAAGCCCGTGGCCCTGCAGGCAGGAAGCGTGGGGGAGGCGCTTGGCAAGGTCTTCGCCGCCCACCCCGCCCTGCGGGACCTGGCCCTCGAGGCCCTCCCCGCCGAGGAGGAGGTGGGGCTTTGGCTTTCCCCCAAGACCCTCTACTCCCTGCGCCCCCGCTGGGCGGTGCTTCGCAATGGCCGGGATGTGCGGTATCTGGAGGGGCTGGCCACTCCGTTGGGAGAGGGGGACCTCCTCACCCTCCTACCCCCGGGGCGGTGAGGGGGTCATGACCTGGGTCATGGCCCATTCCGAGCGCCGAACTCAGATTTAGGACGATGCTGGCGAGCGTCCACACCCGGGTTGTTCCCCTCGCCCTTCCCGCAGGGTTCATCTTCCTGGGGGAGGGGTTCTTCCTCTTCTCGGGCCTGGTTCTGGCCCTTCACCCCGAGGTCCTCTCCCTTCCCCGGCACCCTCTAGGTCTCGCCGGGGCTCACCTCTTCCTCTTGGGCTTCGGGGTGGGGGTGCTCCTCGGGGCTTTGCACCAGCTCCTGCCCGTGGTCCTCGAGGTGCCCCTCTACCGCCTGGGGTGGGGGTACCCGGTGATGGCCCTCTGGGCCCTGGGGGTAGCCCTCCTGGCCTTGGGCTTTGCCCAGGTCCCAGTTTTGGTGCCGGTGGGGGGAAGCCTGGCCCTTTTGGCCCTCCTCTTCTTCGCCTACAATGCTTACCGCACCTTTCGCCTGGCCCCCCGGTGGAACCGGGTGGCCACCGCCTTGGCCTGGGTGGGCTTCTACGTGGTCCTCACCCCCCTTTTGGGCCTTGTGCAGGCCCTTTCTCTGCGTTACGGCTTTTACGACCCGGAAAGGCTCACTTGGCACCTCCTCGCTGGCTTGGGCGGGGTCTTCCTCCTCTCCATCCTGGGGGTGGGATACAAGCTTCTTTCCATGTTCACCCTCACCCACGAGGTGGACGAGCGGGTCCTGGGGCTTTTCCTCTGGGTGGCCAACCTGGGGCTTTTGGGCGTGGCATTGGGAGAACGGCTGGGGTACCTCCTTCTCCTCCTGGCCTACGCCCTGGCCCTCTACGACACCTGGCGCATTCTCAAAAACCGCATGAAAAAATCCCTGGACATCGGGGTGCGCCACTATCTCGGGGGGCTTTGCTTCCTGGGCCTCTCCTTGGTCGCCCTGCCCTTTAGCCCCGTGCAGGCCGCTTTGTGGTTTACCCTGGGCTTTGTGGGCCTGGTGGTCACCGGGATGCTCTATAAGATCTTTCCCTTTTTGGTCTGGACCCACCGCTACGCCCCTAAAGCGGGTAAGGAGCGGGTTCCCCTTCTCAAAGACATGCTCCCCGAGGGGGCGGGGTACTTGGCAGGGATGCTTCTGGCGGCGGGGGCGCTCCTCTTCCCCCTGTTTCCCTGGGCGGGGTGGGTCTACTTCCTGGGGATTTTCCCCCACCTTTACGCCCTTTGGGAGGTGATGCGGCGATGAACCCTTTGGAGGAACAGGCGTGGAACCTTTTGCGGACGGTTTATGATCCGGAGCTGGGCTTGGACGTGGTGAACCTGGGGCTCATCTATGTGCTCAAGGTGGAGCCCCCTAGGGTCCACGTGCGCATGACCCTTACCACCCCGGGCTGCCCCCTGCACGACAGCATGGGGGAGGCGGTACGCCAAGCCCTTTCCCGCCTTCCGGGGATAGAGGAGGTGGCGGTGGAGCTGACCTTTGACCCCCCCTGGACCCCGGCCCGGCTCTCCCCGGAGGCCCGGCGGCTCCTGGGCGGGGTCTGAGCGCAGGGGGACTAAGTGCCCATCGTGCCTCAGAAAGACCATGGGCGTTGCTGGCTGGGGCAGCTTTCGCGCGCCAGCGCTTAGCCCTCTTCGGCCTCTTCCATGATCCTCAAAAAAGCCGCCACCACCTCGGGGTCCAGCTGTTTTCCCGCTTGCTCCTGGAGGTAGGCCAAGGCTTTTTCCTTGGGCCAGGCCTGGCGGTAGGGGCGGTCGGAGGTCAGGGCGTCATAGACGTCCACCACGGCGAAGATGCGGGCCGCCAGGGGGATGGCCTCCCCCTTCAGCCCCCGGGGATAGCCGGAGCCGTCCCAGCGCTCATGGTGGGCGTAGGGAATTTCCAGGGCCTTCTTCAGATAGGGGATGCCGGAGAGCCACTCGTAGGCGTAGACGGGGTGCTTCTTCATGACGGCCCACTCCTCCTCCGTGAGGGGGCCGGGCTTGAGGAGGATGGCGTCGGGGATGCCCAGCTTGCCCACGTCGTGGAGGATGGCCCCCCGCCTCATGTCGTCCAGGTCCTCCTCGGGTACCCCCAGGGCCCGGGCCAGCCTCAGGGTGAGCTCGGTGACGCGCTCCGTGTGGCCGGCGGTCTCCTGGTCCCGCAGTTCCACCGCCTTGGCCCAGCCCCAAAGCGTGAGGTCGTAGGCGGCCTCCAGCTCCCGCTGGCTTTTGAGGAGCTCCTGGAAGGTGAGGGCGTTGTCCAGGGCGATGGCTCCCTGGGTGGCCAGGGCCTCCAGGAACTCCTCGTCCTCTGGGCTCAGGTTCCAGGGGCCTCGGGTGAAGACGGCCAGCACCCCGAGGAGCTGGCCCTTGGCGAAGAGGGGATAGGCCCTTTCCACCACCAGCCCTTCCTTCAGGGTGAACTCCGGGGAGGTGCCGGGGTCTTGGGTGAGGTCGGGTACGTGCACCACCTCCCCCAGGAGGGCGGCCCTGCCCACGTGCCCCTGGCCCAGGGGGATGTGGTGGGGCAGGGCTTTTTTGGGGGAGAGGAACCCCTTGGCGTGCTTTAGCTCCAGGACCCGGTCCTTTGAGCGGTAGAGGAAGAGGGCGGCGGCGTCCAGGGGCAGGCGCATCACCTGGTCCAGAAAGACCTCCAAGGAGGGGGCAAGCTCCAGGGAGTGGACGATGGCCAGGTCCACGGCCCGCAGGGCCTCTAGGTATTCCAGGCGCTGGCTCAGCTTTTTCCTCAGACTGGCCCGGCGGACGGCGTTGCCGATGGTCTCGGCTATCAGCTCCGCCCGCCCCACCTCCTTGGGGGTGGGTACCCGGGGAGGGGGCCAGGCCAGGGTGAGGACCCCAACAGCCTCCTTCCCCGCCATGAGGGGAAGCGCTGCCCCACTCCAACCCTCGGGGATGAAGGGCTTGGCCCCGGCCCGAACCCGGGGGTCTTCCCGGAGGTTGGGGCTGACCATGACCTGTCCCTGGAAGGCCTGTTGCACCAGGCTGGCCTCATCCAGGCTGGGGGGTGGAGGGAGGTCTTGGACCCAGCCCCGGCTGGCCACGGCCTCCAGGCGGCCGGTTTCCGGGTCGTAGAGGAGGAGGCTTCCCGCCGGGGCCTCGAGGGCCTCGAGGGCGGCTTCCAAGGCGTATTCCATCATCTCCTTCAGCTCCTCGCTCCGGCGCAGGGCCACGCTCACCCGGGCGAAGGCCTCCAGGGCCAGCTCCCGCTCCCGTGCCTCGGTGACGTCCAGGGCTATCCCCAAAACGGCCGGCCTTCCCCCCACCTCCACCCGGGCGGCGGCGTAGTCCAGCCAGCGCACCTCCCCGTCCTTGGTCAGGATGCGGAAGGGGTAGCGGCTTGGGGGGTTTTCCCCACGGAAGCGGGCCAGGCCCCGCTCCCGCACCGTCTCCCGGTCGGCGGGATGGACGAAGTCCCAGATGGGGCGGCTCTGGAGTTCCTCCAGGGTGTAGCCGGTGACCCTCAGGACCTCCTCGTTGGCGAAGATGAGGCGCTCCTCCTGCCACAGGAGGATGAAGGCCGGGGCGGTCTGGGCCAGGGTGCGGAAGAGGGCCTCGGACTCCCTGAGGGCCTGCTCCCTGGCCTTCTCCTCGGTGATGTCCCGTTTGATGGCGATGAAGTGTTGGATTTCGCCCTCTTCCAGGACGGGGGTGATGGTCATGTACTCCGTGTAGAGGGTGCCGTCCTTGCGGCGGTTGACGATCTCCCCCTCCCAGACCTTCCCGGAGAGAATGGTCTCCCACATCTGCTGGTAGAACTCCTGGGGGTGCTTGCCCGACTTCAGGATGCGGGGGTTCTGGCCCAGGGCCTCCTCCGAAGCGTAGCCCGTGAGGCGGGTAAAGGCCTGGTTCACCCACGCAATGCGCCCGTCGCGGTCGGTGAGCACCACGGCCTCGTGGGCGGCCCTCAGGGCCTCCTCCAGGAGCCTCCGGGTGGCCTCGGCCTTGAGCTTTTCCGTCACGTCCAAAGCCGCCACCAGCACCGCCGGCCGCCTCCCGTATTCCAGGGTGTGGGAGTGGATTTCCACCTGGATTTCCCGGCCGTCCTTGAGGCGGTGGGTCCAGGGGCCGGACTGCTGCAGGGGGGGGCGGGGCTGTTTCAGCTCTTCCAGGAGGCGGAGCCTCTCCCGCTCCGGGCGGATTTCCAGGATGGTCATGGTGAGGAACTCCGCCCGGCTGTAGCCATACTTGGCCACCGCCGCCTCGTTCACCTCCAGGAAGCGGAGGGTCTCCCGGTCGTAGACCCACATGGGCAGGGGGTGGGCCTGGAAGAGGAGGCGGAAGCGCTCCTCAGCCTGCACCTCCTGGGTGACATCCATGCCGTACCCGGTCAGGAGGCGGCTTTGCGGGTCGTAGACCAGGCTGTCCTGGAGCCAGACCCACTGCTCCTTCCTTCCGTGCCAGAAGCGGTAGCGGAGCTGGACCACTTCCCCGGGTCTGGCCACTGCCTGGCGGCAGACCTCTTGGGCGGCCTCCCGGTCTTCGGGGTGGACCTTTTCGTAAAAGCTCGCGGGCTCGGCCAGCGCCTCTTTGGGGTAGCCCAGGATGCGCTCCGCCTGGGGAGAGGCGTAGAGAAGGGGCAGGAAGGCGGGATCGGCCCCCTCGGGAACCAGGGCCTGGAAGACGCGGCCGGGTAGCGCTTCCAAAAGGCCCTGGAGCCGGGCACGCTCCCTTTCCAGCTCGCTTTCGTCGCGCACATTCAGCACGATGCCCCGCACCGCCGGGTCCTGGAGGAGGTTCCGGCCCCAGACCCGCACGAACCGGGTCTCTCCCCTGGCGTCCAGGATGCGGAAGCTGTACTCCCGGGTGGACCCGGGGTAGCGGAGAAGGTCCTCCAGGACGGCCTCGGCGTAGGTGCGGTCCTCGGGGTGGACGAAGTCCAGGGCGTGCAGGGGGGTGCGGGTGTAGCCCAGGGGGTCATAGCCCAGCACCTGGGCCACGTTGGGGGAGACGTAGGTGAGCACACCCTTTGGGTCCACCACGTAGATGAGCTCCCGCCCCTCTTCCACCAGGGCGCGGAAGCGGCGCTCGGAGGCCTTTAGGCCTTCCTCTTCCCTGCGCCTTTGGGCCTCCAGGGCCAGGGCCAGGAAGTAGACCAGGAGGCCGGAGAGCAGGACGAAGGTGAGGCCCTTTCCCGTCTGCCAGCGGGTGAGGGTCTGGGCCTCGGGGAAGAGCTGGAGAAAAAGCTGGTCGCTCCCCAGGATCCACACCAGGGCGAAGAGGGCATAGGCCAGGGTGAGTTTCCAGGGGTTGCTGAGGCGCACGCCGCCTGCATTATAAGGCCTGGGGCTTCCCCAAAAGGTATCCCTGGCCCAGGGCAAAGCCCAGGCCCTTCAGGTGGTGCAAAACGGCCTCCTCCTCAATGCCCTCGGCCACGGCCGTCAAGCGCAGGGCCCGGGCCAGGGCGGCCACCGCGGCCACCACCCGGGCGGCCGGGCTTTGGGGGTCTGGAGGGCTTCCCAGGGCCTGGGTGAAGGCCTGGCCCAGCTTCAGGCCGTCCACGGGCAGGTGGGCCAGGCGCTCCAGGCTGGAGTGGCCGCTGCCGAAGTCGTCCAGGAATATCCGTACCCCCAGGCCCCTCAGCACCCCCAGGGCCTTGGTGGCGTCCCGGCCCCTTTCGTCGGGGATGACGCTGGTCTCCGTGACCTCGAGGACCAGCCCCTCGGGAGGGCACCCCGTCTCCTCCAGCACCTGGGCCACCCCGGCGGGGTAGTGGGGGTCCAGGAGCTCCTGAGGGCTCACGTTTACGTGCACGGGGAGGCCGTGGCGCTTCTGCTCGGCGCAGGCCCGGCGGAGGACCCAGTGGCCCAGCCTGGCCATGAGCCGGTGCCGCTCCGCCAGGGGGATGAACTCGGAAGGCGGGGCCAGGCGCCAGCGCAGGAGGGCTTCCAGGGCCACCCTTTCCCCGGTGTGCAGGTCCACGATGGGCTGGTAGACGAGCCAAAGCCCCTCTTCCCCCTCCAAATCCTCCCGCAACGCCTCCAGGAGGGCCATCTCCCGGCGCAGGCCCTCCTGGAGGTGGGCCTCGTAGAAGGCCAGGCGGTCCTTTCCCTCCCCCTTGGCCCGGTACAGGGCCAGGTCCGCCCTCTGCAACAGTTCCCCGGGGGAAAGGCCGGTTTCTCCCAGGGCGATGCCGATGGAGGTGGTGAGGTGGTAGACCCGCTCCCCCACCCCGAGGGGCAGGCGCACCACCTCCAGAAGCCTTTCCGCCACGGCCGCGGCCTCCTCGGGGCCCCGAAGGCCGGTGAGGAGGACCAGGAACTCGTCCCCTCCCTGGCGGGCCACCAGGTCCCGGGGGCGGAGGGCGGCCCGGAGCCGGGCGGCCACCCCCCTCAGCACCTCGTCCCCGGCGGCGTGGCCGTCCAGGTCGTTCACCAGCTTGAGGCCGTCCAGGTCCAGGTACAAGACGGCCAGGCCCTGGTTTTCCTCGGCCAGGGCCTGGGCCAGCTTCTCCAGGAAGAAGAGGCGGTTGGGGAGGCCCGTGAGGGGGTCGTGGTAGGCCAGGTGGTGGAGTTGCCCCTCCAGCTCCAGGCGCCTGAGGAGGAGGCCCAGCTGGCTGGCGAAGGCCTGGGCCAGCTCCAGGTCCAGCGGGGTGAAGGCGTCTTCCCGCTCAAAGTTGTCCAGGTAGAGGAAGGCCTTGCGTTCCCCCGCCAGGTAGACGGGTACGGAGAGGATGGCCCTGATCTCCCGCACCCGCCCGGCCTCCTCCATCACCTGGCGGCGCTTTTTGTCCAGGCGGGCGTTGAAGCGCTGGAGGTCCTTCCAGGTGAAGATCTGGGCCTCCCGGTGGCCGGTGAGGGAAAGGGGCTCCTCGGGGCGCAGGGTCACCTGGCGCAGGGCCGCAAGGTCATACCCCTTGGCGGCCACGAAGTGGTAGTTCCCGTCCTCCAGGAGCACGGTGACGCTTCCCGCCTGGGCGCTGGGGAGGGTTTCCAGGGCGGCCTCGAGGATGAGGCCGAAGATGGAGTCCGAGATGCCCTCGGCCATGAGGGTTTCGTAGACCCGAAGGAGGTTCTTGCGGAAGACGCTCCAGCGGGCTTCCCGGGCCTCTATCTCCCGCCTTTCCGTTACGTCCACCCCCAGGGCCAGCACCTCCAGGGCCTCCCCTCCGGGGCCAGGTACCCCCAGGAGGGTCCACTCCACCGCCCGATGGCCTTCGCTGGTGTGGAGGTGGGGGCGGCCCGGGTGGGCCAGGGCCTGGGCCAGGGGAAGGGGTGGGGGTTTGGGGAAGGCCTGCCGGAAGGCGGGGTTGGCGTAGAGGAGGCGGCCTTCGGGGCTGAGGCGGGCCAGGTGGAAGGGGGAGGTCTCCAGAAGCCTTTCCAGCCAGCGCGTCCGCTCCCAAAGCCCCAGGGTGCGCGCCAGCGCCTCGGCCATCACCCGCAGGAGCTCTTCCTCCTCCGGGGTAAAGACCCGCTCCCGCCGGCAGTCGTCCACCCCCAGGAACCCCCAGAGGGTGCCCTCCAAGAAGATGGGGACCACCAGGAGGCTTAGGATGTCCTGGGCTTCCAAAAGCGGCCTTTCCTCCGGGGGAAAGGTCCTCACCGGGCCGGCCACCGCCCGGTTCTTCAGGAAGTAGGCCATCCAGCGGCCGTAGCCGCCTTCCCGCATGGGCAGGTTCTGCAGGGCGGGGTTTTCCAGCTGGGGGGTGGTGCCGGGCCCCGCCCACTCGCAAAGCTGGGAGGTGTACCAGGCACCCTTCCGCTTCTCCAGGCGGAAGAGGTAGGCCCGGTCGGCCCTGAGGGCCTGGCCTATGCCCTCCAGGGCCTTGGGAAGGCCCTGGAGCCCGTCCCTCAGGAGAGGAAGGAGGGTCCGGTAGAGGCTTGCCCCGGGGGCCAGGTCCATGGCCGAACCGGGGTCAGTATACCCGCTTCCTGGGGGTGGAACAAGGAGGACTAGGCCAGGACCGAGAGGCCCTGGGCCTTGGCCTGGTACATGCGGCTGTCGGCGGCGGTGAGGAGGGCATCTGGGGCGGTTCCGTCTTCGGGGTAGGTGGCCAGGCCGATGTTCACCCCCAGGCAGAGGCCCTGGAAGCAGAGGGCCTCTATGGCCCGGGCGTAGCGGAAGGCGGCGGCCAGGGCCCCCTCCTTGCCGGTGTGGGGAAAGAGGGCGGCGAACTCGTCCCCGCCCCAGCGGAAGAGGCGGTCCCCGTTGCGCCGCTCTTGGGAAAGGGCCTCGGCCACCTTGATGAGGGCCAGGTCCCCCGTGGCGTGGCCCAGGCGGTCGTTGATGGCCTTGAACCCCTGCAGGTCCAAGACGGCCAGGGAGAGGGGATAGCCGTAGCGCTCGGCTCGCTTGAGCTCCTCCAGGAAGGCGCGTTCAAAGGCGCGGCGGTTGGGGAGGCCGGTGAGGGGGTCGGTGAGGGCGGCCTCCTCCAGGAGGTGGCGGGTGCGGTGCTCGTGGAGCAGGGTGGCGATGGGGGCGGCGAAGAAGCGGGCCACCTGCAAGGAGTCCTCCCCGAAGGCCCGGGGGTCGTGGAGGTTGTCCAGGTTCAAGTAAGCCAGCACCTCCCCCTTGTAGGGGATGGGCAGGCAGAGGTTGGCCTGGATTTCCCGGGCACGGCCGGCGGTGTCAATGATTTGGGGCGGAGCTGTCCGGTGGCTTATCTCGGGGATGTTCCGCTCCTCCTGGCTCATGATGCGGGGTTCCCCGCGGCGGGCCTGTCCTTCCCCCAGGCCGTACCAGAGGAGCTGGTCCTCGGGGCTGAAGGCCACGGACTGGAGGGCCGGGAGGTCGTAGCCCACCGCCGCCTTGAAGCGGTACTGGCCTTCCTCCAGCACCAGGAGGCTTCCTGCCTCGGAACCCGGCACCTGGTGGATGGCCTCCTCCAAGACCCGCTGGTAGAGTTCCTCCAGGGGCTTTTCCAAAAGGTCCAGAAAAAGCCGGTTCACTCCCTCGTGCCGGCGCTTTTCCGCCAGGCGTTCCAGCCCCAGGCCCAGGGTGCGGCAGGCCAGGAGGAGGAGTTCCACCTCGGCCTGGCACCAGAGGCGCTCTGCCCGCTGGCCCACCACCAGCACCCGGCGGCTCCTGGGGGCGCCTGGGGAAGGCAGGGGAAGGGCGGCGAAGGTGCGCCAGTCCAGGGCCTTGAGTGCGGGCACTACCCGGTTTTCCTCCGCATAGCGGGCGGTGAAGAGGGGGCTTCCCGTCTCGTACACCTGCCAGGCCAGGCCCTGGCCGTAGGGGAGGCCCTCTTGCAACACGCGGAGGAGGGTTTCCTCCTTCACCCCCTGATGGGCTAGGGCCTGGAGCCTGGCCCCCCGCACCTCCCAAAGGGCCCCAGATTCCAGCTGGAGCACCTCCAGGAGCAGGGCCAGGGCCTTCTGGGCCGCCTCCTCGAGGGTGGCGGCGCTTTGCAGGCGCTCCGAGAGCTCGGCCAAAAAGCGGCGCTCCTCCAGGTCCACCAGGCGGTCCAGGTGCAGGCTCACCGCCTGGGCGAAGCGGGAAAGCCCCCCCACGTCCTCAGGGGAGAAGGGTCTGTCCCGCTCCAGGTTGAGGACCGCCACCACCTCCCCCCGAAGCTTAAGGGGCAGGGCCAGCTCGGAAAGGGCCTGGTGCCCCGGGGCGCCCAGGTAGCTGGGCTCCTGGCGCACATCGGGGATGTAAAGGGGCTTCCCCTCCCGGAAGGCCCGGCCCACCACCCCGGTTGGGGGAATCTCCTCCAGGGCCAGGGGAGGGACGCTGGCCAAAAGGCGGAAGCCCCTGGGGGAAGGCACCCACACCCCCACGTGCCCCCCTTCCCCCAGGGCGGCCAGGCTCTGGGGAAGGCTTTCCAGGAGGGCCTTGCGGTTTTGCGCCTGGGGGAGCCCTTCGAGGGCGCTGGCCAGGAGGCGCTGGGTGTGGGCCAGGGCCCGGGCCTTGAAGTGGGCCTTCCGGAGGCTCTGTCCGATGTCGTTGGCCAGCAGGGCGGAGAGGAGGAGAAGGGCCACGGCCAGGGGCTGGAACCCCGGGAAGGGCAAGAGCAAGGCGGTGGAGAGCAGGCTGGCCAGCAGTCCCCACCCAAGCCCGTAGAGGCTGGCCGTGGTGGCGGTGAAGATCATGAACCAGGGGAGGATGTAGGGATCCGAGTAGCCCAAAACCCCCACCAGAAGCCCCAGCAGGAGGGCCCCCAAGGCGATCACGGGATAGGGCAGGGCCATGTTTGGGCCATGCTAACCCAGGCTCTGCTCCTTTTGCCAGGGGGTTCAGCCGGGGGAGGGGGAGAGGGCCAGGTAGGCCACGGCCCTTTCCGCGGCCCGCCTGCCCGTGCGCACCACCTCGGGAAGGCCCACCCCTTCCAGGTAGTTCCCGGCCAGGAACACCCCAGGGGCCTTAAGGAGGGCCATCTCCAGCCGCTCCACCCGCTCCAGGTGCCCCACCCGGTAGGCGGGCATGCCCTCGGGGAAGCGGAAGGCCCAGGTGCGCTCCGGCTTCACCTCCTGCCCCAGGAAGCGGCGCAGGTCCTCCAGGGCCACCCGCACCAGCTCCGCCTCGGCCAGGCGGGCCACCTCCCCCGAGAGGTAGGCCCGGGCCAGGGAAAACCCCTCGGGGGCCCTTCCCGGCCATTTCTGGTGGGTCCAGGTGAAGCCCCGCACCCGGTACCCCTCCCCCTTGGCCATGAGGAGGCCGTGGCCCCTCACCGGAAGGGGTTCCCGGAAGGCCAGGCTCACCGTGGCCGCCGGGGTGTGGGGGATGCCCTTGAGGAGGGCGGTGGCCTCGGGGAGGAAGGGCCTTAGGAGGGCCGCGGCCACCGGGGCGGGGGTGGCCAGGACCACGGCCTCCGCCTCCAGGACCCCCCTGGGGGTGTGGAGGCGGTAGCCCCCCTTCCCGGGTTCTAGGCCTAGGACCGGGGTGGCCAGGAGGGTCCTTTCCCCCAGGGCCTCCGCCATCTTGCGGGTAAGGGCGGAAAGCCCCTCGGCGAAGGAGAAGAAGAGGCTTCCTCCCTCCCGGCTTCCCCGGGCCCTCCTGGCCCGCATGGCCCCAAGGACCAGGCTTCGGTGCTTCCGCTCCAGCTCCAGGAGCTGGGGAAAGGCGGCCCTCATGGAAAGCTCCTCGGGCTCCCCCCCGTAGATCCCCCCGGCCAGGGGGGCCACCAGGGCCTCGTAGACCTCGAGGCCCAGCCGGCGCTCCACGAACTCCTTGAGGCTCTCGTCCTCCTTTCCCCCCCGGGGAAGGAAGAGGTCATAGAGGGCCCGGAGCTTCCCCCAGGGGGAGAGGAGGGGGGTTTTGGCCAGGGCCTTGAGGTCCCCGGGCACCACCTGCAGAAGCCCCTCGGGGAGGGGGTGGGCCCTTCCCTTGCGCAGGATGAAGGCCGCGGGCTTTTGCGGCAGGGTGCCTATGGGGGTGAGCCCAAAGGCCTCCCCCAGCGCCAGCACCTCCTTCTTGTAGCGCACGCTGGCGTCGGGGCCCCCCTCAATCAGGAAGCCTTCCCCCCGGTGGGTGAAGACCTTGCCTCCCAGGCGGGGGGCGGCCTCCAGGAGGAGGAAGTCTGCGCCCCGTTCCTTCAGGGCCAGGGCGGCGGAAAGCCCTGCCCATCCCCCGCCCACCACGACTACCTGAGCCACGCCGCCTCCACCAGGTCCTTGAGCACCTGGATGTAGTCCAGGTCCGCGTTGAGGCTCCGGGCCCGGAGGAGCCTCAGCCCCACCTCGCGGGCCGTGGCCTGGGCCTCGAGGTCCAGGTCAAAGTAGACCTCCAGGTGGTCGGCGGGGAAGCCCACGGCCTGCACCACCACCTCCTCAAAGCCCTCTTCCTTGAGTTGCCGCAAGAGCTCGTTGATGTCGGGGCCAAGCCAGGGCTCGGGGGTCCTCCCCGCCGACTGGTAGGCCACCTGGAAGCGGGGCAGGGAGAGCCTTTTGGCGATGAGCTCTGCCGTCTTCTCCACCTGGCGGGGGTAGGGGTCGCCCCTCTCCACCGCGGCCACGGGGATGGAATGGGCGGTGAAGACGTAGGCCGCCCGCCTGGGGTCCCGAAGCCGCCAGATGGCCTCCTCCAGCCTCCTGGCGTAGGCGGCGATCAGCCCGGGGTGGGCCTCGTAGCTTTCCACCCAGACCATCTCAATGGGCTCGGGCAGGGCCTTTAGGGCCTGGTCCACCTTCTCCTTGTACTCGGCCACGCTCCTTAGGGAGTAGTGGGGGGCGGCCACGATGGCCACCGCCCGCCGCACCCCGTCCTCGTGCATGGCCGCCACCGCCTCGCCGATGGCGGGGTGCCAGTGCTTGGTGCCCACGTAGACCCGGGCCGGGCCCTGGGGGGTACGGGGGCCGAAGGGGCCCAGGAGGCGCTTGGGGTAGGGGGGGGCCTCGAGGTTCAAAAGGGCCTGGAGCCTTATGGCCTGGACCAGGGTGATCTCGTTCAGCGGGCTCTTGCCGATGGCGGCGTAGCGTTCCGTGAGCTCGTGGAGGAGTTCTTCCGAGGGTCGCCGGCCCCGGCGGATGTCGGTGTAGTAGGGTTCGATTTCCTCCGGGGTGTAGGGGGTGCCGTAGGCCATCAAGAGGACGTTCATGCCGCTACCTCCTTCAGGAGTTCTACCACGTACCGCACGTTCTCCACCGGGGTGCCGGGCAGGATCCCGTGGCCCAGGTTGAAGATGTGCCCGGGGCGGGAGGCGTTCTCCTCCAGGATGCGCCCCACCTCCCGCCGCACCACCTCCTTGGGGGCGAAGAGGACCACCGGGTCCAGGTTGCCCTGCACCGGGGTTTTCCCCAGCACCTCCCGGGCCCAGGGGAGGGGGGTGTGGTGGTCCAGGCCCAGCACGTCCCCCCCGGCTTCCTGCATCTCCTTCAGGAGGCCCATGGTGCCCACCCCGAAGTGGATGACGGGGACCCCCAGGGGCTTGAGCCTCTGGAAGAGGCGGGCCATGTGGGGCTTCACGTAGCGGCGGTAGTCCGCGGGGGAGAGGGCCCCCACCCAGGAGTCAAAGACCTGGAGGAGGTCGGCCCCCGCCTCCGCCTGGGCCCTCAGGTAGCGGGCCATGGCCTCGGTAAGCCGCTCCATGAGCTGGTGCCAGAGGGCCTCCTCCCGGTACATGAAGGCCTTCACCTCCTTGAAGTGGCGGCTTGGCCCCCCTTCCACCAGGTAGCTGGCCAGGGTGAAGGGGGCCCCGGCGAAGCCGATGAGGGGCACCCTGAGCTCCCCCTTGAGGAGGCGGATGGTCTTGAGGACAAAGGGCACCGCCTCCTCGGGCTCCAGGGGCCTCAGGGCCTCCACCCCCTTGGCGTCCCGGATGGGGCGGTGGATGACCGGGCCCTTGCCCTCCACCAGGTCCAGCTCCACCCCCATCCCGTAGAGGGGGGTGGTGATGTCGGCGAAGAGGATGGCGGCGTCCACCCCCAGCTGTTCCACCGGCAGGAGGGTGACCTGGGCGCAGACCTCGGGGGTCTTCACGATCTCCGGCAGGGTGTAGCGCCTGCGGATCTCCTGGTACTCCTTCTGGTAGCGGCCGGCCTGGCGCATGAACCAGACGGGGGGCCTGGGGGTGGGCTCCCCCCGGGCCGCGCGCAGGATGAGGTCGTTCACGCCCCCCATGCTAGCATGGGGCATGCGCGCTTTTTTCCTCGCCCTGACCCTGGCCTTTGGCCTGGCCGCCGCCCAGGAGGCCGACCCCGTGGTGGCCCAGGTGGGGCCGGAGGTCCTCACCAAGAGCCAGTTTGAGCTCCGCTTTGGCCTCTTCGCCCGGAGCGCCCTGAGGCAACTGGGCCTGCCCGACACCGAGGAGACCCGGGAGTTTTTGGAGCAGTACCGCGCCCCCTACCTCCAGGCCCTGGCGGAGGAGCGGGCCCTGCTCCTCGCCGCCAAGGCCCGGGGCTTCTGGCCCAGGCCCGAGGCGGTGGAGGCCCGGGTGCTGGCCTTGCAGGAGGCCTTCCCCGACCAGGAGACCCTCCTCCAGGCCCTGAGGGGGGCGGGGGTGCCGGACCTGGCCACCTACCGCCTCCTCCTGGCCGAGGCCTTGGCCCTGGAGGCCCTGGAGGGGCACTACCGGGAGAAGCTCCAGGTGTCCCCTGCGGCCCTCAAGGCCCTCTGGCTCCTGAGCCCCGAGTACCGCCACCCCACCCTCTACTGCGCCCGGCACATCCTGGTGCCCACCCTCGAGGCCGCCAAGGAGGCCCTCGGCCGCCTGGAGCGGGGGGAGGCCTTCGCCCAGGTGGCCCAGGCCCTCTCCCAGGACCCGGGCTCCAAGGAGGCCGGGGGCAACCTGGGTTGCGAGCCCGAGGGCACCTACGTCCCCGCCTTTGAGAAGGCCCTCCTGGCCCTGAAGCCCGGGCAGGTCTCGGAGCCCGTGGGCACCCAGTTCGGCTTCCACCTCATCCTCCTGGAGGGGGTAAAGCCCGCGGGCCGCTACCCCCTGGGGGAGGTGCAGGAGGCCCTCCTGGCCTCCGTCAAGGACCTGGCCTGGGAGAAGCTGGCCAAGGCCCTGGCCCGCCCCTACCCCGTCCGGCTCTTCCCCGAGCGGCTTTAGGGGTGGTGGAGGAGGGCCTCGTCCCCCCGGGGGGCCTGGGCCAGGCGTAGGGCCTCCCCGGGGGCGTAGAGGCCGCTTTGCCCCTCAAAGGTGAGGCCCAGGAGGGTTCCGTTCAGCATGGGGTTCAGGAGGAAGCGCAGGTTTTCCCGGCCCCAAAGCCGTTCCCGGGCCGAGGCCAGCCAGACCTCCCCCTCCTTGCGCCCGGGGTCCTGGGGCCAGGGGCGGTCCCAGAGGGCGGGGTTGGCCGAGGGCTGGAGGAGGACCTCCGCCCCCAGGGCGTCCAGCCGGGCCAGGTGGCCCTCGTAAAACCCGTCCAGGCAGATGAGGATGCCCACCCGGCCCGCCCGGGTCTCCACCAGATGGGGGCCAAAGCGCCCCCGCTTTAGCCAGCGCTCGGCGGGGGTGAGCTCCATCTTGGGCACCTGGGCCAGGAGGCGGCCCTGGGGGTTGAAGAAGAGGGCCAGGTTCTGGAAGAGGGGGGTGCGGGCGAAGCGGCCCCGGGAGAGCTCCTCCTCGTAGGGGGGGCTCAGGATGGACCCCGCCAGCAGGTAGGTGCCGAAAGCCCGCGCCGCCTCGGCCATCACCCCGTGGAAGGTCCAGAAGGCCCGCCGCGCCCTCCGCCAGGGGAGGAGGGGGTCTCGGAGGAGGTCTTTGGGGTGGAGGTCGCCCTCGAGGTGGAGGAGGAGGGGCAGGCCGAAGAGCTCGGGAAAGGCGGCCAGCCTGGGGGCAGGGGTGCCCTCCAGGGGGGCGAGCAGGGAAAAAACGCGCTCCCGGAAGGCCTTCCGGGAGCGGTAGGGCTCGGGCCGGACCTCGGTCTGCAGGACCAAGAGGGTGCGGAAGGGCACCCTTAGAGTCTAACCCGCCAGGCTCTGGGCCACGATGAAAGCCCCCATGACCACCAGGAAGAGGGCGAAGCCCCGCCTAAGCCCCTCCTGGGGCAGGCGCACCGCCAGCCTGCCCCCCAGGAGGCTTCCCAGGGTGCCCACCAGCACGAAGAGGCCGGCCACGGCGTAGTTTACGGAAAGCCCGTACTGGGGCAGGAGGTGGAGGTACTTGTAAAAGCCGGCGAAGGACTTGAGGGCGATGATGAAGAGGCTCGTCCCCACCGCCAGGTGCATGGGAAGCCCCCCCAGGAGCACCAGGGCGGGCACGATCAAAAACCCGCCCCCCACCCCCACGAACCCCGTGAGGGCCCCCACCAGAATGCCGTCCAGCACGATCTTCCACCCCTTGCGCCCCTTGGGCTTCCCGCCCTGCAAGGGGGCAGGCCGGGCCATGAAGTAGGCGGCCAGGAGCATCACCAGGGCGAAGGTGAGGAGCTGCACCTCCCCCGAGGCGAAGCGGGAAAGCCAGGCCCCCAGGTAGGTGCCCCCCATCCCCGGCAGGCCGAAGAGGAGGACGTTGCGCCAGTCCACCAGGCGCCTCAGGGCGTAGGGGACGGCCCCCAGGAGGGCGATGCCCCCCACGATGAGGAGGCTTTCCGCGATGGCCTGCTTGGGGGCCTCCCCCAGGAGGTAGACCAGGACCGGCACGGTGAGGATGGACCCCCCCGAGCCCAGAAGGCCCAGGGAGAGGCCGATGAGGAGGGCACCTAGGAGGGCCAGGCTCATCGCTCTATGGGGAGGCCGGCCCCCATCCAGGCGTAGGTGCCGCCCTCGAGGTTGTACACCTTTTCCCCGGAAAAGCCCTGCTGCACCAGGAAGTCCGCGGCCACCCCGGAGCGGTTGCCGGAGTTGCACACCAGGAGGATGGGGCGGTCCTGGGGCAGGGTGGAGAGCTTTTGCGGAAGGAGGGAGAGGGGGATGTTCACCGCCCCCGGCACGTGCCCCTCCCGGTACTCCCAGGGCTCGCGCACGTCCACCACGAAGGCCTCGGGGAGGAGCTTCTCCGCCTCGTGGGGCCCCACCTCCCGGTAGGGGGTGGCGGCGTAGCCCACCTCCACCGGGGTGGTGTCCACGGGGAGGCCGGCGCGGTACCAGCGCACGATGCCCCCCTCCAGGTTGTACACGTTGCCGTACCCCTGGCTCGCCAGCCAGGCCGCCGCCTGCCAGGAGCGGTTGCCCGTGCGGCAGTAGAGGACCACGGGCCGGTCCTTGGGGATCTCCCCGTGGCGGGCCAGGAACTCCGAAAGGGGCAGGAGGCTGGCCCCGGGGATGCGGGCTTGGGCGTACTCCTCCACCTCCCGCACATCCACGAAGGGCACGCCCTGGTCGTAGAGCCGCTTGGCTTCCTCAGGGGTAAGGTCTTTCACCTCGGTCTCGTACATAACACCTCCGTTAAGGGCGGGCGGGGGAGGTTTCCCCCGCCCCGGGGCCTTAGGCCCCCACCAGCTCCTCCCCCTTGACCACGGGGAAGCCCTCCTGCTGCCAGGCCCGGATGCCCCCGGTGAGGTTCAGGGCGTTGCGGAAGCCGTGGGCCAGCAGGGCGCTGATGGCGGTGCTGGAGCGGTCCCCGCCCACGCAGTGGAGGATGAGGGGCCGGTCCTTGGGAAGCTCCTCCAGGTGGGCCAGGATGCGGCCCGCATGCAGGTTCTTGGCCCCGGGGATGTGGCCCGCCAGGTACTCGTCCCGGCCGCGCACATCCAGGACTACGGCCTGGCCCTTCTCCCAAAGGGCCTTAGCCTCCTTGGCCGTGATCTGGGGCACGGTCTCCAGCTCCCCTTCCGCGTAGCCCTGGAGGCTGGGGATGTAGCCCACCACCTCGTCCAGGCCGATGCGGATCAGGGCCCGGGTCAGGGCCTCCACCTCCGAGGGGTGGGCCAAGAGGATGAGGGGCCGGTCGTAGGGGAGGAGCCAGCCCGCCCAGGTGGAGAAGTTCTTCCCGGCGGGGATGTTGATGCTTCCCGGGAAGTGCCCCCCGGCGAAGGCGAACTTGTCCCGGGTGTCCACCAGGATGGCCCCCTCCTGCAGGTAGCGGTCAAACTGGGCCTTGGTGAGGCGGCCCGGGTGGGGAATACCCCCCAGGATGGGCATCCCGTCCCGGTTCAGCCGCTTCATCTCCTTGAAGTAGGTGGGGGCCTCGGGCTGGCCGGAGAGCAGGGCCCTCACGAAGCCCTCCTCGTCCCGGCGCTCCAGGTACTCCGCCCACCAGGCGTGGCGGCGCTCGTAGCCCACGGTGGTGGCGGGGAGGGCTCCCAGGGCCTTGCCGCAGGCGGAGCCTGCCCCGTGGCCGGGCCAGACCTGCACGTGGTCGGGCAGGGTGAGGAACTTCTCCAGGAGGCTACGGAACATGCGCCGGGCCCCGGGCTCCGCGGTGCCCTTGATGCCCGCGGCCTCCTCCAGGAGGTCGGGGCGGCCGATATCCCCCACGAAGACGAAGTCCCCGGTGAGGAAGAGAAGGGGCTCGTCCGTCACCGCCCCATCGGCCACCAGGAAGGAGAGGTGCTCGGGGGTGTGGCCGGGGGTGTGCACCGCCTTCACCCGGATGTTGCCCACCTTGAACTCGTCCCCGTCCTTGAGGAGGACATGGGCGAAGCCCTCGAGGCCCCGGTACTTCCAGTTCTCGTCCCCCTCGTCGGAGAGGTAGAGGGTGGCCCCCGTGAGCCGGGCCAGCTCCCGGGCCCCCGAGAGGTAGTCCGCGTGGATGTGGGTCTCGGCGATGGCGGTGATGCGCAGGCCCAGGGATTCGGCCAGCTCCAAATAGGTGTCCACGTCCCGCTTGGGGTCCACCACCAGGGCCTCCCCGGTGGCGGCGCAACCCAGGAGATAGCTCATCTGGGCCAGGCCTTCTTCGTAGATCTGCCGGAAGATCATGGCTTCACCTCCGAGATGGGACGTTTGTCCCCACGAGGCCAAGATACCCTACCGGGGTAATCCTGTCAACGCCGGGGGCATGGTGACCGTTGCCCCTATGTCTGCCAAAGGACCTCTGCTATAGTTGGTGAAGGATGTACCCCTACGGGGGTATCCAGGAGGACAGCATGGCGCTACTGGGACCCAAGGAACAGGAAATCGTGCGCGAGCGGCTTTCCAGCCTGGTGCGGGACGTGGAGATGGTGCTCTTCACCGACACCTCCACCCTCATCGCCCCGGGCAAGGAGCCCTGCATGTACTGCAAGGAGACCAAGCAGCTTCTGGAAGAGCTTGCCCAGCTTTCCCCCAGGCTCCACCTGGTGGTCTACGACCTAGCCACCCCTGAGGGCAAGGAGCAGGCCCAGGCCTACCGGGTGGAGGCCGCTCCCACCCTGATCCTTCGGGAGAAGGGCTCGGAGGCCATCAACCTCCGCTACCGGGGTATCCCCGCGGGCTATGAGTTCGCCAGCCTCCTGGAGGACCTGGAGATGCTGGGCCGGGATGGGCACGGCCTGCCCGAGCAGGTGGTCCAGGAGCTCCAGGGCCTGCCCGAGGAGGTGGTCCTGCAGGTCTTCGTCACCCCCACCTGCCCCTACTGCCCCCAGGCGGTGCGCACCGCCCACCGCATGGCCTACGCTTCCCCCAAGGTGTGGGGCGAGATGATTGAGGCCAACGAGTTCCCCGAGCTCTCCAACCGCTACCACATCCACGGGGTGCCGGACACCATCGTCAACCACGGCAAGGAGCGGGTGCTGGGGGCCCAGCCCCTCTCCCAGTTCCTCCAGGCCATCCGCAAGGCCGTGGGGGTGCAGGCCTAGCCATGACCCGCCGCGCCCTCCTTGCCCTTCTCCCCCTCCTTCTCCTGGCCTGCGGCCCCAAGGGGAGCTACCAGGATGTGGGCCCGGCGGAGCTCTACCGGGCCCTGGAGTCCGGGGCCCTCATTGTGGACGTGCGCACCCCGGGGGAGTTCGCCCAGGGCCACGTGCCCGGGGCGGTCAACCTGCCGGTGGAGGCCATCGCCACCTGGGCGGATGAGGTCCCCAAGGACAAGCCCGTCTACCTCTACTGCCGTAGCGGCAACCGTAGCCGCCAGGCGGCGGAGTACCTGAAGAAGCGGGGCTACACCAACCTCTACCACGTGGAAGGCGGGGTGAGGGCTATCCAGCAGGCGGGGTACCCCCTGGTGCGCTGATGGACGGGGTGCAGCTTGGGCCCTTCGCCATCCCCTGGGTGCGGCTGGGGGTGGCCCTGGCCTTTTTGGCCCTGGTCCTGGTGGCCGAGCTCCTGGCCCGGCGGGTGGACCGGAGGCTTTCCTCCTGGGCCAGCGGGGTGGTGCTGGTGGGGCTTCTGGGGGCGCGGCTGGGGTTCGTGCTGGAAAACCTTCCTGTTTTCGCCCGCGACCCCCTTTCCGTCCTCTATGTGTGGCAGGGAGGGTTTGACCCCATCTGGGGTATCCTGGCAGGAGGAGGGTACACGCTGATGGTTCTGCCCAAGCACCTTTGGCGCTACACCCTGGCGGCGGCCCTGGCCGCGGGGCTGGTGGCGGGGGTCTTCCTCACCCGGGGCCGGGGGGCGGAGGCCCAGGGCCTCCCGGAGGTCCAGCTCACCAGCCTGGGGGGTACGCCGGTGAGCCTCGAGGCCTTCCGGGGCAAGCCGGTGGTGCTGAACCTCTGGGCCACCTGGTGCCCCCCCTGCCGCCGGGAGCTTCCCATGATGGTGCGCCTGAGCCACGAGCACCCCGAGGTCCACTTCGTCTTCGCCAGCCAGGGCGAGGGGCCGGCGGTGGTCCGCCGCTTCCTGGAGGAGGAGGGCCTCGAGGCGGACTGGGTCCTCCTGGATCCGGAAACCCACCTCTCCCAGGACCTGGGGGCCCAGGGCCTGCCCACCACTTTCTTCTTTGACCGGGAGGGGCGCCTGGTGGCCCGGCACCTGGGGGAACTTTCTGAGGCCCTGCTCCTCGGCTACCTGCGGGCCCTGCGCTAGGTTCCGGCGGAAAGCAAAACCTCCTTGCCCCCCACCACCGTCTTCAGGTGCACGGGGCGGCCCCAGAGGCGGTGCAGGTTTTCCAGCACCGCCTTGGTCTTCTTAAGGTCCAGCTCCACCCCCTCGTAGGCGTGGGCCAGGAGGAGCTCACCCCGGTTGCCGTGGTTGGCGTCCAGGAGCTCCACAATGGGGTAGCCCAGGTTGCTAAGGCGGAAGAGGAGGACCCGCTTGGCCTCGGCGAAGCGGGGGAGGTCTTCGGGAGAGAGGAGCCCCTGGCGCAGGGCGAACTCAGGGGTGAGGAACTCCTCCAAGAAGGGCAGGTCCGTGTAGACCGTGCGCACCTGGAAGAGCTTCTTGCGCCCTTCCCCCGTGGGCCGCTCGTAGCGGAGCCTCTCCCCCAGGGGCAGGGCCTCGTACTCCGGCCCAAACCGCCCCTTGTCCCAGCGCTCCTCCACCTCCTTGAGGAGGAGGTAGCCCAGCCGGTAGGGGTTGAAGCCTTGGGCCGCCAGGAGGCCCGCCTGCATCTCGGCGAACTCCAGGGCCTCCTCGGGGGTGAGGAGGGGGAGGAGGAGGCGGGTGTGCCAGTAGGTGGCCCAGCCCTCGTTCAGGATTTTGGTGGCCCCCTGGGGGGCGTAGTAGAGGCTTTCCTCCCGGATGATCTCCAGGATGCCCTTCTGCCAGGGGGCCAGGGGGGCGTGCCGGGCCAAAAACCCCAGGAGGTCCCGGGTGGGCCTGGGGGGAAGGGGCTTGGGGCTTGCCCCCTCCTGGGCCTCCTTGGGGGGTTCGGGGGGCGGGTTCACGTAGGGGTCCAGGTAGGGGCGCACCCGCAGGCGCTCCGGCGGCCTTTCCTCCTCCTCGCCTTCCTCCCGGCGGATGTAGGGGGCGTGGGGGTCTATGAGGTTTTCCAGGGAGAGGGCCATGTCCAAGAACTCCTCCACGCTCCTGGCCCCGTGCCGCTCCATGGCCCGCTCCACGAAGGCGGCGTGCTGGGCCATCTCCGAGAGCATGTCCTTGGGGATGGGCTTGAAGGCCAGGTTGTTGTGGAAGAAGTCTGCGTGGGCGTACACATGGGCCATGACCAGCTTCTGGGCCAGCAGGGTGTTGCCCCGGAGGAGGTAGGCCTGCACGGGATGGGTGTTCACCACCAGCTCGTAGATGCGGGAGAGGCCATAGCGGTAGGTCTCCCGGTAGCGTAGGTACTCGCTGCCAAAGCGCCAGTGGGGGTAGCGGCGGGGAAAGCCCCCGTAGGCGGCCAGCATGGCCATCTCCTCGGGGCCCACCTCCTCAAAGAGGACCGGGGGAAAGGAAAGCCCCGCGGCCTCTGCCCGCTCCCGCAGGAGGCCGGCCCAGTGGCGGAGTTCCTTCTGCATCCTCACCCCCCAAGGAGCCGCCTGAGGGCCGCGGGCAGGTCCTCCCGGCCCCGCACCTCGGCGGTGGCGAGCCCTTCTGCCTTGCCCAGATTCTCCCTCAGGTCCTCCAGAAAGCGCCCCTGACCGTAGGGGCCCTGCACCTGGGCGTAGCCGTAGAGGGCCAGGGTGGGGAGGAGGCGCCTTAGGGCCTCGAGGGCCAGGGGGGTATCCCCCTGCCAGTTCTCCCCGTCGGAGAAGTGGTAAAGGTAGCGGTTGTAAAAGGCCTCCGGGTAGCGCTTCAGGATCTCCTCCGCCAGGAGGAGGGCGCTGGAAAGCCGGGTACCCCCGCCTTCCCGGGCCCGGAAGAACTCCTCCTCGCTCACCTCCCAGGCCTCGGCGTCATGGAGCAGGTAGCGGCGTTCCAGCCGGGGGAAGTGGCGCTTGATCCAGAGGGTGATCCAGAAGGAGAGGACCTTCACCAGCCTTAGCTCCTCCTCCCGCATGCTCCCCGAGACGTCCAGGGCGAAGAGGACCACCGCCTGGGCGTGGGGCCTGGGCTTGCTCCTGGGGGCCTTGTAGCGCAGGTCCTCCCGCTCCGGCACCAGGAGGGGGTCTTCGGGCTGGTACTCCCCGGTTTGCAGGGCCCGCTTGAGGCTTTCCTTCAGGGTTCGGCGCACGTGGCGCAGGCCCCTTGGCCCCTTGCGGGCGATGGTGGTGAAGCGGAAGGCCTCCTCCGTTACCTCCCCTTCCCCCTTGGGCTTAAGCCGGGGAAGCCTTAGGGCCTCCCCCATGAGGTCCAAAAACTCCTCCAGCTCCAGCTCGGCCACGGGCACGTGCCCGCCCGGGCCCATCCCTTCGGCCCCCGCTCCCCCCAGGCCCAGACCTTCCCCCGGGGGCTCCCCGTGGACGATCTTGGGCACCTCCAGCTGGGGCAGGGGGATGGAGACCAGGCGGCCCTCCACCTGCCCGAAGAACTCCTCCCGGGTGAGGAACTCCCGCGCCCGCTTCTTCACCTCCCCCCGGACGATTTCCTTGAAGCGCAAGAGGTCGCGCTCAATGGGCCTCATCGCTCACTCCGGGCAAAGAGGGAGGCGGCGAACTCCAAGACCCCCCCGGCGCAGTGCTCGCAGTAGCCGTAGTCCCGGATGAGCCGGGCCTTGACCACGTCAATCTTGGCCTGGGTCTCCGGGTCCACCACCCCCGAAACCAGGGCGGAGAGGCGGATGGTGTCCTTCTGGTCCTCAAAGAGCTTGAGCTCCAGGGCCCGCCGCAGGCGGTCGTTGTCCTTGTAGGTGAACTGCCGCCCCTCCAGGGCCAGGGCCCCAATGTAGTTCATGATCTCCCGGCGGAAGTCGTCCTTGCGGGACTCGGGGATCTCAATGCGCTCCTCAATGGAGCGCATGAGGCGCTCGTTGGGGGGCTCGGGGGCGCCGGTGTAGGGGTTTTTCACCTTCTCCCCCAGGACGTAGGCCTTCACGTGGTCAATGTAGTTGTGGAAGAGGCGGTTCAGGGCCTCCTCGTCGGCGGCGATGGCCCGTTGCACCTCGTTCTTCACGATCTCCGCGTACTCCGCCTTGACCTCCTGCAGGAGGGCCTTGTAGCGCTCCTTGGTCTTTTCGTCGGAGATGAGGGAGTGGTGCTTCAGGCCCTCCTCCAGCTCGTTCATCACCATGAAGGGGTTGATGCAGGGCTCCTCCGAGGTGACCAGGACGTTGCTGATTTTGTCCTGGATGTAGCGGGGGCTGATGCCCTCCAGGCCCTCCCGCTTGGTCTCGGCCATGAGCTCCCGCACCGCCTCCTCGGTCCATCCGGGGAGGAGGCGGCCATCGTAGAGCTTGAGCTTCTGCATCAGGGTAAGCCCCGCTCGCTTGGGGGGCTCCAGCCGGGTGAGCACCGCCCAGGTGGCGGCCATCTCCAGGGTGTGGGGGGCGATGTGCTTACCCCGCACCTTGGCGAAGTCCCGCTGGTAGATCTTCACCTCGTCGGAGACCCGGAGGATGTAGGGGACGTCAATCTTGATGGTGCGGTCCCGCAGGGCCTCCATGTACTCGTTGGCCTGGAGCTTGCGGTATTCCGGTTCATTTGTGTGCCCGAGCACAATCTCATCAATGTCCGTCTGGGCAAACTTCTTGGACTTGATCTTGTGTTCCTGGCTGGCGGTAAGGAGGTCGTAGAGGAAGGCCACGTCCAGCTTGAGGATTTCAATGAACTCCACCAGGCCGCGGTTGGCGATGTTGAGCTCCCCGTCAAAGTTGAAGGCCCGGGGGTCGGAGTCGGAGCCGTAGATGGCCACCTTGCGGTAGTTGATGTCCCCGGTGAGCTCGGTGGCGTCCTGGTTCTTTTCGTCCTTGGGCTGGAAGGTGCCGATGCCCACGCGGTCCTTTTCCGAAAGGACCAGGCGCTTCACCACGATTTCCTCCTCCAAAACCGCGGCCAGGTCCCCCCCGTGCCGGGCCAGGGCCTCCCGCATCTGGAAGCGGCAGACGGGGCAGAGGTCCCCCTCCACCTCCAGGGGATAGGGGTAGGCGGGGTGGAGGGCCCTGAGTTCCGCCAGGAACTCCTCCCGGAGCTCCTTGGGCAGGAGGTGGAGGGGTTCTTCGTGCATGGGGCAGGGGAGGGGGCCTTCCTCGGTTTTCCAGTAGAAGGTGTAGAGCCTGCCCTCCTCCGTGCGGCTGTAGGCCTCGAGGCCCTTCTTAAGGAGGCGGGCGATGGTGCTCTTGGCGGAGCCCACGGGGCCATGGAGGAGGAGGATGCGCCGCTCAGGGCCCAGGCGGTGGGCCGCCGCCTTGAGGGTGGCCACCAGGCGCATGAGGGGCTTGTCCAGGCCGAAGATGGCGTCCTTGCCCCCCTCAAAGGGGTCGTCAAAGAAGCGGTAGTGGAGGAGCTTTTCCCGGAAGAGGGTGTACTCCTCCACCCCCTGGGCCAGGATCATGTCGTGGACCCGCTGGAAGCTGGTCCTCAGGGGCCTCGGGTCCTCCTTGAGGAGGCGCAGATAGTCGGCGAAGGAGCCTTCCCAACTCAGGGCCCGGTAGGCCTCGAGGTCCTGGCGGCGCCGGATGCGTTCCAGCTCACTCATGGAAACCCTCCTCCATAGGGACCCGCGGGAAGTTTTGGATAGCTTTAGGCCCATTATAGCAGGTTTACCCCGGGGATTGTGGGGGAGAACCTTGCGGGGAAGGGGGTCTTTTGCTAATGTGTGCGGTAAAGCTCGTAAAAACCCCGGGCGTTGTGCAGGAAGTGGGCCAGGATGCCGGGCAGGAGGCTTCCCGTGAGGAGGTAGGCACTCCCCAGGAGGAGGCCGGCGAAGCCCGTGTAGAGGGGGTAGGCCAGGGCCCGCCGGGGTGCGGGGTGGAAGAGGGCGAAGAGGAGGGCCTGGAGCAGGACCCCCCAGGGGCCAAACCCCTTTACCAGGAGGCCTTGCACCAGCCCGCGGAAGAAGACCTCCTCCGCCACCCCGGAGAGGAGGGCCAGGAGGAGGAGGGCAGAAGGCCCCATCCCGGCCTCCTTCAGGGCCCGCCCCAGGGCCTGGTGGAGCCTTTCCGTCTCCCGGAAGGAGGCGGGGAGGAGGAGGCGGAAGAGGGCCTCGAGGCCCCCCAGGGCCAGAAGAAGCCCCCCCGCCCAGAGGAGGTCCCCGGCCCTGGCCTCCCCGAAGGGCAGGCCCAGGAGGAGCATCCCCGAGGCCCCCAGGAGGAGGAGGCCTACCTGGAGGGCGAGGAGGAGGCCGAAGGGTGCGGGCACGGGAGGGCGCTCAGCTTGGGGCCCGGGCCGTGACCAGGGCCACCTTCTCATCCTAGGGGATTTCCAGCACCAGCCTGGGCCGGAAGGCCAGGGCGTCGGCGGCCACCAGGTGGAGGGGGATGCCCTGGAAGGCCTGGGGGAGCTTGCTGGGGTCGGCCCCGTGCAGGTGGCCGTAGACGATGGCCGTGGGCCTAGCCTCCGCCGCCACTTCCAGCAGGGGGGTGGGTTCCCCGCTGGGGCCAAAGGGGGGGAAGTGGAAGGCCAGCACCAGGTGCCGGTAGGGCTTGCCCTCCAGGTCCCTCAGGGAAAGCTTGAGCCGCTCCACCTCCCGGGCGAAAACCTTCTCATCCTCCGGGGTGGGGGGTGGGTACTGCCAACCCCGGGTGCCGGCCACCGCCACCCCGTCCACCACCAGGGCATCGTTTTGCAGGGCGTACATCCCCGGGGGGAGGACCGCCCTCAGGCGGCTGATGGAGGGCCACCAGTAGTCGTGGTTGCCCTTGAGGAGCACCTTCCGCCCGGGCAGGGCCGCCAGGTCCAGGAGGTCGGGAAGGGCCTCGGGCAGGCGCATGGCCCAGGAGATGTCCCCGGGGACCACCACCAGGTCCTCCTCCCCCACCACCTGCCGCCAGCCGTGGAAGAAGGCCTCGGGGTGCCCTTTCCACCCGGGGCCGAAGACGGTCATGGGCTTGGGGTGGACGCGGGATAGATGGGGGTCGGCGATGGCGAATACCCGCATGGGCTTTAGCGTACCCTAAAGGCATGGGAGAGGCCCTGGCCTATGCCCTCCGCCTCCTGGCGGGACGGGCCTTCAGCCGCGCCCGCCTTAAGGAGAAGCTAGGGGCCCGCTTTCCCCAGGAAGAGGTGGAAGCGGCCCTGGAACGGCTGGAGGCCCTGGGGTACCTGGACGACCGGGCCTTCGCCGAGGCCTTCGTGGCGGGAAGGCGCAAGTACGGTCCGCGGAAGCTCCGCCACCTCCTCTGGGCCCAGGGGGTGCCGGAAGAGGTGGTGGACGCCCTGCTCTCCCAGTACGGGGAGGAAGAGGCCCTGGAGGCCGCCCTAAAGGTCCTCCGGCGCTACCCCCGCCGCCAGGACCAGGCCAAGGCGGTGCGCTTTCTCCAGGGGCGGGGTTTTCCCCTTTCCGTGGCCCTTCAGGCCTACCGGCTTGTCAAGGAGGAGGAAAGCGGGTAAAAAGGGCCCATGCCTGAGGTACGCGCCGAGCGCTTCATCCCCGCACCCCCGGAGAAGGTCTACGCCCTGGCCAAGGACTTGGAGGGCCTCAAGCCCTACCTCAAGGAGGTGGAGAGCCTAAAGGTCCTGGCCCAGGAGGGAAACCGCACCCGAAGCGAGTGGGTGGCGGTGGCCATGGGCAAGAAGGTGCGCTGGCTGGAGGAGGAGGAGTGGGACGACGAGAACCTTAAAAACCGCTTCTTCTCCCCCGAGGGAGACTTTGACCGCTACGAGGGCACCTGGGTCTTCCAGCCCGAGGGGGAGGGGACCCGGGTGGTCCTCACCCTCACCTACGAGCTCACCATCCCCATCTTCGGGGGGCTTTTGCAGAAGCTGGTGCAGAAGCTCATGCAGGAAAACGTGGAAAGCCTGCTGAAGGGCCTGGAGGAGCGGGTCCTGGCCGCCTAGTTGCGTCCTGGGTCCCTTTGCTCTAGCATGGGCCTGAAGCCGCCCATGTTTTTCCAGACGGGGTGGCCCAAGAGCTTTCAGGAGGTCAAAGTGGAAACGTTGCGCGTCTCTTCCAAGTCCCGCCCCAACTCCGTGGCCGGCGCCATCGCGGCGCTCTTGCGCACTAAGGGGGAGGTGGAGGTGCAAGCCATCGGTCCCCAGGCGGTGAACCAGGCGGTGAAGGCCATCGCCATCGCCCGGGGCTACATCGCCCCCGACAACCTGGACCTGGTGGTCAAGCCCGCCTTCGTGAAGCTGGACCTGGAGAACGAGGAGCGGACCGCGCTGAAGTTCAGCATCAAGGCCCACCCCCTGGAGTCTTGAGGCCCGAGAACCCTAGGGCCCTGGCCCTGGTCCTCCTCCTGGAGGTGGAGCGGGGAGGCCGGGCCCAGCTCCTTTTGGACCGGGCCCTGGACCGCCTCCCCTGGCCGGAGCGGGACAAGGCCTACGCCACCCACCTGGTCTACGGGGCCCTGCGCCGGCTCCGCCTCCTGGACTTTCTCCTGGAGCCTTTCCTCCCCCATCCGGAAAAGCTTCCCCCGGAGGTGCGCTGGGCCTTGCGCTTAGGGGCCCTGGAGTGGCTTCTCGGCAAGCCCCACCACGCCCGGGTGAGCCCCTGGGTGGAGGAGGCCAAGCGCCACTTTCCCCGCCTGGCCGGCCTGGTAAACGCCGTGCTGCGGCGCCTGGCCCCCAGGGAGGCCCCGGAGTGCGTGCGCCTAAGCCTCCCCGACTGGCTCTGCGCCGCCTGGCGTACCTTCTTCGGGGGGCTGGGCTTTGCCGAGGGCTTTAACGAGCCCGCTCCCCTTTTCCTCACCGCCTACCGGCCGGTGGAGGGGTTGCGCCCGGGCCCCATCCCTCACAGCTACCTCTGGGAAGGGCCTAAGACGGACTTCTCTGCCCTGGGCCTCCAGCCCCAGAACCCGGCCTCCCTCTTCGCCGCAGAGCTCCTGGAGCCTAAGTCGGGGGAGAGGGTGCTGGACCTCTGCGGGGGGGCGGGGCTCAAGGCCTTTTACCTGGCGGCCAAGGGGGCGGAGGTCATCTCCTACGACCTGAACAAGAAGCGGCAGGAAGCGGGGGCCAGGACGGCGGCCCGGCTTGGCCTGAAGGTGGCCTACCGCACCCAGGACCTGAGGCACCCCATTCCCGAGAAGGCGGAGAAAGTGCTCCTGGACGCTCCCTGTACCGGGACGGGCACCTTCCGCACCCACCCTGAGCTGCGCTACCGCCTGGCCCCGGAAGACCCCCAGGCCATGGCCGAGCTTCAGCTTGCCCTGCTGGAAACGGCGGCAAAGGCCACGGCGGAAGGGGGGGTTCTGGTCTACGCCGTCTGCTCCCTTACTGAGGAGGAGGGGGAGGGGGTAGCCCGGGCCTTTTTGGCCAGGCACCCCGAGTTCCAGCCCGAGCCCTTTTCCTGCCCCTTCCCGGTGCTTAAGGCGGGGCTTGGGGTGTACGTGGCCCCCGAGGGGGGGCTGGACGGGTTTTATTACCTCCGCCTGCGCAGGGTAGACTCTAGAGCATGAAGCTGGCCTTCCTGGGCCTGGGCAAGATGGGCCGGAGCATCCTAAAAGGGGCCCTGGACCGGGGCTTCCTCAGGCCGGAGGAGGTGGGGGTGGTGGGGCGCACCCCCGAGCGCACCCGGGAGCTGGCGGCGGCCTTTGGCCTGCGTCCCCTGGATCTGAAGGGGCTGGCCCGGGCGGAGCGGGTCCTCCTGGCCGTGCAGCCCCGGGACTTCCCCCACCTGGCCCCGGAGATCGCCTTTCCCGGGGTGGGGTACATCTCCATCATGGCCGGGGTTTCCACGGCGGTGCTGGCCCGCCGGCTGGACACCCGGCGGGTCGTGCGGGCCATGCCCAACCTGGCGGCGGTGATCGGGGAGAGCTCCACCGCCCTCACCGCACTAAAGGAGGCCCGGGAGGCGGGGGACCTGGACTTCGCCCGGGGCCTTTTCGCCACCGTGGGGGACGTATACGAGATTCCTGAGCACCTCTTTGACCCCTTCACCGCCATGTCCGCCTCTGCCCCCGCCTACCTGGCGGTGGTGGCCGAGGCCCTGGCGGACGCGGGGGTGAAGATGGGGATGCCCCGTTCCCTGGCCCTGCGCCTGGCGGCGGAGGCCCTGGCGGCCACCGGGGAGCTTCTGAAAAGCCGCCATCCCGGCCAGCTCAAGGACGAGGTGGCAAGCCCCGGGGGCACCACCATCCACGGGCTCCACGCCCTCGAGGCCCGCGCCCTGCGCGCCGCCTTCTACGAGGCGGTGGAGGCGGCCACCCGGCGGGGGCATGAGCTCGGGGAGGTGGAATAGGGCCATGGGGAGGTGGGCGCTCCTGGCCGGGCTTGGCCTCCTGCTTTTGGCCTGGGGCCAGGTCTTTCCTCAGGCGGGGGCCCGCTACGCCTACTCCGACGGCACCCGGCAGGAACTCCTCCCCACCCCGGAGGGCTTCCGCCTGCGCTACCTCAAAGGAGGGCAGCTTTTCCGAGAAGACCGGCTTAAGGCCCTTCCCGAGGGGCTTTTCCTCCTGGGGGTGGGCCTGCCCGAGGGGTATTTCCCCTTTGAACCCCCCTTGCTCCTCTACCCCCATCGCCTGGAGCCGGGCCTGGCCTGGGGGGGAAGCGTCCGCTTCCGGGGCCAGCGGGTGGCCCTCTCCGCCCGGGTGGAGGGGGTGGAGGGGGTGAGGGTGCGGGCCGGGGCCTTCAACGCCTACCGGGTGCGGGTGGCCTACACCACGGAAAAAGGGGGGACTGACCTCAAGGAGCTCTACCTGGTCCCCGGCCTGGGGGTGGTGGCCTACCGGGCGGGGGAGAGCTGGGTGGAGCTTTTGGAGGTTCCTAAGCCTGGGCCCTGAGGTAGTAGCGCAGGATCTCCCCGTACATGCGCAGGCGGTGGAAGAAGCCCTTCAGGAGGCCCCGCTTCTCCTCCTTCATCACCTGGCTCACCCCCGGCAGGGGCAGGTAGCGCACCCGCCAGCCCAGGCGCTTGGCGTGGCGGGTGAGGAGGAGCTCCAGGTCGTAGCGGGCTCCCTCCAGGCCGGGAATGGCCTGGAGGTCCTCGGTGCGCAGGGCCCGCTGGCCCGAGAGGAAGGGGGTGAGGCGCATGGCCAGGTCGGTGGAAAGCCGCCCCCCCTGGAAGACCCCCACGGTCATCTCCGCCTCCCCCCGGGCCACGGGGTCCAGCAGGGCCTGGAGGTGCTGGGGTTTGAGCCCCAGGAGGTCGGCGTCCGCCAGGAGAACCAAAGGGGTGTCCACCGCCTTGAGCCCCGCGGCGATGGCCCCCCCCTTGCCCCGGTTCTCCCGCAGGCGCACCACCTGGGCCCCGGCTGCGGCCGCTTCCTGGGCGGTGCGGTCCTGGGAGCCATCGTCGGCCACCACCACGGGGAAGCCCGCCTCCTTGGCTGCCCGCACCACCTGGGCGATGGTGGCCTCCTCGTTGTAGGCGGGGATGAGCACCGTGGCCTCCATCTAGCCTCCCAGAAGCCGCCTCAGGTCCTGGAAGGTGACCAGGATCACCAGCAGGATGAGAAAGAGGAAGCCCAGGTAGTGGACCACGGCCTCCTGTTCGGGGCGGATGCGGAAGAGCCGGGCCAGAAAGAGGAGGAGGATCCGCCCCCCGTCCAGGGCGGGGATGGGCAGGAGGTTGAAGAGGGCCAAGGAGAGGTTGATGGCCACGGTGAGCTCAACCAGCCGGAAAAACCCCTCCTGGGCCGCCCGGCCGGTTTCCGCCACGATGCCCACCGGGCCCATCACCCCGCTGTCGGGGTTGCCCGCCAGCACCCCCAATAGCCCTCCCACCAGGGCCCGCACCATCTCCGGGCCGAAGGCCAGGGTGCGGCTTGCCGCCAAGAAGAGGCCCTCCAGGAAGCCCACCCGGCGGTAGGCCACCTCCGGCTGGTACACCACCCCGAGCCGCTCCATCCCCGCCTCCCAACGGAGGTTCAGGACCACCTCCTGCCCACCCCGCCTCACGGTGAGGGTATGGGTCCCCGGGGTCTTCACCCGCTCAATGTCCCGGGGGGTTTCCAGGGGCCTTCCGTCCACCGCCACCAGGACGTCCTGGGGCCTTAGGCCGGCCCTTTCGGCCACGCTTCCCGGGAGCACCTCCAGGACCACCGCCCGCCCCGTGGCCTGCGGCACCCCTTGGGCGCTGAAGAGGTAGGCGAGAAGCCCCCAGGCCAGGAGGATGTTCATGGCCACCCCCGCCACCAGGACCAGGAGTTTGCCCGGAAGGGAAAGGGCATCGTACCCCCGGCCCCGTTCCTCGGGGAGGAGGCCTTCAATGTCGGCGTAGCCCCCTAAGGGGATGGCGGAGAGCCGCCACTCCGTGCCCGCCGCCTGCCGCCGCCAGAGGATGGGGCCGAAGCCGATGCTGAAGGCCTTGACCCGCACCCCCTGGAGCCTTGCCGCCAGGTAGTGCCCCAGCTCGTGCACGAAGATGCTGACCCCGATGATGATTAGAAACCAAACAAGGCTCATGCCCACCTCTTGGCCTCCTCCCGGGCCCAGGCGTCCACGGCGAAGAGGTTATCCCATGTTAGGGGAAGGTTGGGGCTGGCTTCCAGCACCCGGGCCAACACTTCGGGAATCCGGGTGAAGGGAAGGCGGCCGGCCAAGAAGGCCTCCACCGCCACCTCGTCCGCAGCGGAGACCGCCACCTGGGCTAGCCCGCCCCGCCGGCCCGCGGCGTAGGCCACCTCCAGGGCGGGGAAGCGCCGGGTGTCGGGCTCCAGGAACTCCAGGGTTCCGGGGAGGGGGAGGTCCTTGAGGGGGGTCTCCGCCCGCTCGGGGTAGGTCAGGGCGTACTGGATGGGTAGGCGCATGTCCGTGGGGCCCAGCTGGGCCTTGAGGCTGCCGTCCCGGAAGCGCACCAGGCCGTGCACGTAGGCCTGAGGGTGGACGAGGACCCGCACCCTTTCCAGGGGGAAGCGGAAGAGCTCCTTGGCCTCCAGGGCCTCGAGGCCCTTGTTGAAGAGGGTGGCCGAGTCCACCGTCACCTTGGGCCCCATCCGCCAGCGGGGGTGGCGGAGGGCCATCTCCGGGGTCACCTGGGAGAGGTCCTGGGGCTCCTTCAGAAAAGGTCCCCCGCTGGCGGTGAGGATGAGCTCGGCCACATCCTCCCGCCTTTCTCCCAAAAGGGCCTGGAAGAGGGCGGAGTGCTCGGAGTCCACGGGGAGGATTTCCGCCCCGTGGGCCTCCACCTCCTGCCAGAGGAGGGGCCCTGCGGCCACCATGGCCTCCTTGTTGGCCAGGGCGATGCGCTTGCCCGTGCGGGCCGCCACCCGGGTGGGGCTAAGCCCCGCCAGGCCCGGGATGGCGGCCACGGCCACCTCCGCCTCCAGGGCGGCCACCTCCTCCGGGGTCCCCAGCTTAAGGCCGGGGAAGCGCGCCCTGAGCTCGCCGTGCAGGCTTTCCTCCGCCGCCACCAGGAGGGGTTGCCACTCGGCGATCTGCTGGGAGAGTTCCTCCAGGTTTCTGCCCGCCGCCAAGCCCACCACCCGGTAGCCCCGCCAGCGGCAGACCTCGAGGGCCTGCCGCCCGATGGAGCCCGTGGAACCCAGGACCACAACCCGTTTCATGTGAAGAGCACCACCAGGTAGTACGTGAGGGGGAAGGTGAAGAGGAGGCTATCTATCCGGTCCAGAAGCCCCCCGTGCCCGGGAAGGAAGCGCCCGGAGTCCTTCACCCCACAGTAGCGCTTCAGCATGGACTCCGCCAGGTCCCCAAGCTGGGCCGCCAGGGAGAGGAGGAGGCTGAAAAGCCAAAGCTCCAGTAGGCCAAAGGGGAAGACCTCCCGCACCAGGCCGGTGTAGCCCACCAGGGCCAAAAAGCTCACCAGGATGCCCCCCAAGGAGCCCTCCACCGTCTTGCCGGGGCTGATCTCCGGGGCCAGCTTGCGCCGGCCAAAGGCCCGGCCCACGAAGTAGGCCCCGATGTCGGTGGCGAAGCTGGCCACGATGGGCAGGGAAAGGGTCCAGAGGCCCATGTGGCCGTCCGGGGTTTCCCGCAGGAGGAGCACGTACCCCAGGCTCCAGGGGAGGTAGAGGAAGGCCAGGAGGGTGAAGGCGAAGCGGGTGAGGTCGGCGCCCCGCAGGAGCTCGTAGCTGAAGCTGGCCATGAGGAAAAGCCCCAGGGCCACCTCCCGCCAGGGCACCTGGGGGAAGTGCCAATAGAGCTGGGGCAAGGAGAAGAGGAAGAGGACCACACCCCCCCCAAGGAGAAAGGACAGGTTCAGCCCGATGCCCCGGCGGGCCAGCATGTCCCTAAGCTCCAGGCTCCCCAGCCAGAGGACGAAGATTAGGGTGGGGAGGACCAGGGGAAGCCCCGCCCACAGCACGAAAAGGAGCAGGACTGCCCCCACCAAGGCGGAAGCCACGCGGGCCGCCAGGTTTTCTCCTTCCTTGATCACACCCCAGCCTTTCCCCAGGACGGCCTTGGCCCCCGGGTGCTCTTCCCTAAGCCCTCGTCCACGCTAAAAATCCGCCCCTTTGGGGAGCTCTCCTGGCCCCGAAGGGGTGCCTAGCCCAGGATCTCCTGCTCCTTCTTCTCCGCCAGGGCGTCCGCCTTGGCGATGAACTCGTCGGTGATCTTCTGGATTTCCCCCTCCGCCCGCTTGGTGTCGTCCTCGGAGAGGTGGAGCTCCTTGGCCAGCTTCTTCAGCTTCTCCAGGGCCTCGCGGCGGACGTTGCGGATGGCCACCCGCCCCTCCTCGGCCAGGTGGCGGGCCGCCTTCACCAGCTCCTTGCGCCGCTCCTCGGTAAGGGGGGGGATGTTGATGTAGAGGGCGTCCCCCTTGTTGCTGGGGTTGAGGCCCAGGTCGGAGTCCCGGATGGCCTTCTCAATGGCCTTGAGGGCGTTCTGGTCCCAGGACTGCACCACCAGGGTGCGGGCGTCCGGGGCGGTGACGGTGGCGATCTGGTTTAGGGGTACCTGGCTTCCGTAGTACTCCACCTTTAGGTGGAGGAGCAGGGCGGGGTTGGCCCGTCCCGTGCGCAGGCCTGCCAGGTTGTGCTCCAGGACCTCGAGGCTCTTCTGCATGTGCGCCCGTGTCTCCGCGTAAAGGTCTTTCAGGGTCATGCTCCCTCCTCTCTAGGCGTGGATCAGGGTGCCCACCTTTTCCCCCTGGATAATACCCACCAGGGCGCCCGGTTTGAAGATGTCAAACACCACGATGGGGAGTCCCGCCTCCATGCACAGGGTGATGGCCGTGGTGTCCATGACCTGGAGGCCCCGGTTCAGCACCTCCAGGTAGGAGAGCTCGTCAAAGCGCACCGCATTGGGGTTCTTGCGGGGGTCGTCGGAGTAGACCCCGTCCACCTTGTTCTTGGCCATGAGGACCACCTCGGCCCCCACCTCCAGGGCCCGCAGGGCCGCGGCGGTGTCCGTGGAGAAGAAGGGGTTGCCGGTCCCCCCGCCGAAGATGACGATGCGTTCCTTCTCCAGGTGGCGCAGGGCCCGCCGCCTTATGTAGGGCTCGGCCACCTGGGTGATGGTGAGGGCGGTCTGCACCCGGGTGGGGATGCCCAGGGCCTCGAGGGCGTCCTGCAGGGCCAGGGCGTTCATGATGGTGGCCAGCATGCCGATGTAGTCGGCGGTGGCCCGGTCCATGCCCACCCCCTGCCTGGCTCCCCGCCAGAGGTTGCCCGCCCCGATGACGATGGCCAGCTGCACCCCGGTGTCGTAGGCGGCCTTGATCTCCTTGGCCAGGGCCCGGGTGGCCTCGGGCTCAATGCCGAAGCCGTTTTGCGTGAGGAACTCGCCGGAAAGCTTGAGGAGAACCCTTTTGTACCTCATGGCTTTAGCAAAAACCGGGGCCCCTTTTCCCCAGGGCCCCGGTTGGACGGCATGGCCTAAGCCCCCAGCTCAAAGCGGCAGAAGCGCCGCACCACGATGTTCTCCCCGGTCTTGGCGATGGCCTGCTGCAGGAGCTCCTTCACCTTCACCTTGTCCTCCTTGACGAAGGGCTGCTCCAGCAGGGCCACCTCCTCCAGGTACTTCTTGAGCCGCCCCTCGGCGATCTTCTCGGCGATGGCCTGGGGCTTCCCCTCGTTGAGGGCGGCCTGGATGTAGATCTGCCGCTCCCGCTCCAGCTCCTCCTGGGGGATTTCCTCGGCGGAGACGTAGCGGGGGTTCATCATGGCGATGTGCATGGCCAGGTCCCGGGCCAGGTTCTGGAAGACCTCGTTGCGGGCCACGAAGTCCGTCTCGCAGTTGAGCTCCACCAGGACCCCCACCCGCTGGTTGTGGTGGATGTAGTGGCCGATGATGCCTTCCCGGGCCTCCCGCTCCGCCTTCTTGGCGGCCTTCATGGCCCCGCGCTCCCGGAGGAGCTGCACCGCCTTCTCCTCGTTCCAGCCGGCGTCCTCGAGGGCCTTCTTCACGTCCATCATCCCGGCCCCCGTGGCCTCGCGCAGCTTCTTGATGAGTTCCATCTGGCTCATGCTTCCACCTCGTCCTCGCCGTCAAGGCCCAGGGGCTCCTCCTGGGCCTGCCGCTCGGCCTCCTCCACCAGGGCGTAGGAGGGGGAGGGCTCCACCACCCCACCCCGGGCCTGGATGATGAGGTCCGCCGCCCGGGAGAGGATGAGCTGGATGGAGCGGATGGCGTCGTCGTTGCCGGGGATGATGTAGTCCACCAGGTCGGGGTCGGAGTCGGTGTCCGCCAGGGCGATCACCGGGATGAAGAGCTTCCTGGCCTCCCGCACGGCGATGGCCTCCTTGGTGGGGTCCACCACGAAGATGGCGTCGGGGAGGCGCTTCAGGCGGCGGAAGCCCATGAGGTACTTCTGGAGGCGCTCCAGCTCGTGCTTGAGGCGCACCTGCTCCTTTTTGGGCCGCTCGGCGATCTCGGGGGAGGCGAAGAGGTTCTCCAGCTCCTCGAGGCGGTTTACCCGCTGGGCGATGGTCCGGAAGTTGGTGAGCATCCCGCCCAGCCAGCGCTGGTTCACGTAGGGCATCCCCGCCCGGTCCGCCTCCATGCGCACGATGTCCTGGGCCTGCTTCTTGGTGCCCACGAAGAGCACCGTGCCCCCGCGCATGGCCAGGTCCTCCAGGAAGCGGAAGGTGCGCTCCAGCTCCACCATGGTCTTCTGGAGGTCAATGATGTGGATGCCGTTGCGCTCGGCGTAGATGTAGCGGGCGAACTTGGGGTTCCAGCGCTTGCGCTCGTGGCCGAAGTGCACCCCTGCTTCCAAAAGTTCCTTCACGCTGATGTTGACAGGCATATTCCTCCCATTTGGGGAAGGTTGGGCTTGGCGTTTCCCGCGTGCCGGCCTATTTCCCGCAGGACCTTCCCCTGCCTGGCGGGCTGGTCCGGCACACCTCCCCGATTATAGGCCCCCCTTGCCCTTTACGAAAGCCCCCCGCTTGGCCTATACTTCCTTCGGTCTGGGGCGGTAGCTCAGAGGGAGAGCACCCGCCTTGCAAGCGGGAGGTCAGGGGTTCAAATCCCCTCCGCTCCACCAGGCAGCCCAAGCCCCACTCCCCCCTCGGGAGTGGGGCTTTTAGCCCGTGGGGGCGGCGGGTAGACTGCGGGCGTGTCCGTGAGCCTCCTTTTTCTGGGAGCGGGCAACCGGGGCTTCGCCTATGCCCGCCTCGCCCACGCCCTGGGGGCGCGGATTGCTGGGGTGGCCGAGCCGAGGGGGGAGCGGCGGGAGGCCTTCCGGGAGGCCTTTGGGGTGGAGAGGGCCTTTGGGGACTGGCGGGAGGCCCTGGAGGCCCCCCCTCTTGGGGAGGCGGCGGTGGTGGCCCTGCCGGACCGGCTGCACGCGGAGGCGGCGGTGGCCCTCATGGAGCGGGGATACCACCTCCTCCTGGAGAAGCCCATCGCCCCCACCTGGCCGGAGGTGGCCCGGGTGGCGGAGGCCAAGGCCCGCACGGGGCGCATGGTGGCCGTGGCCCACGTGCTGCGGTACACCCCCTACGCCCGGGCCCTGAAGGCCCTGTTGCGGGAGGGGGCCGTTGGGGAGGTGGTCTCGGTGCAGCACCTGGAGCCCGTGGGGCACTGGCACTTCGCCCACAGCTTCGTGCGGGGGAACTGGCGGAAGGAAGGGGAGTCCAGCCCCTTCCTTCTGGCCAAGAGCGTGCACGACCTGGACTGGCTGCTTTTCCTGCTGCCCAAGGGGGTGCGGCGGGTGGCCTCCTTCGGGGGGCTGTACCACTTCCGCCCCGAAAGGCGCCCCGAGGGTGCGGGGACGCGGTGCCTGGACTGCCCGGAGGGGGTGGAGCGGAGGTGCCCCTTCTCGGCGCGGCGGATCTACCTGGAGGCCTACGCGCGTGGGGAGCGGGGCTGGCCCCTGGACGTGGTGGCTTACCCGGTGACCTGGGAGGGGCTGGTGGAGGCTCTGAGGGAGGGCCCCTACGGGGAGTGCGTGTACCTGGGGCGAAACGACGTGGCGGACCACCAGGTGGTGATGCTGGAGTACGAGGGTGGGGAGACGGCGAGCCTGCACGTGGAGGGGCTTTCGCGGATGCGGTTTCGGGAGACGCGGGTGTTTGGGACGGAGGGGGAGCTTTTTGGGGATGGGGAGCGCATCTGGGTGCACCACTTCGTGCGGGGGGAGCGGGTGGTGGAGGTGGGCCGGTTTGGCGAGGCCTCGGTGCGCGGGGGGCACGGGGGCGGGGACCTGGGGCTGGTGGAGGCCTTTTTGCGGGCGGTGGCCTTAGGGGAGGAGGGGTTGCTGGAGCCTTTTGCCGAGGCGGTGTACGCCCACCGGCTCACCTTCCTGGCGGAGGAGGCCAGGCGGGGGGGAAGGGTGGTGGAGGTGGAAAACCCCCGGCCCTGAGGCCGGGGGCGTTTGGCGGAGAGGGCGGGATTCGAACCCGCGAGGCAGGTTTAAGCCCGCCTACACGATTTCCAGTCGTGTCCCTTCAGCCACTCGGGCACCTCTCCAAGTGCCGACCTTGAGTCTAACAAGAGCCTTTTCCATCGTCAAGTAAGCTGGGAAACGTGCGGGTGGTGGTGGCCCACGAGAACCTGGACTTTGACGCCCTGGGGTCCATGGTCCTGGCGGGGAGGCTTTTCCCGGGAAGCCTGCTGGCCTTGGTGGGGGGCCTCGAGGGCCCCTTGAAGGAGCTTGCCCCCCTCCTGGAGGACCGGCTGGACCTGGTGCCCGCCGCCGAGGTGCCCCTGGAGAAGGTCTCCGAGGTGGTCCTGGTGGACAACGCCCGCCCGGAGCGCATCGGCCCTTTCCGCGCCCTGGTGGGCCGGGTGCCCTTTTTGGTCTTTGACCACCACCCCAAGGCCCCGGGGGACGTGCCCGCGGTGGGGGGCAGGGTGGCGGCGGTGGGGGCCACGGTGAGCCTCCTCCTGCCCCTGGTGCGGGAGCGGGGGCTTTCCCTCACCCCCCTGGAGGCCACCCTGGCCTATGCGGGTATCTGGGAGGACACCGGAGGGTTCAGCTTCCCCTCCACCACCCCCCAGGACCTCGAGGCCGCCCACCACCTGGCCCTCATGGGGGCGGAGATTCCCCGGGTGCGGGAGTGGGTGCGCCCCCACCTGGGGGAGGAGGCCCGGGCGGTGCTCAGGGCCCTGTTCAAAACGGCCCGGGTGGTGGAAAGGGAAGGCTTCCGCCTCCTCCTGGCCCAGGCCCGGGAGGAGGGGTATGTGCCCGCCCTGGCCCCCCTGGCCCACACCCTCCTGGACCTGCACGAGGCCGAGGGCGTGCTCCTGGTGCTCAAACTGGGCAAGGAGGTCCTCCTCATCGCCCGGAGCAAGGAGCGCCTGGACGTGGGCCGCTGGCTCGCCCAGGTGGGGGGCGGGGGACACCCCCGGGCCGCCTTCGCCCGGGTTCGGGGGGTGCGCCACGCGGTGGCCCGCCTGCTGGAAAGCCTTCCCCAGTACCTGGACCCCGAGCCCACCCTCAAGGAGGCCATGACCGCCCCCGTGGAGACCCTCTCCCCCACCACGGTGCGGGAGGCCCTCAGGGTGCTGGAGGAGCGGGGCTACGGGGCCATGCCGGTGGGGGTGCCCCTGGAGGGGGGTGAGGTGCGGGTCCTGGGGTTGGCCCGCAGGCGGGACCTCAGGAAGGCGGAGCGGCTTGGGCTTTCGGACCACCCGGTGGAGGGCTTTTTGGCCCGGGCGGTGGTCCTTCCCCCGGAGACCCCCCTTTCCCAGGTGGAGCCCTACCTCAAGGAGGGCGGGGGCCGGGTGCTGGTGGGGGAGCGGGTGGGGGAGGGGGTCCGGCTTCTTGGCATCTTCACCCGCACCGACCTCTACCGCAAGAAGCCCCTGGGGGAGAAGCCCCTGGGGCAGAGGATCCTCGAGGCCCTGCCCGAGGGGGCCAGGCGGGTCCTCTTGGCCTTGAAGGAGGCCTTCCCCCAGGGGGTCTACCTGGTGGGGGGGGCGGTGCGGGATGCCCTTTTGGCCCGCTCTGGCCCGGATTTGGACCTGGTGCTGGAGCCCGGGGTGCGGGTGGGGGAGGTGGCCCGCTTCCTGGTGGAGCGCTTTGGGGGAAGCTATGGCCTGCACTACGCCTTCGGCACGGGAAGGGTGCGCCTGGCCTTCGGCCTCACCGTGGACCTGGCGGAGAGCCGGGAGGAGGTCTACCCCTACCCCGGGGCCCTGCCCCAGGTGCGCCCTGCCCCCATCGCCAAGGACCTGGAGCGCCGGGACTACACCGTGAACGCCATGGCGCTTTCCCTGGCCACCCTGGAGCTTCTGGACCCTTACGGGGGGCTTAGGGACCTCGAGGCCCGCCTCCTCCGCCCCCTCCATCCCCTCTCCTTCGTGGAAGACCCCAGCCGCATCGTGCGGGGGGCGCGCCTGGCCGCCCGGCTCGGCTTCCGCTTCGCCGAGGAGGCCCTCAAGGCCCTCCCGCCGGCCCTATTGCCCGAGGTCCTGGCCACCGCCAGCAAAAGCCGCCTCCGGGACGAGCTCCTCCTCACCCTGGAGGAGGAGACCTTCCACCAGGCCCTGGCCCTGCTGGAGGCACTCGGGGCCCTGGGGCCCCTCTACGGCCTTAGGCTTCCTCCCCTCGAGCCCTTCCGCCGCCTGGCGGTTCCCCGGGATGAGGCCCATCCCGAGCGCTTCTTGGGCGAGGCCCGGCTCCTGCTCCTCCTCTACTTCCAGGAAGATCCCCTGGAGCGGGCCGTGGCCCTGGGGACCCCCAAGCGGTTGCAGGAGGCCTTGGCCCTCCTCCTCAAGGCGGCCAGGGGGGCCGAGGTGGAACGGGAAGCCCTGGCCAAGGAGCCCCTGCGGAGCGCCTTCCTGGCCCTTTTCCCGGAGCGGGAGGGCTGGCTTGCCGAGAAGCCGCGCCAGCTCATGGGCCGCGACCTGCTGCAGATGGGCCTGAAGCCGGGGCCCAGGGTGGGGGAAATCCTGCGCCGGGTGGCCGAGGCCCGGGCCCGGGGCGAGGTGCGGACCTTTGAGGAGGAACTGGCCTTAGCCCGTAGACTGGTGGGCGATGGGACTCTTTCCCCTCCTCAATGACCCCCCGGTCTTCCTGGTGGCCTTCGCCCTGGCCACGCTAGGCCTGGTCCTCCACAACCTCTTCCAGGCCTGGCTGGCGGACCGCTACGGGGACACGGCCCCTCGCCGCTATGGCTTCCTCTCCCTGGACCTGCGGGCCCACCTGGAGCCCTTGGGCCTGGTACTCCTCCTCCTTTTGGGCTTCGGCTGGCCCCGCTTTGTCCCCACCGCCCTCCCGGGGCGCAAGGGGGCCTGGGTGGCCCTCATGGGCCCTTTGGGCTTCTTCGCGGCCGCCTTCCTCTACGGCCTCCTGGCCCGCTTCCTCCCCTACCCCTTCGGGGAGGGCTTGCTCTTCGCCCAGGGGCTCATGCTCCTCCACGCCGCCATCTACCTCTTCCCCGTACCCCCCCTGGACGGGGCCAAGGCCCTCTATGCCGTGGGGGGGTACGAGGCCCGCCGCTTCCTGGACCAGCTTTCCGCCTACGGCCCCCTAGGCTTCCTCCTCATCTTCTTGGTCCTCTCCTACACCGGGGTCACGGGGGCGGTGGTGCGGGGGCTTTCCGGCCTCCTCAACGCCATCTACCGGGCCATCGGGCTATGATGGGGCTTTGGCAACAAGACCCCCTGGCCTTTTTCCTGGCCTTCTCCGTCCTCCTCCTTAGCCTCTCCCTGCACGAGTGGGGGCATGCCTACGCCGCCTTCCGCTTCGGGGACGGGACCGCCCAGCGCCAGGGCCGCCTTACCCTGAACCCCTTGCGCCACCTGGACCCCTTGGGCACCCTCCTCCTCCTGCTGGTGGGTTTCGGCTGGGCCAAGCCGGTGCCGGTGAACCCGGGGGCCTTCCCCACCTACCGCCTGGGGCTCTTTGTGGTCTCCGTTGCCGGCATCCTCATCAACCTCTTCTTGGCGGTGCTCTTTGCCCTGCTGGTCCGGGGCCTCGTGGCCCTGGACCCCCTGGGGGTGCTCCTGGCCTTCCGGGGGGAGGAGCGGAGTCTGGTGGGGGTTCTGGCCCTGGCCCTCTACTTCGCCAGCTCCATCAACCTGGTCCTGGCCGTGTTCAACCTCCTGCCCATCCCCCCCCTGGACGGCTCCAAGATCCTGCAGAGCCTCCTGCCCCTTTCCTGGCAGCCCCTCCTGTGGCGGCTGGAGCAGTACGCCTGGCTTTCCTTCCTCCTCATCCTCACCGTGCTCCGGGGGCCCATCCAGGAGGTGCTGGCCCTGGCCCGCCGGGCTTTTTTCGGCCTCTTCCTGGGCTAGGCCCCCCTAGACTGAGGAGGTGCGCACCCTAAGCCTGCTCCTCGTGGTTTTGGCCCTCCTCCTTCTCCTCCCGGCCCTCCTGCCCCTTTTGGGCTGGCTCAACTGGATGGTGGTGCCCCTGGCCCTTCTGGGGGCGGGGCTCGGCCTTTTGAGCGGGGAGGAGCGGGCGTGGAAGCTGGGGCTTTTGGTGGTGGGGGTTTCGGCCCTAAGGCTTCTCCTGGGAGGCGGACTCCTCTAGCCAGCCCCGCAGGACCCGGAGGTTCCAGGCGTCCTCCTCCGGGCTCCTGGGGGTTTCCAGGATGAAGACCCGGTCCCGCAGGCGCCTGTCCAGAAGCACCCCCTTAAGCCCTTCCCCGATTTGGCCCTGGAGGAGGTGGGCGTGGTGGTCTATGCGGCTTCCCAGGCTCCCCACGGAATCGTTGAGGTGGACCACCGGTACCCGCTCCAGGCCCACGGCGCGGTCCAGCTCCGAGAGCACCTCGGCGGGGCGTTCCCCCACCGGGTACCCGGCGGCGAAGGCGTGGCAGGTGTCCAGGCAGACCCCCATGGGGGTGTCCTGGATGAGCCAGGCCAGCTCCTCAAAGCGTTGGCCCACCTTCTCTCCGCCCCCGGCGGTGTTTTCCAGGAGCAGGGTGGGCCGCTCCCGCACCCCGGCGAGGCGCAGGGCCTTCAGGGCCCCCTCCTTGACCCGCTCGGGGCTTCCCGAGCCCGGGTGGACCACCACGTACTCCAGCCCCAGGAGGCGGGCCTTTTCCAAGTCGTCCGCCAGGCTCATCACGCTCTTTTCCCAGAGCTCCCCCTCGGCCCCCAGGTTCACCAGGTAGGAGGCGTGGATTACCCCGGGAAGCCCCCCAGCCAGCTCCCGCAGGGCGCGGAAGGCCTCTATCTCCCCGGGGGAGAGGGGGCGGGTCTTCCAGCTCCTGGGGCTTTTGGCGAAGATCTGGAAGGCGCTTAGGCCCAGGGCCTGGGCCTCCTCCACCGCCCCGGCCACCCCCTTTTTCCCGGCGATGGACAGGTGGAACCCGTAGCGCACCATCTAGTCCTCCACCACCTCCACCCGCACCCGGGTGGCGGAAAGGGCCCCAATGGCCTTGGCGGCGGCGTAGGAGAGGTCTATGATGTACTTCCCCCCGAAGGGCCCTCGGTCGTTGATGCGCACCACCACGCTTTTCCCGTTTCGGAGGTTGGTCACCCGCACCCGGGTGCCGAAGGGGAGGGTGGGGTGGGCGGCGGTGAGGGCGTGCATGTCGTAGCGCTCCCCGCTGGCGGTGCGGCGGCCGTGGAAGCCCGGGCCGTACCAGACGGCCAGGCCCACCTGGAGGAAGCCCTTTGCTTGGGACGCTCCTTGGGCCGGGGCCAGCCGGAGCACCTGCCCCGGGCGGATGAGGTCCGAGGTGAGGCCGTTGAGCCGTTTCAGCTCCTCCACGCTGAGGCCATGGGCCCGGGCGATGCGGTAGAGGGTGTCCCCCTTCTGCACGGTGTGGGTCTGGGCCAGGGCCGAGCTGAGGAGGAAGGCCAGGAAGAGGGCCCGCACCTAGACCTCCTGCCAGCCCCGGGGGAAGCGGGAGAGGAGCTCTATGCCGCTGGGGGTGATGAGGACCAGCTCTTCAATCCGCACCCCTCCCACCCCGGGCAGGTACACCCCGGGTTCCACCGTGACCACCATGCCGGGCTCCAGGGTGTCCTCGGAGTAGGGGGAAAGCCCCGGGCCCTCGTGCACCGCCAGCCCCACCCCGTGGCCCAGGGAGTGGACGAAGTAGCGGTCCAGGTCCCACCGCTTAAGCTCCTCCCGGGCCAGGGCGTCCACCGCCTTGGCGCTCACCCCGGGGCCCAGGGCCTCGAGGGCCCGCTCCAGGGCGGCCAGGGTGGCGTCAAAGGCCCGGCGCAGGGTGCTGTCCACCCGTCCCAGGGCGAAGGTGCGGGTCATGTCGGAAGCGTACCCCCCAAGCCGCGCCCCCAGGTCCAGGGTGACCAGCTCCCCAGCCTGGAGGGGCTTTTCCGAGGCCCCGGCATGGGGCAGGGCCCCCCGGGGCCCCGAGGCCACGATGGGGGGGAAGGCCACCCCCTCGGCCCCCCGGCGGCGCAGGAAGAACTCCAGCTCCAGGGCTACCTCCCGCTCCGTCCGTCCGGGGCGGAGGAGGGTGAGGGCGTGCTCCAGGGCCTCCTCCGCCAGGGCCTGGGCCTGGCGGATGGTGGCCACCTCTTCCGGGGTCTTCTTGAGCCGGAGCCGCTCCACCACCCCCTGGGTGGGCACCCACTCCACGGGGGAGAGCTCCCGAAGGCGCTCCAAAGCGGCGTAGGGCAGGTGCTCGGCCTCAAACCCCACCCGTCCCCGGAGCTCCTTGAGGAGGGCTTCCTTCTCCTCCCGCCTCAGCACCTTGGCCGGAATGCGGCTTTCCTTTTCCGCCTCGGGGTAGCGGGGGTCGGTGAGGAGGAAGGCCCCTTCCAGGGTCAGGAGGACCTGGGCGTCCTCCGGGTGGGGGAAGCCGGAAAGGTAGCGGACGTTTTCCGGGCGCGTCACATAGAGGGCGTCCAGCCCCAGGGGTTCCAGGAGGGTCTTTGGGTCCAGCACGGGGCCACTATACACGCCCTGAGGAGGCGCGTCCACCCGGAGGGGCCGGGTCACCCCGCCATCTTTTCCAGGTTGAAGACCACCTGGCCCTCCTCGTCCTCCAGGGTGGTCTCAAAGCCGGGGAAGGTGCCTTCTCCGAACTCCAGGGCCAGCACCTCCTCGGCGATCCAGGCCCCGTGGCGGGCCAGGGCCTCCCGGTAGGCCCCCTGGGCCTGGTAGCCCACCCGGATGCGGTCGGAGACCCTAAGCCCCATCTCCTTCCGGGCCTGCTGCAGGTGGCGGATGAGGTCCCGGGCCAGGCCCTCAAGCCGCAGTTCCTCCGTCACCCGCACCTCCAGGGCGGCCACGTACCCGTCCTTCTCCAGGGCCTGGTAGCCCTCGGGGGCCTGGGCCTCGAGGAGCACCTCCTCGGGGGCCAGGGTTAGGGTCTCCCCCTCCACCAAAAGGGGCACCCCCTCCCCCTTCAGCACCAGGGCCGCCACCCTTTCCGCTTCCCTCTCCAGGGCCTCGCGGATCTTGGGGACCAGCTTCCCGTACTTCTTGCCAAGAAGCTTGAGGTTGGGCAGGACCCGGTAGCTCAGGATGGCCTCCCCGGGTTCCAGGACCCGCACCTCCTTCACGTTGAGCTCCTCGGCGATCTCCGGGGCGAAGTGCCTGAGGCCCTCCCGCTCCAGGGGGGTGGGGGCGGTGACCAGGAGGAGGGGGAGGGGGGTGCGGGTCTTGACCCCGCTCCTGGCCCGGGCGGAGCGGGCCAGGTCCACCACCTTGAGCACCGCCCGCATCTTGGCCACCAGGGCCTCGTCCACCCGGGCGGGGTCCACCTGGGGCCAGTCCGCCAGGTGGACGGAGAGGGGGGCCTCGGGGTCCAGGCTCCGCACCAGGTTCTGCCAGAGCACCTCGGCCAGGAAGGGGGTGAAGGGGGCGGTGAGCTTGGCCACCAGGACCAGGGCCTCGTAAAGGGTGGCGTAGGCGGACTCCCGGTCCAGGGGGTCCTCGTTTTTCCAGTAGCGCCGCCTGCCCCGGCGCACGTACCACTGGGAGAGGTCCTCCACCACGAAGTCCCGGAGGGCGCGGCTAGAGGTGGTGGGGTCGTAGGCCTCCAGGGCCTCCGTGACCCGGGCGATGAGGTCCTGCATGCGGGCCAAAAGCCAGCGGTCCAGCTCGGGCCGCGCCTCCGGGGCAGGGGGGTTTTTCAGGTCCGGCCGGTCCAGGTTGGCGTAGGTGACGAAGAAGCTGTACACGTTCCAGAGGGTCAGGAAGTAGTCCCGCACCGTCTCCCGCACCAGATTGGGCCCGAAGCGGCGGTCGGCCTCGGGAGGGGCGGAGACGTAGATGTACCACCTGAGGGCGTCGGCCCCGAACTCCCGCAGGATGTCCCAGGGGTCCACCACGTTCCCCTTGGACTTGCTCATTTTCTGCCCCTTTTCGTCCAGGATGAGGCCGTGGCAGATGACGTTTTTGAAGGCGATGGAGCCGAAGAGCATCACCCCCAGCTGGTGCAGGGAGTTGAACCAGCCCCGGGTCTGGTCAATCCCCTCGGCGATGAAGTCCGCGGGGAAGGCCTCCTGGAACTCCTCCCTGTGCTCAAAGGGGTAGTGGAGGGAAGCGAAGGGCATGGCCCCGGAGTCGTACCACACGTCAATCACGTAGGGTACCCGGCGCATCACCCCGCCGCAGGCGCACCGGAGCTCCACCCGGTCCACGTAGGGGCGGTGGGGGTCAAAGGGCTCGGGAAGGGGAGCGGTGGCCCTTTCCCTCAGCTCCTGGAAGCTCCCGATGGCCTCCTCTTTGCCGCAGTCCCCGCAGACCCAGATGGGCAGGGGGGTGCCCCAGTAGCGGTTGCGGCTTAAGGCCCAGTCCACCAGGTTCCTCAGCCACTCCCCGTAGCGCCCTTCCTTGATGTGGGGGGGCACCCAGTTGATCTCCTGGTTCTTCGCCAGGAGCTCCTCCTTAAAGCGGGTGTTGCGGATGAACCAGGTCTCGGTGGCGTAGTACATGAGGGGGGTGGAGCAACGCCAGCAGTGGGGGTAGCTGTGGAGGTAGCTTTCCTCCTTGAAGAGGAGGCCGCGGGCGCGGAGGTCCTTGAGGATGGCCCGGTTGGCCTCCCGGAAGAAGAGGCCCTGGAAAGGTTCCACCAAAAGCCGTCCTTCCTCATCCACGGTCTTGAGGAGGGGTAGCCCGTAGGCGCGGGCGGTCTCCAGGTCCTCGGCGCCGAAGGCCGGGGCCTGGTGGACGATGCCGGTGCCGTCTTCCCGGCTCACGTACTCCGCCAGGACCACCACGTAGCCCTTGTCCAGGGCCTGGGGATAGGGGGGGTGGTAGGCCAGGCCCTCGAGGTCCCGTCCGGCAAAGGTCTTCAGCACCGGGGCCTCTTCTCCAAGGAGCCGCTTCCCCAGGCCTTCCTCCAGGATCAGGGCCTCCTCGCCCACGGCGAAGGCGGCGTAGGTGTAGTCGGGGTGGACGGCCGCCGCCACGTTGCCGGGCAGGGTCCAGGGGGTGGTGGTCCAGATGAGGAGGCTGGCCCCCTCCAGGCCCAGCCTCTTGGGCTCCCGGAGGGGAAGGCGCACGTAGACCGAGGGGTCGGTGATCTCCTTGTAGCCCAGGGCCAGCTCGTGGGAGGAGAGGGGGGTGCCGCACCGGGGGCAGTAGGGCACCACCTTGTGGTCGCGGTAGAGGAGACCCCGGTCAAAGAGGGTCTTCAGGCTCCACCAGATGCTCTCCACGTAGGTGGGGTGGAGGGTGGCGTAGGCGTTCTTGAGGTCCACCCAGTAGCCCAGGCGTTCGGTGAAAACCTCCCACTCCTTCTCGTAGGTGAAGACGGACTCCCGGCAGGCCTGGTTGAAGCGCTCAATGCCATAGGCCTCAATCTCCCGCTTGTTCTTGAGGCCAAGCCTTTTCTCCACCTCCAGCTCCACGGGAAGCCCGTGGGTGTCCCAACCCGCCCGCCTGGGCACGTAGTAGCCCCGCATGGTCTTGTAGCGGGGAAAGAGGTCCTTGTAGCTTCGCGCCTGGGCGTGGCCCACGTGGGGTAGGCCGTTGGCCGTGGGGGGGCCCTCGTAGACGGTGAACCGGGGGCCACCCTGGCGGTTTTCCACGCTCTTCTCAAAGATGGCCTCCCGCTTCCAGAACGCCAGGACCTCCTCCTCCAGCCTGGGAAAGTTGGGCTCGCCGACCTCCTTGAACATGGCCACCTCCCTAAAAGGACGCCCGCGCCCTATGGGCGCGGACGAAAGCCAGCAGGGCTTCCGCGGTACCACCGCGCTTCCTGGGGGTGTCCCCAGGCCCTCGTTGGCGCTATTACGGGCGCACCCGGCGGGCATTACTCAGGGGGTTGCCCTTTTCCTCCCGCGGCTCCGGGGTGATCTTCCCGCCTTTCCTCACCACCGGGCTTCCACCCTCCCCGGCTCGCTAGGGGCTCTTGGAAAGGGGTACTCTCCCCATCCTCGCCTTTACAGCTTCCGCCCCCTGGGGTAAAATCCCCCGTTGGCGGCTAAGGCTATGCTAGCAGCCCCTCCCCCAGCTTGACAACGCCCTTCTCGGGTCTGCTAGACTCAGGCTAAGCCGGTACCCTTTCCGCACAAAAGGAGTTTGATCATGGAGCTTTACCTGGACACCGCTAACTTGGAGGAAATACGGGAGATTGCCGGCTGGGGGGTGCTTTCCGGGGTGACCACCAACCCCACCCTGGTGGCCAAGGAGTTCGCCGCCCGGGGGGAGCGCCTCACGGAGGAGGGGCTGGCCGCCCACCTACGGGCCGTCTGTGAGGCGGCCGGGGGCCCGGTTTCCGCGGAGGTGACGGCCCTCGAGGCCGAGGCCATGGTGACCGAGGGAAGGCGGCTTGCCGCCTTGCATCCTCAGATCGTGGTCAAGCTTCCCACCACCGAGGAGGGCCTCAAGGCCTGCCGGCGGCTTTCCGCCGAGGGGGTGCGGGTCAACATGACCCTGATCTTCTCGGCCAACCAGGCCCTCCTGGCGGCCCGGGCAGGGGCCAGCTACGTGAGCCCCTTCCTGGGCCGGGTAGACGACATCTCCTGGGATGGGGGCCAGCTCCTGCGGGAAATCGTGGAGATGGCTCAGGTCCAGGACCTTCCCGTGCGGGTCATTGCCGCCTCCATCCGCCACCCGCGCCACGTCACCGAGGCGGCCCTCCTGGGCGCGGACATCGCCACCATGCCCCATGCCGTGTTCAAGCAGCTCCTGAAGCACCCCCTTACGGACCTCGGCCTCAAGCGCTTTATGGAGGATTGGGAGAAGGTTAAGCCATGAGGAGAAAAGCGGAAGCCCCGGAGACGCCCCTCTCCTACCAGGAGCTCTCGGCCAAGATTCTGCCCGAGTTGCACCTCCTGGCCCAGGAGGCGGGCATTGAGAACTACAAGCGGATGAAGAAGGACCAGCTGATCATGGCCCTCCTGGAGAGGCAGACCCAGGGCGAGGGCCTGCAGCTGGTCAAGGGCTACCTGGAGATCAGCCCTGATGGCTACGGGTTCCTCACGGAAAACCTCTACAACCTGGAGTCCCGGGTGGCCATCGTCTCCGCCGGCCTCATCCGCCAGTACGCCCTGAGGAGCGGGGACCACGTGGTGGGCCGGGTGCGCCCGCCCCGGGAGAACGAGCGCTACGGCACCCTCCTCAAGGTGGAGGCGGTGAACGACCTGGACCCCGAGGCCGCCAAGAACCGCCCCCGTTTTGACGAGCTCATCCCCCAGTTCCCCGACCGGCAGATCCGGCTGGAGACCACCCCGGACGAGCTTTCCACCCGGGTGATTGACCTCCTGGCCCCCATCGGCCGGGGGCAGCGGGGGCTCATCGTGGCCCCGCCCAAGGCGGGGAAGACCACCCTCCTCAAGAAGATCGCCAACGCCGTCCTCAAGAACGAGCCCGACATCAAGGTAATCGTCCTCCTCATTGACGAGCGCCCCGAGGAGGTGACGGACTTCCGGGAGAGCGTCCAGGGGGCCGAGGTCATCGCCAGCACCTTTGACGAGCCCCCCCAGAACCACATCCGTGTGGCGGAGTTCGTCCACGAGCGGGCCAAGCGCATCGTGGAGGAAGGCGGGCACGTGATGATCCTCCTGGACTCCATCACCCGCCTGGCCCGGGCCAACAACCTGGTGACCCCGCCCACGGGCCGCACCCTCTCCGGGGGTCTGGACTCCGCCGCCCTCTACTTCCCCAAGCGCTTCCTGGGGGCCGCCCGCAACATCCGGGGTGGGGGTAGCCTCACCATCCTGGCCACCGCCTTGGTGGAGACGGGTAGCCGCATGGACGACGTGATCTTTGAGGAGTTCAAGGGGACGGGCAACATGGAGCTCCACCTCTCCCGCCGCCTGGAGGAGCGCCGCATCTTCCCCGCCATAGACATCCTCAAGTCGGGCACCCGGCGGGAGGAGCTTCTGCTGGGGGAGGAGGTGGTGCACAAGATGTGGCTCCTGCGCAAGGTCCTGGCGGACATGGACCCCGCTGAGGCCATGGAGATGCTCCTCTCCCGCCTGGGGCGCACCAAGAGCAACAAGGAGTTCCTGGCCTCCCTGGCGGCCCGCTAGGGGGTTTGTGGCCCTGGGGGGCGGGCTTTCCGCCCCCCAGGGCGTTTTGCCCCTTGCCTTCTTAGGGGTAGGGGTTGGTATAATCCCGGCGGTGGTTCATAGGGGGTTCTTTTTGGAGGTGCACGTTGCGGGGAATTAAAGGAGCGTTGGGCTTTTTTGCCCTCTCCGCTTTAGCCTTTGCCAAGGTTTCCATTCTGAGCCCTCTGCCCCTTCCCGAGGCCACGGTGGAGGTGGGGCGGGCGGCCAAGAAGGGGTGGGTCGTCTACCAGGTGAGGCCCGGGGACACCCTGGCCGGCATCGCCGCCCGCTACGGGGTGGACCCCAAGCACATCATGTGGTCCAGCGGCCTTAAAGACGACCGGCTCCAGGTGGGCCAGCGCCTGCAGATTCCCCTGGTGGCGGCGGAGGAGCGCCCTCCCCGGGTACCCCCGGGGGTGAAGGCCTACCGGGTGCGCCCGGGGGACACCCTGGCCTCCGTGGCCCAGCGCTTCGGCCTCACCCCTTTGGAGCTGGTCTCCGCCAACCCCTCCCTGGAGAGCCTGGACCGGCTGGTGGCGGGTAGCGTCCTCTACATCCCCAAGGAGGCCAAGGGCCTGGTGGTGGCCCTGCCCGAGGGGGAGACCCTGGTGGACCTGGCCCAGCGCTTTGGGCTTTCCCCCGTGCGGGTGGCCCAGGCCAACGGGGTGGAAAACCCCGCGGAGCTCCGCCCGGGAGACCTGGTCCTCCTCCCCGGCATCCAGGCCAGGACCACCTACCAGCGCCTTTTGGCCAAACAGGAGGCGGAGCGGCAGGCCCGCCTCGAGGCGGAGCGCCGGCGCCAGGAGGAGCTTAGACGCCTGGCGGAGGAGAGGAGGAGGCAGCAGGCCTTGGCCCAGCAACGTACCCGGCAGGTGCAGCAGGCCCAGACCCAGCGGCCCCAGGTGCGCCGGGTGAGCTACCAGGAGGGGGCCATGCGCTGGCCCCTTTCCGGTTTCCGCATCACCACCTACTTCGGCCAGCGGGGGGCCTTCCAGCGCTACCACACCGGGATAGACCTGGCCGCTCCCTACGGCACCCCGGTGGTGGCCGCCAAGGCGGGGCAGGTGCAGGTGGCGGGCTGGAGCGCCTTCGGCTACGGCTTCCACGTGGTCCTGGACCACGGGGGTGGGGTGGAGACCCTCTACGCCCACCTTTCCCGCATGGCCGTGCGGGCCGGGGACTGGGTGGAGGCGGGGGAGGTCATCGGGTACGTGGGCTCCACCGGCTGGTCCACGGGGCCCCACCTGCACTTTGAGGTGCGGGTGAACGGGGTGGTGCGCAACCCCCTGGCCTACCTGCCCTAGGGGAAGCCGGGGAGGGCCGGGGGCGCCGGCCCCCGGCTTTTAGGTTTAGCCGCTTGACCCGGTGGGCGGTAAGCTGGAGGATGGAGGACGGGATGGAGAAGGGAACCTTTCAGATCAAGACGGGCTTCGCCGAGATGTTCAAGGGTGGGGTGATCATGGACGTGACCACCCCCGAGCAGGCGGTGATCGCCGAGGAGGCGGGGGCGGTGGCGGTGATGGCCCTGGAGAGGGTCCCCGCCGACATCCGGGCCCAGGGTGGGGTGGCCCGCATGTCCGACCCCAAGGTCATCAAGGAGATCATGGCCGCGGTTTCCATTCCCGTGATGGCCAAGGTGCGGATCGGCCACTTCGTGGAGGCCATGATCCTCGAGGCCATCGGGGTGGACTTCATTGACGAGTCCGAGGTCCTCACCCCCGCCGACGAGGAGCACCACATTGACAAGTGGAAGTTCAAGGTGCCCTTCGTGAACGGGGCCCGGGACCTGGGGGAGGCCTTAAGGCGCATCGCCGAAGGAGCGGCCATGATCCGCACCAAGGGGGAGGCGGGCACGGGCAACGTGGTGGAGGCGGTCCGCCACGCCCGCACCATGTGGAAGCAGATCCGCTACGTCCAGTCCCTGCGGGAGGACGAGCTGGTGGCCTATGCCAAGGAGATCGGGGCCCCCTTGGAGCTGGTCCGGTGGGTCCACCACCACGGCCGCCTTCCCGTGGTGAACTTCGCTGCCGGGGGCATCGCCACCCCGGCCGATGCCGCCTTGATGATGCACCTGGGGATGGATGGGGTCTTCGTGGGAAGCGGCATCTTCAAGTCCGGGGACCCCAGGAAGCGGGCCCGGGCCATCGTGCGGGCGGTGACCCACTACAACGACCCCGAGGTCCTGGCCGAGGTGAGCGAGGACCTGGGGGAGCCCATGGTGGGCATCAACCTGGACCAGCTCAAGGAGGAGGAGCGCCTGGCCCGGCGGGGCTGGTAGGGGGAGTGGGATGGCCCGGGCGGTCTGCGGGATTTACGAGATCCACCCGGAGCGGGTGGAGCAGGCCCGGGCCGCCCTGCCCCAGGAGGCCCTCCTGCAGGAGGCCAGCCTTCTCCTGAAGGCCCTTTCCGACCCCACCCGTATGCGCCTCCTCCTGGCCCTGGGGGCGGCGGGGGAGCTTTGCGTCTGCGACCTGGCCCTGGTGGTGGGGGTCTCCGTTTCGGCGGTGAGCCACCAGCTCCGGCTTTTACGCCAGGCCCGGCTGGTGGCCTTTCGCCGGGAGGGCAAGCAGGTCTACTACCGCCTGGCCGATGCCCACGTGGCCCGGCTCCTGCAGGAGGCCCTGGCCCACGCGGAAGAAAACACTTGACCAACTGCTCAAATGATACTACCCTGGGGGCATGGAGACCCCCAGGGTGCGCGTTTACCAGGTAGAGGGCATGGACTGCGCCGACTGCGCCCGCAAGGTGGAGGGGGCCTTGCGGGCCGTCCCCGGGATCGCCAAGGTGGAGGTGAGCTTCCAAAGCGGCAAGGCCTACCTTCACCTCGAGGCCCCCGAGGCGGAAAGGGTGGCGGCCCAGACCCTCTCGGCCCTGGGCTACCGCCTCCGACCCGAGGGGGAGGCCGCGGAGGGCCTTCCTGGGCCCTGGCGCTGGGCGTTGCTCTCGGGGGGGTTGCTCCTTCTGGCCTTTCTCCTTTCCCGCTTCCTGCCCGGTTGGGGCGGCCTGGGGTACGCCCTGGCGGCCCTGGTGGGGGTCTGGCCCCTGGCCCGGCGGGCCCTCCTCGGCCTGCGGCAGAACCCCTTCAGCATGCAGGCCCTGGTGACCGTGTCCACCCTGGGGGCCCTGCTCATCGGCGCCCAGGCCGAGGCCGCGGTGGTGGTCTTCCTCTTCCTGGTGGGGGAGGTCTTGGAGGCCTACTCCGTGGCCCAGGCCCGCCGGGCCCTTTTCGCCCTGGGGGAGCTCCTGCCCCGGCGGGCCTACCGCCTGGGGGAGGCGGGGGTGGAGGAGGTGCCCCTCGAGGCCCTGCGGGTGGGGGACCGGGTGCGGGTCCCACCCGGGGAGCGGGTGCCGGCAGATGGCCGCGTGGTCTCGGGGGAGGCCCTGGTGGAGGAAAGCGCCTTCACCGGGGAGCCCCTGCCCCAGGCCAAAGCCCCGGGGGACCGGGTTCTGGGGGGTAGCCTGGTGGTCGAGGGGAGCCTGGTGGTGGAGGTGGAGCGCCACCCCAAGGAGGGCTTCTTGGCGGAGATGGAGCGCCTGGCGGAGGCGGCCCTCCTGCGCAAGAGCCAGGCGGAAAGGGTGGTGGACGCCTTCAGCCGGCGGTACACCCCCCTGGTCCTGGCTCTGGCCGCCTTCGTGGCCCTGGTCCTTCCCCTGTTCCAGGGGGACTTCCTGGGCCACGTCTACCGGGCCCTGGCCCTCCTCCTCATCGCCTGCCCCTGCGCCCTGGTGGTCTCCGTGCCGGCGGCCATCGCCGCTGGGGTGGCCCGGGGGGCCAAGGCTGGGGTGCTCTTCAAGAGCGGGGCCGCCCTGGAGCGGCTTGCGGGGGTGCGGCACCTGGCCCTGGACAAGACGGGCACCCTCACCCTGGGGCGCCCGCGGCTGGTGGAGCTTCGGCCCCTGGGGGAGGCCTCGAGGGACCTCCTGCCCCTGGCCAAGGCCGTGGCCGAGGGTTCGGGCCACCCCCTGGCCCGGGCGGTGCGGGAGGCCGCCATCGGGCTTCCCTCCCTTCCCGCCGAGGCCCACCGCACCGTGCCGGGCCTGGGTGCCTTTGCCCGGGTGGCGGGCCGGGAGGTGGGGCTGGTGCGCCCCGAGGCCTGGCCCCTTACGGAGGAGGCCATGGCCCTGGTGCGGGCCTGGCAGGCCCAGGGGCGCACCCTCTCCCTTCTAGTGGAAGAGGAGAGGCCCCTGGCCCTCCTGGCCTTCCAGGATGAGGCCAGGCCCGAGGCCGCCCAGGCCCTGAGGGCGCTTCGGGGGCTGGGCCTCAGGCCCCTCCTCCTCACGGGGGACCGGGAGGAGGCCGCCCGGGCCCTGGCCCAGGCCCTGGGGCTGGCGGAAGGGGAGGTGCTGGCGGGTCTTTCCCCGGTGGAAAAACTACAGGTGGTGGCGGACCTGGCGGAGCGGGGTGGGGTGGCCATGGTGGGGGACGGGGTGAACGATGCCCCTGCCCTGGCCCGGGCCACGGTGGGCCTGGCGGTGGCCGAGGGCACCGAGGCCGCCCTGAGGGCCGCCGACGTGGGCCTTCTTAGCCTAGCCGCCCTGCCCAGGGCCTTTTACCTGAGCCGGAGGACCCTGGCCGTGGTGCGGCAGAACATCGCCTTGGCAGTGGGCCTCAAGGGCCTTTTCCTCCTCACCACCCTTCTCGGGCTCACGGGGCTTTGGCCCGCGGTCCTGGCCGATAACGGGGCCCTTGTCCTGGTGACCCTGAATAGCCTCAGGCTCCTTTGGGCGCGGGTGTAGGTGGGGGGCTAGGACCAAAAAACGCAGGACGGGGGACGAACCCCCGTCCTAGTTTTGGCGGTTGCCCTGCAGAAGCCCCTGTATCCCCGTCAAAGCAAGGGGCAATGACAGCCGCCCTCACTCCGGAGGTAATCCCCTTACGGGGCTAAGGCTTTTGCAACTCCCCGATGTGGGCTACGGCACGCAGATGAGTTCGCTACTCGTAGCAATCCCCTTACGGGGCTAAGGCTTTTGCAACCGGGGAGGAACCCCAGCTCCACCTGGGCGGCCAGGGGCGCCGTGTAGCAATCCCCTTACGGGGCTAAGGCTTTTGCAACAAGGGAAAGGATGAGCAAGAGGAAGGTCTTCAAGGTTCTGTAGCAATCCCCTTACGGGGCTAAGGCTTTTGCAACGTCTATGAGGACAGCATCATCATTGCCGGACCGAACGGGTAGCAATCCCCTTACGGGGCTAAGGCTTTTGCAACAGGCCCTGGCAGCTTACGGGCATGCTGCGGCCCTGACGGACAGGGTAGCAATCCCCTTACGGGGCTAAGGCTTTTGCAACAACGCGCTTCCAGTGGAGGCACGGCGCCCAGTGATGTTCTGTAGCAATCCCCTTACGGGGCTAAGGCTTTTGCAACTGCCTACCAGGAAGGCATTCTGGAGGGGTTGAAGATGTAGCAATCCCCTTACGGGGCTAAGGCTTTTGCAACTGAGGAGGAGGCGCACCAGCTCAAACTGCACCAGATTGGTGTGTAGCAATCCCCTTACGGGGCTAAGGCTTTTGCAACTGCGCGTACCCGCCCATTTGAGGGCCCTCGTGGAAGCACTGTAGCAATCCCCTTACGGGGCTAAGGCTTTTGCAACACATTGGATAGGGAATAAGGTTCCCTATCCGCGGAGGTGAACGTAGCAATCCCCTTACGGGGCTAAGGCTTTTGCAACGAGGGTTCGCTGGCGGGAGGGAACCTGTCCCCAGTGGTAGCAATCCCCTTACGGGGCTAAGGCTTTTGCAACTAGTCATTGTGGTCCCCATGGCTGTCTCCGTGGTCTATATGGG
>NZ_AQWU01000071.1 GCF_000376265.1 Thermus igniterrae ATCC 700962
CGGCGGCTTGCCAAGGACTACGAAGCTAACCCTCGGGTGAGCGAGGCCTGGGTGTATCTGGGCATGCTACGCTTGTTGGTGAAGCGGCTGGCTAGGGCCGCGTAGCTGGCCGTGGAGGACTTTTACGACAGCCTCTAAGTTGCTGGCTGCACCCAGTATCCGGGGGATCAGGGGAGTACCCTCTTGAATGGAGGAAGGGGGAGTCCCGCTCCAGGTTACGGTTACTGCTCCTGTGGCTAGATCCACGTTCCGAACGGTTGCCTGAACGTTGTTTACCTTGATGGTTTGCCCTGGAACCACACCTCGAGCGTCGTTGAGAATAAGGGTATTGGTATTGCTGTCGTAGGACTTCACGCCAAACTGCACCAAGTTAACTTTAGCTCCCGGTAGAATTACATCGGTCAAGCTTGGCGTAAAAGTGGGTGTGAGGCGGAGGGCATTCCCATTCTTGCTTTCCACCCTGTAGGTCCTCGGAGTACTTCCGGTGGGGATCTGCACATAGCTTCCAGGGGTGATCAGGGTGGCGTCCTGAACGTTGAGGGTAAAGCTATCGCTTTGGGGCACAGATAAGCCTGCAGTTAAGCTCACCGTAGTGACCTCAAGAAGGCCGGTTGCGCTGGCGAAGTCCTGACCAATGACTTGGGCATTTCCCCTGACCTCTATGCGGGGCCTGGAGGTGAGCGCCGCAGGGATGGCCCCGGCGATGCCGCAACCCACGGAGAAGGTCTGCTGCACCCGGGCCTTCGCCCCTCCAACCTCGGCAGTGGCCTGAACGGTGATGTCCCCTGCAGAGATGGGTGCCGAGGAAGCCCTTCCTGGGTAGGTGTAGGTGGCGGTAAAGGCGGTCCCATCCGAGATGCGAAGGGAGTAGCTAGGTGGCGGGTTTTGACCGCACTGGACCAGCCTCGGGAAAACATCTAAGGCGCTTTCGGCTACCACGAAGGCCTGGTACGAACCCCGCTCCACCGCTCCGCCCTTGAGGGTTCCCAGCGCCATGTAGCTGGTGGCCGCAAGAAGGCTCGTGAAGACCACCATCAGGACCACCAACGTTATGGGTGTGGCGATACCCTTTCTCATCGGTCCCCATTCTGGCAGGAGGGAGGCGCTCCCGCATCCCCCAAATGGGGGATATGATGGGCCCATGAAGGAGGTCTACATCGTTTCCGCGGCCAGGACCCCCATCGGCAAGTTCGGGGGGGCCCTGAAGGACGTAAGCCCCGTGGAGCTCGGGGCCCACGCCATGCGGGCGGCCCTGGAGCGGGCCGGGGTGGAGGGGAAGGACCTGGACCTGTACGTCTTCGGCAACGTGCTCCGGGCAGGGCACGGCCAGCTCCTACCCCGGCAGGCGGCCCTGAAGGCGGGCATCCCCAAGGAGGTGGACGGGTACCAGGTGGACATGGTCTGCGCCTCGGGGATGATGGCGGTCTTAAACGCCTTCCAGTTCCTGCGCACGGGGGAGGCCCATCTGGTCCTGGCGGGGGGGATGGAGTCCATGAGCCAGGCGGGCTTCTACCTCTCCCACCGGGCCAGGTGGGGGTACAAGTTCCTCATGGGCGCCCCGGAGGGCCTCCAGGACATCCTCCTGCGGGACGGGCTTTCCGACCCCTTCACCGGGGAGGCCATGGGGGAGCAGGCAGAGAGGCTGGCCCAGGACTACGGGGTGAGCCGCCAGGAGGTGGACGAGGCCGCCTTCCTCTCCCACCGGCGGGCCTGGGAGGCCACGGAGAAGGGCCACTTCGCCCAGGAGATCGCCCCCATGGAGCTCCCTGGGAAGAGGGGGCCTGTGGTGGTGGACCGGGACGAGGGGATCCGGCCGGAGACCACCTTGGAGTCCCTTGCAGCCCTCAGGCCCGCCTTCAAGAAGGACGGGGTGCTCACCGCGGGGAACGCCAGCCAGATCTCCGACGGGGCGGCGGCCCTCCTCCTGGCCTCGGAGGAGGCGGTGCGCCGCTTTGGCCTGAGGCCCCTGGCCCGGGTGCTGGGCGGGGCCTGGGCCGCCGGGGAGCCCTGGCGCTTCCCCGAGGCCCCCATCCCCGCGGCCAAGCGGCTTCTGGACCGGCTGGGCATGCGCCTTTCCGAATTCGGCCTCTTTGAGAACAACGAGGCCTTCGCCCTCAACAACGTCCTCTTCAGCCGCCTTCTGGGGGTGCCCTACGAGCGCCTGAACGTCTTCGGGGGGGCGGTGGCCCTGGGCCACCCCATCGGGGCCAGCGGGGCGCGGATCCTGGTCACCCTCCTGAACGCCCTTAGGCAGAAGGGGGAGGAGCGGGGCCTGGCGGCCATCTGCCACGGGACCGGGGGCTCCACGGCCTTCGCGGTGGAGCTGGTCTAGACCAGGCCGTCCAGCTCGAAGGCCTCGAGGCGGAACTCCTCCAGGGCCACCCGGAAGGCCCCCTGGTGGGCCAGGAAGCGGGCGGCCTCCCGGAGGGTCTCCTCCACCCAGGCGGGGTCGTTGCCCAGGAGGCTCAGGCCCACCACCTCAAACCCCCAGGCGTCCAGGCCGTAAAGCCGGGCGGCGGAGACGGGAAAGCGGGCCTTTACCCGCTCCAGGGCCGGCTTGATGAGGGCCCGCTTCTCCTTGAGGCTCCGGGCGGGGGTCTCCAGCCGGGCGGTGTAGAGGCCGAGGTAGGCTTTCATCTTCCAAGGACGCCCCGGGCGTCAAGACCAGTCTGCCGGCCGGGGGGAGATTCGGCAAGCCCGGGCCTGAAAAACCTCGGGGGAGGGATGGACCCTCCCCCGGGCCTTAAAAAGGGGGCTAGAACATGGGGCCGATGCGGAAGTGGAGCCTTCCCGTGGGGCTTTCCGGGCTGAAGGCGTAGTCCAGGCGCAGGGAGGGCAGGAGGGCGCCGAAGACGTCCAGGTCCAGCTGGAAGCCGATGCCCGCTCCCCACTTGAACCCCCCGGTGTTGTCCGCCAGGCCCAGGTCGGCGAAGAGGATGCCGTAGAGGTTGGTGCCCCCCGCGGGGGAGAGGTTGAAGTTGTAGCGGTACTCCAGGCTGGAGGTGGCGAAGGAAAGCCCCCCGTACTTGCGGTCCTCGTAGCCCCGGAGGAGGAAGGCCTCGGCCCCGCCCCCGGAGAGGAAGAAGCGCTCGCTTTCCGGGGGGAAGCCCAGGAGGGTACCGGCGGAAAGCCTGAAGGCCAGGGCCTGGCGCCTTTCGCCGTCCAGGGGGAAGTAGGCCTTGCCCGTGGCCACCAGGGGCACGAAGAAGCTCCGCCCCCCCGTGTCGGGGAGGGAGAGGCCAAGGCCGGTGGTGAGGCCTGCCTCATAGCCCCGGGTGCGGAAGCGGGGGTCGTCCACCTCCAGGTAGCTGGCCCCGGTGTCCAGGCGCAGGGTCCAGCCCGGGGTGGGGAGGAGGCCCTGGGCCGTGCCCACGCTCTTGTAGCCGGTGCCGTCGCAGTAGCGGGGGTCGGCCGGGTTGGTGATGCCGGCGTCGCAGGGGGCGTTGGGGTCCAGGGGTTCCAGGGCGTAGGCGGAGCGGCGCACGGAAAGGCCCAGGGAAAGCCGCAGGTTCTCCAGGTCCTTGGAGAGGGGCCGGGAGAGGCTGAGGGCGCCCCCGGTGCGCCTTTCCGTGTACTCCCAGCCGGTGTCGGTGGTGCCGTCAAAGAGCTTGTTGTTGCCAATGGGGGTGGAGAAGAGGCTGAAGGCGAGACCCGTGCGCACCTCCTTGAGGTCCAGGGCGTCCAAGTAGAGCCAGGGGATGGCGTAGCTCAGGGAGAGGGAGAGGTTTTCCCGGGCCTCGTTCTGCACGAAGGCCAGGTCCACCCCCGCCTGGTGGGCCAGGCCGAAGAGGTTGGTCTCCTTGAAGGAGAGGGTGCCCGACCAGCCCTCCAGGGAGCTCCAGCCCAGGGCGGGCTGGAAGAGGCCGGTGCGGGCCTCCTTGAGGGAGAGGGCCACCACCACCTGGTCCTCCTTCTCCCCGGGGAGGAGGCCCACCCGGGGGGGCTCGGCCAGGAGGCCGGTGGCCAGGAGGCGGGAGAGGCCCTGGCGCAGGGCGCCCACGCTGAAGAGGCTTCCCGGCTTGGGCAACTCCCGGAGGATCACCTCCTCCTGGGTGCGGTGGCTCCCCTGCCACTCCAGGCGGTAGCCCCCGATCTTGAGCTCCACCACCTCCAGGCGGAAGACCCCCGCCTGGAAGGCGTAGCGCACGTCGGCCACCTCGTACCCCTTCTCCTGGTAGAAGCTGGCCACCCTGCGGGCGTCCTCCTGGGCCAGAAGGGGGGTGTAGACCTCCCCGGGCTTGAGGCGGAGGAGGCCTAAGAGGGTCTCCCTGGGGAAGGCGGTGTTGCCCAGCAGTTCCACCCGCTCAATCCTCCCCCCTTCAGGGCCCACCTCCAGGCGCACCAGGACCCCTTCCCCCTCGGGGGTGAGGCTAAAGTTCACCACCCGGGAGAGCCGGCGGGAAAGGGCCTGGACGCCCTCCAGGAGGCGGTCGTAGCGCAGGTAGTCCCCGGGGCGCAGGGGGAAGTCCGTGAGGTCCAGGCCGGGGGCCTCGAGGCGAGCCACCCTGAGCTCCCGCACCCGCACCGTGAGGACCCCGCCTTCCAGGGTGCTGGCGGCGGGGTCGGGGCCGCTAAAGCGGTAGCCTGCGCCCTCGTAGCGCTGGGCCATGGCCCTCAGGGCCTCCTGGTACTTGCCGAAGTCAAAGGCCCCCTTGAGGGGCTCCAGGAGCCTCAGGAGCTCGGCCTCGGGGAGGAGGCTTACCCCCTGGAGGCGCACCTCCTTGACCTCCAGGGCCTCCTCCACCCGGAAGGTGAGGAGCATCCGGCCCCCCTGCTCCTTGGCCTCCACCTCCACCTTGGGGGCGAAGGGGAAGCCGTTTTCCCGGTAGGCCTGGGCCAGGGCCGAGGCGGCCTCCTGGGCTCTTAGGGGGTTGTAGGTGGCCTCCTTGCCGATGGCGAAGTTTTGCTCCAGGAAGCGCAGGAGAACCTCTTGGGGAAAGGCCTTGGCCTCCACCCGCACCTCGGCGATGGCCGGGTAGGGGGTGAGGACCACCCGGAGCACATCCCCCACCAGCCGCACCTCCACCTGCCGGAAGTAGCCCGTGGCCAGGATGGCCCGCCGGGCCTCCTCCAGGTCCTTGGGCTCGTCCCCCACGCCGAAGGGCAGGGCCGCCCGGGCCAGGGCCTGCAAAACGGGGTCTGCCCCCTCCACCACCACCTCCCGCAGGGGAGCGGCCAGGGCCAGGAGGCCCAGGAACAGGAAACCCACCAGGCGCTTCATGGCGAAGAGCATAAGGGAAAGGCGTGAAGGGGCGGTGAGAGTAAAATGGCGGCCATGGAGCTCTACGAGAAGATCCAAGAGGCCGTGGCCTACATCCGCTCCAAGACCGCCTTTGTTCCGGAGGTGGCCGTGGTCCTGGGCTCGGGGCTTGGGCCTTTGGCCGAGGAGGTGGAGAAGGAGGCGGAGATCCCCTACGCGGAGATTCCCCACTTCCCCCGCTCCACCGCCCCCGGGCACGCGGGGCGGCTGGTGCTGGGCCGCCTCGAGGGCAAGCGGGTCCTGGTCTACCAGGGCCGGGTCCACTACTACGAGGGCTACAGCGCCGAGGAGGTGGCCTTCCCCGTGCGGGTGGGCTTTTTCCTGGGGGCCAAGACCTTCGTGCTCACCTCGGCCGCCGGGGGCCTCAACCCCCGCTTCCACGCGGGGGGCATCATGCTCCACCTGGACTACCTGAACTTCGCCGGGGCCAACCCCCTGCGGGGCCCCAACGACGAGCGCCTCGGCCCCCGCTTCCCGGTGATGTTTGAGGCCTACGACCCGGAGCTCATCGCCCTGGCCCGCAGGGTGGCCCGCCGGCAGGACCTCCACCTCTTTGAGGGGGTCTACGCCTGGTTCATGGGGCCGGCCTTCGCCAGCCGGGCGGAGCTCAGGATGCTCCGGGAGCTGGGGGCGGACGCCATCGGCATGTCCACCGTGCCCGAGGTCATCGCCCTGCGCCACCTGGGGGCCAGGGTGCTGGGGCTTTCCACCATCACGGACATGGCGGTGCCCGAGAGGGAGCACCACGCCACCGAGGCCGAGGTGCTGGAGGTGGCCGCCAAGACCGGCCCCCTCTTCCGCCGCCTGGTGCGGGGCATCCTGGCCGAGCTCTAAGCCATGGGCCTGCCCCAGGTCCTGGAAGGCATTGCCGCGGCCTGCCGCCGGGCCGGGCGCCGGCCGGAGGAGGTGCGCCTGGTGGCCGTCACCAAGGGGCGCACCCCGGAGGAGATCCGGGAGAAGGTGCTGGCCTACGGCCCCTTTCCCCTGGGGGAAAGCCGGGTCCAGGAGGCCCTGAAGAAGATGGAGGTGCTCCAGGCCGAGTGGCACCTGGTGGGGCCTCTGCAACGCAACAAGGCCAAGTTCGCCCCCCGCTTCGCCCTCATCCACTCCCTGGACTCCCTGCGCCTGGCCGAGGCCCTGGAGCGGGTGGGGGAGCGGGAGGGGGTGCGGCTGAGGGTCCTCTTGGAGGTGAACCTGGGCCGGGAGCCCCAGAAGCACGGCTTCCTGGAGGAGGAGCTTCCCGAGGCCCTGGAGCGGGTGCGGGAGATGCCCCACCTCGAGGTCTTAGGCCTCATGACCGTGCCCCCCATGGGCCCCGAGGCGGTGGTGCGCCCCATCTTCCGCAGGCTTTCCCAGCTGGCCGACCGCTACGGCCTGCCCGAGCGTTCCATGGGCATGTCCGAGGACTTCCCCTGGGCGGTGGAGGAGGGGGCCACCCTGGTGCGGGTGGGGCGGGCCCTTTTTGTAGACTGAGGTGTCCATGGACCTGACCCCCCTAGACGTGCGCTACCAGGAGTTCCCCACCGGGCTTCGCGGCTACCAGAAGGAAGCGGTGCGCACCTACCTGGCCCAGGTGGCCGAGGTGATGGAGGGCCTCATCCGGGAGAACGAGGGCCTGCGGGAACGGCTTAAGGCCCTGGAGGAGGAGAATGCCCGCCTCAAGGAGGCCGAGGGGGAGCTGAAGCGGGCGGTGGTGGCTGCGGAGAAGATCGCCCGCGAGCTCAAGGCCCAGGCGGAGCGGGAGGCCGAGCTCATCCGGCGCGAGGCCCTGGCCGCCAAGGAGCAGGTGTTGCGGGAGGCCGCCGAGGAGCTCAAGCGCCTCCGGGGGGAGGTTGAGCGGGCCAAGCAGGAGAAGGCCCTGTTCCTGGGCCAGCTCAGGGCCCTTCTGGAGGGGTACCTGGAGGCCCTAAGGCGCCTGGAGGCGGGACCTTGAGGCCGTGGGGGGGCCTAAAGCCCAGGTAGAGCCAGAGGCGGTAGAGGGCCTCCCGCGCCCAGTACCCGAGGGGGTAGGCCCCGGGTACCGGGTGCCCCTCCGCCCGTAGCCCCAGGGTCCTGGCCAGGAAGAGGGCCCGGGGGAGGTGGGGGGCGTCGGTGACCAGGAGGATGCGCCCCTCTAGGTGGGGCCGGAGGAAGAGGAGGTTCTCGTAGGTGTTCTGGCTTTCCCCCTCGCAGAGGAGGGCAGAGGGGGGCACGCCCCTTTGGGCCAGGTAGCGGCATCCCACCTCGCCCTCGCTGTGGCGGTCCCCCGGGGCCCGGCCCCCGGCCACCGCCACCCTGGGGGCGAGGCCCTGGCGGTAAAGGGCTAAGGCGGCCTCCAGGCGCCGTTCCAGGGCCGGGGAGGGCCGGCCTCCGTACTGGGCCGCCCCCAGGACCACGATCCAGGCGTACCCCCCCTGGGCCTGGGCGGCCAGGAGGGCCAGGAGGAGGGCCAGAAGGCGGCGCACGCCCCCCAATCTACGCCAAAGCGCCCCTTTCTGGTATACTGAAGGGGCATTGGAGAAGATCTTTGGCCGTACCGAGGGGCTCAAGAAGAGCGAACTGAAGAAGCTTTCCAACCTGTACCGGAGGCGGGTGCCGGCGGAGCGGGTGCTCACCCCCGAGCTGGCCCAGGTCCTGGCGGGGCTTTCCCAGGAGATCAAGCGGCCGGTGGCCCTCCTTTTGGACCGGGAGGGCCGGGTGGTGCGGGTAGGGGTGGGGGACGCCAAGGAGCTCCCCATCCCCGAGGGGGCCAGGGGGGAGTGGCGGCTTTCCGGCTTCCGCCTCCTCCACACCCACCTCTCCCCCGGGGGGCTTTCCCGCCCCGACCTCTCCGTGCTCTTCCTGAACCGACTGGACAGCCTGGCGGCCCTGGAGGTGGCGGAGGGGAAGCCCACCACCTTGCACCTGGCCTTCCTCTCCCCTCCCAAGGCCCGGGAGGAGGACTGGCGCATCCTGCCCCCCAGGCCCTACTTCCAGTACCTGGACCTGGACCACAAGGCGGAGGTGGAGGCCCTGGAGGAGGAGCTTTCCCGCCAGGCCCGGGTGCGGGAACTCCTGGACGGGAGCGGGGAGCGGGCCATTCTGGTGGGGGTGGACACCGGGGAAGGCCCGGAGGCCGAGGCCGCCTTGGGGGAGCTGGCCGAGCTCACCCGCACCGCCGGGGGGGTGCCGGTGAAGCGGGTCCTGGTCTACCGCGAGCACCTGGACCCCCGGTACCTGGTGGGCTTGGGCAAGCTGGAGGAGCTGAAGAGCCTTGCCTACCACGAGAACGCCGCCACCCTCATCTTTGGCCTGGAGCTCACCCCCGCCCAAGCCCGGGAGATTGAGCGGGCCACGGGGCTTAAGGTCCTGGACCGGACCCAGCTCATCCTGGACATCTTTGCCCTTCACGCCAAGACCCCCGAGGCCCAGGCCCAGGTGGAGCTGGCCCAGCTCAAGTACCTCCTCCCCCGCCTGGTGGGGAAGGGGAAGGAGCTCTCCCGCCTGGGGGGTGGGATTGGCACCCGGGGCCCCGGGGAGACCAAGCTGGAGGTGGACCGCCGCCGCCTGCAGGCCCGCATCGCCCACCTCTCCCGCAAGCTGGAGGAGTACGCCAGAAGGCGGGAGGAGGCCAGGCGGCAAAGGAAGCGCCGGGGAACGCCCCTCATCGCCGTGGTGGGCTACACCAACGCCGGCAAAACCACCCTGCTCCAGGCCCTGGCCCGGGGCGGAGAGCCGGGGGAGGACAAGCTCTTCGCCACCCTGCGCCCGCTTACCCGCCGGGGCTTTCTCCCGGGGGTGGGGGAGGTGCTCTTCACGGACACCGTGGGCTTCATCCGTCACATGCCCGAGGAACTCCTCACCGCCTTCCGGGCCACCCTGGAAGAGGTCCGGGAGGCGGACCTCCTGGTCCACGTGCTGGACGCCTCCCAGGAGGGGGCCCTGGAGCGCTACCGGGTGGTGGAGGACCTCCTCCGGGAGCTGGGCGTGGAGGCCCCGCGGGTGTTGGCCCTCTCCAAGGCGGACCGGGCCGCTCCCTTTGACCTCCAGTACCTGCGGGAGCGGCTTGGCGGGGTGGCGGTCTCGGCGGTGAAGGGCACGGGGCTTTCCGAGCTGAGGGAGGCCCTGGCCAGGGCGCTCCTGGAGACGGGGGTGCAGCCCCAGGCCTGGGCTCAGTACACGTAAAACCCCTTGAGGCCCGTGGCCTCGGCCCACTGCACCTCCACCTCCTCCACCCTGCTCAGGCGGGGCCCCTGCTTGAGGTGGTGCAGGAAGGCCTTTAGGTCCTCCTCGGGGCCCTCGGCCACCACCTCCACCCGGCCGTCGGGGAGGTTTTCCGCGTAGCCGGATAGCCCCAGCTCCAGGGCCTTTTTCTGGACGAAGGCCCGGTACCCCACCCCTTGCACCCTTCCCCTGACCAAGGCCACCAGGCGCCGCATGGGGGCATTTTACGGGTCTTGCCACGCGCCTTTCATCTCCCCTGCCTATGCTTAAGGAGATGCGGCGGGGGCTCTTCCTGCTGGGCCTTCTTGGGGCCTTTTTCCTCCTCCTGGCCTGGCCGCCCCTCCTCCGGGCTGCTCTGGAGTGGGGGCTGGCCCTGGCGGGCTTCCAGGGCCAGGTGGGGGAGGTGCGGGGCCACCTCCTCTGGGGTCTGCGCCTCCGGGAGGTGGTCCTGAAGGGCCCCGGGCTTGCCCTGGAGGCGGAGGCCCTGGACCTGGCCTATGAGCCCCTTGGCCTCCTGCGCCGGGAACTCCCCCTTGCCCTGAGCCTCAAGCGGGCCCGCATCAGGCCTACCTGGGAGGGCCTCATCCCCGAGAAGCCCGGCCCGCCTCCGGCCTTCCGCGTGGTCTTCCGCCAGCTCCGGCTGGAGGAGGTGGCCGTGGAGCTTCCCCGGGGGAAGAGGCTCTTCCTCCCCCCCTTGCGCCTGAGCCTGGTGGGGGAGAACCCCTACCGCTTCCTGGCCCGGCTCCCCGGGGGGAGCTTCCAGGGGGAGGCCAGGGCCCTGGCCCCGGACCTCTCCGCCTGGGAGGTGGGCTACCAGGGGGAGGTGCGGGGGCTTTCCTTCTTCTACGGGGGCCTGAAGGGGGGCAGGCTCTGGGGGAGCTGGCGCCTTGGGCCCGGAGGACTGGAGGGGGAGAACCGGGTGGAGGGCGGGGTGGTGGAGCTGGTGGGCTTCCTCCTCCAGGGCGTGAGGGGGGAGGTGGCCTTCCGCGAGGACCGGGTGGAGGCCAGGCTCCAGGGTCTGGGCCTCGAGGGGCCCCTCTGGGCCACGGGGGAGGTGGACCTCAAGGCCGAGCGCTACCGCTTCCGCTTGGAGGGGCGCCCGAAGCTTCCCGCCCTGGCCCGCCACTTCCGCCTAAACCTTCCCGTGGAGGGGGACGGGGCGCTCTTCCTGGAGGGGGAGGGGTGGGCGGAGGTCCGGTTAGGGGGGCGTTTCCAGGGGGAGGGGCGTCTCCTGGGCGAGCCCTTCCGCCACCGGGGGGAGCTTGCCTTTGACCGGGTCTTCCGCCTGCAGGCGGTGGCCGAAGGGCGGCTTTTTGACCGTACCTACCGCCTGGGGGCGGAGCTTACCGGTTCCTCGTACCGGGTGGCCCTGGAGGACAGCCTGGGAAGCCGGCTGGCCTTGAGGGGGATGGGGAGCCAGATGGCGGGCGAGGGGGTGGCGGCCTGGCCCAGGCCCCTTTCCGGTCTGGCCGAGGTGGCCTTCCAGGCCCAGGGAAGCCGCTGGCGGGCCCGGGTGCGAAGCCCTGGGGTGGGCCTTCCCTTGTTTCGTCCCCTGGACCTCTCGGGAGAGGTCCAGGGAGAGGGGGAGCGGGTGGCGGGGCGGCTCGGCCCCCTGGCCCTTAGGGGTACCTGGGGGGACCTCCGCCTGGGCCTGGCCCCCACCCCCCTGGTGGTGGGGGCCCTGGAGGGGGAGGGGCGGCTACTTGCGGGGAGGCTTCAGGCGGAACTCCGCTACACCTCCCCTTACGCCGCCTTTCCCCTGCAGGTTTGGCAGGAGGCCGGGGGGTTTCGCCTCCTGAGCCCCCACGGGGAGGGGCGCTACCGCGGCGGGGCCTTCAGCCTCACGCTCTGGGGCCTTCCTGTCCGGGCCTTGGACGAGGTGCGCCTCTATGGCCAGGCCCTCTACCGGGAGGGGGGCCTCTCGGGGAGCCTCCTCCTGCGGGGGCGCTACCTGGAGGCCGAGGCCCGGCTGCGCCGGCTGGGGGCCGACCTTTCCGGAAGCCTCAGGACCCCCCTGGGAACCCTTCCCTTGCAGGGGAGCTACGACCCGGAGCCGGGCCTGGTCCTCCGCGCCCAGGGGCTTTCCCTCACCTACCAAAAGGCCCTCCGCCTCCAGGGGGAGGCCGCCTTGGGCCCCTGGGCCTTGCGGGCGGACCTGGGGTGGGGGCCTGGGTTCTGGGGTTGGGCGGAGGTAGGGGGTCCTTACGGGCTCAGGGGCCGGCTGGAGGGGGCTGGGGAGCGGGCGCTTCTCAGGGTTTCTGGGCCCCTGGAGGGGGAGGGGGAGGTGTACCCTGGGCTTTCCCTGGCGGGATACCTCCGGCCGCCTTTGCCCGAGGGGCTGGAGGTGCCCTCTTTGGCCTTCCGGCTGGACCGGGAGGCCCTGGAGGTCTTGGGGGTGGGGCGGGTGGCCCTGGGCGGGGGCTTTCCCTTTGCCCTTTCCTTGCCCTTCCGCTACCGGGGGGTGGAGGGGCGGCTTTGGGCGCGGGGGGACGCGGAGGGGGGCGAGGTGCGGCTTGCCACCCCCTATGGGGAGGTTGTGGCCCGGGGTCCCTGGGGGGGGCTTGGGGTGGAGGGGGAGGTGGCCCTTCCCCGGGTGGGTCCGGGGCGGGTTTCGGGGCGGCTGGACCTTTTGGCCCAGGCCTACGGGGGTGAGGTCTTCCTGGAGGGGCTGGGCCTGCGGCTGGGGTTTAGGGGGAAGGGGGCTTCGGTGCGGTTTTCGGGCCAGGCTCCGGGCCTGAGGGTGCTGGGGGGTTATGAGGAGGGTCTTTCCCTGCGGGTGCAGGCGGAGGGGTATGACCTTTCTTCCTTGGGCTTGCCCCTCAGGGCTACGGGGACCTGGGGGACTGGGGGGGGCAGGCTCCGGCTGGAGAGCCCTTACGGGGAGGCGGTTTTGCAGGGGACGGAGCTCCTGGCCGCGCGGGTAGGGGTTTCGGGGCCCTACTTCCGGGGGGAGGGGAGGGTATCCCCGGAGGGGTATACCCTCCGCCTCCAGGGGGCCTACCGCCAGGGGGGGGTGGAGGTGGTGGCTGAGGCCCATGGGGAGGGCCCTTGGGACGCTCCTGCCCTCTATGTGGCGGGGGAGGCCCGGCTGCCCTACCTGGAGCCCTTGCCCTTCCGGGGGCGGGTGTGGGCGGAGGAGGGGGTGCGCTACCGGCTGGAGGGGCCCTTGGTCCTGGAGGGGAGGGGGCTTACCTACCGGGGGCGGTTCGCCCTGCCCTTTGCCCTTTTGGGGAAGGAGGGGAGGCTGGAGGGGAGCTTCCGGGGGGAGGGCCTTCGGCTGGAGGGGGAGGGAGAGGGGGTCTGGGGCGGGCTTCCCTTTGCCTTCCGGGGTGGGTATGGGGGAGAAGCCTCCCTGGCCCTGGCCTACCCGGGGGGCGAGGTGAAGCTTCAGGGTGAGGCGGTGGCCTTCCGGGGGGAGGTGGCGCCCTTGGCAGGGGTTTTGGGCCTGCCCTTGCGGGGCCAGGCGGAGGGGCGGGTTTCCCTGAAGGGGGAGGGGGAGGCCAAGGCGGCCTTCTGGTACGGGAAGGAGGCCCTGGAGGCGGCCTACCGGGAGGGGACCCTGCGGCTTTGGCTTCCGGGGCGGGGGCTGGGCCTGGCGGTGGGGGTGAGGGAGGGGGAGCTGGAGGGGCTTGGGGGGCTTTCTGGGTCGGGGCGGGTGCGCCTGGGGCCTGGGGGGAAGGGGGAGTTGGCGGGGGCCTTCCGCTACCAGGGGGTGGAGGTGGGGTTCTCTGGGCCCTTGGAGGCTCTGGCCCTGGAGGCCTGGTACCGGGAGGGGGCCTTTGGGGAGACGGTGCTCCGGGGTCGCCTGGACCTTTTGGGGCTCAAGGGGGAGGGGGAGGTGCGGCACGCTTCCTCTTGGGCGGAGGGGGAGCTTTCCTTGGGGTGGGAGGGGAGCCGGTACTGGGGGGAGGGGTGGCTTAAGGGGCTTAGGTACCTGGAGCAGGCGGGGCCCTTGCGGCTTGCGGGGGAGGGGGCCAGGGCGGAGGCGGAGTGGGGGGCGCCTTTGGCCTTTTGGGCGGCCTACGATGGGGGTTTGCGGCTTGGGGTGCGGGGTGCGGGGGAGGTGCTGGGGTTTGGGGTGCGGGCGGACCTGGGGTGGGGGCCTGGGGGGTACCAGGGGGCCCTCGAGGCCCAGGGCCGGGGCCTGCGCCTCGAGGCGGTGGGGGAGGGGCCCTTGCGCTTGCGTCTGGTGGGGGAGGGGCTTCCCGGGGAAGGGATGGCCGAGGGGGTCCTGGAAGGGCTTGCCTTGTCGGGGAAGGCCCGTTACACCCTGGGCCTGGGGGAGGCCCGGCTTGCCCTGGAGGCCGCCTTCCAGGGGACGCTTCCTCGGCTTGGGCTCCAGGGGGAGGGAGCCCTCCAGGGGGAAGGAGAGGCTTTGCCCTTCCGCTTCGCCTACCGCCACGAGGGAGGGGGGCTGGACCCCAAGACCCTCCTCCTGGAGGCGGAGGCCAAGGGGCTGGACCTGCGCCTCCAGGGGGGAAACCTCCGCCTGGTTCTGGACCGCGACCTCACCCCTTTCGGCCTTCCCCTGCGCCTTAAGGCCCAGGCAGAAGGCCCCTGGGAAGAGGGGGTGGCCCTTACCCTGGAGCGCCCGGAGGGTCGGCTTGCCGGCCGGGCCTGGATCTGGCCGCCCAGGGCCGAGCTTCAGGGGGAGGTCCTGGGGGAGGGGCTTTCCCTCCGCTACGGGGAAGGGGAGGCTACCTTGCGCTTCCTAGGCCCCCGGCTTTCCGGGGAGGCCCGGTACGGGAAGGAGCTTTCCGGGAGCCTGGCCCTGCGCTACCCCTTGCCCGGAGGGGGGGTGGCGGGGGAAGCGGACCTGAGGGCCGGCACCCTGCGCCTCTTTGGGGAAGGGGCCTGGCAGGGAGGGCTGGCGGGCCGCTTCTGCCTGCCTGCGCCCCTAGGTCCTTGCGAGGGCCTTACCGCCCAGGTGGCCGGGGGCCTGGCCTATGGGGAGGTGGCCTTCCAGGGGGGCTACCGCTACCGGGCCCCCAAGGGGTACCTGGGGGCCATCGAGGGGGAGGGGCGGCTTACCACCCCCTACGGGGCTCTTCTTCTCCGGGGAGAGGGCCCGGGGCTGGACCTCCTGGGGGAGGGGCTTCCCCTGGATGGGCGGCTGGACCTAAACCCCTTCCGCCTCGGCTACCGCTATGCGGGGGCGCTTCCCCAAGGCCTTGGAGAGCTTTTTGCCGAGGGGAGCTACCCCGGGGAGTGGCTTCGGGGCCGCTACCGCTATGGGGAGGTGGAGGTGGACCTCCAGGGCCTTCCCGGCTTCCGGCTGGCCCTGGCGGGAAGGGGGCTTCGGGGGGAGGTGGGCCCGGAGGGACTGGAGGTGTCCCTGGAGGGCTTGGCCCTTGGGCCCCTCGCCCTCTTTGGCCGGCTTGCGGGCCCCTGGCAGGAGGTGGGCCTGGTCCTGCGCCTTAAGGCCCTTGGCCGGGAAGCGGAGGCCCGGGGGACCTACGGAAGGGAGGGCCTGCGCCTGGTCTTTTCGGGGGACCTCCAAGGAGAGGTGGCCTGGCGGGAGGGGTGGGCTGGGGAGCTCGCCTTCCGGGAGGGGCGGTTGCGCCTTTCGGGCCCTGGGGTGCCCGAGGTGTCGGGGGAGGTCCTGGGGGAGGCCGTGCGCCTGGCCTGGCCCCTTCTGGAGGTGGGAGGGGTACGGCTGGACCTCCTCACGCGGCGGGCCGAGGGGGAGGGGCAGTTGCTGGAGGCCCTTCTCCCCGGGGGGGTGGCGGTGCGGGGGGAAGGGGAGGGGCTGGCCCTGGCCTATACCCTGCCTGGAGTAGGCCTTCCCCTTCAGGGGGAGCTCCTTCTCAAGGCCCCGGCCCTCACCCTCACCAGCCCGCAAGGGGAAGGGGCCCTCCGCTATGCCGGGGGAAGGGTGGAAGGGAGCCTGGCCCTCGGCCTGGGCAGCCTCGCCCTGCGCCTTGTGGGGGAGGGAGACGGGGTGCGCCTTCTGGGAGAGCACCCTGCCTTCCCCTGGTGGGCGGCGGGGGCGGGGCGTTTGGAAGGGTGGGTGGACCTGGCGGGGAGCTACCGGGTGGGCTACCGGGCGGGGGAACAGGCCCTGGAGCTTTCGGGGAAGCTCCTGGAGGCCCGGCTCCGGGCGGAAGGGCCTTACCTCCTTGGGGAGCTTGCCTATCCTCCCAAGGGGGAGCTTCGTCTGGACCTGCCCCTACCGCCCCTGGAGAGCCGCTTCCAGGGCCGGATCCACGGAGAGGGGTATGGAGTGGAGGGGGTGCTGGAGGGCGGGGTGGGCCGGATGGCGGTCAAGGGCCGTCTCCTTCCCCTTTCGGGGGAGCTCACCCTGGACCAGGCGGTTCTGGAGGACTTCCTGGGGCGCTATGCCCCTTACCTAAGGGGCCGGGTTTCCGGGCGGCTTTCCCTGGAGGGGAACCGGGCGCAGGGGGCCCTAGAAGGTAGGGTAGAGGTGGCCGGCACCACCTTGCCCCTGAGCTTTACCGCCACCCTGGGGCCAGAGGGGTTGCAGGGGGAGGGCCGGGTGGGGGAAAGCTCCTTCCGGCTGGGCCTCAGGGAGGGGCGCCTGGACTTCTCCGCCGCGCCCCGGGCCTTCCCCCTGCACCTCCTCCTGGCCGCGGTGGCCGGCCCCCTGGAGGGGGAGGCTTACTGGACGGGGGCGGTGCGCCTCCGCCTGCCCCTGGCCGACCCCTGGCAGGGGGAAGGGGTGTTGGTGGGGGAAAGCCTCCTCTTCCGCGGTGCGGGGGACGAGCTTCGGGGGCGGGCGGCCTTCCGCTATGGGGAGGGGCGGCTTTACGTGGACCACCTGCGCCTCAGTGGGCGGGGGAGCTGGGAGGGGGGCGGGTACTGGGGCCGGGAGGGGAGCGACCTCTACCTCACCCTCAAGGACACGGTTTTCACCCCGGTCCTCCAGGTGGTGCCCGCCCTCAAGCCCTACCGGCCCGAGGGCTCGGGGAGTCTCACCCTGCGCCTCCTGGGCGAGGGGTTCCAGGCAGCCTTCCAGGACTTCCGTTTCCGCCTGGGTCCGGTGGCGGGGTACCTGCCCGAGGGGCTTCTTTCCCTGAACGGGGGGGCGCGGGCTGAGGGGGAGCTCACCCTCCTGGCTCCCTTCCCGGGCCGGGCTCGGCTGGGCCTCGAGGGCCGCCTGGAGGACTTCCGGGTCACGGCCAAGGGGGCGGTTTCCCTCCCCGGCCTGAAGGAGGAGACCCCGGCGGAGGTGGCCTTCCGCTACCCGGGCTACGGGGTGGAGATCCACCTGGGGGAGGCCCAGGCCCAGGGAACCCTCTTCCCCTTGCGCCTTGCCGGGTACGGCCGCCTCCCCCTCTACTACCCCCAGTACTACCTGCAGGATGGGCTTCTGGACGTGAAGAGCTTCTTCCTCTACGAGGAGAAGGGCACCTACCACCTCACGGGCAACGCCGAGGTCCTCCGGGCTCGGCTGGCCCTGCCTGAGGCCCGCGCCCGGGACCTCACCCGCCAGGGAGTGGAGCTTGGGGAAGCCTCCCCGGCCGCCAGGTCCACCGTCCCCCTGGTCTTCGAGGGGGTGCGGGTCTACGCCGAGCGGGGGGTGCTGGTCCAGGAGAGCCTGGTCCAGGGGGAGCTTAAGGGGGAGGCCTTCCTGGGGGGCACCTACCAGGACCCCTTCCTGGCGGGGGAGGTGGGGGCCCTTTGGGGCAACTTCCGCCTTTGGGACTCGGTGTTTTCCCTGGACCCCGGGGGAAGCCTCCTGCGCTTCCGCCCCGACCGGGGCATCCTTCCCGAGTTCCTCCTGAAGGCCCAGGCGGAGAGCCGGGGGTACAAGATCACCCTCCAGGCCACCGGGGAGTTCGTGCGGGAGAACGGCCGGGTGAAGGTGCGCCTCACCCCCCAGTTCGCCTCGGAACCCCCCCTAAGCGAGCCCGAGATCTACGCCCTCCTCACCCTAGGTACCCCCGACCTGGCCAAGTTGGGCGAGACCCTGCCCCAGGCGGCCCTGGGGGCGGCCCTGGAGAACCTGGTTTTGGGCCAGCTGGAACGGGAGCTTTCCCGGGCCTTCGGGCTGGACCGCTTCCAGGTGCAGGTTCCCCTCCTCCAGGGAGGTCAGCTGGAGGACATCCGCTTTTCCATCGGCAAGTACCTGAGCCCGGAGCTCTTCTTGGGCTACCAGGTGGACCTGAGGGGGGAGCAGACCCTATCCGCCCAGTACCGCCGGGACGGGCTCACCTTCACCCTGTTCTCCACCTTCCAGCCGGGGGACGGCCGGCTTTCCCGCCTGGCCTTCGCCCTGGGCTACGACCTCACGGAAGACTTAGGCCTTACCCTGAGCCTCGAGGGGGCCGACACCGCCCGGTTCAGCGTGGGCGCCCTCTACCGGTGGTAGCATGGCCCAGGTATGCGCGCACTGGCCAAGCTGAGTCCCGAAGAAGGCCTAACCCTGGTGGAACGTCCCCTGCCCGAGCCGGGCCCGGGAGAGATTCTGGTGCGGGTGGAAGCCGCCAGCATCTGCGGCACCGACCTGCACATCTGGAAGTGGGACGCCTGGGCCCAGGGGCGGATCCGCCCCCCCCTCGTCACCGGCCACGAGTTCAGTGGGGTGGTGGAGCGGGTGGGGCCCGGGGTAAAGCGGCCCCAGGTGGGGGACCACGTGAGCCTGGAAAGCCACATCGTCTGCCATACCTGCCCCGCCTGCCGCACGGGCAACTACCATGTCTGCCTCCACACCGAGATCCTGGGGGTGGACCGGGACGGGGGCTTCGCCGAGTACGTGGTGGTGCCGGCGGAAAACGCTTGGGTCAACCCTAAGGACCTGCCCTTTGAGGTGGCGGCCATCCTGGAACCCTTCGGCAACGCGGTGCACACGGTGTACGCGGGAAGCGGGGTCTCCGGCAAAAGTGTCCTCATCACCGGGGCGGGGCCCATCGGCCTCATGGCGGCCATGGTGGCCCGGGCCAGCGGGGCCGGGCCCATCCTGGTCTCCGACCCCAACCCCTACCGCCTGGCCTTCGCCAAGCCCTACGCCGACCGCCTCATCAACCCCCTGGAGGAGGACCTCCTCCAGGGGGTGCGCGAGGTGACGGGGAGCGGGGTGGAGGTGCTCCTGGAGTTTTCCGGGAACGAGAGCGCCATCCACCAGGGGCTTAAGGCCCTCATCCCCGGGGGGGAGGCCCGCATCCTGGGCATCCCCTCGGATCCCATCCGCTTTGACCTGGCGGGGGAGCTGGTGATGCGGGGGATCACCGCCTATGGCATCGCCGGCCGGCGGCTATGGCAGACCTGGATGCAGGGCACCGCCCTGGTCTACTCGGGCCGGGTGGACCTCACCCCCCTCATCACCCACCGCCTCCCCATGAGCCGCTACCGGGAGGCCTTCAGCCTCCTGGCCTCGGGCCAGGGGGTGAAGGTCATCCTGGACCCTAGGGCCTAGGCCTCCGGGGAAATGTGCCCTGGCCTTCCCGCCAGGGCCTTTCCTTTGCTAGCCTTGGCCCAAGGAGGGAAGCATGCCATCCCGTAGGCAGGTCCTTGGGGGCCTTCTAGGCGTGGCCCTGGGGCGGGCCCAGGGCTTAAGGGTGGAGGAGGTGGTGGGGGGCCTCGAGGTGCCCTGGGCCCTGGCCTTTTTGCCCGAGGGGGGTTTTCTGGTGGCGGAGCGCCCCGGGCGCATCCGCCTGGTGCGGGAGGGGCGGGTTGCCACCTACGCCGAGCTAACCGTGTACGCCCGGGGGGAGTCGGGGCTATTGGGCCTGGCCCTCCACCCCCGTTTTCCCCGGGAGCCCTACCTCTACGCCTACCGCACGGTGGAGGAGGGGGGGCTTCGCAACCAGGTGGTGCGCCTGCGGCACGAGGGGAGCCGCGGGGTCCTGGACCGGGTGGTGCTGGACGGTATCCCCGCCCGGGCCCACGGCCTGCACTCTGGGGGGCGGATCGCCTTCGGCCCTGACGGCATGCTCTACGTGACCACGGGGGAGGTCTACGAGCGGGAGCTGGCCCAGGACCTGGCCTCCCTGGGGGGCAAGATCCTCCGCCTCACCCCAGAAGGGGCCCCTGCCCCCGGCAACCCCTTCCTGGGCCGTCCGGGGGCCAGGCCCGAGGTCTACAGCCTGGGCCACCGCAACCCCCAGGGCCTGGCCTGGCACCCGGAGACGGGGGAGCTTTTCGCCAGCGAGCACGGGCCCAGCGGGGAGCAGGGCTTCGGCCACGATGAGGTGAACCTCATCGTGCCCGGGGGGAACTACGGCTGGCCAAAGGTGGTGGGCCGGGGAGAGGACCCGCGCTACCTGGACCCCCTCTACTTCTGGCCCCAGGGCTTCCCCCCGGGGAACCTGGCCTTCTTCCGGGGGGCCCTCTACGTGGCCGGCCTCCGGGGCCAGGCCCTCCTGCGCCTGGAGCTTCTGGGAGGGCGGGGGAACTGGCGGGTGGGGCGGGTGGAGACGGTGCTTTCCGGCCTTGGCCGCCTGCGGGAGGTGCAGGTGGGGCCCGATGGGGCCCTTTATGTGACCACCTCCAACCGGGACGGGCGGGGCCAGGTGCGCCCGGGGGACGACAAGGTCCTGAGGCTCCGCTAAGCTTGGGGCGTGGAGCGCCTTCTGCCCTTTCGCCTGGCTCTGGAGGAAGGGATCTTCTGGCTTTTGGACCAGCGGCGGCTGCCTCTGGAAGAGGTCTGGGTGCCGGTGCGCACCGCCCGGGAGATGGCGGAGGCCATCCGGGCCATGGTGGTGCGGGGGGCTCCGGCCATCGGGGTCTCCGCCGCCTACGGCATGGTCCTGGCCCACCTGGCCGGGGAGTCCCCTGAGGAGGCCGACCGGCACCTGAGGATGAGCCGTCCCACGGCGGTGAACCTCTTCCACGCCCTGGATCGCATGCGCCCCCACTGGGGGGACCTGGAGGGGAGCCTGCGGGAGGCCGAGGCCCTGTGGCGGGAGGTGGAGGAGACGGAAAGGGCCATCAGCCGCCACGGGGCCCGGGTCCTGAGGGGCCAGGTCCTCACCCACTGCAACACCGGCCCCCTGGCCACGGGGGGGTACGGCACGGCCTTGGGGGCCATCCTGGAAGGCCACCGCCAGGGGCGGGTGCGCCACGTGTGGGTGGACGAGACCCGGCCCTACCTCCAGGGGGCCCGGCTCACCGCCTACGAGCTCATGAAGGCGGGGGTCCCGGCCACCCTCATCGCCGACAACATGGCGGGCTTCCTCATGGCCAGGGGGCAGGTGGACGCGGTGATCGTGGGGGTGGACCGCATGGCCTTGAACGGTGACTTCGCCAACAAGATCGGCACCTACAGCCTGGCAGTGCTGGCCCACCACCACGGCATCCCCTTCTACGCCGCCCTGCCGCTTTCCTCCGTGGACCCCCGCCTGGAAAGCGGGGAGGGCATCCCCATAGAGGAGCGCCCGGCGGAGGAGGTGGTGCTCCTCAAGGGGGTGCGCCTGGCCCCCGAGGGCTTTCCCGCCTACCACCCGGCCTTTGACGTGACCCCCCACCGCTTCCTCACGGGGATCGTGACGGAGAAGGGGGTGCTCTACCCCCCCTTTGACGAGGCCCTGCGCCATGCCCTGGGGCTTGCTTGAGGGGCTTCTGGGCCACGCCTGCCCGGGGTGCGGGGGGCGTTTGGACCAGCCCCTCCTCTGTACCCCTTGCCGCCGGAGTTTGCGGGCTTTTAGGGGGAAGGAGATGGTCTACCTGGGGCTTTATGGCCGGGTGGGAGGCCTGGCCCGGGCCCTCAAGTACCGGGGCCGGCTGGGGCTTGCCCGCCTTCTGGCCCCTCCCCTGGCGCAAGGGGTGCGGGAGGCGGGGTGGGCCCTCCAGGGGGTGACCAGCGTGCCCACCCTCCTTCCCCGCCTCCTCCGGAGGGGCTATAACCCCCCGGAGGTCCTGGCCCGGGAGCTGGCCCGCGCCCTGGGGCTTCCCTACCGCCCCTTGCTCCGCCGGGGGCGCTACACCCCCAGCCAGCCCACCCGGGGCCGGGCCCGGGGCAGGCTTCCTGCCGACCTCTTCCTTCCCGTAGCCCGGGTGGAAGGGGCCTGGCTTCTGGTGGACGATGTCCTCACCAGCGGGGCCACCTTCCTAAGGGCCAGGGAGGCCCTGCTGCGGGCAGGGGCCAGCCGGGTCTACGGCGCCTTCCTGGCGGTGCGGGACCCGGGGGCCCTAGGGCCTTACGGGTAGGGGGCACACTCTTCCCCGGCTGAACCCCTACACTGGGGCCAAGGGGGTGGGTTCCCGTGAAAAAGCTGCGCCGCCTTCCCGACCTCCTGCCCCACCTGCGGGAAGGCCGCTACCGCCTGGGCCCCCACGTGGCCAAGCACATGCTCCAGGAGGGCTTCACCGAACTGGACGTCCTCCGGGCCTTGGAATGGGGGCGGGAGCTGGCCATCTACCCCGAGGACCAGCGCATGCTGGTCCTGGGCTATATGGTCTTCCCCCCGCGGCTCAAGCTTCCCCTCCACGTGGTCCTGGAGTACGCCACCCCGCGCCAGGTGGACATCGTCACCGCCTTCATCCCCAAGGAGCCCTACCGGGTCTACTCCCGGGCCCGGCTGGCGGCCCTTTTGCGCTACGATGGGGCTCTGGAGGAGGTGCGCTGGACCAAACCCCTAAGCCTTTACCCCGCCTGGGAATAGGGAGGGGCGCACTCCGGGCAGCGGCCGTACACCGTCACCTCATGCCCCTCGGCCTGGAAGCCGGGGGGGAGGTGCTGGGGGGAGAGGTCGCAACCCAGAAGCTCGTAAACCCGTCCGCAGCGACGGCAGAGGAAGTGGTGGTGGTGGTCCCGCCCCGCGGGCTCGTAGCGGGGAGGCTCCCCGGGCAGGGCCACGGGGGCGAGGAAGCCCTCCTCCACCAGCCCCTTCAGGGTGCGGTACACGGTGGCCAGGCCCAGGGAGGGCACCTTCCTCCTGGCCAGGTCCAGGACCTCCTGGGGGGAAAGGGGGCGGCCCGCCTCCAAAAAGGCCTCCCGGATGGCCCGCCGCTGCCGGGTGGAGCGTTCCATGCCCCTAGGATAGCAACCTGAGAAGCAGTTTTCATCCTGAGGGGATAGAGTGGGGCCATGCGCTGGCTGATGTGGCTTTGCCTCGCCCTCCTTCCCGCCCTGGCCCAGGGGGAGGGGCGCTACCTGCTCGGGCGGATCCTGGCCCTGGACCCCGCACGGGGCCTGGCCCAGGTGGAGGTGGAAGGCGGGCGGCAGGAGGCCCTGTTGCCCACCGGAGGAGGGGGGTTCCGCCCAGGGGAGCGGGTGGTCCTTTACCGGGAAGGGGGGAGGCTCTACATCACCGAGCCCGACCGCATGCCCTGGTTGCTCTCCCTCCTCGGCCTCTTCGCCCTCCTGGCCGCCCTTCTGGGCCGGGGGAAAGGGGTGAGGGGGCTTCTGGGCACTTTCCTCAGCCTCCTGGTGGTGGTCTACTTCGTGGTACCCCGGGTGGCGGCGGGGGGGAACCCCCTCCTCTACGCTTTTTTGGGGAGCCTGGGCGTGCTCTTCCTCACCCTCTACTTGGTGCACGGGGTGAACCGCAAGACCACGGCGGCCCTCCTGGGAACCCTCCTCTCCGTGGCCTTCGTGCTGGGCCTTTCTGTCCTCTTCGTGGGGGCCATGGGCTTTACCGGCATGGCCTCGGAGGAGGCCATGCTCCTCGGGCAGTGGGGCGGGGTGGACCTGGTCTCCCTGTTCCTGGCCGGGGTGGTGGTGGGGGCCCTGGGGGCCCTCACCGACGTCACCGTCACCCAGGCGGCGGTGGTGCAGGCCCTGGCCCATGCCAACCCCCGCTTGGGCCTTTGGGAGCTCTACCGCCGGGGGATGGAGGTGGGCTACGACCACATCGGCAGCCTGGTGAACACCCTGGTCCTGGCCTACGCCGCGGGTTCCTTGCCCCTTTTCCTCCTCCTCACCAGGGACCCCACCCCCTTGCGTTTCCTCCTCAACACCGAGCCCTTTGCCGCGGAGGTGGCCGCCATGGTGCTGGGCTCCTTGGGCCTCCTCCTGGCGGTGCCCCTCACCACCCTGGTGGCCGCCTGGGCCTTCCGGGGGGGGAAGGGGGGGCCCCCGGAGCACGGGCATGCCCACTGAGGGTGGCATAATGGGGTCCGTGCGCCTACTCCACACCGCGGACTGGCACCTGGGCAAGGTGCTGAAGGGGGTGGACCGTACCCCGGAGATCGGGGAGGCCCTGAAGGCCTTGCTGGAGATCGTGAGGAGGGAGGGGGTGGACCTGGTCCTGGTCTCCGGGGACCTCTTTGACCGTCCCCAGCCCTCCGCCGAGGCGGAGGCCCTGGCGGTGGAGTTTTTCCTGGAGCTGAAGGCCCTGGGGGTGCCGGCCTTGGTCATCGCCGGCAACCACGACCCCAAGGAGCGCCTCGAGGCCCTCGCCCCCCTCTTCGCCCTGGTGGGGGTAGAGGTGCGGGGCCGGCCCCTGTTTCGGGAGGAGGGCGGGGTGGTGCGGGTGGGGGGGCTGGAGGCCGCCCTGTTGCCCTTCGTCTCCGAGCGGGTCCTGGTGAAGAAGACCTTCCAGGAGGCCGAAGACCGCCACCGCTCCTACGCGGAGGCCATGCGGCGCATCCTGGGGAACCTGCAAAGCCCCCTGATGCTGGGCCACTTCGCCGTGGAGGGGGCAAGGCCGGGGGCGGGGGAGTTCGCCTTCCACCTCACGGGGAGCTACGCGGTGCCCGCCTCGGCCCTGCCCCTTGCCGCCCGCTACCTGGCCCTGGGGCACATCCACCGGCAGCAGCAGGTCTCCGAGGCTCCCGTGGCCTGGTACCCGGGAAGCCTGGTCCAGCTGGACTTCGGCGAGGGGGAGGAGGCCGAGCGGGGGGCGCTTCTGGTGGAGCTTCCCCCTTCGGGCCCTGCCCAGGTCCATCCCATCCGGGAGCGCTGGGGAAAGCCCCTCAGGACCTACCGCCTGGCCCTGGAGGAGCTGGACGGGCGGCTTGGTGAGCTGGAGCGCTTTCCCGGTTATTTGCGCCTGGTGGTGGAGGGGAGGCTGAGCCCAGAGCAAAAGGATCGGCTTTTCCGGCACCTGCCCCACCTCCTGGCCGTGGAGGCCGCGGGGGCTCTGCCGGTGGTGGAAGCGGGGGAAAGGGGGCCGGAGCTTTCCCTCCTGGAGGCCTACGGCCGCTACCTGAAGGAGCGGGGACGGGAGGAGGAGGCCCTTTTGGAGCGGCTTGAGGCGGTGTTGCGGGAGGTGGAGCTTGAGACCCTTGCGCCTGGAACTTGAGGGCTTTGGCCCCTACCGGGAGAGGCAGGCGGTGGACTTCAGCGACGTGGAGCTCTTTGCCATTACCGGCCCCACGGGCTCGGGCAAGAGCACCCTCCTGGACGCCGTGGCCTTTGCCCTGTATGGCCTGGTGCCCCGGGTAGGGCGGAGCGTGGCCACCCTGAAGCACCCCGCCGCCAGCGAGGCCCGGGTGGCCCTCACCTTCCAGGTGGGGCAGAAGGTATACCGGGTGGAGCGGGTGCGGGGCCGGCGGAGCGAAGGGCGGCTCTTTGAGCTTTCCCCCGCGGGGGAGCGCCTGGTCCCCTCGGAGACCCTGGAGGCCCTGAACGGCTTTCTGGAGGACCTTCTGGGCCTTTCCTACGAGGCCTTCACCCGGGCCCTCCTCCTGCCCCAGGGGGAGTTTGACCGCTTCCTCAAAGGGGAGGCCAAGGAGCGGCGGCGCATCCTCCTGGACCTATTTGAGCTTTCCCGGCTGGAGCGGGCCCGGGAGCGGGCGGCGGGGGAGCGGGCTAGGCTTTTAGAGGAGAAGGGGCGGCTTGAAGGGGAGCTCCTTGGGCTTAAGGAGGTGACCCTCGAGGCCCTGGAGGCCCGGGAGAAGGCGCTGGAGGAGGTGGCCCAGGGGGTGGCCCGCTTGGAGGAAGAGGTAAGGCGGCTGGAGAAGGGCCTAAAGGAGGCGGAGGACCTCCTGAAGCGCCTGGAGGAGCGGCACCTCCTGGAGGCCCAAAGGGCCCGCCTCCTGGGGGAGGCCTCGAGGATGGCGGCCCTGCGGGAGCGGCTGGCCAAGGCCCAGGAGGCGGAGCGCGCCCTGCCCCTTTGGGAGGACCTGCGGACCAAGGAGAAGGCCCTGGCCGCCACCCGGGAAGAGGCGGCCCGCCTGGAGGCCAAGGTGCGCGAGCTGGAGGAAAAGCGCCGCGCCCTGGCCTTTGACCCCAAGGCCCTGGAGGCCCTGCGCCAGGCCCTCCTGGAGGCCCAGGGGCTTAAGGCCCTGGAGGCCCTTTGGCGGCGGGTGGGGGTGAAGGACCACCCGGCGCCCAGGCTGGACCTGGAGGCCCTGGAGGCCCTTTTGGAGGAGGAGGGGCGCCTTAGGGAGGAGGAGGCCAGCCTGGCCGCCTGGGCGGAGGCCCTGGCCCACCTGCGGGCACGCCAAGGGGAGCTTGCCGCCCTCCAGGCGGAACTCGCCCAGCTGCAGGAGGAGGGGAGGCGGGTCCGGGAGGAGACGGAGGCCCTGGAGCGGGCCCTCAAGGGGGCCACCGCCTTCCGCCTCCGGGAGGAGCTTCGCGCCCTCGAGGCTGAGGCTGAGGCCCTGGAAGGGGAGCGGGCCCGGCTTCTGGGGGAGCTAAAGGCCTTGCGCCAGGAGGAAAGGCGGCTTGGCCTCCTGGCCTTCCACGACCTCCTGGAGCCCGGAAAGCCCTGCCCCTTGTGTGGGGGCCTGGTCCACGCCCTGCCCCCCAAGCCCAAGGGGGAGGACCTGCGGGAGCGGGTGGCGGCTCTGGAGGGGAAGGATCGGGACCTTCTCCTGCGGCTGGGAAAACTCCGCGAGCGGCGGGAGGCCCTCCTGAGGGAGGAGGCCGCCTTGGGGGCCGAGCCTTCCCCTGGGGACCCGGAGGCCCTAAAGGCCATCTTGGAGGAGAAGAAAGCCCTGCTGGAGGAGCTTCGTGGCCGCTACCGCGAGGCCTCGGGCCGGCATAAGGCCCTGGAGCGGGAGGTGGGGGAGCTGGAGGCCAAGGCGAAAAGGCTGGCCGCAGGGCGCTCGGGAGCGCCCGAGGCCCTCCTCCAGGGGGTGAGGGCCCGGCTGGCAGTCCTGCGGGAGGAGAAGGGGGCCCTGGGGGCGGGGCTTTTCCGCCACCTCATGGAGCGCACGGGGGGGCTGGGCTTGGCCGAGCACCTAGGGCGCCTCCAGGCCGCCCTCCGGGAGATGGAGAACAAGGAGGCCCAGGAGAAGCGCCTTTCCCGGGAGCTGGAGGAGGCCCAGCGGGCGCTTTCCGCCCTGGCCGCCCGCCAGGAGGAGCAGGCCAAGGCCCTGGCCGAGGCCAGGGAGCGGGTGGGGGGCCTCCTTCCCGAGGCCGAGGCCCGAGCTTCCCACCTGGCCCCCGAGGAAAAGCGGGCCCTGGAGGAACGCCTACAGGCCCACGAGAAGGAGATGGCGGAGGTGGAGGCCCGCCTCCAGGCCCTTCCTCCCCTCCCCCCCCTCTCCCTGGAGGAGGCGGAGGCCCGGGCGCGCAAGGAGCGGGAGGCCTTGGGGAAGGCCCAAGAGGCGCTTCGGGCCCTGGAGGGCCGCCGGGCGGTCCTGGAGGCGGAAAGGGAGCGGCTTCGGGAGGGCCTAAAGCGGCGGCGGGAGCTGGAGGGCCGCCTGGCAGAGGTGGCCAAGGAGGTGGGCCTTTGGGAAAAGCTGGCCCAGGACCTGCAGGCCCACAACTTCCCCGCCTACTTGCTGGGCCTCAGGCAACGGAACCTGGTGGAGCGGGCCAACGAGCTTCTGAACACCCTCTCTGGGGGCCGGTACCGCCTGAGGGCCCTGGGGGACGAGTACCAGGTCCACGACCTGTGGCACGCGGGGGAGGCCCGCCCGGTCAAAACCCTCTCCGGAGGGGAGGGCTTCCTGGCCAGCCTCTCCCTGGCCCTGGCCCTTTCCGAGGAGCTCTCCCGGGGGCGGCTGGGGGCGCTTTTCCTGGACGAGGGCTTCGGCACCCTGGACCCCGAGACCCTGGAGCTGGTGGCGGGGGTCCTGGAAGCCCTCCCCACCCGGGGCCGCCTGGTGGGCATCGTCACCCACGTGGAGGTCCTGGCGGAGAGGCTTCCCGCCCGCCTGGTGGTGCGCAAGCACCCCACGGGGAGCCGGGTGGAGTGGGCCTAGCCTGGGGGCGTTTGTCCCTGGAGCCCCCCATACCCCTTGGGGTATGTTGAAGGGGCCCGGAAGGAGAATCCTTCGCGCCTTTGGGCAAGGAGGTGTGCCGTGAAGAAGGCCAAGGACATCATGTCCACCGAGGTGGTGATGATCCAGGGCTCGGCCACGGTGAAGGAGGCCATCAACCTCATGAAGGAGACGGGCCTGAGGGCCTTAATCGTGGACCGGCGCAATGAGGACGACGCCTACGGCATCGTTACCGAGACGGACATCGTCTACAAGGTCATTGCCTACGGCAAGGACCCCACCACCGTCCAGGTGCACGAGATCATGACCAAACCCGTCATCCCCGTTAACCCCGACCTGGGGGTGGAGTACGTGGCCCGCCTCTTCGCCAACACCGGCATCCGCCGCGCCCCCGTCATCCAGGGGGAGGTGATGGGCATCGTCTCCGTGACGGATATCCTCCACAAAGCCGTGTTCTAGGGTCCAGGCTCTGGCTTAAGGGCGGCCTTTGGGCCGCCCTTTCTTGACTGGGTACAGGAAGCCTTCTAGACTGGGGGCGGAGGTGAACAATGCCGCGGGTTTTGGCGTTGCTTTTGCTTTTGGGCTTGGCCCTGGCCCAGGGCCTCGAGGCCTTCTGGAAGGCGGTGGAGGTGCCGGGGGGGGTCTGCGCCGATGGTTCCCCCTACCGCTTCTATGTGAGCCCCGGGGACCCCAGGAAGGTGGTCCTGGACTTTCAGGGGGGTGGGGCCTGCTGGGACGCGGCCACCTGCGCCCCCCAGAGCCAGACCTACCGCAAGCGGGTGGACGTGCAGGAGCTGTTGCTGGCCCAGGGCATCTACAACCGCCTGAGCGTGGCCAACCCCTTCTACGGCTGGACCCACGTCTTCATCCCCTACTGCACCGGGGACCTGCACGTGGGCCGGGCCACCGTGGACTACGGGGGCTTCCGGGTGCACCACCAGGGGGCCCGCAACGCCCTGGCCGCCTTGGAGTACGTGTTCCGCAACCACACGAACCCCGAGCGGGTCTTCGTCACCGGGTGTAGCGCCGGGGCCTACGGGGCGGTGTTCTGGGCGGACAAGGTCCTCTCCACCTACAAGAACGCCCAGGTGGCCGTGTGCGGGGACGCCGGGGTGGGGGTGCGCACCGAGGGCTTCCCCGGCTTTGCCCGCTGGAACCCCAGGCTCCCCGAACTCCCGGGCCTCTCCTCCAACCCCCAGGTGGCCGAGATCTACCTGGCCCTAGCCAGGGCCTTCCCCTCAGGGCGCTTTGCCCAGTACACCACGGTCCTGGACGGCACCCAGGTCTTCTTCTACGCCCTCATGAAGGGGGAGCGCTCCCCTTCCGAGGCCACGGCCCGGGAGTGGGCGGAAGGGGCCTTTAGGGCTGTTTCCGCCCCGGCCCAGGCGGAGAACTACACCTTCTACTTGGCCCCGGGGGGCCAGCACTGCATCCTGCCCCGGCCCGAGCTCTACACCCTGAGGGTGGGGGAGACCAGCTTCCTGGACTGGCTCAGGGCCCTGGCCGAGGGGAAGACACCCCCCAGGGTGCGCCCCTGAGGCCGAAGGCGGCGAACCACTCCTTGAGCCCGGGGTAGAGCTCCAAGAGGAGCCGGTGCCCCTTCCGGCGGTCCAGGGGGGCCGCCTCCAGGAAGGCCCGGAGGAGGCGGTCCCCCCCTTCTTCCAGAATCTCTTCCCCCTTGAGGGTGAACTGGGCCTGGAACCAAAGGGCCCCCTTCAGGTCTCCCCGCCGCCTCTCGTAAGCGGAGAGGCTCTTCCGCTCGGGGTCTAGGCGGGCCAGGTACCGGCTCCAGGCCAGGAGGACCTCTGCCAGGTCAGGATGGGCCCGCTTCAGGCCCAGGAGGAAGAGGTAGTTGGCGAAAAACTCGTCCAGCCACCTGGCCCCTGTGCGGAGCCGCCAGGCCACCTGCAGGGCGTGGGCGTACTCGTGGCCCAGGTTGAGGTCCAGGAAGGCGGGAAGCTCCCCCGGGGGAGGCCCCAGGGGAATGAGGGCCTCCCGCAGGCGGTGGAGGAGCCTTTCCGGGTAGGTAAGGGGGGCAAAGAGGGAAAGCCCCTCGGGTCCCGTGCGCTGGAAGGGGAGGCCATAGGGGTAGGGGAGGCGGGCCCGCCAGTCCCTTTCCGACAGGACGTAAAGGGTGACCGGGGGCACGGGGGCGTAGGCGGTGTAGGCCTCCCGCAGGGCCAGGAGGTAGCCCTGCAGGGCCAGGGCCCGGCGCACACTCCCCTCGGAGGCGAAGGCGGGCAGGTGAGGGTGGGGGAGGGCCTTGAGGGGCATCCCGCCTTCAGATCACCTCCCGGAACCCGATGCGCTCCGCCCGGGCCCGGAGCTCCTCCCTGAGGGCCTGGTGCTGGGGCAGGGAGAGGTCGGGGTCCAGCTCCAAAATCCGCTTGGCCAGGGCCCGGGCCCGTTCAATGATGGGGGTGTCCTCCGCCAGGTCTCCAAGCCTAAGCTCCGGGTAGCCCGACTGCCGGGTCCCCCTCAGCTCCCCGGGGCCCCGAAGCTTAAGGTCCATCTCGGCGATGTAGAAGCCGTCGGTGGAGGCCTCGAGGACCTTAAGCCGCCTCAGGGTCTTCTGGCTGGCCTCCCCGGCGATAAAGAGGGCGTAGCCCGGAAGCCCGCCCCGCCCCACCCGGCCCCTTAGCTGGTGGAGCTGGGCCAGGCCAAAGCGCTCCGCGTTTTCCACGATGATGAGGGTGGCCTTGGGGATGTCCACTCCCACCTCAATCACCGTGGTGGAGACCAGGAGGTCAAAGGCCCCCTGGCGGAAGGCCTCCATCACCTGGTCCTTTTCCCGGGCAGGCATCCTGCCGTGGAGGAGGGCCATGCGCACCCCGGGGAGGAGGCCCTTAAGCTCCTCATAGAGGGCGGTGGCCGCCTTGAGGTCCAGCTCCTCCGCCTCCTCAATGGCCGGGGCCACCACGAAGACCTGGTGCCCTTTGCGCACCTCCTCCCGGGCGAAGGCGTAGGCCTGGAGGCGGAGGCGGTGGGGGAGGACCTTGGTCTGCACGGGGATGCGCCCCGGGGGCATCTCGTCCAGGACGCTCACCTCCAGGTCCCCGTAGAGGGTAAGGGCCAGGGAGCGGGGGATGGGGGTGGCGGACATCACCAGCACGTCTGGAGGTGAGGAGGCCAGCTTCAGGAGGGCCCGCCGCTGCAGGACGCCGAAGCGGTGCTCCTCGTCCACCACCGCCAGGCCCAGGTCCTTAAAGCCCACCCCCTCCTGGATGAGGGCGTGGGTGCCCACGGCCACCTGGGCCTCGCCGTGGCGGAGGCGGGCCAAGGCCTCTTCCTTCTCCTTGGCGGACATGGAGCCCAAAAGGAGCTCCACCCGCACCCCCAGGGGGAAGAGGTAGCGGGTGAGGTTTTGGAAGTGCTGCTTGGCCAGGATCTCCGTGGGGGCCATGAGGGCGCCCTGGGCCCCGTTTTGGGCCGCTAGGTAGAGGGCAAAGGCGGCCACCACCGTCTTCCCCGAGCCCACATCCCCCTGGAGGAGGCGGGCCATCTGCCGCGGGCTTTGCATGTCCTTGGCGATCTCCGCCATCACCCGCTCCTGGGCCCGGGTGAGGGGGAAGGGGAGGGCCTTGCGGAAGGCCTCCACCCAGGCCGCCTCCACCCGGAAGCTTCGGCCCAGGACCAGCCCCCCCGCCTCCAGGAGGGCCTTGAGCTCCAGGAGGAGGTACTCGTCAAACTTGAGGCGCAAAAGGGCCTGCTTCAGCGCTTCCTCGTCCTCGGGGAAGTGGATCTGCCGCAGGGCCTCCCCGTACTCCAAAAGCCCCTCCGCCTCCCGGTAGGGGGCCAGGGGGTCGGGGAGGGGGAGGGTGAGCTCCAGGGCCCGGTGCACCGTGCGCCGCAGGAAGGCCTGGCCCACCCCCTCCTTGGCGGGGTAGATGGGGACGATGCGGCCGGTGGAGAGGGACTCCGTGCCCTCGTCCTCAAAGTGCTCCACGAAAAGCTGCACCCCGTTCCGCCGCTGCACCCGTCCCGTGACGATCAGGGTGGCCCCCTCCTGGATCTGGGAGAGGACCCAGGGCTGGTTGAACCAGACCAGGGTGAGCCGCCATCCCCAGGTGTCCTGGGCCTTGACCTGGACCAGCTGCATCCCCTTCTTGGGGGTGCGCAGAAGCTCCTTGGCCAGGACCTTGACCAGCAGGGTGGCCTTCTTGCCGTCCTCCAGGAAGCGCACCCCCGGAAGGGCCCGGCGGTCCTCGTAGCGGCGGGGGTAGTGGTGGAGCACGTCCCGCACCGTGTGCAGGCTGAGTTCGGTGAGCCGCTTGCGGCTTTGCGCGGGGGCCAGGAGGTGGGCGGGGTCCTGGAGGGCCAGCCGCCCCTTGGGGGGGCTGGGGGCGGGGGAAGGGGATGGGGCGCCGTCCTGCAGGAAGCGGATGGCCTCCTCCAGAAGGCGCTTCCGCTCCTCGGGGGGCTTTTCCCGGTACCCCTGGAAGAGGGCCCGCACCTGGGGGAAGGGGCGGGCCAGGTTGGCCACCAGGGCCTCGAGGCCCCCCACCACCACCCGGTCCTGGGCCCCGTCCTGGAGTTCCCGCAAAAGGGGCCTGAGGAGCCTTTCCCGGAGTTCCCCTTCCCTCACGCTCCCCATGATACCCTTAGGCCTGTGAGCCGCGTGGAGCGATTGCCAAATGGCCTCCTGGTGGCCCTGGAGGAGCGGGACTACCCCGGGGTAGCCTTCCACCTCCTGGTGCCCGCTGGGGCGGTGAACGAGCCCGAAGGGCTTCTGGGGGCCAGCACCCTGGAGGAAGGCTGGCTCTGGAAGGGGGCCGGGGAGCTGGACGCCAGGGGTCTGGCGGAGGCCCTGGACGCCCTGGGGGTCCGGCGGCAGAGCGGAGCCGGCCTGGAGTACTCCCTCTTTGCCGCGGCCTTTTTGCCCGAGGTCCTGGAGGAGGTTTTCCGCCTCTACGCCCTCCTCCTCACCCGGCCTGCCCTCCCCGAGGAGGGGTTTGAGGCGGTGCGCTCGGTGGCCCTGCAAAGCCTCCTCTCCCTGGAGGACCAGCCCGCGCGCAAGCTCTTTTCCGAGCTGAGGCGGCGGGTCTTCCGCTCCCCCCACGGGCGGGACCCCCTGGGAGAGGAGGAGGACCTGAGGCGGGCCACCCCCGAGGCGGTGCGGGCGGACTTCTTCCGGCGCTACACCCCCAGGGGGGCCATTTTGGCGGTGGCGGGGGGGGTTTCCTGGGAGGCCCTGCAGCGGGCCCTAGAGCCCCTCCTGGCCTGGGAGGGGGAGGCGCCCACCTACCCACCCCCTCTCCTTTCCGAGCCCCACCGCTTCCACCTGGAAAGGCCCACCGCCCAGGTGCAGATCGGCCTGGCCTACCCTGACGTGGGCCCCGAGGACCCTGGGTTTTATGCCGCCCGGCTGGCCCTCGAGGTCCTCTCCGGGGGCATGTCCAGCCGGCTTTTCACCGAGGTGCGGGAGAAGCGGGGCCTGGTCTACGCCGTCTCCGCCTTCCCCGCGGGGGTGCGGGGCCAGGGCCTCCTCATGGCCTACGCGGGCACCACCAAGGAGCGGGCCCAGGAGACCCTGGAGGTGATGCGCTCCGAGATGGAAAGGCTTTCCGAGGGGGTCACGGAGGACGAGCTCGCCCGGGCCAAGGTGGGCTTAAAGACCGCCCTGGTGATGGCCGATGAGTCCATAAGGAGCCGGGCGGCCTCCATGGCCCGCGACCTCTTCGTTTTGGGCCGGGTTCGCCCCCTTTGGGAGATTGAGAAGGCCATAGAGGAGACCAGCCTGGAGGCGGTGAACGCCTTCTTGCGCACCCACCCTTACCAGAACCCCTGGGTGGGGCTTTTGGGGGAGGTGGACCATGTTTCGTGAGGCAGTACTGCAAAATGGCCTGCGGGTGATCGCCGAGGTCCTGCCCGGGGCTCGGAGCGTGGCCCTGGGCTACTTCGTGCGCACCGGGGCCCGGGACGAGGGGGCGGGGGAAAGCGGGGTCAGCCACTTCCTGGAGCACATGGTCTTCAAGGGCCCCGAGGGGATGGACGCCCTCTCGGTGAACCTGGCCTTTGACCGCATGGGGGCCCAGTACAACGCCTTCACCTCCGAGGAGGCCACGGTCTACTACGGGGCGGTCCTCCCGGAGTTCACCCTGCCCCTGCTGGAGCTCTTTTCCCGGCTCATGCGGCCCGCCTTACGCCCGGAGGACTTTGACACCGAGAAGCTGGTCATCCTGGAGGAGATTGCTCGCTACCAGGACCGTCCCGCCTACATGGCCTACGATTGGGCCCGGGAGCGCTTCTTCCAGGACCACCCCTTGGGGAACAGCGTCCTGGGCACGGTGGAGAGCATCCGCGCCCTAAAGCGGGAGGACATGGCCGCCTACCACGGGCGGCGCTACCTGCCCAAGAACATGGTCCTGGCCGCCACGGGCCAGGTGGACTTTGACCGCCTGGTGGCGGAGGCGGAGCGGCTCACCGCGGCCTGGCCCCAGGGGGAGGCCTCCCGAGACTATCCGCCTTTCCGCCCCCAGGTGGGGGTGGAGGTGCACCCCTACGAGAAGGCCCGGGCCCTCTACCTGGTGGGCCTTTTCCCCGGGGTTCCCTACCAGGCGGAGGAGCGCTACGCCGCCCAGGTCCTGGCCCACCTCCTGGGGGAGGAGGGGTCCGGGAGGCTCCACTTCGCCCTGGTGGACAAGGGCCTGGCCGAGGTGGCCTCCTTCGGCCACGAGGAGGCAGACGGCCTCGGCTTCTTCCACGCCTACGCCCAAGCCGACCCTAGGCACCAGGAGGCGGTGCTTTCCACCCTCCAAGAGGAGCTGGCCCGCCTGGTGCGGGAGGGGGTGGGGGAGGAGGAGGTGGAGCGGGTCAAGACCCCCTTGGCCACCGGCCTGGTCTTCGCGGGGGAAACCCCCATGGGCCGGCTCTTCCACCTGGGCATGGAGTACCTCTACACTGGGGCCTACCGCTCCCTGGCCGAGGTGAAGGAGCGGGTGCAGCGGGTTTCCGCCCGGGAGGTGAACGCCCTTTTGGAACGGGGGCTTCTGGAGCAGGGGCTTTTCTACCTGGTGCTGCCCCATGGAGCCTAGGGCCTTAGGGGCTGCCCTCCTCACCATCCTCTTCTGGGCCAGCGCCTTCGCGGGGATTCGCGCGGGCCTCCAGGGGTTTTCCCCAGGCCACCTGGTCCTCCTGCGCTTTTTGGTGGCGGGGGGTATCCTCCTCCTCTACGCTTGGCGCAAGGGTCTGCGGCTGCCTAGGGTTCGGGATTTGCCCGGGCTTTTCCTCCTGGGGTTTTTGGGCATCACCGTCTACCACCTGGCCCTAGCCTATGGGGAGCTCACGGTGAGCGCGGGGGCGGCCAGCCTCCTCATCGCCACGGGGCCGGTGTTCACCGCCCTCCTCTCCTACCTCCTTCTGGGGGAGCGGCTTCGGCCCCTGGGGGTCTTGGGCTTTGCCCTGGCCCTTGGGGGTTCCCTCCTCATCGCCTTTGGGGAGGGGGGCGGGGTGGCCCTGACCCCGGGGGCTTTTTTGGTCCTGCTTTCCGCCCTTTCCACCTCCTTTTACTTCGTCTTGCAGAAGCCCTTTTTCGCCCGCTACCGCAGCGAGGAGATGACGGTCTACACCTTAGTCCTGGGCACCCTGCCCCTCCTCTTCTTCCTGCCGGGCCTGGGGGAGGCGGTGCGGGAGGCGCCCAGGCCGGCACTTTTGGCCACCCTCTACCTGGGGGTCTTCCCCGGGGCCTTGGCCTACCTCACCTGGACCTACGCCCTTTCCCGCACCCCCACCGCCCGCCTGGCCTCCTTCCTCTACCTTTCCCCGGTCCTGGCCATCCTCCTGGCCTACCTGTGGCTGGGGGAGGTGCCTTCGCCCCTCTCCCTGGCCGGGGGCGGCCTGGCCCTCTTGGGCGTGGGGCTTGTGAACCTGCGGGGCGTAAAATAGCCCCGGGGTGCCTTATGGAAGTGAAGACCATCGGCGTGGTGGGCGCGGGGCAGATGGGTTCGGGCATCGCCCAGGTGGCGGCCCAGGCAGGGTACCAGGTGGTCTTGGTGGACGTGGCCGAGGCCTTCTTAGAAAGGGGCCTCGGTACCATCCGCCGCTCTTTGGGGAAGTTCCTGGAGAAGGGGCGGATATCCCAGGAGGACCACGATGCCGCCCTGGCCCGCATCCGCACCAGCCTGGACCTCGAGGCCCTCAAGGATACCGACCTGGTGGTGGAGGCCATCGTGGAGGACGAAGGGGAGAAGCGCCGCCTGTTTGAGCGGCTGGGAGCCCTGGTCAAGCCGGAGGCCATCCTGGCCTCCAACACCTCCTCCATCCCCATCACCGCCCTGGCCCGCTACTCAGGCCGGCCCGAGCGCTTCATCGGCATGCACTTCTTCAACCCCGTCCCCCTCATGGCCCTGGTGGAGGTGATCCGGGGGGAGCTCACCGCGGAGACCACCCGGGAGGTGGTGGTGGCGGTGGCCAAGCGGATGGGGAAGACCCCCCTCGAGGTCCAGGACTATCCCGGCTTCGTTTCCAACCGGCTCCTCATGCCCATGATCAACGAGGCCATTGAGGCCCTGCGGGAGGGTGTGGCCACCAAGGAGGCCATTGACGGGGTCATGCGCCTGGGGATGAACCACCCCATGGGCCCCCTGGAGCTGGCGGACTTCATCGGCCTGGACACCTGCCTGGCCATCATGGAGGTCCTCCACCGGGGGTTTGGGGACGACAAGTACCGCCCCTCCCCCCTCCTGCGGCGCATGGTCCAGGCGGGGCTTCTTGGCCGCAAGACGGGACGGGGGTTCTACACCTACGACGAGAAGGGGAACAAGGTGGGCTGAAAAGACCCCGCTCTGCGGGCCTGGCCAGGGGCCGGGGGCGTTTCTCCCTGGAAGCCCTTCCACCCCGGGGGTATACTGGGGTCATGGAGCTTCCCCGCGCATACGGCCTCCTGCTCCACCCCACCAGCCTTCCCGGCCCCTACGGGGTGGGGGTCCTGGGGGAGGAGGCCCGGGCCTTCCTGCACCTCCTGAAGGAGGCAGGGGGGCGGTACTGGCAGGTGCTTCCCCTGGGCCCCACGGGCTACGGGGACTCCCCGTACCAGTCCTTCAGCGCCTTCGCCGGCAACCCCTACCTCCTGGACCTGAGGCCCCTGGCCCAGGCCGGCTACCTCGCCCTGCAGGACCCCGGCTTCCCCGAGGGCCGGGTGGATTACGGCTGGCTCTACGCCTGGAAGTGGCCGGCCCTCCGGGAGGCCTTCCGGGGCTTTATGGCCAAGGCCCCCAAGGAGGAGCGGGAGGCCTTCGCCCGCTTCCAGGAGGAGGAGGCCCGCTGGCTTGGGGACTATGCCCTCTTCATGGCCCTCAAGGCCCATCACGGCGGGCTTCCCTGGAACCAGTGGCCCCTGCCCCTGCGCCTGCGGGAAGCAAAGGCCCTCAGGCAGGCCGAGGCCGCCTTGGCCGAGGAGGTGGCCTTCCACGCCTGGACCCAGTGGCTCTTCTTCCGGCAGTGGGGGGCCCTGAAGGCCGAGGCCGAGGCCTTGGGCCTGCAGGTGATCGGGGACATGCCCATCTTCGTGGCCGAGGACTCCGCCGAGGTCTGGGCCCACCCGGAGTGGTTCCACCTGGACGGGGAAGGGCGGCCCACGGTGGTGGCCGGGGTACCCCCGGACTACTTCTCGGAGACGGGGCAGCGCTGGGGAAACCCCCTCTACCGCTGGGAGGTCCTGGAGAGGGAGGGGTTTTCCTTCTGGGTGGAGCGCCTGGGGAAGGCCCTGGAGCTCTTCCACCTGGTGCGCATAGACCACTTCCGGGGGTTTGAGGCCTACTGGGAGATCCCCGCCACCTGTCCCACCGCGGTGGAGGGGCGCTGGGTGAAGGCCCCGGGAGAGCGGCTTTTCCAGCGGATCCAGGAGGTCTTCGGCCGGATACCCATCCTGGCTGAGGATCTGGGGGTCATCACCCCGGAGGTGGAGGCCCTGCGGGACCGCTTTGCGCTACCTGGGATGAAGGTTCTCCAGTTCGCCTTTGATGGCGGGATGGAAAACCCCTTCCTGCCCCACAACTACCCCGCCCACGGCCGGGTGGTGGTTTACACCGGCACCCACGACAACGACACCACCCTGGGCTGGTACCGCACCGCCACCCCCCATGAGCGGGCCTTCCTGGGGCGCTACCTGGCGGAGTGGGGGATTGGCTTCGCCCGGGAGGAGGAGGTTCCCTGGGCCCTCATGGCCCTGGGAATGCGCTCGGTGGCCCGGCTTGCGGTTTTCCCCGTGCAGGACGTGCTGGCCCTGGGCTCCGAGGCCCGGATGAACTACCCTGGAAGGCCCTCCGGGAACTGGACCTGGCGGCTTCGGCCCGGGGAGTTGCAGGAGGAGCACGGAAAGAGGCTTCGGGCCATGGCCGAGGCCACGGGAAGGCTTTAAAAAAAGCCCCGGTTTTCCGGGGCCTTCCAGGCTCCTGGGCGGTTAGCCCAGGGCCTTTTTCACCAGGTCCACGATCTCGTCAATGGTGTCGGCCACGGGGATGCCCGCCTCGGCGAAGGCCTTCAGCTTGGACTCCGGGGTGCCCACGTTGCCCATGATGATGGCTCCCGCGTGGCCCATGCGTTTGCCCTTGGGAGCGGAGCGGCCGCCGATGAAGCCCACCACCGGCTTCTTCATGTGGGCTTTCACCCAGGCCGCGGCCTCCTCCTCGTCCGAGCCCCCGATCTCGCCGATGAGGACCACAGCCTCGGTCTCAGGGTCCTCGTTGAAGAGGGGGAGGAGGTCCTTGAAGGTGGTGCCGATCACCGGGTCGCCGCCGATGCCCACGGTGGTGGTGATGCCCAGGCCCGCGGCGGAGAGGGCTGCCGCCGCCTCGTAGGTGAGGGTGCCCGAGCGGCTCACGAGGCCTACCCGGCCCCGCTGGAACACGTGGCCCGGCATGATGCCGATCTTGGCCTCGCCGGCGCTGATGATGCCGGGGCAGTTCCCCCCGATGAGGCGGCTTCCCAGGGCCTTGATCTCCTCCACCGCCCGCACCATGTCCAGGGTGGGGATGCCCTCGGTGATGAGGACGATGAGGGGGATGCCGGCGTGGGCGGCCTCCAAAGCGGCATCCGCCGCCATGGGGGCGGGCACGAAGATGATGGAGGCGTCAATGGGGTGGTGCTTCACCGCCTCCTTCACCGTGTCGTACACGGGCAGGCCCAGGACCTCCGTGCCTCCCTTGCCCGGGGTCACCCCCGCCACCACCTTGGTGCCGTAGTCCAGCATCTGCTTGGTGTGGAACTGTCCCTCCCGGCCGGTGATGCCCTGGACCAGGACCCGGGTCTCGCGGTTCACCAGGATCACGCCGCACCTCCCACCATGGCCACGATGGCCTTGGCCGCCTCAATGGACGTGGGGTACATGTAGATGGGCTTCCCCTCCAGGAGCTTCTTGGCCTCCTCCTCGGCGGTGCCCGCCACCCGCATGACCACCGGCTTGGTGAGGAGCCCCTCCTCCAGGGCCCGGATCACCCCCTTGGCCACCTCGTCCGCCCGGGTGATGCCGCCGAAGATGTTGATGAAGACCCCCTTGACGTCGGGGTCCTTGAGGACCACCTTGAGGGCGTTGTAGACCACGTCGGCCTTGGCGCCCCCCCCGATGTCCAGGAAGTTGGCGGGCTTACCCCCCACCCGGTTCACCAGGTCCAGGGTGTACATGACGAGGCCCGCCCCGTTGCCGATGATGCCGATGTTGCCCTGGAGCTTCACGTAGGCGAAGCCGTAGTTGCTGGCCTCCACCTCCAGGGGGTGCTCGGCCTCAATCTCCCTGAGCTCGGCCAGGTCAGGGTGGCGGAAAAGGGCGTTGTCGTCCAGGACGATCTTGGCGTCGGCGGCCACGATGTTCCCCTCCGCGGTCACCACCAGGGGGTTGATCTCGGCGATGGAGGCGTCCACCCCCTCGTAGGCCCGGTAGAGGGCCACCAGCACCTGGGCCAGCTTGTTGAGGTTGCCCTCCAGCCCTGCCCGCTTCACCATCTCCCGGGCCTCAAAGGGCCGGAGGCCCTTGTGGGGGTCAATCCAGAACTTGTGGATGGCCTCGGGGCGCTCGGCGGCCACCTCCTCAATGTCCACGCCCCCCTCCTTGGAGAGCATGAGGACCACCCGCTTCTGGGCCCGGTCCAGGATCAGGCCAGCGTAGTACTCCTTGGCGATGTCCACCGCCTCGGCCACCAGGACCTTCTTCACCGTGAGGCCCTTGATGTTCATGCCCAGGATGGCCTGGGCCTTCTCGTAGGCCTCCTGGGGGCTGTCCGCCAGCTTCACCCCGCCCGCCTTGCCTCTGCCGCCCACGTGCACCTGGGCCTTGATGACCACCCGCTTACCGAACTCCTCGGCGATCCGCTTCGCCTCGTCCGGGGTGTAGGCCACCTTGCCGGGCGGCACCGGCACCCCGTAGCGGGCCAGGATCTCCTTGGCTTGATACTCGTGCAGGTTCAAGCTCCACCTCCTTGGCCGGCCAAGGCCGAGGGGCATTATACCCTTCTCCCCGGAGGCTCAGGGGAGTAGGCTGGGGGGGAAAGGAGGCCCGTATGGCCGAGGGGAAAAGCGGGTGGGCCCTGGGGCTGGCCCTCCTCCTCCTGGGGGGGCTACTCCTTTTGCAGAACCTGGGGGTGGCCGTGGGGCGGCTCCTTCTGGGCCTAGTCTTCCTGGGGGGCGGGGGGGGCTTTGTGGCGGCCTTCCTGCAGGATCGGGCTCTCTGGTGGGCCTTGATCCCTGGGCTGGGCCTCGCGGGGCTTGGGGTAGCCCTCCTCGTGGGGGAGGGACCGGGGAGTGGGGCCTTCTTCCTCCTGGGGCTGGGAGCAGGCTTTTTGGGGGTCTTTCTGGTCAGGCGGGAGCACTGGTGGGCCCTGATCCCCGGAGGGGTTCTCCTCTCCCTGGCCCTGGTGGCCCTGGTGGAGGGTGTCTTTGGGCTACAGGCCGGGTGGCTTCTCTTCCTGGGCCTGGCCCTCACCTTTGGCCTCCTCTACCTTTTGGGGCAGCGCTGGGCCCTTTGGCCTGTCCTGGGGGTGCTGGTGCTCCTGGCCTTGGCCGCCGAGCCCCTGCGGGGGGTTCTGGCCTACGGCTTTCCCCTGGCCTTGATCCTGGTGGGAGGGTACCTGCTCTGGCGGGGGCTGGTGCCGGGTAAGGGCCGGACCTAGGCTTCCACCGCGGGCCGGGCGAAGAAGAGGCGGCCCACCTGGGTCTGGATGGCCTGGGTGATGACCACTTCGATCTCCTGGCCACGGTAGCGGATGCCCCCGTCCACCACCACCATGGAGCCGTCCTCCAGGTACCCCACCCCCTGGTGGGGCTCCTTGCCTTCCTTCATCACCAAAAGCTTAAGGGTGTCCCCCACCTGGAGCTGGGGGCGGAGGGCCTGGGCCAGGGCCTGGACGGAAAGGGCCTTGACCCCGTAGATGCGGGCCATCTGCAGGAGGGCGAGGTCGTTGGTGACGAGGGCCGCCCCCAGTTCCCGGGCCAGGAAGAGGAGCTTTTCGTCCACGCTCTCCCCCTTGGGGGTCTCCTCCAGGACCTGGAGGTCCAGAAGCTCCTTCAGCCGTTCCAGGGCCTCGAGGCCCCGCCTCCCCTTGGCCCGCTTCAGGGGGTCTTGGCTGTCGGCAAAGTGCTGGAGTTCCTTGAGCACGAAGTGGGGCACGTAGAGGGGGCCTTCCAGGAAGCCCGTGGCCGCCACCTCGGCCAGGCGGCCGTCCACCAGGACGCTGGTGTCCAGCACCTTGCCCCCCTCGGGCCGCCTGCTCTCCCGGGGCAGGCGCAGGTACTCCTTGTAGCCCAGGGCCAGGTAGGAGAAGAGGGCCACCAGGAAGAGGGCCAGGAGGAGGCTGTGGTAGGGAGCAAACCCCGGGATCTGGGCCAGCAGGCTGGTGAGCAGCACGGTGAGGAGGAGGCCCAAGGTGGTGCCCAGGGTGAGGGCCACCGGCACCTCGGGGGGAAGCTCCCGCAGGCGGCGTAGCTCTTTGGCCAGGAGGGCCTCCAGCCTGGGGGCCAGGAGGACCCCGGAGAGGAAGCCCGCCAGCACCAGGTAGAGGCGGTTTAGGGAGAGGAGGCCGGCGGACTGGGGAAGCAGGCCCCATCCCTCCAGGACCACCGCCAGCTGGTAGCCCAGGAAGGCGAAGAGGAGGTAGAGGAGGAAGCGCCCGTTCATCCCAGGTACCGCTCCACCGCCTCGGAAAGCCCCCGGGTGTTCCCGGGGTGCAGGAAGCGGCCAAACCCTGCCCGCTCCCCCTCCCTAAGCCTGCGCTCCAACCCGGCCACGCTCCGCACCTCGCCCAGGAGGCCCACCTCCCCCACCACGGCCAGGTCGGGGGGAAGGGGGCGGCCCACCACCGCAGAATACACCGCCAGGGCCACGGCCAGGTCCAGCCCGGGGTCCAGCACCCTCAGCCCCCCCGCCAGGTTCACGTAGACGTCCAAGGTGGCCAGGGAAAGCCCAAGCCGCCTCTCCAGCACCGCCAGCACCATGTCCACCCGCCGCCCGTCCAGCCCCTGCACCACCCGCCGGGGGGCGGGGAAGGGGGTCTTGGCCGCCAGGGCCTGGACCTCTAGGGCCAGGGCCCGCTCCCCGGCCAGGGCCAGGGCGATGGCGCTTCCCGGCACCCCCAAGGGCCTTTCCAGGAGAAAGGCCTCCGAGGGGTTTTTCACCTCCAAAAGCCCCGCCTCCTCCATGCGGAAGACCCCCAGCTCCCCCACGGGGCCGAAGCGGTTCTTGGCGCTCCTCAGGACCCGGTAGACCCCGGCGGTCTCCAGGTAGAGGGTGGCGTCCACCGCGTGCTCCACGCTCTTGGGGCCGGCCACCACCCCCTCCTTGGTCACGTGCCCTACCAGGACCACCGCGGTGCCCGTTTCCTTGGCCAAGCGCACTAAGGCGGCGGTGGCCTCCCGCACCGCCACCAGGCTCCCCGGGGTGGCCCCGGCCTCCAGGGACTGCACGGAGTCCACGAAGAGCACCTCGGGGGGGGATCCCTCCAGGAGGGAAAGGAGGGCCTCGAGGCGGGTCTCCCGCACCAGGAGGAGGTCCTTCACCCCCAGGCGCCGGGCCCTTAGCTTGATCTGGGCGGGGGACTCCTCCCCGGCCACGTAGTAAACCCCGGGCATGCGCTTGGCCATTTCCAGGAGGAGGGTGCTCTTGCCCACTCCGGGCTCCCCCCCGAGGAGAACCACCTCCCCGGGCACAAACCCGCCCCCCAGCACCCGGTCTACTTCGGCAAGCCCTGAGGAAAGGCGCCGTTCCTCCCTTTCGTCCACTTGGGCCAGGGAGAGGAGGGCCGCCGGCCTAGGCTGGGCCTGAGGCTTGGGGGGGTCGGGGGCTACCTCCTGGAAGCTGCCCCAGGCTCCGCACCCGGGGCACCGTCCTAGGAACTTGGGGGTGCGGTAGCCGCACTCCACGCAGCGGTAGCTGGCCTTGGGCATGGGCGCTGGCCTACACCAAGAACTCCTCCACCTCGTGGAAGGCCAGGCGCCCGTCCTCCACGCTCACGTAAAGCTGCCCCGTGGGCTTTTTCAGAAGGGCCAGGGAGAGGGGGTCTTCGATGCGCTCCCGGATGACCCCACGGATGGCCCGGGCGCTCCCCGTCTTGGGGGCCTGGTCCACCACGAAGCGGGCCACCTCCGGGGCGAAGGTTACCGTGATGTCCCGCCCCTTGAGCTCTTTCTGGATTTCCTCCAGCATGAGCCGGGCCACCTGCACCAGCTCCTCCTCCGTGAGGGGCCGGAAGCGGATGACCTCGTCCAGCCGGTCCAGGAACTCCGGGGTGAAGAGGGCCTTCAGGGGGCTTTCCGTGTCCACCTCCCGGCTGGTGAAGCCGATGGCCGGCCCCACGTTGTAGCCGGTGTTGGAGGTCATGATCAGGATCACCCGGCGGAAGTCCACGGTGCGCCCCATGCCGTCGGTGAGGCGGCCCTCGTCCAGGACCTGGAGGAAGGTGTTGTAGACGTCGGGGTGGGCCTTCTCAATCTCGTCCAGGAGGACCACGCTGAAGGGCTGGCGCCGCACGGCCTCCGTGAGGCGGCCTCCTTGCTCGTAGCCCACGTAACCCGGAGGGGCCCCAATCAGCTTGGAGATGGAGTGGGGCTCCTGGAACTCCGACATGTCAAAGCGGATGAGGGCCCGTTCCGAACCGAAGAGGACCTCGGCCAGGGCCTTGGCCAGCTGGGTCTTGCCCACCCCGCTTTGGCCCACGAAGAGGAAGCTGGCCGCCACCCGGGTCCGGCCTCCCAGGCCCACCCGGGCCCGCCGGAGGGCGTTGGCCAGGGCGCGGATGGCCTCCTCCTGGCCCACCACCCGCTTTTTGAGCTCCTCCTCCAGGTGCATGAGCTTCTCGTCGTCCTTGTCGTCCACGTAGACCCCACCCCAGGAGTCCACCACCGCCTCAATGTCTTCCCGGGTCACCATGGGGGTGCCATCCTCCTCCTCGGCCACGGGCAGGCCCAAGGAGGCGTTGAGGCGCACCCGGCTCGCCGCCTCGTCAATGAGGTCAATGGCCTTGTCGGGGAAGTTGCGCCCAGGGAGGGAGCGGATGCCGATCTTCACCGAAAGCTCCAGGATTTCGTCGGGGATGATGACCCCGTGGTGGGCCTCGTAGCGGGGACGGAGGCCCTTGAGGATCTCCAGGGTTTCCTCCGGGGAAGGTTCCAGGACGATCACCGGCTGGAAGCGGCGCTCCAAGGCGGCGTCCTTCTCAATGTAGCGGTGGTACTCCCCGGTGGTGGTGGCCCCGATCACCTGGATCTCCCCCCTGGCCAGGGCGGGCTTGAGGATGTTGGCGGCGTCCAGGGTACCCTCGGCCCCCCCGGCCCCAATCAGGGTGTGGAGCTCGTCTATGAAGGCGATGACCTTGGCGTTTTTAAGCTCCTCAATGATCTGGCGCAGGCGTTCCTCAAACTCCCCCCGGTACTTGGTGCCCGCCACCACCCCCGCCAGGTCAATGGCCACCACCCGGGCCCCCCGCAGGATGGGGGGCACCCGACCCTCCACGATGGCCTGGGCCAGCCCCTCCACGATGGCGGTCTTGCCCACCCCGGGGTCGCCGATGAGCACGGGGTTGTTCTTGGTGCGCCGGGCCAGAATCTGGATGACCCGGTTGATCTCCTCCTGGCGGCCGATTACCGGGTCCAGCTTGCCCTCCCGGGCCTCCTTGGTGAGGTCGCGGCCGTACTCGTCCAGGAAGGGGGTATTCACCGGCTTCTCCCGCTCCCGCCCCTCGGCCATGGCCAGGATGCGCCAGCGGATGGCGTCCACATCCTTGGCGAAGTGGGTGAGGATGCGGTAGGCGATGCCGTCCCCCTCGCGGATGATGCCCAGGAGGATGTGTTCGGTACCGATGACGGGCGCGCCCATGTTGCGGGCCTCGGCGCTGGCCAGCTCCATGACCCGCCGGGCCCTGGGGGTGATGGCGGGGGGCTCGCCGGTGCGGCTCCCCTCGCCCCGGCCCACCAGCTCCTCCACCATGCGGCGCATGGCCTCGAGGCTCGCCCCGTACTCCTGGAGGATGCGGGCCGCCGTGCCCCCCTCGCGCATCAGGCCCAGGAGGAGGTGCTCTGGGCCGATCATGGAGTGGCCTAAGCGGCTCCCCTCCTCCCTTGCGTAGTGAAAGACCAGCCTGGCGCGATCGTCGTACCTGTTCATGCTCCCCTCTACCTCACATTCTAGCCTAAGCCCCGCCCCTTGGGGGATTTGCGCCCCCGCTCACCTTAAAGGGCTTTGGGCGTGGCGCTTCCCCTGTCCTGTAATATGCCCTTTAACCGGGGGCCTCGGCCCCCCTGGGGAGGAACGATGCCGGCAAGCACCCTTGACGAACTGGTGGCGCTTTGCAAGCGGCGTGGGTTTATCTTTCAGGGCTCGGAGATTTATGGGGGCCTGCAGGGTACCTACGACTACGGGCCCTTGGGGGTAGAGCTCAAGAACAACCTCAAGCAGGCCTGGTGGCGCAGAAACGTGTACGAGCGGGACGATATGGAGGGCCTAGACGCCAGCATCCTCACCCACCGCCTGGTCCTCCACTACTCGGGCCACGAGGCCACCTTCGCTGACCCCATGGTGGATAACCGCCTGAGCAAGAAGCGCTACCGCCTGGACCACCTCCTCAAGGACCAGCCGGAAGAGGTCCTGAGGCGGGTCTACCGGGCCCTGGAGGTGGAGGAGGGCAACCTCCACGCCCTGGTCCAGGCCATGATGCACAGCCCCGAGCGGGCCGGGGGGGCCATGACCGCGGCCGGGGTGCTGGACCCGGCCACGGGGGAGCCCGGGGACTGGACCCCGCCCCGCTACTTCAACATGATGTTCAAGACCTACGTGGGCCCCGTGGAGGAGGAGGCCGCCCTGGCCTACCTCCGCCCCGAGACCGCCCAGGGCATCTTCATCAACTTCAAGAACGTCCTGGACGCCACCAGCCGTAAGCTTCCCTTCGGCATTGCCCAGATCGGCAAGGCTTTCCGCAACGAGATCACCCCCAGGAACTTCATCTTCCGGGTGCGGGAGTTTGAGCAGATGGAGATTGAGTACTTTGTCCGCCCGGGGGAGGACGAGTACTGGCACCGCTATTGGGTGGAGGAACGGCTTAGGTGGTGGCAGGAGATGGGCTTGAGCCGGGAGAACCTGGTGCCCTACCAGCAACCCCCTGAGGAGCTGGCCCACTACGCCAAGGCCACCGTGGACATCCTCTACCGCTTCCCCCACGGCCTGGAGGAGCTGGAGGGCATCGCCAACCGCACGGACTTTGACCTGGGAAGCCACACCAAGGACCAGGCCGAGCTGGGCATCAGCGCCCGGGTGCTTCCCAACGAGCACTCCACCCAGCGCCTGGCCTACCGCGACCCCGACACCGGCAAGTGGTTCGTCCCCTACGTGATTGAGCCCTCGGCCGGGGTGGACCGGGGGGTCTTGGCCCTTTTGGCGGAGGCCTTTACCCGGGAGGAGCTCCCGAGTGGGGAAGAGCGCATCGTGCTAAAGCTCAAGCCCCAGCTGGCCCCCATCAAGGTGGCGGTAATCCCCCTGGCCAAGAACCGCCCGGAGATCACCGGCTACGCCAAGGCCCTCAAGGCCCGTCTGCAGGCCCTGGGCCTGGGGCGCATCCTCTACGAGGACACGGGCAACATTGGCAAGGCCTACCGCCGCCACGACGAGGTGGGCACCCCCTTCGCCATCACCGTGGACTACGACACCATCGGCCAGAGCAAGGACGGCACCACCCGGCTCAAGGACACGGTCACCGTGCGGGACCGGGACACCATGGAGCAGATCCGGCTCCACGTGGACGAGCTGGAGGGGTTTTTGCGGGAGAAGCTGAGGTGGTAGGATGAAGCCTACCCAGGCCCTGAAGGGGCCCTAGGTCCTAGGGCATCTAAGGGTGAGGCTTTTCCAAGGAGGAGAGATGAGGGTTGCGGTGGTTGGGGCCACGGGGGCCGTGGGGCGGGAAATCCTGAAGGTCCTCGAGGCCCGGAACTTTCCCCTTTCCCAGCTTAGGCTTTACGCTTCCCCTCGTTCCGCGGGGGTCCGGCTTCCCTTTAGGGGGGAGGAGCTTCCGGTGGAGCCCCTGCCCGAGGGGCCCCTGCCCGCGGACCTGGTCCTGGCCAGCGCCGGGGGGAGCCTCTCCAAGGCCCTGGCTCCGGTCTGGGTGGCCGGGGGGGCCCTGGTGGTGGACAACTCCAGCGCCTGGCGCTACGAGCCCCACGTGCCCCTGGTGGTGCCCGAGGTGAACCGGGAGGCCATCTTCCGCCACCAGGGCCTCATCGCCAACCCCAACTGCACCACCGCCATCCTGGCCATGGCCCTCTGGCCCCTGCACCGGGCCTTCGGGGCCAAGCGGGTGATCGTGGCCACCTACCAGGCCGCCTCCGGAGCCGGGGCCAAGGGCATGGAGGAGCTTTTGCACGAGACCCACCGCTTCCTCCACGGGGAGACCCCCAGGGCGGAGGTCTTCGCCCACCCCCTCCCCTTCAACGTGGTACCCCACATAGATGCTTTCCAGGAAAACGGCTACACCCGGGAGGAGATGAAGGTGGTGTGGGAGACCCACAAGATCTTCGGGGACTCCTCCCTCAAGATCAGCGCCACCGCGGTGCGGGTGCCCACCCTCAGGGCCCACGCGGAGGCGGTGAGCGTGGAGTTTGCGCGTCCCGTCACCCCGGAGGCCGCCCGGGAGGTCCTGGCCCAGGCCCCGGGGGTGGAGGTGGTGGACGAACCCCAGGCCAGGCGCTACCCCATGCCCCTCACCGCCAGCGGCAAGTGGGCGGTGGAGGTGGGCCGCATCCGTCAGAGCCTGGCCTTTGAGAACGGCCTGGACTTCTTCGTGGTGGGGGACCAGCTCCTCAAGGGGGCGGCCCTCAACGCGGTGCAGATCGCCGAGGAATGGCTTAAGGGACCCTGAGCCAGAGCCAGTACTCCCGGTTGCCCTCCTTGCCCGGGAGGGGGCTTTCCTTCTCGCCCAGCACCTGGAAGCCAAGCGCCAGGGCCTTCTCCTTAACCCGCCTCAGGGCTTCCTGCCTCAGGGTCTCGTCCCGCACCACCCCCTTGTGGGCCCCAGGCCAGAGCTCAAACTGCGGCTTGACCAGCACCAGGGCCTCTCCCCCCGGCCTCAGGAGCTCGCGGGCCTTGGGCAGGAGGAGGGTGGAGGAGATGAAGGCGACGTCCATCACCCAGAGGTCCACGGGCTCGGGCAGGACCAGGGTGCGGGCGTCCTGCTCCTCTAAGGAGACCACCCGGGGGTCCTGGCGCAAGGAGGGGTGGAGCTGGTCCTTGCCCACGTCCACCGCGTAGACCCGCCGGGCGCCCCGCTCCAGGAGCACCTGGGTGAAGCCCCCGGTGCTGGCCCCGATGTCCGCGCACACCCTGCCCGCCACCTCCAGGGGAAAGGCCTCGAGGGCCCCCAGGAGCTTGTAGGCCCCGCGGCCCACGTAGCGCTCCTGGGCCAGAAGCTCCACCGTTGCCCCCTCGGGTACGGGGAAGGCGGGCTTCTGCACCACCTGGCCCTCCACCCGCACCAGGCCCTGGCGGATGAGGCGCTGGGCCTTTTCCCGGCTTTCCGCCAGGCCCCTTTCCACCAGGTACCGGTCCAGCCGCACGAGGGTATTATGCCTCTCGTGGAGCCCGACCTTTCGGGGGACTGGTACATCCTGGAGGGGGAGCCGGGGGAACACCTGGTGATGGAGGCCCTGGGGCGGCGGCTTTCCGGCCTCTGGACCCAGGAGGCCCTGGCCCAGGCCTTTTTGGCCCGCCACCCGGACCTGGGGATGCGGGTGGCCCGCCTGGAGAGCCGGGCCCTCAAGGAGGCCTTTTTGCGGGCCCTCTCCTTGCTTGGGGTGGAGGCGGTGCTGGTGGACTACCAGCCGGGGGTCCACCAGGCCCCCATGGCCAAGGTGGAGGATCTGCTAGAGGAGGTGCGGCGTGCGTAAGGCCATGGCGTTCTTGGCGGTGGTTTTGGCCCTTGGTCTGGCCCAGCGGCTGGAGGTGAGCGGGGGAAGTCCCTTCGGGGTGCAGGGCGGGGTCCGCCTGGCCCTGGTGCCCTTCCTGGTGGACGCCCGGGTCTACGGGGGGGTGGGCCTCGAGGCCCTGGGAGCAGGGGCCGACCTCCTCCTCAGGGTCCCCCTCACCGACCTCTACCTGGGCCTGGGGGCCTTCTACGGCACCGGCCCCGCCCTGAGCCTGCCCCAGGACGCCCGGGGGCAGGGGGGCGTGCGGGGGGTCCTGGGCACCTGGCTCAACCTCCCCCTGCCCCTCCTCGGGGCCTACCTGGAGGTTTACCCCACCTACTACCTGCGCCCCACCCCCAGCCTCGGGATGGGGGCGGCCCTGGGGGTGAGCCTGGGGCTTTAGGGGTGGTACCCCTCCTTGAGGGGGACGATGCGGTTCATCACCAGGGCCCCGGGCCGGGAGTCCACGGGGTCCTGCCAGAAGTAGCCGAGCCTCTCCAGCTGGTAGCGGGTCTCCTTGGGGTCCTGGGCCACGCTGGGCTCAACGAAGCCCCGTTTGACCTCGAGGGCCTTCGGGTTCAGGTTCTTCAGGAAGTCCCCGCCCTCCTCGGGGTCCTTGGTGAGGAGGAGGCGGTTGTATAGCCGGTACTCCACGGGCAGGGCGTGCCGGGCGGAGACCCAGTGGATGACCCCCTTGGGCTTGATGCCATCTTCCGGGTTGGCCCCCAGGGTCCCGGGGATGATGCGGGCCTTGAGGAGCTTCACCTCCCCCCCCTCCACCACCACGTCCTCCAGCTCCATCACGTAGGCGTGCCGTAGCCGCACCCTCTGCCCGGGGGCCAGGCGCTTCCAGCCCTTGGGGGGGTCTAGGCGGAAGTCCTCCCGCTCAATGTAGAGCTCCCCGGAGAAGGGAAGGGACCTGGTCCCCTCCTTGCCGATGTCCCGGGGCCAGTAGGGGGCCTCAAGCCACTCCTCCCCCTGGTAGTTGGTGAGGACCACCTTCAGGGGGTCCAGCACCCCCAAGACCCGGGGGGCGATGGGGTTCAGGTCGTCCCGCACCACCTCCTCAAAGAGGTCCATCTCTATGAGGGCCTCGTTGCGGGAAATCCCCGTGCGCCGCACGAACTCCCGGATGGCCTCGGGCCGCACCCCCCGCCGCCTTAGGGCCCTTAGGGTGGGCAGCCTGGGGTCGTCCCAACCCCACACGTACCCCCCTTCCACCAGGCGGATGAGCTTGCGCTTGGAGAGGACGGTGTGGCTCAGGTCCAGCCGGGCGAACTCGTACTGGTAGGGCCTGGGGCCCTCCGGGAAGCCGCACTTCCCCTTCAGGTTCTCAATTACCCAGTCGTAGATGGCCCGGTTGTTCTCAAACTCCAGGGTGCAGAGGCTGTGGGATACCCCCTCGATGAAGTCCTCCAGGGGGTGGGCGTAGTCGTACATGGGGTAGATGACCCACCGGTCGCCCACGTGGTAGTGGGGAGCGTGCACGATGCGGTACAGCACCGGGTCCCGCAGCTTGAAGTTGGGGTGGGCCGGGTCAATCTTGGCCCTGAGCACCCGGCTTCCCGTGGGGAACTCCCCCCGGCGCATCCTCTCAAAGAGCTCCAGGTTTTCCTCCACGCTCCGCTCCCGGTAGGGGCTTGGCTTGCCCTCGGCCCTCAAGGCGCTCATCTCCTCCTCGGAGAGGTCGTCCACGTAGGCCTTGCCCTCCTGGATGAGGACCAGGGCGCACTGGTACATCCTTTCAAAGTAGTCCGAGCTGTAGAGGACCCGGTCCGGGGTAAAGCCCAGCCAGCGCACGTCCTCCTCAATGGCCCGGGCGTACTCCTCCTTTTCTGTTTCCGGGTTGGTGTCGTCGTAGCGCAGGTTGCACTCCCCGCCGTAGTCCAGGGCCAGGCCGAAGTTCAGCACGATGCTCCGGGCGTGGCCGATGTGCAGGTAGCCGTTGGGCTCGGGGGGAAAGCGGGTGAGGAGCTTGGGGTACTTCCCTTCCCGCAGGTCCTTCTCCACAATCTCGGTGATGAAACACTCGGGGACGAGGCCCATAAGAAGAGTCTAGGGCAAGGGCAGGGGTCTAGAACCTGGGCGGGCGCTTCTCAAAGAAGGCCCGGATCCCCTCCTTCAGGTCCCCCGTCTCCCGCACCCAGGCGTTGGCCAAGGCAGCCAGGCGGAAGCCGTCCTCCAGGCCCATCCCCGGCAGGCTCAGGAGGAGTTCCTTGGTGAGGCGCAAGGAGGTGGGGGCATTCTTTGCCACCTCCTCCGCCAGGGCCAGGGCCTCCTCCAGGGCCTTGCCCGGTGCGGAAACCCGGTTGACCAGGCCCAGAGCCTTGGCCTCCTCCGCCCCCAGGAGCCTCCCGGTGAGGAGGAGGTCCTTGGCCACCTTCTCCCCCACGGCCCGCACCAGGATTACCGAGACCAAGGCGGCCACGAAGCCGATCTTGACCTCGGTGTAGCCCAGTTTGGCCTCGGGGTCCATCACCACCAGGTCGCAGGCGGTGGCCAGGCCGGCCCCTCCGGCCACCGCGGGGCCGTTCACCGCCGCCACCGTGGGCTTGGGAAAGGTGTAGAGGCGGTGGAAGAGGCCCATGAGGGAAAGGGAATGGCGGTAGTTTTCCTCCGCCCCCTGTTCCGTAACCCTTTCCAAGAAGGCCAGGTCTGCCCCGGCGCTGAAGGCCTTGCCCCGGCCGGTGAGCACCACGGCCCGGGCCTCGGGGTCCTTCTCCGCCTCCTCCAGGGCAGAAAGCAGCCCGGCCACCATCTCCGGGGAGAGGGGGTTACGGCGCTCGGGGTCGCTCAGGAAGACCCTGTAGATGCGGCCTCGTTCCACCTGGACCATGCTCCCATTGTACCTGGGGGATTTTTCCTGCTAGACTGCCCTTAGCCCGCAAACCGGAGGTTCAAGGCCTGCGGGCTAGGAGGTGGTGTAGATAAAGGAGTACCTGGTTAACGAGCGGATCCGTGCGCGGCAGGTGAGGGTTATCGGTTCCGATGGGCAGCAGCTTGGCATCATGGACACCCGGGAGGCCTTGCGCCTGGCCCAGGAGCAGGACCTGGACCTGGTGCTGGTGGGCCCCACCGCCGACCCCCCTGTGGCCCGCATCATGGACTACTCCAAGTGGCGCTACGAGCAGCAGGTGGCGGAGAAGGAGGCCCGGAAGAAGGCCAAGCGCACCGAGGTAAAGTCCATCAAGTTCCGGGTCAAGATTGACCACCACGACTATCAGACCAAGCTGAACCATATCAAACGCTTCCTGGAGGAGGGTCACAAGGTCAAGGTCACCATCATGTTCCGGGGGCGGGAGATGAGCCACCCTGAGCTGGGGGAAAAGCTCCTGGAGCGGGTGGCCGAGGACCTGAAGGGCCTGGCGGTGGTGGAGATGAAGCCCGAGCTTTTGGGCCGGGACATGAACATGCTCCTGGCCCCGGCCAAGGTTTCCGCCTAGACCTTTTGTACCCCCTTTGGTATAGTGGGAGGGCTTTGGGGAGCTCCCAAGACCCCCTGGCGGGGCGCTTCCCAAAGGGAGGAAAGACCATGCCGAAGATGAAGACCCACAAGGGCGCCAAGAAGCGGGTGAAGGTGACCGCTTCGGGCAAGGTGGTGGCCATGAAGACCGGCAAGCGGCACCTGAACTGGCACAAGTCGGGGGCGGAGATCCGCCAGAAGGGGCGGAAGTTCACCCTGGCCGAGCCTGAGGCGGAGCGCATCAAGCTCCTCCTGCCCTACGCCTGAGGAGGTAGAGGATGCCGCGCGCCAAGACCGGTGTCGTCCGCCGCAGGAAGCACAAGAAGATCCTCAAGCTGGCCAAGGGGTACTGGGGCCTGCGCTCCAAGAGCGTGCGCAAGGCCCGGGAGACCCTCTTTGCCGCCGGCAACTACGCCTACGCCCACCGCAAGCGCAAGAAGCGGGACTTCCGCAAGCTCTGGATCGTGCGCATCAACGCCGCCTGCCGCCAGCACGGGATCAATTACTCCTCCTTCATGGACGGGCTGAAGAAGGCGGGGGTGGCGCTGGACCGCAAGGTCCTGGCGGACCTGGCGGTGCGGGAGCCCCAGGCCTTTGCCCTGCTGGTGGAGAAGGCCAAGGCGGCCCGAGCCTAACCCAAGACCAGGCGCCCGGCCCGGGAAGAACCCGAGGGGCGCCTGGTTTTGCCTACCCCATGCTGGCCGAGCTCTACGTGGTCCTGGTGGCCGCCCTGCCCGTGGTGGAGCTCCGGGGGGCCATCCCCCTGGGGGTTGCCCTGGGCCTGGCCCCGTGGAAGGCCTTTCTCCTCTCCCTCCTGGGGAACCTCCTGGTGGCCCCCCTGGCCCTAGCCCTGCTGCCCTGGGCGGTGAGGGCGCTCACCCGTTTTCCCCTCCTGGCCCGGGCCTGGGAGGCCCTCGAGGCCCGGGTGCGCCTCAGGGGGGAGGAGCAGGTGCAACGCCTGGGCGCCCTGGGCCTTTTCCTCTTCGTGGCCGTCCCCCTGCCGGGCACTGGGGCCTGGAGCGGGGCGGTGCTGGCGGTGGTCCTGGGCCTTAGGCGGCGCTATGCCCTCTTGGCCATCTCCCTGGGGGTTCTGGCCGCCGGGTTCATCGTCCTCCTCCTCACCGGGGGGGCGGTGGCCGGGCTAAACTACCTGCGATGACGGCCTTGCTCCTTCCCCTGGCCTACCTCTTGGGGGCCCTGCCCCTGGGCTACTGGCTGGCACGGCGCAAGGGGGTGGACCTGCGCACGGCCAGCCCCTATACCCTGGGGCTGGAAAGCGCCCTGAAGCGTCTGGGCCTGGGCCTCACCCTCCTGGCCTTCCTCCTGGACTTCCTCAAGGGCTACCTCCCCCTCCTCCTGGGCCGGGCCCTGGGGCTTGGCCTGCCCGAGCTTTGGGCCCTGGGGGTGGCGGTCTACCTGGGCCACCTCTACCCCCTCTTCTTCCGCGACCCCTGGCCCCTCAGGGCCAAGGGGGCTGGGGTCTTGCTGGGGGTTCTGGCGGGGCTTCCCCTGCCCCCGGCCCTGGGCATGGTGCCCCTGGCCCTGGGCCTGGCCCTTTACGCCCTTACCGGCTACGCCTCCTTGGGGGCCTTGGGGATTCCCCTGGGGCTTTTGGGGGTGGCCCTTTGGGGGGGGCTGGCCCCGGCCGCGCTTCCTTGGGCCTTTCTCCTCTTCGCCCTGGCTCTTTGGCGGTACAAGGAGAACCTGGGGCGCATCCTGGAGGGCACGGAGCCCAGGCTGGGAAGCCCCCTGCCCCTTCCCTCGGCCAGGCAGGTGGTCTGCGCCTTCCTCATCCACCCCCTCACCGTGGAGGACTTCTGGCAGAGCCCCCGTTTCCGCTGGGCCAGGCCCCTGGTGCGCCTGGGCCTTCTGAAGGAGGCCTGGATAGAGCGCCTGGCAGAGTTCTTCCGCCCCATGAAGGTGGGGGAGGTGCGGGGGGTGAGGACAGCGGACGGGCGGGAAATCCTCTGCCACCTCATCTCCGCTCCCCTTCTGCCCCACCAGATCAAGGGAAAGCCCGAGCTGGCGGTGCGGCGGGCCATCCAGGGGGCCAGGCTGGCCCGGGAGCTGGGGGCCACGGTGGTGGGCCTGGGGGCCTTCTGGAGCGTGGTGGGGGACAAGGGCCGGGCGGTGCAGGAGGCGGTGCCGGACATAGAGGTGACCAACGGGGGGGCCTACACCGCGGGCACGGTGAAGGCGGCCATTCCCGCCATCCTGGCCCACTTCGCCCAAGGGGGCAAGGACCTGCGCCAGACCACCGCGGCGGTGGTGGGGGCCAACGGGGTGGTGGCCTTCGGGATTGCCCGGCAGATTGCCCCCTATGTGGGCCGCCTCATCCTGGTGGGGCGGGACCTGGCCCGGCTGGAACGGGCGGCGGAGAGCCTGCGGAAGAACCTGGAGCGCAAGGGCCAGGCCCCCGAGGTGGTGGTCACCACCGAGGTGGGGGCCATCCGGGAGGCCGACCTGGTCTTCACCGCCACCAGCGACCCCAATCCCGTCATCTATCCCGAGCACGTGAAGCCCGGGGCCTGGATCTACGATGAGGGGGTGCCCCCGGACGTCCACCCCTCGGTGGGCGCGGTGCCCGGGGTGCGGGTCATCCCCGGGGGGGTGGTGCGCCTTCCCGGGGAGGCCCGGGCCACCCTGGACCTGCACTTCGGCGCCCCCAACCAGGTGCCCGCCTGCCTGGCGGAGACCATGATCCTGGCCGCGGAGGAGGCCTTTGACCGCAAGAGCCTGGGGGGAGAGGTGAAGGGGGAGAACATCCAGTTCTTCGTGGAGCGGGCGGAGGCCCTGGGGTTTAGGGTGGTGGAGTAGTGTGGCTCCTCCTTTCCCCCACGGCCCTCGAGGCCCCCTTCCTCCGCGGTGAGCCCTTCACCTTCCTGGGCCGCAGGGGGCTTCGGGGCAGGGGCTTCGTCTACCTGGAGACGGGGGTGGGCAAGGTGAACGCCGCCCTCACCCTGGCCCTTTGGGCGGCCCAGCACCCCGTGGAGCGGGCCCTCCTCTTCGGCATCGCCGGGGCCTACCCGGGCCTGGAGGTCCCCCTGGGGGGGGCGGTCCTGGTGGCCGAGGAGGTGGAGGCCGACCTGGGGCTTCGGGAGGGCCTGGAGCCCCTGGGGTTTCCTGCCCTGACCCTGGGGGGGGTGGCCTACTACAACCGCTTCCCCCTGGACCCCGGGCTCACCGGAGCCCTTTCCCGGGCCCTGGACCTTCCCCAGGTGGTGGGCCTCACCCGGGACCTGGTCTCGGAAAGCCTCGAGGAGGCCCAGGCCCTTGCCCAGCGCTTCGGCGCCCAGGTGGAGAACATGGAGGGAGCGGCCTTTGCCCGGGTCTGCCTGCTCCTGGGCATCCCGGGGGCGGAGCTGAGGGCCATCTCCAACCCCGCCGGGGTGAGAGACAAGGCGGCCTGGCGCATGGGTGAGGCCCTGCGCACCCTGAGGGTTCTGGTCCAGGCCCTCCTGGAAAAAACAACGGGGCCCTGAAGGGCCCCGGGGGCTTCCAGAGGCCTTTAGGCCCCCCGGAAGATCTCCTCCGCCACCTCCCAGTTCAGCACGTTCCAGATGGCCTGGAGGTAGTCTGCCCGGCGGTTTTGGTACTTCAGGTAGTAGGCGTGCTCCCACACGTCAATGCCCACGATGGGGGTGAAGCCCTCCATGACCGGGTTGTCCTGGTTGGCGGTGGAGAACACGTGGAGCTTACCGAAGGGGTCCTTGGCCAGCCAGGCCCAGCCGGAGCCGAAGCGGCCCATGGCCGCCTGGGTGAGCTTCTCCTTCAGGGCCGGGAAGCCCCCAAGCTGCTCGTCAATGGCCTTCTTCAGCTCCCCCACGGGCTCCTTGGCCCCTCCCGGCGTGAGGAGGCGCCAGAAGAGGCTGTGGTTCAGGTGGCCGCCCCCGTTGTTGCGCACCGCGGTCTGGATATCCGCGGGCAGGGCGGCCAGGTGGCGCAGTAGCACCTCCACCTCTACCCCCTGCAGGTAGGGGTGCTTTTCCAGGGCCGCGTTCAGGTTGGTCACGTAGGCCCCGTGGTGCTTCTGGTGGTGGATCTCCATGGTCTTGGCGTCAATGTGGGGCTCGAGGGCCTCGTAGGCATAGCCCAGCTCCGGTAGCTTGAAAGGATACGGCATACCTCACCTCCCAACCCCCACTATACGGGCCCCCTGCCCCCTGGAGGTGGATGCCCTCACAAAGAAGGGCCCCCCAAGAAGGGGGGCTTTGGGGCCGGGGGCCTTCAGGCCCCCTCGTGGGGCTTGGCCAGGCGCATGGGCACCACGATGCGGTCAAACTCCTCCTCGCTCAGGTAGCCCAGCTCCAGGGCCGCCTGCTTCAGGGACTTCCTCTCCTTGATGGCCTTCTTCACGATCTCTGCCGCCCGGTCGTAGCCGATGGCCTTGTTGAGGGCGGTGGCCAGCATGGGGTTCTTGTCCAGGTGTTCCTGGATGCGCTCCAGGTTGGGTTCAATCCCCTTGGCCAGGTGCTCGTTGAAAGACTCCATGGCGTCGGCCAGCAGGTTGATGGACTCCAAGACCGCGTCCACCATCACCGGCTTGTAGACGTTGAGCTGGAAGTTGCCCTGGCTGCCGGCGAAGGCCACGGTCTGGTCGTTGCCGAAGACCCGGACCACCACCATGGTGAGGGCCTCCACCTGGGTGGGGTTGACCTTCCCCGGCATAATGGAGCTTCCCGGCTCGTTGGCGGGGATGAAGATCTCCCCAATGCCCCCGTAGGGCCCCGAGGCCAGCCAGCGCACGTCGTTGCCCATCTTCATGAGGGCCCCGGCCAGGGTGCGCAAGGAGGCCGAGACCTGCACCAGCTCGTCGTGGGCCGCCAGGGCGGCGAAGCGGTTTTCCGCCACCCGGAAGGGAAGGCCGGTCTCCTCGGCCAGGTACCGGGCCACCAGCTCCCCGAAGCGGGGGTGGGCGTTCAGGCCCGTGCCCACCGCCGTCCCCCCGATGGCCAGGTGGTAGAGGCCCTTCTCCGCCTCCTTCACCATGCCCAGGGTGTTCCTGAGCTGGGCCGCCCAGCTTCCCACCTCCTGGCCCAAGGTGATGGGCACGGCGTCCATGAGGTGGGTGCGGCCGATTTTCACGATGGTGTCAAAGGCTTGGGCCTTCTCCTCGAGGGTCTGCAGGAGGCCTTCCGCCGCCGGGTAAAGCCTCCGGTGCAGGCTCAGGGCCACGGCCACGTACATGGCGGTGGGGAAGGTATCGTTGGAGCTCTGGCCCCGGTTCACGTGGTCGTTGGGGTGCACGTGCTTGGAGCCCAGGGGATGGCCCAAAAGCTCCGAGGCCCGGTTGGCCAGGACCTCGTTCACGTTCATGTTGGTCTGGGTGCCCGAGCCCGTCTGGAAGACCACCAGGGGGAAGTGGTCATCCAGCTTGCCTTGGACCACCTCCTCCGCCGCTTGCATGATGGCCCGGGCGATGTCCTCAGGAAGCTCCCCCAGCTCCAGGTTGGCCCGGGCCGCGGCCTTCTTCAGAAGGCCATACGCTCGGATGACCTCCGTGGGCATGCGGAAGCGCCCGGCGCCGATGCGAAAGTGCTCCAAAGAGCGCTGGGTCTGCGCCCCCCAGTAGCGGTCCGCCGGCACCCTGACCTCGCCCATGGTGTCCCGTTCAATCCGGTACTCCATACCGCACCTCCGGACCCGATTTTACGCCTCCTCCTCGTAGGGGTCGTGGAGCTTCACCGGCTTGCCCCGAAGCCCCGAGCGCAGGTTCAGCCACTCCACGAAAACGGCGAAGCCCATGGCGAAGTACACGTAGCCCTTGGGGATGTGCACCCCACTGCCCTCGGCCACCAGGGTGAAGCCCACCAGGAGGAGGAAGGAAAGGGCCAGCATCTTCACCGTGGGGTGCTGGTTCACGAAGGCATAGATGGCCTTGGAGGCCAGGAGCATCACCGCCACGGAGATGAGGATGGCGGCCACCATCACCGGCACGAAGCGGGTGAGGCCCACCGCGGTGATCACTGAGTCTATGGAGAAGACGATGTCCAGAAGGAGCACCTGGCCGATCACCGAGGCGAAGCTGGGGGCCACACGGCGCACGGCATGGCCGGACTCCCCCTCCAGCTTCTCGTGGATCTCCTTCACGGACTTATAGATGAGGAAAAGCCCCCCAGCGATGAGCACCAAGTCCTTGCCCGTGACCTCGTGGCCCAGGAGGGCGAAGAGGGGCTTCTTGAGGGTCATGATCCAGGCGATGGAAAGGAGGAAGAGGATGCGGGTGACCGCGGCCAGGCTGATGCCCAGCACCCGGGCCCGGTCCTGCTCCTCCTTGGGGAGCTTGGAGGCCAGGATGCTGATGAAGATCACGTTGTCCACGCCCAGGACCACCTCCAGCACCGTGAGGGTGATGAGGGCGATCCAGACCTCGGGGTTGGTGAGCCACTCCATGGGAAAGAGTTTACAAGTACCGGTAGACTGGGGGGGATGGTGGACGTGCTGGTGGTGGGGGCGGGGCCGGTGGGGCTTTGCGCGGCCCTGTGGGCTAAGCGCCTCGGCCTTTCCCACCTGGTGCTGGAGCGGGGCACGGTGGCCGAGACGGTTTACCGCTTCCCCCGGGAGATGGTCTTCTTCTCCGAGGCCAGGAACCTGGAGATCGGGGGGCACCCCCTGGTCTCCCAGGGCCCCAAGCCCACCCGCCGCGAGGCCCTCCTCTACTACCAGAGGGTGGCCGAGCGGGAGGGGATCAACGTCCGCACCTACACCGAGGTGGTGGGGATTGCGGGGCAGGAGGGAGGCTTTGGGGTTCTGGCCCGAAGCCGCAAGGGGGAGGAGGTTTTTTCCGCCCGCTACGTGGTGGTGGCCACGGGCTACTTTGCTAACCCCAACCGCCTTGGGGTGCCGGGGGAGGAGCTTCCCCACGTCTTCCACCGCTATGAGGAGGCCGCTCCCTTCTTCGGGCGCAAGGTGGCGGTGGTGGGGGGGAGCAACTCCGCGGTGGAGGCGGCCTTGGACCTCTACCGGGGTGGGGCCCAGGTGGTTTTGGTGCACCGGGGGGCCCGGGTGCGGCCCAGCGTCAAGTACTGGCTCCTCCCCGACTTTGAGAACCGGGTAAAGGAGGGCCGGATAGGGGCGGTGATGGAGGCCAGGGTGAAGGCCATCACCCCGGAGGGGCTATGGCTTTCCCGCCCCGGGGGGGAGGAGTTTCTGGAGGTGGACTTCGTCCTGGTCCTCATCGGCTACCGGGCGGAGGACCGGCTTCTTAAGGAGGCGGGGGTGGCCTACGAGGGGGAGAAGCCCTGGCTTTCCCCGGAGTGGGAGACCTCGGTGCCGGGCCTCTTCGCCGTGGGCTCCTGCGCCTATGGCCCCGATACCCGCTCCGTCTTCATAGAAAACGGTCGGGAGCACGCGGAGAGGGCCCTCAGGGCCATTGCCCGCCGGCTTAACCCCTTGACACGGGAAGCACCCCCCCGCTATCCTTAGCGGCAAGATGCGTTCCGTGCTCGCCCTATCCCTAGCCCTGGTCCTAATCGTAGGGCCAGCGGGGGGTAGGGTGTAGCGTTTTCGGCGCATCCATAAACCCCCCGGAAAACCCGGGGGGTTTCCGTTTAGGAGGGGGCCATGAAGGGAGCAGAGGTGCTTTTGAAGGCGCTGGAGCGGGAGGGGGTGGAGGTGATCTTCGGCCATCCTGGCGGGGCCATCATGCCCACCTACGATGCCCTCTACGACAGCAAGATCCGCCACATCCTGGTGCGGCACGAGCAGGGCGGTGTCCACGCGGCCACCGCCTACGCCCGGGCCAGCGGCCGGGTGGGGGTGGTGATGGCCACCAGCGGCCCCGGGGCCCTGAACCTGGTCACGGGCCTGGCGGATGCCCTCATGGACTCCACCCCCGTGGTGGCCATCACCGGGAACGTGCCCCGGGCCCTGATCGGCACGGACGCCTTCCAGGAGGCGGACGTCACCGGGGTCACCATGCCCATCACCAAGCACAACTACCTGGTGCAGGACGTGAACGACCTGCCCCGGGTGGTGCGGGAGGCCTTCCACATCGCGGCCACCGGGAGGCCCGGCCCCGTGCTCATTGACATTCCCAAGGACGTGCAGCTTTCGGAGTTCACCGGGAGCTTTGAGGTGGAGCTGGACCTTCCCGGCTACAAGCCCACCCTGAAGGGCCATCCCAAGCAGATTGAGCGGGCCCTGGACGCCCTGGAGAAGGCGGAAAGGCCCATCCTCATGGTGGGAGGCGGGGCGCAACACGCCCACGGGGAGCTCCTGGCCTTTGCCGAGCGCACGGGGTTGCCCGTCATCACCACCCTCATGGGCCTGGGGGCCTTCCCCGGGAACCATCCCTTGTGGCTGGGCATGCCGGGCATGCACGGCACCGTGGCCGCCAACCGGGCCATCCACCATGCGGACGTCATCCTGGCCATCGGCCTGCGCTTTGACGACCGGGTCACGGGTAAGGTCTCCCGCTTTGCCCCCCACGCCCACACCATCATCCACGTGGACATTGACCCGGCGGAGATCGGCAAGGTGGTGCGCACCCACATCCCCATCGTGGGGGACGCCCGCCAGGTCCTGCGGGAGATGCTCAAAGGGGCCAAGCCCCTGCGGCTGGCCACCTGGTGGCGGGAGCTGGAGGAGTGGCGCACCCGCTACCCCTTGCGCTGGAAGCCCCGGCCCCACCTGCAGAGCCAGGAGGTGATCCGCGCCTTCGCCGAGGCCACGGGAGGGCATGCCATCGTCACCACCGGGGTGGGGCAGCACCAGATGTTCGCCGCCCAGTTCTTCCCCGTGACCCGGCCCCGGAGCTTCCTCACCAGCGGCGGCCTGGGCACCATGGGGGTGGGGTTGCCCTTCGCCATCGGGGCCAAGGTGGCCCGGCCGGAGGAGCTGGTCATTGACTTTGACGGGGACGGCTCCTTCCAGATGACCCTGCAGGAGCTGGCCACCCTGGTGAAGTACAAGCTGGACGTGAAGGTGGTGGTCCTCAACAACGGCTACCTGGGCATGGTGCGGCAGTGGCAGGACCTCTTCCACGCCAAGCGCTACTCCGAGGTCTACCTGGCGGACTCCAACCCCGATTTCGCCCGGCTGGCCGAGGCCTACGGCATCCGGGGGGTGAAGGTGGAGCGCAAGGAGGACCTGATGAAGGGGGTGGAGGCGGTCCTTTCCGCGGACGGCCCGGTGGTGGCGGAGTTTAAGGTGTACCACGAGGAGGGGGTCTTCCCCATGATTCCCGCCGGAGGGGCGGCGGAGGACATGATCATTGAACACCCTGCGGAAAAGGAGGAGGTGGAGGCGTGAGGCACGTGATCTCCGTGCTGGTGCAGGACCATCCCCGGGTGCTGAACCGCATCACCAGCCTGTTTGCCCGGAGGGGTTTCAACCTGGAGAGCCTGGCGGTGGGCACCACCCACGTGCCGGGGCTTTCCCGCATCAGCCTGGTGGTCTCCGGGGACGACCACACCCTGGAGCAGGTGGAGAAGCAGCTCAACCGGCTCATTGAGGTCCTGAAGGTCACGGACCACTCCGAGCCCCACGTGGAGCGGGAGCTTTGCCTGGTGAAGGTGCACGTGGCCGGGGTGGAGGAGCGCCTGGCCATCAAGGACATCCAGGAGGCCTTCCGGGCCAGGGTGGTGGACGTGGCCCAGAAGAGCCTGATCCTGGAGCTCACCGGGGATTCGGGGAAGGTGGGTTCCTTCATTGAGGCCCTGAGGCCTTTTGGGATCCTCGAGGTCATGCGCACCGGGGCCGTGGCCATGAGCCGGGGCGAGAGGACCCTTAAGGTCAGGGAAAAACGGGAGGCGGTATGAAGATCTACTACGAGCACGATGCGGACCTAGGCTTCATCCTCGGCAAGAAGGTAGCGGTCTTGGGCTTCGGCTCCCAGGGGCACGCCCACGCCCTGAACCTGAAGGAGTCGGGGGTGGACGTGCGGGTAGGCCTGAGGCCCGGTTCCAAGAGCTTCGCCAAGGCGGAGGCGGCGGGGCTCCGCGTGCTTTCCGTGGCCGAGGCGGTGCGGGAGGCGGACGTGGTCATGGTCCTTCTCCCCGACGAGGCCCAGGGGCGGGTCTACCGGGAGGAGATTGAGCCCAACCTGAGGGAAGGGGCGGCTTTGGCCTTCGCCCACGGCTTCAACATCCACTTCGGCCAGATCAAGCCCAGGCGGGACCTGGACGTCTGGATGGTGGCCCCCAAGGGGCCCGGCCACCTGGTCCGGAGCGAGTACCAAAGGGGGAGCGGGGTGCCCGCCCTGGTGGCGGTGCACCAGGACGCCTCGGGGAGCGCCTTCCCCACCGCCTTGGCCTACGCCAAGGCCATCGGGGCTGCCCGGGCCGGGGTCATCGCCACCACCTTCAAGGACGAGACGGAAACCGACCTCTTCGGGGAGCAGGCGGTGCTCTGCGGGGGGCTTACCCGGCTCATCCAGGCGGGGTTTGAGACCCTGGTGGAGGCGGGGTACCCGCCGGAGATGGCCTACTTTGAAACCGTGCACGAGGTGAAGCTCATCGTGGACCTCATCTACGAGGCGGGCTTCGCCGGGATGCGCTACTCCATCTCCAACACCGCCGAGTACGGGGACTACACCCGGGGCGAGGTGGCGGTGCCGGTGGAGGAGACCAAGCGGCGCATGCGGGAAATCCTCCGGCAGATCCAGACCGGGGAGTTCGCCCGGGAATGGATGCTGGAGAACCAGGTGGGCCAGCCCGTCCTCGAGGCCAACCGCAAGCGCTGGAAGGCCCATCCCATTGAGGAGGTGGGGGCGAGGCTTCGGGCCATGATGCCCTTCCTCAGGGCCAGGGTATTGGAGGAAGTCGGGTAACGAAGGGCCCCCCTTGGGGGGCCCTTTTCTGCAAAGGGGGGAACGATGGAGCGGCACATCCGAATCTTTGACACCACGCTTAGGGACGGCGAGCAGAGCCCAGGGGTGGCGCTTTCCTTGGACCAGAAGCTGGAAATCGCCCATGCCCTGGCCCGGCTCAACGTGGACATCATTGAGGCGGGCTTTCCCGTATCCGGGCCTTTGGAGTTTGAGGCGGTGCGGCGCATCGCCACGGAGGTAAAGGGCCCCATCATCGCCGCCTTGGCCCGCACCCACACCCTGGACATTGACCAGGCGGCCAAGGCCTTGGAGAAGGCGGAAAAGCCAAGGATTCACGTCTTCACCTCCGCCTCCAAGATCCACCTGGAGTACATGCTGAAGAAGACGGAGGAGGAGGTCTTGGAGATGGCGGACCAAATGGTCCGCTACGCCCGCCGCTACGTGGACGACGTGGAGTTTTCCGCCCAGGACGTGATGCGGGCGGACTGGGACTTCGTGAAGCGGCTTTACGAGGTGGCCATAGAGGCGGGGGCCACCACCATCAACATCCCCGACACCACGGGCTACGGCACGCCTGGGGAGTACGGGGCCCTCATCCGCCGCATCCGCGACGAGGTGGTGCGGGGGCGGGATGTCATCATCTCCACCCACACCCACGACGACCTGGGCCTCGCCGTGGCCAACGCCCTGGCCGGCGTGGAGAACGGGGCGGGGCAGGTGGAGTGCACCATCAACGGCATTGGGGAGCGGGCGGGGAACACCTCCTTGGAGGAGGTGGTCATGGCGCTCTACGTGCGCCGGGACTGGTACAAGGCCTACACCCAGATCAACACCCGGGAGATCTACCGGGTTTCCCGCCTGGTGGAGCGCTACACGGGGATGCCCGTCCCCCCCAACAAGGCCATCGTGGGGGACAACGCCTTCGCCCACGAGTCCGGCATCCACCAGGACGGCGTCCTGAAGCACCGGGCCACCTACGAGATCATGGACGCCGAGCTCATCGGCCGCCGGCCCGCGGTGATCGTCCTGGGCAAGCACTCGGGGCGGGCAGCCTTCAGGAAGGCCCTGGAGGATCTGGGCTACAAGGACCTCTCCGAGGAGGAGCTGAAGAAGCTCTTCGCCCGCTTCAAGGAGATCGCCGAGAAAAAGGGTCCCCTTTCCGCCGAGGAGCTCCAGGCCCTGGTGGAAAGCGAGCGCGAGCCCGCCTCCCACTTCTTCACCCTGGAACACGTTCAGTTCTTCTCGGGCTCGGGCCTCTTGCCCACGGCCACGGTGAAGGTGAGGACCCCCGAGGGGGAGCGGGTGGCCACCCACACAGGGGATGGGCCGGTGGACGCCGTGTACAAGGCCATCCAGGAGGCCATCGGCCTGAGGCCGGAGCTTGAGCTCTACCGGGTGGAGGCCATCACGGGGAGCACCGAGGCCTTGGGCCAGGTCACGGTGCGCCTCCGGCTCGGCGAGCTCCAGGCCGTGGGGGTGGGGGTCTCCCCGGACATCATTGAGGCGAGCGCCTTGGCCTTTTTGGACGCCGCCGGGAAGCTCGCCTCGGGCCGGGCCACCCGGCACCCGCCCTCCATTGAGGAGGTTCACCGTGGGGTCTAGGGTGGGGGCTTTTAGGAAGCGTCCGTGGTGCGGATCCGTAGGGCCGGGCTAGAGGACCTCCCTGGGGTGGCTCGGGTCCTGGTGGATACTTGGCGGGCCACCTACCGGGGTGTGGTGCCGGAGGCTTTCCTGGAGGAGCTCTCTTACGAAGGGCAAGCAGACCGGTGGGCCCGAAGGCTGAGAGACCCCACCTGGCCCGGCCGGCTTTTCGTGGCTGAGGCCGGGGAGGTGGTGGGTTTCGCTGCCTTTGGGCCGGATAGGGCTTCCGGCTTTCCCGGCTACACCGCGGAGCTTTGGGCCATCTACGTTCTTCCCACCTGGCAGCGTAAGGGCCTGGGGCGGGCCTTGTTCCACGAGGGAGCCCGGCTGCTTCAGGCAGAGGGCTATGAGCGGATGCTGGTCTGGGTCCTCAAGGAGAACCCAAAGGGGCGGGGCTTCTACGAGCACCTGGGCGGGGTGCTCCTGGGGGAGCGGGAGATTGAGCTGGGTAGGGCTAAGCTCTGGGAAGTGGCCTATGGGTTTGACCTAGGGGGGCAGAAGTGGTAGAAATCCTGGACACCACCTTAAGGGACGGTACCCAAGGGGAGGGGGTAAGCCTCTCCGTGGACGACAAGGTGGCCATCGCGAGGCGCCTCGCCGCCTTCGGGATCCACCTCATTGAGGGGGGGTGGCCCGGCTCCAACCCCAAGGACGCCGAGTTCTTCGCCCGCATGAAGGGGGTGGACCTGGGGGCGGCCCGGCTCGCCGCCTTTGGGGCTACCCGCCGCAAGGGGCTCGTGCCGGAGGAGGACCCCTCCGTCCTCGCCCTCCTGGAGGCGGAAACCCCGGTGGTGGTCCTCTTCGGCAAGAGCTGGACCCTGCATGTCCTCGAGGCCCTGGAGACCACCTTGGAGGAAAACCTCCACATGATCCGGGACACGGTGGCCTTCTTCGCCAGGAGGGGAAAGCGGGTCATCTACGATGCCGAGCACTTCTTTGACGGCTACAAGGAGGACCCCGCCTACGCCCTCGCCACCCTGGAGGCCGCCCGGGAGGGGGGAGCGGACACCCTGGTCCTTTGCGACACCAACGGGGGAAGCCTTCCCGAGGAGGTCTACGCCATCACCAAGGCGGTGGTGGAGCGGTTTCCGGGGGTCCGGGTGGGCATCCACCCCCACAACGACGCCGACCTCGCCGTGGCCAACGCCCTCGCGGCGGTGCGGGCCGGGGCCACCCACGTCCAGGGGACCATCAACGGCTACGGGGAGCGGTGCGGCAACCTCAACCTCACGAGCTTCCTCCCCACCCTGGTCTTCAAGTACGGCATCCCCGCCCTTCCCCCGGAAAGGCTGAAGGGCCTAAAGGAGCTCTCTCACTTCGTGGACGAGCGGGCCAACCTCACCCCGAACCGCCGCGCCCCCTACGTGGGGGAGGCGGCCTTCGCCCACAAGGCGGGGGTGCACGTGTCCGCTGTCCTCAAAAACCCCCGCACCTACGAGCACATCCCCCCGGAGTGGGTGGGGAATACCCGCCGCTTCCTGGTCTCGGATGTCTCGGGCCGCTCCAACCTCCTCGCCAAGCTCCAGGAGCTCGGGGTGGACCTCTCCAAGGAGGAGGCCAAGCGCCTCTTGGACGAGGTGAAGGCCCTGGAGTACGAGGGCTACGCCTTTGAGGGGGCGGAGGCGAGCTTCTACCTCCTGGCCCACCGGCTCAAGGGCGGGGCCCTGCCTTTTAGCGTGGAGGGGTTTAGCGTCTTCGTCCACGGCTCGGGCCTGGACACCGCTTGGGCCGAGGCCACGGTGCGGGTGCGGGTGGGGGAGAGCCTCCAGCACACCGCCGCCGAGAGCCCTTTCGGCCCCGTTTCCGCCCTGGACCGGGCCTTCCGCAAGGCGGTGTTGCAGTTTTACCCGGAGCTCGCCGAGGTGGAGCTCACGGACTACAAGGTGCGCATCCTCTCTGGCCAGGAGGCGGGCACCAACTCCGGGGTGCGGGTGATGGTGGAGATGAAGCGGAACGAGGAGCGCTTCGCCACCGTGGGGGCCAGCGAGAACATCCTCGAGGCCTCCCTCAAGGCCCTCACCGACGGCTACGCCTACGCCCTCCTCTTCCCGGTGCGGGAAGCGGTGGCCAAGGGGGCCTGACCTAAGCCCCCATGCCCGAGTAGCGCCTGAGGCCCAGGCGCCAGAGCCAGCGCCAGAGGAGGAGGAAGACCACCCCCCAAAGGGGCATCACCCAAAGGCCCGGGAAAAGGCTCACCTCCTGCCCCGCCAACAGGGCAGCGGGCAGGTAGACCAGGTAGGGGAAGGGGGTGAGGAGGGCGAGGTGCCGCAGGGGTTCGGGGAAGACCTCGAGGGGGGCGATGGTCCCCGAGAGGAAGAGGTAGAGGAGGAAGAAGACCTCCTCCACCGCCGTGGCCCGCTCGCTCCAGAAGGTGAGCATGGCGGTGGTGTACTGCATGAGGTAGCGCAGGAAAAAGGCCAGCCCCGTGAGGAGGAGGCCCAGGAGGAAGGGGAGGGGCTCGGGGCGGAAGCGGGCCTCGGGGAAAAGGTAGAAGAAGAGGAGGGTGAGGAGGACCACGAAGGGTAGCCGGGCGAGCCTTTCCGCCAGGTGGGCGGCCAGGTGCTCCCAAAAGGGGTCCAGGGGCCGCAGGAGGCGGAAGGAGAGCCGGCCTTCCACCACGTCCCGCTCAAACTCCCACACCACCCAGACCACCGTGGCCTGGCGCACCAGGAAGACCATGAGGAAGTAGCGGGCGAACTCCCCGGGGCTTAGGGGGAAGTCCCCGCTGCGGCCCGCCTCGGTCCAGACCCCGAGGAGGATGAGGGGCAAGACCCCGGCCAGGGCCCAGAGGAAAAGCTCCGCCCGGTACTCCAGCATGTAGGCCAGGTAGACGGAGAGGAGGGTCTTGGCCTTCCTCATGGCTCTTCCACCGGGAGAGGGTTTTGGAAGACCCGGGCGATCACCTCCTCCAAAGGGGGTTCCCGCACCTCCAGGTCCTCCACGGGAAGCCGTTTGAGGATTTCGGCCACCCGCTCCGTGAGCCTTTCCCGGGGCACCAGGAGCTTGGCCTCCCGTCCCTCCAGGGCCCGCACCTCCCCGTAGGGGGCCAGGGCCTCCCGGGGGAGGGGCCTTTCCAGGGTGAGCCCCACCTCCCGGTAGGGGGCGAAGCGCTCCAGAAGCCCCTCCAGGGCCCCGTCGTAGAGGAGCCTTCCCTGGTGGATTACCAGAACCCGCGGGCAGAGGGCGGCGATATCCGCCATGTAGTGGCTGGTGAGGAGGAGGGTGGCCCCGTAGCGGCGGTTGTACGCCCTCAGGAAGTCCCGCACCGCCACCTGGGCGTTCACGTCCAGGCCCAGGGTGGGCTCGTCCAGGAAGAGGACCTGGGGGCGGTGGAGCAGGGCGGCAAGAAGCTCCGCCTTCATCCTCTCCCCCAGGGAGAGCTTGCGCACGGGCTGGTGGAGCTTGTCCTGAAGGCCAAGCATCTCCGCCAGCTCCCCCACCCGATTCCGGAACTCCCCCTCCGGGACCTCGTAGATGGCGGCGTTGAGCCGGAAGGTGTCCATGGCCGGGAGGTCCCAGATGAGCTGTTGCTTGTTGCCCATGACCAGGGTGATCTTCTTCAGGAAGGCCTTTTCCCGCCGCCAGGGGACGTGGCCCGCCACCAGGGCCTGGCCCCGGGTGGGGTGGATGAGGCCGGTGAGCATCTTCAGGGTGGTGGTCTTGCCCGCCCCGTTGGGGCCTAGGAATCCCACCACCTCCCCGGGGGCGATGGCGAAGGAAACCCCCTCCACCGCCTTCACCGTGCGGTACTCCCGGAAGAAGAAGTGGCGCAGGGTGGCCAGGAGGCTTTCCTCCTTGAGGGCCACGCGGTAGTGCTTGGTGAGGTCCTGGGCTAGGACGATGGCCGCTTCCCGCACCCTCCCAGTCTACCTTCCGTGGTGTAATGGGCCTTGTGCGGTATCTGCGGGTTTTTGCCCTTTTCCTGCGCCTTTCCCTGGCGGCGGAGATGGAGTACCGCCTGAACTTTCTGCTGGGCCTCCTCTCCTCGGGGCTCACCCTCCTTGGGGCCCTCTTCGGCCTCCTCCTCCTCTACCAGGGGGGCTACCAGCCCGGGGGGTGGGCTTTTGAGGAAGCCCTTTTGGTCCTCGCCGCCTTCACCCTCCTTCAGGGCCTTGCGGCCACCCTCCTCGCCCCCAACCTCAACAAGATCGTGGAGCACGTGCAGCAGGGGACCCTGGACTTCGTGCTCCTCAAGCCCCTGGACCCCCAGTTCTGGCTTTCTTTGCGGGTCTTTTCCCCCTGGGGCCTCGGGGACTTCCTCCTTGGGCTTGGCCTTCTCCTCTACGGGGGAGGCCGGCTCGGCCTGGACCCAGGGGGTTACCTCTTTTTCGCCCTTTACTGGCTTCTTGGCGCCCTCATGCTCTATAGCCTCTGGTTCCTCCTGGCCACCACCAGCGTCTGGTTCGTGAAGATCTACAACGTCACCGAGGTGCTCCGGGGCCTCCTCGAGGCCGGCCGCTTCCCCGCCTCCAGTTACCCCGCTTTGTACCGGGCCTTCTTCACCTTCGTGGTCCCCGTGGCCTTCCTCACCACGGTGCCGGCCGAGGCCGCCTTGGGCCGGGCCGGGCTACCCCTTTGGGCGGGGGGGCTGGCCCTAGGCCTTTTCCTCCTGGCCCGGGGCTTTTTCCGCCTGGCCCTCAGGAGCTACACCTCGGCGAGCAGCTAAGGGCCTTAGGTGCCCCCTGCCCGCTTACGGCCTTTCGAATTCCCTCAAGAAACGCTCCTGGCGCAGATAGACGAACCGAGGAGAGAGAGGAGGGAGCTGCCCCTGAGAAAACCGCACCTCGTAGGACCAGTTCCGAGTGGGAGGATCGTAGATGTTGCAACCTGTTTTCCCGCTGACCCGGCCCCTAAGGGGGTCATAGGTACCACTTCCTCCCGTACCGCACCAAGGCCCATTGACGCGCCTGGGGATGCCCAGACTGACAAAAGAACCCCTATACGTTAGGGTTTTGCCGCTCCAAGTTTCATGGAAGCGGGGATAGTTCTCCAGCCCGCCGTTGTAGTTCCCCTTATCCCGTCCGGAGGGGCCCTCTACACCTCCCGTGATGTCGGTCCCGGACAGAAAAGCGGCATTCACCTCCGTGTCGCTGGCTGCCCTTTGGCTTAGGGTTTGGTAACTTCTAGCGTCATCCGTCCAAGCGTTGGAGAGAATGTTAAGGCTGTCGGCCAGGAAGGCCGCCGGAATCCAGTTGGTCTTGTTGAAGTCTCCCTGGATGTAGACGGCCTGGTCGGTGACAATGGTCAGGCCTCGGGGCCTCGGGGCGTTGGGGAGAGTAGAGGCGATCTCCCCTCCATTCTTAATCCGAACGCCGTAGTTGTTGACCTCGCTAGAGTTTGGGCCGAAGACCGTGAAGTGGAAGACAAGACCACCTTCTGTGGCGTCATTTAGGGAGAAACCAAAAATAGAGGAATTCAGGTGCACGCAGTCTAAGAGCTTCCGCAAGTCTACCTCCATCATACGGATGACTCGGCCCTCCCGCCAGTTATAAAAGCCTTCCGAGGTGCCTACAGCGCCCACACAAGCGTTGAGAGCTGCGGTCGCCCCAAGGTCGGGTACATTGGTTCCGTTCTGTACCCGGTAGACCTTAACCAGGGGGGGTGTGGTGTAGAGATCCAAACCCAAGCGGAGGTCGGCCTTCTCCCAGTAGGTTCTGCCAGGTTGGGGCTCTAGGTCTTCAGGTTGCGGTACGCTCACCGGGCTCACTCCCACTTGGACGCGGTTACCCCAAGCTGCCACACTGGCTTGGTCAAAGGAGCGCCGCGAGTTTCCAGATCCGCAAGGTAAGGAGGCGGGCTGGTTATTTTCCTTGTAGACGTTGACCGTGCCAGAACACCCAGTTGTATCTTTCCTGCCTCGGTAGAGGGTACCTGCGGTACTCACTTGACCCTGAATTGTAAGCGTGTTTCCAGCGTTCAGATAGAGGTCGCCGTTGGTGTGGACCCGTCCGTTCAGGGTCATGTTGGGGCCGGGGAGGATCTCTAGGTCTTTGTTGTAAAAGGCAGCGAACTGGAACATCGGTACCAACCGGCTCTTAAAGACCAGCTCCAGCACTGCTTCGGTCCTGCCGTCAGGGCCGATGGCTTCCGAAAAGAGGGAGTAGCGGTACTCTTGGGCATCCAAGTTCTCGTAGAGCTCCCCCGGGGGGATGGTGACGTTTTGGGGGTTGCCTGCGGCCTCCACTACATAGGTCCTCACTGTGCGCCCAGAAACGGTGTAGGCTTTACAAGCGAAATCCCCTGAACCCAGGTTGTTCCCCTGGCATGGGTTGGTGGGAGAAGGACTTGTGCCTTGGGGGCGGTTGTATCCAAGAAACTTGGCTCGGATCTCCTCCGCCCGCAGGTTCAGCCCGGCTTCCGCGGCGTAAAAGCCCGTGGTTTGGCGCACGCTGGCCTGGGTGGAGCCCAGCTCTATCCGGGTTAGGGCGAAGTAGGCGGTGAGCAGGCTCATCAACACGACCAACATGATTAAAGTGCTGACTAAAGCGAAACCCCTTCCCATTCCTCCTCCTTACCGGGAAAAGACATTTCGGGGTACAGCCTGGGTGGTCATTACACGCTCTAGGTTGCCAACCTTTACCCTGACCGTAGTTTCCAAGGCTTCCAGGATGCGCCAGTTCTGGTTGGAATTGGGGAAAGTGGTTTGCCAGCTTCCGCCGACCTTGGCCCGAATCTGGAAGCCGATCGCGTTGGCCACCAAGCCTTTACCCGTCTGCCCGTTCTCGGCCGTCTTCAGAATTCCGTTCTCAAGATAGTACCGGCGTTCCTCCAAAATATAGAGGCGGGAGAGGTTACTGTAGCTGTGTTGCCACCGTTCGCCGTTTCCCTTGTGGATTTTCACTCCCGAGGCATCTTCACCGTCGTAGTCGAACCACTCCCCCCGATCGTTCAGGGGATCGTAGATATAGGCCCGCACCACTTCCCGTTGGTTGCCAGTTTTGCATGCAGGCACCCCATCGCTATTACACCGGTAGCTTTGCCAGAGGTCTATACGGTCATCGTAACGATTGCCATTTTGGTCACGGAACGCGCAAGCTTCCAAATAGGCCGTTGTAGCGTTCCCAGGGGGGTTTTTATCCGCCACGGGGATATTGTCCTGGTTGCCGCTAATGCCATTCTGATCACATAAGACAAGGCTAACATCCAGGAGATTTCTTCGCAGGATCAGCTCGCTTCCGTTTCTGATTTCAACCGCAGGAAAATCCCCTGGCAAGCGCTCCCCTGCCTGGCGAATGTCGGCCACGAGGATGTCCAAGGCTGCCCTCAGGTTCTGGTTAGCAGCCGTGCGGTCTTGGTCCAAAACGTAAAGCCGACGGTTGCCGAGGGAGGTGCTGAGAAGCAAGCCCAGGAGGAGGACCGCGACGCCCAGAGCCACCAGGAGTTCCACTAGGGTGAAACCTCTCCTTTGCATCTCCTGCCTCCTATCTTAGCTGGGTGTATACCGTTTCTACTTGGTAGACGGGCGCCGTTTCACCGGAAAGGAAAACCCGTACTGCTAGGTGCCGGGCGCCTGGACCGCAGAAGCCTGCATTCAGGCAGTAGCACGTGCGCACGGTGTAGGTGCGTCCTCCGCGAGACTGGGTTTGGTCTTCACAACCGGAATTCGGGAGGGTTTGTGGGTTGACCAACCTAAGTTGCTCGAGCCGTTCTTGGGCCAGGGTTACCGCTTGGCTTCGTATCTCTGCCCGGGTGTTTACCTGTAAGTGGCTGATGAAGCCTGCCAGCACCGGACCAATAAGAGCCAGAATGGCCAGGGCTACCAGGACTTCCACCAGGGTGAGTCCCTTGTGTCGTTTCACTGCCGCAACACCCCCCCTCCCAGCAAAACTTTTAAGCTCTTGGTCCGCCCTTTGTTGTCGCGAAGGGTGATGACTGGCTCACCGGAACCGCTACCGCCTAGGATTACCAAAAGGCCCCGACTGGTGAAGCACAAGGAAGCCCCGCTTGGGCTAATGGAGGCCGTCACCTCTTCCGGCAGCTTCAAGTTAAGGGAAGGGTCTGCGCTAAAAGAAGTGCTCCTACATGTTCCCGCACGGGCAGCCGTCCACTCATTTCCACTCAGGGAGAGCTTATAAGCCGATGTGGTAGCCATGGCCTTGGCGCGGACTTGTTTCAGCAATCCCTCGGTGCGTGTTAGCCCGTCGGAGAGGGGATCGTAAAAGGGGCGCAAGTTGAGGGCGGCAATGGAGAGGGCAATACCCAAGACGGCTATGGTCACGAGGACCTCCACCAGGGTCAGACCTTTAACCCTGAGCATAAGGTTAGCCTAGCAAGGCTCTCGAGTCTTTGACATCCCCCAAATCGGGGGAGGGGGGTAAAATGCCCTGGCATGGTGGCGCTGCTTTTGACCCTTTTTTTGTCCTACCTCTTCGGTTCCATCCCGGCGGGTGTCCTGGTGGCCCGCACCTATGGGGTGGACATCCGCAAGGTGGGTTCGGGGAACATCGGGGCCACCAACGTCCTCCGCACCCTGGGTCCGGGGCCGGCCCTGGTGGTGGCCTTCTTTGACGTGTTCAAGGGGGGGATTGCCGTCCTCATCGCCCGTGCCCTGGGGATTGAGGGGGCGCTTTTAGGCGGGGTGGCCCTGGCCGCGGTCTTGGGGCACAACTACTCCGTCTTCCTGGGGTTTAGGGGGGGCAAGGGTGTGGCCACCAGCTTCGGCACCCTCCTTTTCCTGGACCCCCCCTTGGCCCTCTGGACCATGCCCATCGGCCTTTCCGTGATGCTCCTCACCCGCTACGTGTCCGCGGGGAGCATGACCGGGGGGGTGGCGGCCACGGTCTTGGCCCTGGCCCTGGGGCGGCCCCTTTGGGAGGTGGGGACGGTGCTCCTTCTGGCCCTCCTCATCTTCTGGACCCATCGGGATAACCTGAAGCGCCTCCAGGATGGCACCGAGAGGCGGCTTGGGGAAAAGGCGGAGGTGCGCAATGCTTGACCTTTTGGTGGTGGCCCCCCATCCGGACGACGGGGAGCTGGGGTGCGGGGGCACCCTGGCCCGGGCCAAGGCGGAAGGCCTCACCACGGGCATCCTGGACCTCACCCGGGGGGAGATGGGGTCCAAGGGCAGCGCGGAGGAGCGGGCCCGGGAGGTGGTGGAGGCGAGCCGCATCCTGGGCCTGGACTTCCGGGGCAACCTGGAGCTCCCCGATGGCGGGCTCATGGACGTGCCCGAGCAGCGCCTTAGGCTGGCGGAGGCCCTGAGGCGGCTTAGGCCCCGCATCGTGTTCGCCCCCCTCGAGGCCGACCGCCACCCGGACCACACCGCCGCAAGCCGCCTGGCGGTGGCGGCGGTGCATCTGGCGGGCCTGAGGAAGGCGCCCTTGGAGGGGGAGCCCCACCGGGTGGAGCGGCTTTTCTTCTACCCGGGGAACCACCCCTTCACCCCCAGCTTCCTGGTCAAGATCTCCGCCTTTATTGACCGCTGGGAACAGGCGGTCTTGGCCTACAAAAGCCAGTTCGCCGGGGAGGCGGTGAGCGAGACCGTGGGGCCTAAGGGGGTGGAGGCCCGCAAGGCCCTGCGCCGCCACTTCGGCAACTACCTGGGGGTGGACTACGCCGAGCCCTTCGTGAGCCCGCTTCCCGTGCTCTACACCCCCTGGAGCCGGGCCTAGAAGAGGGGTTCCTGGCTCACCGCCTTCGCTTGGCGGCGCTCCTTGGGGGGCAGGGCGTCCAGGGCCCGCTTCACCTCTTGGATGTCCAGCCAGGTGAGGTGCTTGGGGCTTCCGGGGGCACGGCTGGGGTTCCGGAGGAGGTAGGCGGGGTGGAACATGGGAAAGACCCGGATGCCGTGCCACTCGTGCCACTGCCCCCGCACCTTGGTGATGGGGACCTTCTCCCCCAGGAAGAACTCCGCCGCCACCGCCCCCAAGGGGACGATGATCTGGGGGGCGACGAGCTCAATCTGCTTGAGGAGCCATTTGTCCGTGCAAACCTTGGCCTCGTCGGGCAGGGGGGCGCGGTTTCCCGGGGGGCGGCACTTGACGATGTTGGCGATGTAGACCGTCTCCCGGGGGATGCCGGCCGCCTCCAGAATCCGGTTCAGGAGCTGCCCTGCCTTGCCCACGAAGGGGCGGCCCGTCTTGTCCTCCTCCTCTCCCGGGCCTTCCCCCACGATCATGAGCTGGGCGTCCGGGTTGCCCTCCCCGAAGACCACCTGGGTGCGGCCCTCAGCCAGCCGGCAGGCGGTACAGTTCCGGGCCTGCGCTTGCAGGAGCTCCAGGGTCATTGCAGGGGCTTCCGGGCCTTCCTGGCCTCCCGGCGGGTCTTGGGGTCCAGGCCGATCATGAGGAAGAAGTTTTCCAGGGCGTTTTCCTGGCCCTTGATCTCCGGGTGCTGATCCTCCGGGGTGCCGGTGACGAAGGGCAGGGACTTGTAGAGTTCCAGGGCGTACTGCACCACGGCCTCCGGACCCTCGGCCTCCGCCACCTCGGCCAGCTTGGCGTAGACCTCGCGCCGGGCCTCCGCGTGGCGGCGGAAGACCTCCGGGTTGGGCGTCTCCGGCGCCCGGAGGACGTCCTGCTTGGCGATGCGGCGGTAGTGCTTCAAGCCCCGAACGATCTCCTCCGTGGTCAGCGTGATCTTGAACTCCATCCCCGCTCCTTTCCGGCCTTAGGGCCCTACCTTTGGGAGATTATAAGCCGGTTCATGGGAGGGTGCGTATACTTGGGGGGATGGAGGTTTTGGGCCCCTATTGGTTGCGGCGCATTCTCGCCCGAATTGAAACCATTACCGTCTACGAGGGCCAGGACACCCGCACCGGCATGCCGGTGATGGTGCTCAAGGGGGCCCGGGGGTCGCCCGTGGTCCGGGAGGGGGTGCTTCCCCTGCTGGAGGCCACCCCTGAGGCCTGGGTCCTGGAATGGCCCCTGGGGGCCGTGCCCCTTGCCCAGTACCTGGGGGTGGCGGATCTGGAGCGGCTTCAGCACTGGGTTCTGGAGATGGCCCGCCTCCTCCAGGCCCTCGAGGCCCAGGGGGTGCGCCATGCCCCCCTTCCCGAGCTCTGCCTGGTGAAGGGCAAGCGGGTCTGGCTGGCGGGGGTGGGGGTGGAGGCCCTGGCGGGGGAGCCCGCCAAGGCCCTGGCCGCCCTAGCCCGGGCCCTGGCGGGGGAGCGCTGGGGGGAGTTTTCCCTGAGGGAAGCGCTGGAGGCGGCAGCAAGGGGGGAGAAGCCCCTGCAGGACCTTTGGGAGACCCCGGCACCCCCCGCGGCAGAGGCTTCCCCGGAACTCCTTGGCGAGGCCCCCGCGGAACCCCTCCCGGAAGCCCCCCCCAATGGCGCCCGGAAGCAGCTCCCCGTGGAGCCAGTGCCCGAGCCCCAGAGGGAGCCCGCCCCCCAGAGGGAGGGGGTCCCAAGCCGCCCCCGGGTCATCCGTATAGAGGAGCGGGAGGAGCCCTCCTTCCCGGTGGTGGAGCCCCCCCGGCCCTCCCTGGGCCGCCGGGGAGTGTGGCTGGGGGTCCTTTTGGCCCTCCTCCTGTTGGCGGCCTTCCTTTTCTGGCCCCGCCCGGCTCCCAAGGGGGGTTACCTGATGGAGTTCCGCACCGACCCACCCACGGAGCGGGCGGAGGTCATCCTCCTCGAGGTCCCAGAAGGCTCCAGGATGGTGCCCGGGCAGACCCTCCTCACCGCTCCCGGCCGGGCGGAGTTTGACCGGGAGGGGGTGTACCGCCTGCGCATCCGGGTGGCGGGCCGCGACCCCGTGGACTACCTCCTGGAGGTGCCGGGGCCCCCCTTGACCATCAAGGTACGCTAGGGCCATGACGGAACGAGCCGCCACCTACCTCTACCGCTACTTCTTCGCCGGGGAGCCGGCGGGGGAGGGGCGGCTGGAGGTGCGCCCCCAGGAGGAGGGGGTGAAGGCCACGCTCCTGGCCGAGGTGAACCTGCCCCTGCCCCGGACCCGGCAGCGCTGGCAGACGGAGACGGACGCGGAGGGGTATTCCCGCTACTTCGCCGAGCGGGTGGAGGCCCGGGAGGCCCGGGTCTTCACCGTGGAGCGCCTGGAGGACGAGGGGGTGGTCCTGGTGACCCAGGGGAAGGAGAGCCTGGCCTTGCCCTACCTTACCCCCTACCACGACCCCCTTTCCCTGCTCCTCTGCCTGCCCCAGCTGGAGCTTGCCCCCGGGGAGGTGATGCGCTTCGCCATGCCCGGGGGCCGGGCCTACGTGGAGCGCCTTTCCGACCTGGAGGTGGCGGGCAGGGTGCGCCGGCACTACCGCCTCCGCCCAGGCCTCACCCTGGTCCAGCTGGAGGAGGGGCTTCCCGTGCGCCTGGCCCAGCAGGTGGGGGACCACGTGTTTGAGGCGGTGCTGGAGGGCGTGGAGGAGCCCCGGAGGCGGCGCCGCTGGGTATAGTGGAGGCATGATCTACCGCGCGGAGGAGGTGAGGGAGCGCTTCGCCCGCCGGGGGCTTTCCTTTGACCCCAAGGTGGAGGAGATTGTCCGGGGCATCCTCCAGGCGGTGCGGGAGGAGGGGGACGAGGCCCTGGACCGCCTGAGCCTGGACCTGGACGGCCACCCCGTGGAGGAGATTCCCAAGCGGGCCTGGCGGGAGGCCTACGAGGACCTGGACGAGGGCCTGCGGGATGCCCTGGAGACCGCCAAGGAGCGCATTGAGGCCTTCTACCGGGAGGAAGCCCGGGGCGGGTTTCTGCGGGCGGAGAGGGGGGGGGTCCTGGGCCAGCTGGTGCGCCCCTTGGAGCGGGTGGGGGTCTATGTGCCCGGGGGAAGCGCCCCCCTCCTTTCCAGCCTCCTCATGAGCGTGGTGCCTGCCAAGGTGGCCGGGGTGGGGGAGGTGGTGGTGGCCAGCCCCCCCCGGGTCCACCCCGGGGTCCTGGCCGCCGCCTGGGTGGCGGGAGCTGACCGCCTCTTCGCCATGGGCGGGGCCCAGGCCATCGCCGCCTTGGCCTACGGCACCCGCCGGGTTCCCCGGGTGGACAAGATCGTGGGGCCGGGGAACGCCTACGTGGTGGCCGCCAAGCGCCAGGTCTTCGGTGCCGTGGGCATAGACGGCCTGGCCGGCCCCACGGAGACCCTGATCGTGGCCGACGGCTCCGCCTCCCCCAGGCTCTTGGCCGCTGACCTCCTGGCCCAGGCGGAGCACGGCCCGGACTCCGAGCCCTGGCTCCTCTCCCCGGACCGGGCCCTTTTGGAGAAGGTGGAGGCGGAGCTCTTCCGCCAGCTCCAGGACCTCCCCCGGGGGGAGATTGCCCGGAAGGCCCTGGAGCGGGGTGGGCTGGTGCAGACCCAGGACCTGGAGGAGGCCTTCGCCCTGGCCAACCTCTACGCCCCCGAGCACCTCTGCCTGGCCCTGGCCGACCCCCTTCCCTGGCTGGGCCGGGTGCAGAACGCCGGTGGGGTCTTCCTGGGGGAGGGTAGCCCCGAGGCCCTGGGGGACTACATCGCCGGGCCCAGCCACGTGATGCCCACCTCGGGCACGGCCCGCTTCCAGGGGGGGCTTGCCCTCCGGGACTTCCTCAAGGTCATTCCCGTCATGGGCCTGGCGGAAGGGGCGGTGAGGGAGCTTTCCCGCAAGGGGGCCCTCCTGGCCCGGGCGGAGGGCCTCGAGGCCCACGCCCGCGCCCTGGACCTGCGGTCATGAGGCTCTTCCACGAGCTTCTGGGGCCCCTGGAGCTCCCCGACCGCTTTTTGCGCATCGTCAGCCTGGCTCCCAACCTCACCGACGCCCTCTTCGCCCTGGGGCTGGGGGAGCGGCTGGTGGGCCGGAGCGCCTTCTGCCACCGCCCGGCCCAGGTGCTCTCCCTGCCGGTGGTGGCCTCCTACACCAAGACCCGTACGGAACTCCTCAGGAGCCTGGAGCCGGATTTGGTCCTCCTCTCCACCGGGGTACAGCGGGAGCAGGCGTTAAGGCTTAAGGAGGCGGGCTTCCCCGTCTTCGCCGTGCCCCTGCCCACCAGTCCCTACGGCATCCTGGAGAACCTCTCCACCCTGGGCCACCTCCTGGACCTGGAGGAGCGGGCCTCAGAGCTGGCCCATCAGCTTGCCGGGCGCTACGCCGCCCTCAAGGGACGCTTTGCCCTTAGGGTCTACTTTGAGATGGACCTGGGGGGGCCCATCACCGTGGGGCGGGGAAGCTACATCGCCCAGGCCCTCTTGCACCTGGGCCTGAGGCCCATCTTCCTGGACGTGCCCCAGGCCTACTTCGTCCCCGACCTCTCCGAGGTGGCCCGCCGCAAGCCGGACCTCTTCCTCTACGAGCCCAAGCCCTGGGGCAAAAACCCCCTGGAGAAGGCCCAGGCCCTGGCCCGGGAGCGGGGCTGGGACCTCCCCGTGGTGGCCACGGATGGGGACGAGTTGGCCCACTACGGGCCCATGTTCTTCGGCTTCCTGGAAAAGCTGGCCGAGCGGGTGGCCCAAACCTTAGCCCAGGCTTAAGGTGGCCCCTCTGGGGGAGGGGTATAGTGGACCCCATGAAGCGCTTGGGGTTTCCGGGGGTTCTTTTGGCTTTGACCCTTCTTCTCACCGCCTGTCCGTTCCAGCCCCCCCCGCCCGTGAGCCCCACCGAGTGCCCCGTGGGCCCCATGGAGGTCCAGGAGGCCGAGCCCCTCCGCCTCCAAGGACTGGGTCAGTTTGCGGGGGAGTATGTGCCCGGGGAGCTTCTCGTCCTCCCCAAGCCCGGGCTTTCCCTGTCGGTTTTTAGGGCGGAAGGGGCCGAACCCCAGGAGGCTCTTTCCCGGGGCTTCCTGCGGGTCAGGGTGCCTAGGGGCCAGGAAAAGGCCAGGGCCCAAGCTCTTTTGCGGGCGGGGGCTCAGTACGTGCAGCCCAACTACCTTTACCGCCCCCTGGCCGTCCCCAACGATCCCCTGTATCTGCCCAACCAGAAGGCTTACCTGAACGGGCTTGTGGGCCTCGAGGCCGCCTGGAACAGCAGCACCGGCCGGGGCTGCCCTCCCCTCATTGCCGTGCTGGACACGGGAATTTTGCCCCACGAGGACTTCCAGACCAGCAAGTACCTTCCCCGAAGAGTAAAGCTGGATGTGGCCAACCAGGACGAGGACCCCACGGACCGCCTGACCGACTCTTCCCGGGGACACGGCCTGATGGTGGCGGGGGTGTTGGCTGCCGATACCAACAACCGTCAGGGGATTGCGGGCATTACCTGGGGAGGCTACGCGATACCTATAAAAGTGGGCTTGGATAATGGAGTCTTCTCTACGGCCTACATCGCCCAGGGGATACGGTTAGCGAGGAGCCTGGGGGTGCGGGTGGTGAACATCTCCCTTGGGGGCGTGGGCATATACGATGCTTACTTGGATGCAGAGCTGGCCCAGGCTCGCGCCAACGGACTGGTGATCCTTGCGGCGGCAGGAAATTATTCGGCCCCCTACACTGGCTACACAAGCGGTGGACCGGTCATGTTTCCCGCATCCTCTACCAGTGTTGTTGCGGTCGGGGCTGTAAATTCCTCGCGGGAACGGGCTGACTTTTCAGCCCATGGCCCCGAGCTGGACCTGGTGGCTCCGGGGGTAAATCTTGCCGTGCTCAGTCCGACAAATCCCCAGGAGTACGCCTCGGCGACTGGTACTTCCTTCGCCAGCCCCGTGGTGGCCGGGGTGGCGGCCCTTTACATGAGCAGGTACGCCAGCGAGCGCAAGGCCTGGCCCACTCCGGACCAGGTCTACCTCTGCCTCACCGCCACCGCCGAGGACCTGGGGAATAGCGGGCCGGACGAGGAGTACGGTTTCGGCCTGGTGCGGGCCGACCGCATCTTCTCCTCCGCCTACGCCTCCGTCTGCTTCCCCTAATCCGCCTCACCCGGCTGGGGATAGACTGGTGGTTTGTGCGGAGGTTCATCCTCCTTCTCCTCCTGGCCTCTTTGGTGGCCCTGGGCCTTTGGGCCTACCCCCTCGTGGGTCCTGTGGTCCGGCACGGGGCCTTGCCCGCCCCGGAGGGCCTGAAGGCCCCCCTCACCCTCCTGGTCTACGGCTCCAGCCCCGAGTACGTGGGGTACCACAGGCGGGCCCCCGAGCGCTTCCGCGGCCTGGCGGACACCATCCTGCTGGTGCGGCTGGACCCCCTGGCCCAGCGGGTGGTGGTGCTCTCCATCCCCCGGGACGTGTGGGTGGAGCTGCCCGGCCACGGCTGGCACAAGGTGAACGCCGCAAGCCCCCTGGGAGGGCCAGAGCTCATGAAGGAAGCGGTGGCCCGCCTCACCGGCATCCGGGCCGAGCGCTACCTGGTGGTGAGCACCGAGGCCCTGAGGAGGGGGGTGGACGCCCTGGGAGGGGTGCGGGTCTGCGTGGAGAAGCCCATGCGCTACCGGGACATGGCCGCCGGCCTGGACATCAACCTGGAGCCGGGGTGCCAGGTCCTCAATGGGGAGCAGGCCGAGGGGTACTTGCGCTTCCGCAAGGACGCCCTGGGGGACATCGGGCGGATTCAGCGCCAGCAGGCCTTTTTCCACGCCCTCAAAGAGCAGCTTCTCTCCCCGGCGGGCCTTCTGCGCCTGCCCCGGGTGGTGGCGGCGGTGGAGCCCTATGTGCGGACCGACCTCACCCGGGGGGAGAAAGGGGCCATCCTGGGCTTCGCCATGAAGCGGCCCGGGCTGGTGAGCCTCCTCCTTCCGGGCCGTTTTGCGGGTGGGTGGGCGGTGGACCAGGAGGCCCTCAGGGAGCTCGTGGCCTTCTACTTCACGGGCGAGGGGGGGACGGGGGAGGCGGAGCTTGACGGCCGGCTGGTGGCCCTGGTCTATGGTCCCGGCCAGGAGGCCCTGGCGGAACGGGCCCGGGAGCGGTTGCGCGCCCTGGGGCTCAGGGTACTGGCTCACCCCGTGGACCTGGCGCCCAGCCGCACCGAGGTGCTGGAAAACGGTCCCGGGCGGCTGGCGGAGGCCCTGGCCCAGGAACTTGGGGTTCCCTTCCGTGTATCGGGAGAGGCGATCTTGGGGGCCGACCTCACCCTGCGCCTTGGCGGGGACCTGCCCTTTTAGGTAGCATGGGGGACGTGCGCCGGGGTGGCGGAACGGTAGACGCTGCGGACTTAAAATCCGCTGGGGGGTAGCCCCCGTACGGGTTCGAGTCCCGTCCCCGGCACCAAAGGGCCCCGGAAGCCCCGGGGCTTTTTTCCTTGCTATGCTGGAGGCCGTGGGCGTTATCAGCCGCTATTTGCAAAGCGCCATGGCCCAGGCCCGCTACGACCTCGTGGGCCCCGGCCGCTTTCTGGCCGAGATTCCCGAACTGGGCCTCCGGGTGGAGGCCTCTCACCTGGAGGCGGCACGGGAAGCGCTTCAGGAAGCCCTCGAGGCCTGGCTCCTGGAGGCCTTGCGTACCGGCCTCACCCCTCCCGGGCTGGAGGGGGGTGAGGACCCCGTGCGGGCCCGCTTCTTCGCCCTGGCGGGGGAGATGTGGCGGCTCCTGAGAGAGCCTCCCAGGCCAGTTCCGGAGGCGCCGGAGCCCCAGAAGCCGGAGGCACCAGAACCCCCGAAGGAGAAAGGAGAAGGGGGCAAGCCCCGGAAGCCAGCCTCCCTGGAGGAGTGGCTTAAGGGCCTGGGCATCCAGGTGGTGAAAAAGCCCCAGGCGGAGGAGGAGGAAAAGGAAAAGGTTCTCACCCGCCTGGCCCTCTTCCTGGGGGACCGCTACCCGAGCCTGGAAAAACTCTATGAGCGCCTGAAGCAGAGCCTCTCCACCAAGCGCCAGTTTGAGCTTTCCCTCTCTGAGGCCAGCCAGGAGGAGATCGCCAACTCCACCCAGTTCTGCACCATGCTGAAGCAGTACGCCCTCCTCACCAGCTACCACTACAAAAGCGAGGAGCGGCGTATCCGGGCCAAGGCCAGCACCGAGGGCTGGGTGCAAAACTTCCTCACCGGGGGCTGGCTGGAGCGGTACGTGGCCGAGAAGTTGCGCAAGTTCCTGCGCTCCAAGAACCTGCCCCACGAGGTGGGGGTGGGCTACCAGGTCACCCTGCCCAACGGGGATGCCATGGAGCTGGACGTGCTTCTGCGGGTGGGGGAGAGGGTCTTCTGGTTTGAGGCCAAGACCGGGGACTTCCAGGCCCACATCGCCAAGTACGCGGGGCTCAAGAAGGTCCTGGGCCTTTCCGCCAAGGAGAGCTTTCTCGTCCTCCTGGGCATGGACAAGGCCCGGGCCAAGGAGCTTTCCGCCCTGCACGGCCTCACCGTGGTGAACCAGGCTAGCTTCCTCGAGGTCTTCCAGGAGGTCCTGGAGGGGAATGCTTCGTAAGGTGCTCCTGGTCATGGGGGGGACCCTGGCCTCGAGGGTCCTGGGCCTCTTGCGCCAGGCGGTCTTCAACGCCCTTTACCCGGACGCCCTCAAGGACGCCTTCAACGTGGCCTACCGGGTGCCTAACCTCCTCCGGGAGCTCTTGGCCGAGGGGGCGGTGCAAAACGCCCTCATCCCCCTTCTGAAAAGCCTCCCCGAGCCCGAGGCCAGGGCCTTCGCCCGCCGCTTCGCCGCCTTCCTCCTGGGGGTGAACCTCCTGGTCCTGGGGCTCGGCTACCTCCTCGCCCCCCAGGTGGCAGGCCTCCTGGTGGCCCAGGGAAGCCACCTGCGGGAGGAGGAGGCCTTCTTGCAGGTGGTGGGCCTCACCCGGCTCCTGCTTCCTTTCCTCCTGGGCATCTCCATGGCCGCCCTCTTCTCCGCCCTCCTGCAGGCGGAGGAGCGCTTTCTGCCCTACGCCCTGGGGCCCATCGCCTTCAACCTGGCGGCCATCGGCCTCATGGCCCTTTTTCCCGGGGACCCCACCTTTTTGGGCCTTTCCGTGAGCCTTGGGGGCCTGCTTCAGGCCCTGGTCCAGCTCCCCTTCCTCCGGGGCTTCCGCCTGGAATGGCGCCTCCACCCCGCCTTTGGCCCGGCCCTCCTCCGCATGGGGCCCTTCGCCTTCACCACCTCCTTGCGCCAGTTCCTGAACCTGGTCCTCACCAACGTGCTTACCCGCTACCCCCCGGCGGCGGTCACGGGCTTTTACAACGCCGAGGTGGTCTTCCAGATGGTCCTGGGCCTCTTCGCCACCAGCCCGGCCATTGCCCTCTTTCCCCGGATGAGCGCCCTCAAGGGGGCGGAGCTGGCCCGCTTCCTGGAAGGCCCCCTGAGGCGCCTCTCCCTGCTCCAGGCCCTTTTGGGGGGGCTTCTTCTGGGCCTGAGCCCTTTCGTAGTGGTCCTCCTCTTCGGTCTCTTTGGCCCCCTCACCCCGGAGAACCGGGCCTACAGCGCCCAGGTGCTGGCCGCCATGGGCTTTGCCGTGCTGCCCTGGGGGGTGAACACCCTCCTCCTCCGGGGACTCTACGCCCTGGGGCGGGTGCGGGAGGCGGTGGGGGCGAGCGCCCTTGTTTTCCTCCTCAACACCCTGGGCTACTGGCTCCTGAAGGGGGCGGGGCTCTTCCTCCTCAACCTGGCCACCGCCCTGGCGGGCTGGCTGGGCTTCTTCCTCTACCTGCGCCTCCTCCAGCGGGAGGGGGTGGGGGCGGCCTACCTGCCGGGCCTCCTCCTTAGGGCCTACCTGGCGGGGCTCCTGGCGGCCCTGCCGGGGCTTCTTCTGCAGCAGCTTTTCCCGGTGCGGGGGGCCCTCGAGGCCCTTCCCCCCCTCCTCCTGGGCGGGGGGCTGGGCCTTTTGGCCTTCGCCCTGGGCGCCCTGGCCTTGGGCCTGCCCCTTAAGGCTCTCCTCGCCAGAGGGCCTGCAGGCGGTAGTAAAGGGGCTTGAGCCGCAGGGCGAAGCCGGGCTCCTCCCAGGGGTCCCAGGTGAAGCGGACGGGTTGGCTTCCCGGCCGAAGAAGGCCAAGCCCCGGAACGGGAACCGGCCCCGGGGCGTACCAGGCCAGGCGCTGGCTGGGGTCGGGGAAGAGGAGCATTCCCCAAGGAAGCCGGAGTTCCAGGACCTCTTCTCCTAGGGCGTAGTCCGCCGTGGGGTCGCGGGCCCCCTCCGGGTCGACTCCCCGCCTCAGCACCCCCAGCTCGTAGACCACCCGGGGGTAGTCGGTGCCGTCCCGGCCCGTGCGGCGGCGGTTGGGCTCCAGGAGGAAGGGCACGAAGGGGCCCTGCCCGGGCCGGGTGGGCCCCCGGAAGGTGAGGTACTCCGTTCCCACCAGGCCATAGTCCAGTTCCCGGAAGGGGTAGTAGCCCGCCTCCACCAGAAGCCTCCCCCCATCCTGACCCACCTCCAGGAGGAACTCCGCCCCGAAACCCTGGCCCTGGGGTACCCCCCCGGGCACCGTGTCCAGGTAAAGCCGGAGGGGCAGGGGGCCCCGGTAGAGGAGCCAGAGGTACTCGGGGTCGGCATGGGCCTTGAGGAAGCTCCCATCCTCCCGGAGGAGGAAGGGTACCCCTGCCCACTCCTCCGGGTTGCCGTCCAGGCGGAAGGCCCCCTGGGCGGTGGCCGCCAGGAGGCCATAGTTTTCCTCCGGGTCCAGGAGGTTGTGCCAGAAGGGGTCCCGCTCGGGGGCCTCCCAGTCCATGAAGAGCCAGTTGCGCTTGAACCACTCGTCCAAAAAGGCGAAGACCATCCCCCCGGCAAGCCCCACCTGGGTTATGTCCTGCCACAGGGCCAGGACGCCCTCCGCCTGGGCCTCCTCGGAGTGCCCGCCGTGGTGCAGGCCCTCGGGGTGGAAGTGGGCGACCCCCCGGCTGGAGGGCAGGCCGAACTCGGCGATGAGGAGGGGCATGGGGTGGTGGTGGGCCTTGAGGCGCGCCAGGTAGGCCCTATAACGCCTGGGGGCCAGTCCGGGCTCGTTCACCAGGAAGTCGGGGTAGTAGGGGTAGACGTGGTAGGCGGCGAAGAGGCTTACTGGGCTTCCGGGGAGGGGCCTTAGGTGGGTGGGGTCCAGGGTCACTGTGTCCTCTTCGTGGAGGAGTCCTTCCCTGGGGGGCTCCACCCGTTCTCCCCGGGCCCGCCGGAGCCGGTACTCCTCCGCGAAGCTGGCCTCGCTTTCCCAGCGCAGGGGGTCCAGGGTGGGCCAGTTCACAAACCCCAGGGGCCGCATCGTTCCGTAGGCCTCCAGCTCGTAGGCGGCCAGGCGGTCCAGGACCTCCGCCAGATAGGCGGCGAAGGGGCTTGCCCCGGGGACGGCCTCCAGGAAGCGGCCCCGGTAGCCCCTCCCGGGGTGCCGCCGGTTGTAGGCCTCCACGGAGTAGGGTTCAAACTCCCGCCCCACCAGGAGGCCCAGGGTCCAGGGGGAGACGTCGGCGGTATAGTCCCCGTGGGCGTGCCCCGGGCGCGGGGGGCGGCGCAGGTTGCCGTGGAGGGCGTCCAGCACCTCGCGGCCTTCCAGGAGGAACTTCTCCAGGAAAGCCCCCTCCCAGTCGGGGTAGCCCTCCTCCTCGGGCAGCTCGGTCCAGACTCCCTGGAAGAGGTAGAGGGGCCTTGTGTGGCTCAGGTTGTGGCCGCGCAGGGCCTGGTAGAAGGCGGGGGGAAGGAGGGTGTAGACCCGTACCGCGTTGGCCCCCATCCCAAAGAGGAGTTCCAGCCAGGCCCGGTAGAGCCAGACCTCCTGGGGGAACTGGGCGGGGAAGCGGCCGGGGAGGGCCACTCCCAGGTTGACCCCCTGCACCTGGAGGGGCTTCCCCTCCACGAAGAACCGCCCCTCCCGGGCGGTGAAGGGGGGCGGGGCCTTGCGGGCCTTGGGGAGGGGGGGTGGGGTGGGGGGGAGGGTTTTGAGGACTTCCTCCGCCTCCCGGTAGCCCCGCCTCAGGGCTTCCTCCAGGGCGCTCCGGGCGCTTTCCACGTCCCCCAGGGCCCGGAGGGCCAGGCCGAAGCCGTAGAGGGCCTCGGCGCCCCCCCTTAGGGTGCCCACCAGGCGGGCGAAGGGGTAAAGGGCCTCCTCAGGCCTGCCCAGGCGGTAGAGGGCAAACCCCTGGAGGGTCAGGGCCTCCTCCGGGGGGTTGGGGCTTTGCAGGAGCGGGGCTAGGGCCTCGAGGGCCGCCCCCATCCGCCCTGCCCTGTAGTGGCCCCGGGCCTCCTCCAGGGGCCC
>NZ_AQWU01000072.1 GCF_000376265.1 Thermus igniterrae ATCC 700962
TTGGGTCCAGACGGTGAAGGAGGAGGGTGAGGATGGTGTGGCCCGGGGGGTTGCGCAGGCCCAGGTGGGGCAAGAGGTGAGGGTTGGCCCGGGCGAAACGTTCCACGCCGCGCAGGGAGTCCACGCGGGCGAGAAAGGCCACCAAGATGAGGGCCAACAAGCCCCACAAGGGATACCGCCGGTTGCGGGCCCTGGGGTCGGGGACTTGGGACAAGGCCTCGCGTAGGGTCATGCCCCCTCTTTACCCCAAGGCCGCATATCGGTCAAGTCTGGGCAAGAGGCTAGCCCTTTCCCCTCCCTGGGGGCTAGCATGGGACCATGCGCTGGCACGGGGTTTTCCGCCGCTGGGTCCTGGCCCGGCACTACCGCTTCGCCCGTGAGGCCCTGGTGCCCTACTTCTTTGACGCCCTCAGCGCCTACGCCCTGGAGCTTGCCCGCCTGGGAGTGCCCCAAGCCGGGGAGGCGGTGCGGGCCTTGCGGGAGCTCCGCACCCTGCCCCTTCCCAGCTTCACCGGGCAGGTGGAGGATGTCTTTTTCTCCATCCAGGCCCAGCTGGCGGAGCACTGGGGGGAGGAGGTGGCGGGGGCGGTACGCCGGGGCCTTTCCCGCAACGACCTGGACCTCACCGCCTTCCGGGCCTACTTGCGGGACCGGGTCTTGGCCCTTTTGGGGGACTTTCTCCGCCTGCGGGCGGTCCTTTTGCGGGTGGCCAGGGCCCAGGCCGGGGTGCCCCTCATCCTCCACACCCACCACCGGCCCGCCCAGCCCACCACCCTGGACCACTACCTCCTGGGGATAGAGGGCTTGCTCTTCCGGGACTACCGCCGCCTGGTCCGGGCCCTTTCCACCCTGGACCGTTGCCCTTTGGGGGCCAGCGCCCTGGCGGGAAGCCCCTACCCGGTGGACCGGGAGCGGCTGGCGGCCCTTCTGGGGTTTTCGGGCCCGGTGGAGAACACCCTGGACGCCGTGGCCTCGGGGGACTATGCCCTGGAGCTGGCCTTTGCCCTGGCGGGGCTTGGGGCAAGCCTTTCCCGCTTCCTCACGGACCTCCTGGCCTTTGCAGAGCGGGGGGCCTTTGTGGTGGGGGAAAGCTTGGCCCAAGGGTCCAGCTTCATGCCCCAGAAGCGGAATCCCGTGGTCTTGGAGCACGCCCGCATTTACGCTGGCCGGCTCACGGGAGGGATAGGGGTACTCCTTGCCCTGAACCACAACACCCCCTTCACCGACCTCAACGACCACTCCACCGGGGTGCTGGAACCCCTGGCGGGGCTTCTGGAGGACGCGGAGGCGGTTTTGGAGCTCACCCGGGCGGCTCTCGAGGAAAGCCACTTTGACCCCGCCTTGCTCCTGGTGGAGTTTTCCCCGGAGGTCCTGGCCTCGGAGGCGGTGGACTTCCTGGTGCGCCGGGGGGTGCCCCTGGGGGAGGCCTACCGCCGGGTGCAGGGGGCTTTGCCCGGGGTTAGGCCCGAGCTTCTGGGGGTGGAGCGAGAGGAGCTGCTGGCCTGGATGGGCCTCGAGGGCTTCTTCGCCCGCCGGGAGGTCCTGGGGGGCGTGGGGCCCAGGGCCAGGGCCGAGACCCTGGGCCGGGCCAGAGGGCGCCTGCGCGAGGACCAGAGGGCCTTAACTGCTCTTCGGGCCCGGGTGCGCCTGGCCCGGCGCCTCCTGGGGGCGCAGGACCTCCAGCCGCCCAAAGGCCAGCAGGCTCCGCAGGAGGAGAGGCAGGTAGAAGGCCAGGAGGAGGCCTAGTAGGAGGTGGGCCGCGGCCCTAAGGAGGAGGCTGGAAAGCCCCACGGCCAGGGTGTGGGTGGCCAAGGTGAAGGCCGCCAGGGGAAAGACCAGCCCCCAAAGGCCAGGCTGGAAGCGGGGCCGTACACGGTGCCAAAGGGGGTTTTCCAGGAGGAGGCCCAAGGAGAGGGCCAACCACCAGCCCCCAAGCCCCCAGAGGGCGGTGCCCAGGAGGTAGAGGGGTTTGGGGTCAACGGCCAAGGGCCCGATGGCCTCACTCCCCTGAAGAAGGGAAAGGGGAGCCAGGATGCCTGTGCCCAGGGGAGCCAGGCCGATGAAAAGGCTGGGTACCAGCTCCGGAGCCGGCCGCTCGTGGGCGTAGAGGCGGGCGAAGAGGCTGGCCCCCACCCAGAGGAAGAGGACCAAGCCCAGGCCCCAAAACATGAAGAGGGCGTAGGCCACCTCCTTGGCCCAGGGGCCCATCCAGGGCAGGAGGGGCCCCCCGGCCAGGGGAACCACCAGGGTGGAGACGGGGGGAATAAACCAGGTGCCGTTGGCCGCCTCAAAGGGCAGGCGCATCCGGGTGAAGATCAGGTAGGCCAGGAGGAGGCTACACCCCAGCACCAGGGGGTCCCCAGGAGGAAGGGAAAAAGGGCGCCCTCCCTTCACCCCAGCACCCTTTCGCTGGCCACCCCTAGGAGGAGGAGGGCTAAGGGGAAGGTAGCGTAAAGCTGGGAGCGCAGGGGGTGGTGGAGCTCTGCCCACACCTGCCTGGGGTAGCCCACCAGCTTGGCCAGGAAAAGGGCCAGGCTGAAGGCAAAGAATAAGCCCGTGAGCACGTAAACACCCAGGGCCAGGGGGTAGAGGCCAAAGGCCTTCAGCACAACGCTCACGCCACTACCCCCCATGACCGCCGCGAACCAGGCGGGATTAAAAAAGCGGGGGCTCATGCCCCCATCATGGTATAGGGGGTGGGGGTATGTCAACTTTTCCGGAAGTATTCCACAGTTAACCGGATGCCCTCCTGGAAGCCCACCTCCGGCTGCCAGCCGTGGGCCATGAGCTTCAGGGGAGAGAGGACGCTCCGCTCCAGGTCCCCGGGGCGCGGGGGGGCGGGGTTTACCTGGGGCTCCCGGCCCGCCGCCTGGGCCACGGCCAGGAGGACCTCCTGGGTGGTGTGCCCCTCCCCGGTGCCCACGTTGTAAACCCCCTCCAGGCCCCTCAGGGCCAGGTTGTGGGCCCGCACCACGTCCCCCACGTAGATGTAGTCCCGCACGCAGCCCTCGTCCCCCGGGGCCTTGCGGGCGTAAAGGGTCACGGGTTCCCCCTTCAGCACCCTTTCCGCAAAGATGGCCACCACCCCCGCCTCCCCGTGGGGGTCCTGCCGCGGGCCGTACACGTTGGCGTAGCGCAGGGAGACCCACTTCAGCCCGAAGTTCTGGCCGTAGGCGGAGAGGTAGTGCTCAAAGCCCGCCTTGCTGGCGGCGTAGGGACTTTTGGGCCTGGGGGGCCAGGTCTCCTCGGCCTTTTCCCCCTCGGGCACCTCCCCGTAGATGGCCCCACCGGTGGAGGCGAAGAGGACCTTTTCCGTGCCCCATTTGCGGGCGGCTTCCAGGAGGTTCAGGCCCCCCAGGAGGTTCACCTCAAAGTCCAGGAGGGGGTTTTCCACGCTTACCTTCACCGAGGCCTGGGCCGCCTGGTGGGAGATGTGGGTGGGGCGGAACTCGCGGAAAACCCGTTCCAGTCCCTCCCGGTCCCGCACGTCCACCCGGTAGAAGTACACCCCCTGGGGGACGTTTTCCCGCTTGCCCGTGGAGAGGTTGTCCAGGACGGCCACCTCCACCCCCTCTTTGAGGAGGCTTTCCACGATGTGGCTGCCGATGAAGCCCGCACCTCCTGTGACCAGTACGCGCATGCTGGACCTCCGGGCAAAACCCGCGCCATCCTATCATGGCGCGGGCCGGGTGGGAAGCGCCCGGAAGCCCCTTAGCCGATCTTGACCTCGGGCTCGTTCCCGGGGCGCCACTTGATGGTGCAGCCCAGGGCGGGGGCTTCCTTCAAGGGGGGGTCCTCCCCCCGTAGGAGAGCTTCGATGGCCGCCTCCAGGTCGTGGCTTTGCACCTCGTTGGGGAACTTGGGGTTGTCGTTCACCCGGCCGTGGTAGCGCAGGAGGCGCCTGGCGTCAAAGAGAAAGACCTCGGGGGTGCGGAGGGCCCGGTAGGCCTTGGCCACCTCCTGGGTTTCGTCCAGGAGGTAGGGGAAGAAGATGCCGTGCTCCTTGGCGAAGGCCACCATGCCCTCGGGGGAGTCCTCGGGGTAGCGCTCGTAGTCGTTGGGGTTGATGCCCACGAAGGCCACCTGGCCCCGGTAGCGCTCGGCCAGGGCCACCAGCTCCCGGATGGACCCCTTCACGTAGGGGCAGTGGTTGCACATGAAGACCACGGCCAAAAGGGGCTCCTGGAACTGGGAAAGCCGGTAGCGGCCGCCCCGGGGATCGGGAAGCTCGGCGTCAATCAGGGGGCTTTCCAGGGGAAGCTCCGGATACTGCAGCATACCCCCATGATACCGGGGAGGGTCTAGGGGGGACAATAAGGAACCCTTCTCCCTTGTATTCTGGACCCATGCAGGGTCTTTCCTCCGAAGAGGCCAGGCGGAGGCTTGAGGAATACGGCCCGAACGCCTTGCCCGAGAAGCCCCCGGAGCCCCTTTGGCGGAAACTGCTGCGCCAGTTTCAAAGTCCCTTGATCTACATCCTTCTCTTTGCCCTTGGGGTGGATTTTTCCCTTTGGCTCCACGAGGGGGCCCAAGGGCTTCCCGTGGAGTCCTTGGCCATCCTGGCCATCCTACTCCTCAACGCCGGGCTTGGAGCCTTGCAGGAAAAGCGCTCCGAGGAGGCCCTGCGCCGCCTGAAGGCCCTGGCGGAGCCCATGGTCTGGGTGCTCCGGGATGGCCATTTTAGGCGCCTTCCCAGCCGGGAGCTGGTGCCCGGGGATGTGGTGCGCCTCGAGGCCGGGGACCGCATCCCCGCGGATGGCCACCTCCTGGAGGCGAGCGGGGTTTTGCTGGACGAAAGCGTCCTCACCGGGGAAAGCGTCCCGGTGGAGAAGGGGGTGGGGGAGGAGGCCTTTGCCGGGACCCTTTTGGTGCGGGGAAGGGCCCTTTTGGAGGTGCGCCGCACGGGGCTAAGGAGCGCCATGGGGCGGATTGCCGGCCTGCTTGCCGAGATGGAGGAGGAGGCCACCCCCTTGGAGCGGCGCCTCCAGGCCTTCGGCCACCGGGTGGCCCGCTGGGTCCTCCTCCTGGCCCTGGCCCTGGTGGCCCTGGGCTTCCTGGTGGAGGGGTTTTCCGCCAAGGTGGTCCTCTTCGCCGTGGCCCTCGGGGTGGCGGCGGTGCCCGAGGGGCTTCCCGCCATCCTCACCCTGGCCCTGGCCCTGGGGGTGGAGCGCATGGCCAGAAGGAAGGCGGTGGTGCGCCGCCTGGCCGCGGTGGAGGCCCTGGGGAGCGTGACGGTGATCGCCACCGACAAGACGGGCACCCTCACGGAAAACCGCATGGAGGTGCAGGAGGTGGTGGGCCCGGATCCCGAGGGGGCGCTTTGGGCCATGGTCCTCTGCAACGACGCCGACCTGGCCACCGGGGCCGGGGATCCCCTGGAACTCGGCCTCCTGCGCTATGCCGCCCAGCACCTGGACGTGGAGGCGGTGCGCCGGGAAAACCCCCGCCTTTCCGAAAGGCCCTTTGACAGCGGCTGGAAGTTCATGCGGGTTACCACGCCCAAGGGGAGCTACCTCAAGGGGGCCCCTGAGGTGCTCATCCCCCGCCTGGACCTGCCGGAGGGGGAGAAGGCACGCCTCCTGGAAGAGGCCGAGGGCCACGCCCGCCAGGGGTACCGGGTACTGGCCCTGGCCTTCGGCCAGGGGGAGCGGGAAGAGGGCCTGGCCTTCCTAGGTTTTGTCCTCCTCCTGGACCCGCCCCGCCCCGAGGTGCCGGAGGCGGTGCGGCGGGTGCAGGAGGCGGGGGTGCGGGTGGTGATGATCACCGGGGACCACCCCGCCACCGCCTTGGCCGTGGCCCGCAGGGTGGGCATCCCCGCGGAGACCGTGGCCGTGGGGGAGGACCTGGCGGACCTTTCCGACGAGGAGCTTCTGGAGGTGGACGTGTTCGCCCGCGTCCGCCCCGAGGACAAACTGCGCATCGTGGAAGCTCTCCAGAAGGCAGGCGAGGTGGTGGCCATGACCGGGGATGGGGTGAACGATGCCCCGGCCCTGAAGCGGGCGGACGTGGGAGTGGCCATGGGCCAGCGGGGCTCAGACGTGAGCCGGGAGGTGGCCGACCTGGTCCTTATGGACGACAACTTCGCCACCATCGTGGCGGCCATTGAGGAGGGGCGAAGCATCTACGAGAACATCCAGAAGTTCATCCGCTTCCTCTTCTCCACCAACCTCTCCGAGGTGCTGGTGGTAGCCCTAGGGATGGTCTTTGCCGCCCTCTTGGACCTGCGGGACGCTTCGGGCCACCTCCTCCTCCCCCTCACCGCGGTGCAGATCCTCTGGATCAACCTGGTGACGGACGGCCTGCCCGCCCTGGCCTTGGCCCTGGACCAAAACCCCGGGGTGCTGAAGCGCCCGCCCCGGCCCAAGGAAAGCCCCCTTCTGGACCCCCCTTCCTTGCGCTTCATCCTCCTCACCGGGGCCCTCAAGGGGGGGATTGCCCTCCTCATCCTGGGGTTCCTTCCCGGGGGGGTGGGCCTCGAGGCCGCCCGCAGCGCTACCTTCCACTTCATGGCCATGGGCCAGCTCTTCTTCGCCTACGCTGCCCGCCACACCCACCTCGTTCCCCTGCCCAACGCTTACCTGCACGGGGCCGTGGCCCTGGGCCTCCTGGCCCAGCTTCTCGTGGGGGTTTTCCTCCCCCAGCCCTTTGAAGCGGTGCCCCTGCCCCCTGGGGTCTGGGGACTGGTGCTGGGCCTAGCCCTTTTGGCCTGGTTGCTGGCGGAGGCGGTGGACCGGATAGTATGGCGGCGAGGGAGGTAAGCGTGAAGGCCAGGGAGGCCATGGTAAGCCCGGTGGTGGCGGTGCCCTTGGGCACCACCTTGGACGAGGTGGCGCGGCTCATGGTGGACAGGCGCATCGGGAGCGTGCTGGTGGTGAACGGGGAGGGAAGGCTTGTGGGCATCGTGACGGAAAGCGACTTCCTGAAGGAAAAGGGCATCCCCTTCTCCACCTACCGCGCCCCCATGCTCCTGGGGCGTTTTTTGGCCCAGGACCAGCTGGAGCGCATCTTCCAGGAGGCCAAGAGCACCCAGGTGGAGGAGATCATGTCCCACCCGGTGCACGCCGTGGCCCCGGAGGACCCCCTTTCCCGGGTGCTGGAGCTCATGCTCCTTTACGACATCAACCACGTGCCGGTGGTGGAAGGGGGGAAGCCCATCGGCATCATCTCCCGCTTTGACCTCCTGCGGCTTCTGCGAGGGGTATGACCCTCCTGGCCTTCTTGGCCGTGGCCCTGGCGGTGGTGTTTGCCGGGCAACGGGTGGCCTTTTATGGGGACGCCCTGGCGGAGAAGCGGGGTTGGGGAAGGGCCTGGGTGGGGCTCATCCTGGTGGCGGCCACCACCAGCCTGCCCGAGCTCATCACCGGGACCAGCGCCGTCCTTCAGGGCCTGGTGGACATTGCCGTGGGGGACGTGCTGGGGAGCACCCTGTTTAACCTCCTCATCCTTTCCCTCTTGGATGCCGTGGGGGGGAGGATTCCCCTTTTGGGAAGGCTCCATGCGGGGCACGCCCTGGCGGTGGGCTTTGCCCTCATCTTTTTGGCCCTGCAGGGCGCGGCCCTCTGGTGGGGGGGGCCCGGGCTGGGACCGGTTTCCTGGTACACGCCCCTGGCCCTCCTCCTCTACCTCCTGGCCACCCGCCTCACCTTCCTCTACGAGCGCAGGCGGCCCGTGGCGGAGGTGGAGCGGCTGGAGCGCCTTTACGGCCATCTGGCGGAGGACCAGGTGGTCCGGGGCTACCTCCTCTGGGGAGGGATGGTGGTGCTGGCGGCCAGCCTCCTGCCCACCCTGGCCGAACGCCTGGCCCAGGAGACTGGTCTGGGGGCAGGCTTTGTGGGCACGGTCCTGGTGGGGGCCATCACCTCCTTGCCCGAGGTGTCGGTCACCCTGGCCGCGGCCCGCCTGGGGGCCTTTGACCTGGCGGTGGGCAACCTCCTGGGGAGCAACCTCTTCAACGCCCTGATCCTGGCCTGGGACGACCTCCTTTACCCAGGGGCTTTCTTCGCCGCTGCCCACGGGAGCCATCTGGCGGCCGTCCTGGTGGCCTTGGCCATGTACGGGGTGGTGCTTCTTGGCATGAGCTACCAGGCCCTGCGCAAGCTGGCGGTGCTCTCCTGGGACACCCTGGCCCTCCTTGGCCTCTACCTCCTGGGCCTCTTCTGGCTTTACGCCCTGCGGTAGGGGACCACCAGCACGGGCTTGGGGGCGCGGCGTACCACCTCCAGGGCCACGCTACCCAGAAGGACCAGGTCGGCCCCCGTGCGCCCGTGGCTCCCCAGGACCACCAGGTCGTGCTTGGCCGACTCGGCCAGGATGACCTCGGCGGCCCGGCCCTCGAGGAGGTGGGCCTCAAAGGGCACGCCCATGGCCTCCGCCCTCTGGGTGGCCCGGTCCAGGGCCTTAAGGCCCTCCCGGCGCAGGTCCTCCAGGAGGGCCTGGTAGTAGGGGAGGGTCTCCGGGCCCAGGAGTAGCCTGGGGCCCAGGGGCTCCAGGGCGTGGAGGAAGGCCACCCTGGCCCCCAGGGCCTTGGCCAGGCGGAGCCCTTCCTCCACGCCCCTTTCTGCCGCCTCGCTGCCGTCGGTGGGTAGGAGCAGGCTCCGGTACATGCCTCACCCCTCAATCACCACGGGCAGGATCACCGGGTCGCGGCCCGTGGCCTTCTTCAGGAACTTCTTCACCGGGTAGTAGATGTCGTCCCGGATGCGCTCCAGGGGCTTTTTCTCCCGCACGCCGTTGTGGAGGGCCTCGAGGGCCATGCGCCGCACCTCGCCCAGGAGCTTCTCCCCGGCCTTCACGAAGCCCCGGGACACCACCTCCACCACCGGGTCCTCCCCGGCCAGGGCGGTGATGACCACCAGGCCCTCCTCGGCCATGTGCCGCCGGTCGGCCAGGATTTCCTCGGTGATGTCCCCCACCCCCAGGCCGTCCACGTAGAGCACCCCATGGGGCACCTCCCCGGCCTTTTCAAAGGTGTGGGGTGTCAGGCGGTAGACGGCCCCGTTCTCCCCGATTAGGGTCTTCTCCGGGGGGCGGCTCATGGCCTCGGCCAGCCACTTGAAGTTGGTCTGGTGCCGCACCTCCCCGTGCCAGGGCAGGAAGAACTTGGGGGTGGTGAGGTTCAGGATCAGCTTCAGCTCCTCCTGGGAGGCGTGCCCCGAGGCGTGGACCTTGTAGGTGGGGGGATAGAGGACGTAGGCCCCCAGGGCGTAGAGGCGGTTGATGACCCGGTTCACCGCCTCCTCGTTGCCGGGGATGGGGCTACTGGAGAGGATCACCGTGTCCCCCGGCTTGATGGCCATCTTGGCGTGCCCCTCAAAGGCCAGGCGGGAGAGCACCGACATGGGCTGGCCCTGGCTCCCGGTGGCCAGGATGAGCACCTGGTGGTCGGGAAGGTCCATAACCTCTTCCAGGGTGTAGAGGCGGTCCTTCACCTTCAGGTAGCCCAGCTCCAGGGCGATGCGGCTAAACTTCAGCATGCTCCGCCCCTCCATGGCCACCTTGCGCCCGTACTTCTCCGCGGCCCAGATCACCGCCTGGATGCGGTGGATGTGGCTGGCGAAGGTGGTGACGAAGACCCGCCCTGGGGCCCGCCCGATGACCCGGTCCAGCTCCTTGGCAATCTCCATCTCGCTGGGGGTGTAGCCTGGCCGCTCGGCGTTGGTGGAGTCGGCGATGAGGAGCAAAACCCCTTCCGCCCCCGCCTGGGCCACCTTGGCCAGGTGGGAGACCTTCCCGTCTATGGGGGTGGCGTCCAGCTTGAAGTCCCCGGTGTGCACGATGGTGCCGATGGGGGTGCGGATGACCACGCCAGAGTTGTCGGGGATGGAGTGGGTCATGCGGAAGAGGTCCAGGGTGAAGTAGCGCCCCACCTGGATCCGGTCGTCGGGGGAGACCTCCTTGAGGTTGAAGCCGCCCGGGCGTAGCCCAAACTCCTCCAGCTTGCCCTTCAGGAGGCCCAGGGTGAGCCGGGCCCCGTAAATGGGCACCGGGCTCTCCTTGCCGTAGACCATGGGCAGGATGAAGGGTAGCCCCCCGATGTGGTCCTCGTGGCCGTGGGTGAGCACCCAGGCCTTGATGAGGTGGCGGTTTTCCACCAGGTAATCCACCCGGGGGATGAGGAGGTCCACCCCGGGCATCCCCTCCTCCGGGAAGGCCAGACCCCCGTCCAGGACGAAGATCTCGTCCCGGAAGCGGAAGGCGGTGATGTTCTTGCCAATCTCCCCCATGCCCCCCAGGGGGATGATCTCCACGAAGTCCTGGGTGCTTAAGGGTATCCCGGCGCCCTCCTGGGGTTTCCGGCGGCGCCGCCTTCTCGGTCTGCGTTCCTGGTTTTCCATAAACCTCCTATCTTCCCGGCGGGGCCGGGATATGCGCTAGGGAAATCCCCAGGGGCTAGCCCCGCCGCCTGGGGGGGATCTTGCCCTCCAGTTCGGGGCGGATCAGGTCAATCTTGCCCCGTTCGTCAATGCGGTGCACCTTGACCTTGATCACGTCCCCCACCTTGAGGTGGTCCTCCACCCGCTCCACCCGCCCCGGGGCGATCTGGCTGATGTGGAGGAGCCCCTCGGTGCCGGGGAAGAGGCTCACGAAGGCGCCAAAGGGGGTGATCTTGGTGACGGTGCCCTCGTAAACCTCCCCCACCTTGGCCTCCATGGTCAGCTCCTCTATGCGCTTCTTGGCCTTTTGCGCCGCCTCCATGTCGCTGGAGTAGATGCGCACCGTCCCGTCTTCCTCAATATCCACCTCTACCCCAAGCTCTTCCAGGGCGCGCACGTTCTTGCCGCCAGGCCCAATCACCAGGCCGATCTTGTCCACCGGCACCTTGAGGGAGAGGATGCGGGGGGCAAAGGGCTTGGGCTCGGGGCGGGGGGCGGGGAGGACGCTTTCCATGAGGGAGAGGATTTGTAGCCTAGCCTCCCTAGCCTGGAGCAGAGCCTCCTTGAGCACCTCCCGGGGCAGGCCTCCCACCTTGTTGTCCATCTGCAAGGCGGTGACGCCTTGGCGGGTACCCGCCACCTTGAAGTCCATGTCCCCCAGGGCGTCCTCGAGGCCCAGGATGTCCGTGAGGATCACCGCCCGGTCGTTTTCCCAGACCAGGCCCATGGCCACCCCGGCCACCGGGGCCCGGATGGGCACCCCGGCGTCCATCAGGGCCAGGCACCCGGCGCAGACCGTGGCCATGGAGCTACTCCCGTTGGACTCCAGCACGTCCCCCACCACCCGGATGGTGTAGGGGAAGGCCTCCTGGGGGGGAAGCACTGCCTTGAGGGCCCGCTTGGCCAGGTTGCCGTGCCCCACCTCCCGGCGGGAAACCCCCCGAAGGCGCTTGACCTCCCCGGTGGAGAAGGGGGGGAAGTTGTAGTGCACCAGGAAGGGGTCGGTCTCGTCTATCCCCAGGTCGTCAATGATCTGCTCGTCCCGGCCCGTGCCCAGGGTCACCGTCCCCAGCACCTGGGTCTCCCCCCGGGTGAAGATGGCGGAACCATGGGTCCGGGGCAGGACGTCCACCTCAATCCAGATGGGCCTCAGGTCCTTGGGCCCGCGGCCATCGGCCCGCTTCCCCTCCTCCAGCACCAGCCGCCTCAGCTCCCGGCGGACCACCTCGTCAAAAGCCCGCTCATAAAGGGGTTTTTGGGCCTCGTCCGGGGTGCCGTCCTCCTTTTTGGGCAGAGCCTCGGCGATCAGGGCCTCGGCGAAGGCGGCAAGGGCCTGGCTTCTCTCCCCTTTGCTGGCGGTCTGCAAAACCCCGGAAAGCCCCCGGGCCACCGCCAAGCGGTAGAAGGCCTCCTTCTCCTCCTCCGGCAGGGATTCCGGCGGGGTCCAGGCCATCTTGGCCTTGCCCAGGTCCTGGGCCATGGCCTCCTGCAACTCCAGAATGGGCTGCATCTCCCGGTGGGCGAACTCCAGGGCCTGCACCAGGGTCTCCTCGTCCACCTCCTGGGCCCCGGCTTCCACCATGAGGATGGCGTCCCGGCTTCCCGCCACCACCAGGTCCAGGGCGCTTTCCTCCATCTCCTGCAGGGTGGGGTTCAGGACGAACTGCCCCCCTATGAGCCCAACCCGTACCGCGGCCACCGGGCCCTCCCAGGGGATGTCCGAGAGCATGAGGGCGGCGCTGGCCGCCGTGGGCCCCAGGATGTCCGGGGGGTTCTTCTGGTCCGCGGAGAGCACGGTGACGATGACCTGCACCTCGTGGCGGAACCCCTTGGGGAAAAGGGGCCTTATGGGGCGGTCCGTCATGCGGGCGGAGAGAATGGCTTTCTCCCCGGGGCGGCCTTCCCGCCGCATGAAGCTTCCCGGGATCTTGCCCACCGCGTAGTGCCGCTCCTCAAACTCCACGGTGAGGGGCAGGAAGTCGGCCTCCACGGGGTTTTCCGAGGCCTGGGCGGTGGCCAGGACCACGGTGTCCCCATAGCGGACCAGCACAGAGCCCGAGGCCTGTTTGGCGTACTTGCCGGTTTCCAGGACCAGGGGGCGGCCGGCCACCTGGACCTCGTAGCGGAAGGCTTTGGGGGTGTTGGGTGTGGCTTCTGGCATGGCTAACCTCAAGGGAAAGGCGGAGCCCTAAGGCCCCGCCCCCGACCTGGATTCCAGTTTACTTCCTCAGGCCCAGCTTCTCAACCAGGGCCTGGTAGCGCTCGGGGTCCTCCCGCTCCAGGTAGCGCAAGAGCCTGCGGCGCTGACCCACCAGCATGAGGAGGCCCCGGTGGGAGTGGTGGTCGTGCTTGTGGTCCTTCAGGTGCTCGGAAAGCCGGTTGATGCGCAGGGTGAGGAGGGCCACCTGCACCTCGGTGCTCCCCGTGTCCCCGGGGAAGCGGGCGAACTCCGCAATTACCTTCTGCTTTTCTTCCTTGGTGATGGGCATCTTTTCCTCCGTCAGGGGGGAAGGCGCTCAGGCCCCTTCCTCCTCAAAGCCCCAAAGGGCCTTAACCAGAATAGGCCCTGGTTCTCCTCCCGTCAAGGAGAAAGAGGGAGAGGGCGGCCAGGGCTAAAAGGGCCCCTGCCAGGAAGGCCACCTCCGCTCCTAGCCCCTGCCAGAGCAGGCCGAAGAGGAGGCTCGCGGGCAGGAGGAGGAGGCCCACCACCGTGTGGTAAAGCCCGATGGCGCTGGCCTTGGCCTCTTCCGGCACCAAAGTGGCCAGGTAGGCCCGGCTGGCCCCTTCAAAGGCGGCGGAGTAGAGGGCGTAGAGGAGGAGAAAGGCCACTCCCCAAAGGGGTGCCTTTGCCCAGGCAAAGCCCAGGTAGACCAGGGCGTAAAGGGAAAAACCTAAGGCCACCACCCGCCTCAGCCCCACCCGGTCGGCCAGGCTCCCCAAGGGGTAGGAGAGAAGGGCATAGAGGAGGTTGTAGCCGGTGTAGGCCAGGGTGACCTCCCCTTCGCTCAGGCCCAGCTCCTTAAGCCTTAGGAGCAGGAAGGCGTTGGAGGAAAGGGCCAGGGCGAACACCCCGGAGACCAGGAGGAAGCGCCGGTAGGCGGGGGGCATGCCGGAAAGGCGCAAGGGGGGCAGGGGGCGCTTAGGAGCGGGTTTTTCCCGTATCCAGAGGAGGACCAAGGCGGCCAGAAGGGCGGGAAGCGCCGAGGCCCAAAACACCCCCCGCACCCCTAGGTGGGGGAGGAGGAGAAAGGCCAGCAAGGGGCCTAAGGTGGCCCCCAGGGTGTCCATGCCCCGGTGGAGGCCGTAGGCCCTGCCCAAGGCTTCCCGGGGAGCGCTTTCTGCCAGGAGGGCATCCCGAGGGGCGGTGCGCAGGCCCTTGCCCGTGCGGTCCAGAAAGCGGTAGAGGAGGACGTGCCAGGGGCTTTGCGCCAGGGCCAGGAGGGGGCGCAAGAGGCCGGGAATCCCGTACCCCAGGAGGAGGAGGGGTTTCCTTCTGCCCATGCGGTCGGAAAGCCGTCCCCCCACCACCTTGAAGAGGCTGGCCGTGGCCTCGGCCACCCCTTCTACCAGGCCGATGGCCCCAGCCCCCGCCCCCAGGCTGGCCAGGAAAAGGGGAAGGAGGGGGTAGACCATCTCGCTGGCCACGTCCATGAGGAAGCTGACCAGGCCAAGGAGGTAGACCACCAGGGGAAGCTTCATGGCCGGTACCTGAGGTAAAGCCCCACTAGCAGGGGCTCAGGAAGGACCATGAGCAGGGAGAGGGGGTCCAAAGGGGCGGGGGCGAGGACGGCCGGACCCAAGGGGGTGCTAAAGGGCAGGGGCAGGGTGCGGGTCAGGAGGAAAAGCAGGAGCATGGTGAGGGAAAGCCCCATTCCCAGCCGCCAGATTCCCAGGGCAAAGGGGGGGTCTTGGTCTGGATACATGAAGCGGAGCACCATGAGGCCTAGCGCATAGGTCACCTTCAGGGCCAGGAGGAGGAGGAAAAGCTGCCCGTACAGGTAGTACTCGCTCACCAGGCCGTACCGAACCGCCTCGGCCTCCGAGATTCCCAGGGCGCTTCCGCAAAGCCCCTGGCCCAGGACCTCGCCCAGGCTGAGGCCCAAAAACTGCAGGAAGAAGGGTAGGAGGGAAAGGGCCACCATCCAGGGGAGGGCAGGTCCGGCCACGAAGCGCACGCCCTTAGCCTTTCCCCTATCCGGAAAAAGGTCAAGGGCCAGGGCGCCCTGGCCCTTGACCCCACACGGCCTTACCAGAGGCGCAGCCCAGGCACCAGGTTCACGTTGCCGAAGAGCTGGACCAGGGTGGGCCCATAGGTGAGGGCCACCAGGATCACCGCCACCACGAACCAGAAGCCCACCCGGTCCAGGGCCTGGACCAGCCTGCGGTCCTCAGGGCCGGAGAGCACCTCGGCGAAGGGCACCGGGGCCTCGGCCAGCTCGGGCCTGCGCTCCCGCCCCAGGAGGACGCCGAAGAGGCCGTAGATGAAGAGGAGAAGGGCCACGAGGAGGATGATCCCGCCCAGGATGTTGAAGACCATGGGGACGGCGCTGTGGGCGTAGGCGTCGGGCACCTGGGCGATGTAGGCCCGCCGGGGCACGTTGAGAAGCCCCTGCCAGTGGAGGCCAATGGCCATGACCAGCATGCCGATGAACCACAGCCAGACCACCGCCAGGCCAACCCGCCTTTGGGCATCGGAGATGGGCTTGCCCGTGAGGTTGGGGATGAGCCACCACAGGGAGCCCATGGCCGTGAGGGTAACCAGGCTGGCCACCTGCAAGTGGAAGTGCCCGGCGATCCAGATGGTATTGTGGACGACGTAGTCCAGGGTGAAGCTGGCGTTCACCATGCCGCCGGCACCGCCAGGGATAAAGCCGATGAGGCCAAGCACCGGGGCCACGAAGGCTGGGTTGCCCCAGGGGAGGACCTTGATCCAGCCAAAGAGGCCCTTACCCCCCCGCATCCGGCCGGCGAACTCCAGGCTGGCGGCGATGGTGAAGGCGGTCATGAGGCTGGGCACCGCCACGAACATGGTGAGGATGGAGTGGATCATCTTCCAGGTGGGGTCAATCCCAGGGTCGGCGAACTGGTGGTGGAACCCCACGGGGGTGGAGAAGAGGAGGAAGAGGAGGAAGACGATGCGGGCGATGGGGTCGGAGACCAGCTTGCCCCCCGCCTGCTTGGGCAGGATGGTGTAGATGATGACGTAAGCGGGCAGGAGCCAGAAGTACACGATGGGGTGGCCCGTCCACCAGAAGAGGGTGCGGGTGATGAGGGGGTCCACCCCCTTGACGAGGCCGAAGGACCAGGGGAGGAGGAAGAGGACGGCCTCGAGGACCAGCCCGATGGAGGCGATGAACCACATCAGCCAGTACACCACGGCCATGTAGGTGACCAGGGGGGTCACCTTGCCGGGGTTCTGGGCCTTCCAGCGCCGCCAGAGGTCCAGCACGATGTAGATGCTCACCCAGGTGGAGAGGACGAAGATGCTGGCCCCCAGGTAGAAGGCCCAGTGGCCCTGGAGGGGCGGGTAGAAGGTGTAGAGGACGGTGGCGTTGTTGGAAAGCAGGGGCAGGGCCGCCATCACCAGGCCGATGAAGGCCATCCACCAGGAGAGCCACATGAGGCCCATGTTGGGCCTGAGGTTCAGCTCCCGGGCCGGCAGGTAGACCATGATGGCCTGGGCGAAGAGCTGGGTGAAGACGATGGCGTTCAGGACCCCGTGCAGGGTCAGGCCCTGGTAGTAGGACTGGACGAAGGGGAGAAGGCGCTTAAGGAGGGGATAGGCGTCCACGTTCCCGTAGTTCAGGGCCTGGAAGGGACCGAAGAGGCTCCCCACGATGACGGCGATGAAGCCCAGGACCAGGAAGTACAGGGTGGCCTTCTTCTCCGGATGGGCCTCGTACACGCGGCTTGCGTCGCTGGTGCGTACTGCCATGGCTCACTCCTTCACCACGATCTTGCCGAACATGTTCTGGTGGCCGAGGCCGCAGTACTGGTTGCAGATGATGCGGTACTCGCCTGCCTTCTTGAAGGTGTAGCGGACGGTGGTGACGTCCCCGGGTAGGACCTCCACGTTGATGTTGGTGCCCTCCACGTGGAAGCCGTGGATCACGTCCGGGCTGGTGATCTTGAAGATGATCTCGGCCCCTTTGGGCACCTCAATGGGGTTGGGCTGGTAGCCGAAGGCGAAGGCCAGCACGTGGACCGTGTACTGGTTGGGCCCGGTCTGCACCACCGCCTGGGCCGCGTCGGCCCAGGGGCCTTCCGTGCGCACCTTGGTGGGGTCAAGGCGCTCCAGCTGACCCGCGGGGATCACTCCGGCGGTGTGGGTGGCCAGGGTGTAGGCGATGAGGGCGATGAAGACCACCACCATGACCAGGGAAAAGGCCAGCCATCCCTTCTCGTACGCCAGTATCGCCTTGTGGGCCTTGTGCTCGTCCACCATGGCCTACCCCCTAGCGAAGAAGAGCGCGTATACCCCCAGCCAGAAGATCAGGATGGTGAGGGTAAGAATCACTATCACACCCATAGCGCCGACCGGTTTTTCCTCCATACCCTTCCTCCCTTACGGCAGGTTGCCGTATACGGGGGACATGTTAGCCAAAGGCGATTTGGAAGGTGAAGTACATTTGTCCCTGCGGTGTGGCGCAGGGTGCCAAGTACCGGTAGGAGGTATAAGGGGGCCGGGGTATGCCCCGGCCCCCCCTCAGCCCCTGCCCCTAGGTGCTCCCTACCCGGGCCAGCACCAACCGGCTCACTTCCTTCAGGGTTTCAAACACGCCCTTGCCCTCGGTGGCCACGGCTTCAAACACGGGGAAGCGCTTCTCGGGGTCCACCACCGCCTGGACCATCTCCACGGGCAGGGCATCGGGCAGGTCGCGCTTGTTCACCTGCAGGACCACCGGCAGGTCCTCCACCTTGAGCCCGTACTCCGCCAGGTTTTCCCGCATGTTGCGCATGCTTTCGGCGTTGGCCCGCAAGCGGCCTGGGGCGGAGTCGGCCACGAAGACGATGCCGTCCACCCCCCTGAGGATCAGCTTGCGGCTGGCGTTGTAGAAGACCTGCCCGGGCACGGTGTAGAGGTGGAAGCGGGTCTTGAAGCCCTTGACCTCGCCAAGGTCCAGGGGGAGGAAGTCAAAGAAGAGGGTGCGCTCGTCCTCGGTGGCCAGGGAGACCATCTCTCCCTTGCGTCCCTCGGGGATTTTCCCGTAGATCCACTTCAGGTTGGTGGTCTTCCCGGAAAGCCCCGGTCCGTAGTACACGATTTTGAAGTTGATCTCGCGGTTGGCGAAGTTGATGGTGCTCATGCTAGTTGCCGAAGAGCTCGTCCAGGAGGGCCTTGGCTTCCTCGCGGTACTGGGTGTCCAGGGAGAGCTTGGGCGGGTTGGCCAAGGCCTCCTCCGCCAGCCGGGCCAGGGCCTCGGCCGCCCGCTTGCCGTAGAGCTTCACCTTGCCCAGAGGGGCGTTTTCGTCAAAGACCAAAAGGAGCAGGGCGTGCTCCCCCGCCTCGTCCACATAGAGGCCCATGCGTTCGCCCTGGTGCACCAGCTCCTGGAAGCGCACCTCCCCCAGGAGCTTGGCCAGGGCCTGGGTGGCGGCGGCGTTGCCCGCCACCAAGGTGGCCAAGGAGTCCAGGGGCGGGGGCTTGGGCGCCCAGAGGGCTTCCTTGTGGGCTAGAACGAAGCCTTTGCGGTCAATGAGGAGGCCGTAGCGGGCCCCGGTCTCCCGGAGGGTCTCCTCCAGGACCTCCATGGCCCGCTCGTAGAGGGCCCCGTACAGGACCAAAGAGGGTTCCACCATAGTATGCTCAGTCTACCATGAGCGCCTTTTTACAAGAGGCCAGGGCCCTTTTGGCCGAGCTGGTGGCCATTCCCACGGTGAGCGCCGAGGGGAGGGCTCTTCGGGAGGGGGCGGAAAGGGTGGCCGGGCTTCTGGAGGCCCTGGGGTTGCGGGCAGAGCTCCAGGAGGGCTATGGGCCGCCGGTGGTCTACGCCGAGGGGGGGGAAGGGGAGAAGACGCTCCTTTTTTACAACCACTACGATGTCCAGCCTCCCGATCCCCTGGAGCTCTGGGAGAGCGACCCCTTTGCCCTAGCCGAGCGGGAGGGGGCCTGGTACGGCCGCGGCACCCACGACGACAAGGGGGAGCTGGTGGCCCGCCTGGTGGCCCTCCGGCTCTTCCGGGAGAAGCACGGGTTTCTGCCCCGGGTGAAGTTCGTGGTGGAGGGGGAGGAGGAGGTGGGAAGCCCCCACCTGGCGGACTACGTGCGGGACCATCGGGACCTTTTGCGGGCCGAGGCCATCCTCTGGGAGGCGGGAGGCGTGGACGCCCAGGGGAGGCCCTACCTCTACGCGGGGCTCAAGGGGATCGTGGCCCTGGAGCTCAGGGTGCGCACCGCCGCCTTTGATCTCCACTCCTCCTATGGGGCGGTGGTGGAAAACCCCATCTACCGCCTGGCCAGGGCGGTGGCCAGCCTGCGGGACGAGGAGGGGCGGGTCCTCATCCCCGGGTTCTACGAGCGGGTGCGGCCCCTCACCCCCAAGGAGGTGGAGGTGCTCTCGGAAATCCCCGATGAGTCGGAGAGCCTGAAGTCGCTTTTTGGCGTGCGGGACTTCCTGGGGGGTGCCAGGAACCTGGAGTTCAACCAGCGCCTTTACGCCGAGCCCTGCGTGAACCTCAACGGCTTCCATGCCGGCTACGGGGGCCCGGGTTCCAAGACGGTTTTGCCAGCCGAGGCCTTCGCCAAGCTGGACTTCCGCCTGGTCCCTGACCAGGACCCGGAGGAGGTTCCCGAGCTCCTTCGCCGGCACCTCGAGGCCCAAGGCTTCCACGACGTGGAGGTGGTGGTCCTGGAGAAGGGGGAGCACCCCGCCCGCTCCGACCTGGCCCATCCCTTCGTGGGCCTAGCCAGGCGGGCCCTGGAGGAGGCCTTTGGCGCCAGGGCCGTCCTCTACCCCAACATGGCGGGCTCGGGGCCCATGTACCCCTTCCTCCACCACCTGAAGGCCCCGGCGGTGGGCCTGGGGGTGGGGTACCCTGGGAGCCGGGTCCACAGCCCCAACGAGCACATCCGCATCGCCGACTTTGAGCGGGGCACCCGGGCCCTCCTGCGGCTTTTGGAGCTTTACTTCCTGGGCGGCTAGGGGTGCTATCCTTGGGCGGTATGCGCCTGGTCTTTGGCGAGCGCGATACCCCTTACGAGGCGGCCCGGGTGGTGGTCCTGCCCGTGCCCTACGACCTCTCCCTCTCCTTCCTCCCCGGGGCGCGGCGGGGGCCGGAGGCCCTCCTTCTGGCCAGCCGGGAGCTGGAGCCCTTCCTGCTGGAGCTGGGCGTGGCCCCGGAGGAGGTGGGGATCCACGCGGCCGAGCCCGTGCCCTGGGTGGCGGGGAGCGCCGAGGAGAGCCACCGCCTCATCCGGGAGGCGGCTTTGGCCCACCTCCGGGCGGGCAAGTTCCTGGTGAGCCTGGGGGGGGACCATTCCATCGTCCACCCCCTGGTGCAGGCCCACCGGGAAGCCCTGGGGGACTTTTCCATCCTGCACATAGACGCCCACGCCGACCTCTACCCCGAGTGGCAGGGCTCGGTCTACTCCCACGCCTCCCCCTTCTTCCGCCTGCTCCAAGAGGGTTTTCCCCTGGTCCAGGTGGGCCTCAGGGCCATGGACCGGGACTCCCTCCACCTGGCGAAGGAGAAGGGCGTGGCCTTCTTCCCTGCCCACCGCCTCCACCGGGAAGGCCTTCCCCTGGAGGAGATTCTGGCCGCTTTGGGCAAGCGGGTCTACCTCAGCTTTGACTTTGACGCCCTGGACCCCTCGGTGATGCCCAGCGTGGGGACCCCTCTTCCTGGAGGGCTCACCTACCGCCAGGCGGTGGAGCTCCTCGAGGCCCTCTTCCGGGAAAAGGAGGTGGTGGGCATGGACTTCGTGGAGCTCTCCCCCAACGGGCAGTTCCACGCGGAGATGACCGCGGCCCAGCTGGTCTACCACGCCATCGGGCTCAAGGGGCTACAGGCGGGCTGGCTCAGGCCCGAGTAGGGCACATTTTTCCCCGGGCCCTGGCTTACCATGGGCCTGTGCTCCGAGCCTTCCTTGTTTTGGGGGCCCTTTGGGCCCCAGCCCTGGCCCAGGTCCTGACCATCCCCCACCTGCGCGCCCGGGCCTACGGGGAAGGGGGGTTTCGGGTGGAGCGGGTCCTGGCCGAGGGACCCCGCTTCACCCGGGTGCAGTTCTCCCACCTCTCCGACGGCCTCAGGGTCTACGGCTTCGCCAACCTGCCCAAAGGGAAAGGGCCTTTTCCCGTGGTGGTGGTCCTCCACGGGTACGTGCCCCCCGCGGGCTACCGCCTTCTGGCCTACACCACCCCCTATGCGGACTGGCTGGCGGAGGAGGGCTTCCTGGTGCTCCACCCCAACTACCGGGGCCACCCCCCCTCGCAAGGGGAGCCCGCCCGGGGCCTGCGCCACGCCTACGCCGTGGACGTGCTCAACCTCCTGGCCGAGGTGCGCAAGGGGGCCTTTCCTCGGGCGGACCCCGGCCGCATGGCCCTCCTGGGCCACTCCATGGGGGGCGGGGTGGCCCAGGTGGTGAGCCTGGTGGACTCGAGGCTCAAAGGGGTGGTCCTCTACGCCAGCATGAGCGGGGACGAGCGGCGGAACCTGGCGCGCATCCTCCGCTGGTCGGGAGGGGAGCGGGGGAGGGAACTCTACACCCTGCCCGCCGAGGTCCTGGAGGCCGTCTCCCCCTGGGCCTATCTGGGGGAGCTTTCCGTGGCCTACAGCGTCCACCACGGCACCCAGGACGCCCAGGTGCCCGCGGAGTGGTCCTGGGAGCTCTGCCGCAGGCTGAAGGCCCTGGAGAAGCCCGTGGAGTGCTTTGCCTACCGGGCAGGCCACCTCTTCCGCGGGGAGGCGGACCTGGCCTTCCGGGAGCGGGCCCTGGCCTTCCTCCGCCGTGCCTTGCGGGCATACTGAGGCCATGCGCGGCTTTCTGGAGAACCTCGAGGCCCTCTTCCTGGCCCTGGCCTTTGGGAGCCTGGTCTTCGGCCTTCTGGCCCGGCTGGTGGGGGTGCGGCGGGCCTGGCCCTTCTTCCTCCTGGCCCTCCTCTTCCTGGGCCTGGCCCTCTACCAGGGGGTAAAATAGCCCCCCGTGGCCAAGCGCGTGGTTTCCGTTTCCCTGGGGGCTAGCCGCCGCGACTCCGTGGCGGAGGTGGAGCTCCTGGGCGAGAGGGTGGTCCTGGAGAGGCGGGGCACGGATGGGGACTTCCAGGCCGCCCTCTGCCTCATCCGCGAGCTGGACGGCCAGGTGGACGCCATCGGCCTGGGGGGGATAGACCTCTACCTCTGGGCGGGAGGGCGGCGCTACACCATCCGCCAGGCCAGGAGGCTCAAGGAGGCGGCCAAGAAGACCCCGGTGGTGGACGGCTCCGGCCTCAAGCACACCTTGGAGCGCCGGGCGGTGGCTGAGCTCAGCGCCCGCATAGACTGGAAGAACACCAAGGTCCTCCTGCCCTCGGCCGTGGACCGCTTCGGCCTGGCGGAGGCCCTCCATCAGGCGGGGGCTCGGGTGCTCTATGGGGACTTCATCTTTGCCCTGGGGCTTCCCATCCCCCTTTACAGCCTCGCCTTCCTGCAAAAGCTGGCCTGGCTCCTTCTGCCCCTCCTTACCCAGCTCCCCTTTGCCCTCCTCTACCCCACGGGGGAGAAGCAGGAACGGCGGGTGGTGGACTGGCGGAGCCGCTACTACCGCTGGGCGGACGTGGTGGCCGGGGACTGGCACTACCTGAAGCGCCACATGCCCGACGAAATGGCAGGGAAGGTCGTCCTTACCAACACCACCACCCTCGAGGACGTGGCCTTCTTGAGGGAAAGGGGGGTGCGCTGGCTCATCACCACCACCCCCCGCTTGGGCGGCCGGAGCTTTGGCACCAACGTGATGGAGGCCCTCCTGGTGGCCCTGGCGGGGCGGGAGCTTGGGGAGGCCGACTATCTCCGGTATATTGACCTCTTAGGGCTTGGGCCCCAGGTCTTGGACCTTCAGGAGGAAAGAGCATGATCAGCGTGACGGATCTGCGTCCCGGCACCAAGGTGAAGATGGAGGGCGGCCTCTGGGAGTGCGTGGAATACCAGCACCAGAAGATCGGCCGCGGCGGGGCCAAGGTGGTGGCCAAGTTCAAGAACCTGGAGACCGGGGCCACCATTGAGCGCACCTTCAACTCCGGGGAAAAGCTGGAGGACATCTACGTGGAGACCCGCGAGCTCCAGTACCTCTACGGGGAGGGGGAGGACCTGGTCTTCATGGACCTGGAGACCTACGAGCAGTTCCACCTGCCCAAGGACCAGGTGGAGGCCGCCCGCTTCCTCAAGGAGGGGATGACCGTCCTGGGGGACATGTACGAGGGCCGTCCCCTGAAGATCACCCCGCCCACGGTGGTGGAGCTCAAGGTGGTGGACACCCCGCCTGGGGTGCGGGGGGACACGGTCTCGGGCGGCTCCAAGCCCGCCACCCTGGAGACGGGGGCCGTGGTGCAGGTTCCCCTCTTCGTGGAGCCGGGAGAGGTCATCAAGGTGGACACCCGCACCGGCCAGTACGTGGGCCGGGCCTGAGGGTTGGAGGCTGGAAAGGGCCCGGGAACCCCGGGCCCTTTCTTCTCCCCTATGGTTTGACCGGGTCCAAGGAGCACTTATCCCTTTATGGGGTAAGCTTTATGCCACGAGGTGTACCTATGACGCCCAAGGAGCTTAAGCAGATCCTTCAGGCCCTGGTGGAGCACGGGGTGAACGAGCTCACCCTGGAGACCCCCGACTACAAGCTCACCGTACGCCGGGGGGGAGAGGTGCAGGTGGTGGCCATGCCCCAGGTGGTGGCCCCCCCGCCCAGTCCACCTGTACCCGTGGCCCCGGCCCCCAGGCCAGAGGTGCCGGCGGCTCCTGCCCCGGTCCCTGCCCCCGAGCCCGTCCAGGCCTCCCCCAAAGAGGAGTGCGCGGGATGCGTGGAGGTGAAGGCCCCCATCGTGGGCACCTTCTATCGGGCCCCGGCTCCCGATGCCCCGCCCTACGTGAAGGAGGGGGACCGGGTGGAGAAGGGCCAGGTCCTCTGCATCATTGAGGCCATGAAGCTGATGAACGAGATTGAGTCGGAGGTCGCGGGCATCGTCAAGAAGATCCTGGTGCAGAACGGGGAGCCCGTGGAGTACGGGCAACCCCTCTTCCTCATCCAGCCGGTATGAAGAAGGTCCTGATCGCCAACCGGGGCGAGATCGCCCTGAGGATCATCCGCGCCGCCCGGGAGCTGGGCATCAAGACCGTGGTGGCCCACTCCACCGCTGACGAGAAGAGCCTGCCCGTGCTCCTGGCCGACGAGGCCATCTGCATCGGCCCGCCCCCCTCGGGCCAGAGCTACCTCAACATCCCCAACCTCCTTTCCGCTGCCATCGTCACGGGGGCAGACGCCATCCATCCCGGCTACGGCTTCCTGGCGGAGAACGCCACCTTCGCCGAGATGTGCCGGGAACACGGGATTACCTTCATCGGCCCCACCCCGGAGAACATGCGGGCCCTGGGGGACAAGGCCACCGCCCGGAAGGTGGCCCGGGAGGCCGGGGTACCCACGGTGCCGGGCACGGACGAACTGGAGAGCATTGAGGAGGCCAAGCGGGCCGCCTTGGAGATCGGCTACCCCGTCATCCTCAAGGCCTCCGCCGGGGGTGGGGGGCGGGGGATGCGGGTGGTGCACACGGAGGAAGAGCTGGAGAGGGCCATCCAGCAGGCCCAGGAGGAGGCCCGGGCGGCCTTCGGCAACCCCGCTGTCTACCTGGAGAAGTACATTGAGGAGCCCAAGCACATTGAGATCCAGGTCCTGGGGGATGGGGAGAACGTGGTCCACCTCTGGGAGCGGGACTGCTCCATCCAGCGCCGCCACCAGAAGCTCCTGGAGGAGGCCCCCAGCGTCCTGCCCTACGAGACCCGCAGGGCCATCGCCGAGGCGGCGGCCCGCCTGGCCCGGCACGTGGGCTACGTCTCCGCTGGCACCCTGGAGTTCTTGGTGGACAAGGAGGGGAACTTCTACTTCATAGAGATGAACACCCGCATCCAGGTGGAGCACCCCATCACCGAGCTCATCACCGGCATTGACCTGGTGCAGGCCCAGTTCCGCATCGCCCAGGGGGAAAAGCTTTGGCTCCGCCAGGAGGACATAGAGGTGCGGGGGCACGCCATAGAGGTGCGCATCAACGCCGAGGACCCCGAGAAGGGCTTTAGACCCTCCATCGGCAAGGTGGAGACCCTGCTCTTCCCCGGGGGGCCCGGCATCCGCGTGGACAGCCACCTCTATGCGGGCTACCAGATCCCCCCTCACTACGACAGCCTCATCGCCAAGATCATCGCCTGGGCCCCTACCCGGGAGGAGGCCATCCGCCGCATGGAAAGGGCCTTGGCCGAAACGGTCATCGAGGGTCCCGGCCTCAAGACCACCATTCCCTTCCACCAGAAGGTGCTGCAGAACGCCTTCTTCCGCCGAGGGGCGGTCTACACCAACTTCGTGGCCCGGCGGATGGAGATGTAGACTGGGCGTGTGATGGTGGACTACGAGATCAGCGACCATGCCCTCGAGGGCCTGGTGCTCCACGCCCTGGCGGGCCTCGAGGGGGTGCGGCTCCTGGAGGTGGCCCCCCGCTCCCTGGGGGAGGTCTTCCGCCGCATGAAGCCCGTGCGGGTGGAGCGCTCCCCCGAGGGGCTTTCCGTGGACCTGGTGGTCTCCGTGGACTACGGGGTGGTCATCCCCGAGCTGGCCCAGGAGGTGCAGAAGGCGGTGGCCGAGGCCCTCTACCTGGCCACGGGGGAGAAGGTGAGGGCGGTGAACCTCACCGTGGCCCAGGTGGAGTACCGCAAGGAGGCCCATGCTTAGGCGGGCGCGGGAGCTGGCCATGCGGGCCCTCTTCGCCCACACCCAGGGCGGGGTGGAGCTGGAGGAGGCCTTCCGCCATGCCCTGGAGGAGATGGGTGGGGAGGACGACCCCTACGGGGACCCCCTGGACGAGGAGGGGGTGGCCTTCGCCCGAAGGCTACTCTCCGGGTACCGGGCCCACCGGGAGGAAGTGGACCGGGTGCTCAAGGAGACGGTGGAGGGCTGGGACTTCGCCCAGATGTCCAAGACCGACCTGGCCGTCCTGCGCCTGGCCGCCTACGAGATGCTCTATGAACCCACTCCCTTCGCCCCCCTCATCGAGGTGGCGGTGAAGATCGCCAACCGCTACGGGGGGGAGCACTCCGGCTCCTTCGTGAACGGGGTGCTGGGCCGCCTTTACCGGCGCATCCAGGAGGGCGAGCTTCAGGCCGTGCCCAAGGAGGACTGAGATGACCCTGGCCCGAACCCTTTCCGGCCATCAGGTGGCGGAGGCCCTTTACCAGGAGCTCCGCCAGACCCTGAAGACCCTGCCCTTCACCCCTTCCCTCCGGGTGATCCGCCTGGGGGAGGACCCGGCCTCCGTCTCCTACGTGCGCCTCAAGGACAGGCGCGCCCGGGAGCTTGGGCTTTTGAGCCAGGTGGAGGTCTACCCGGAGGATACCCCGGAGGAGGCCCTTCTGGAGCGGATTGGGGAGCTTAACCGCGACCCCCATGTGGACGGCATCCTGGTCCAGCTTCCCCTTCCCCGGCACATCCGTACGGAACGGGTCCTCGAGGCCATCGCCCCCGAGAAGGACGTGGACGGCTTCCACCCGGTCAACGTGGGCCGGCTCTGGAGCGGGGGGGAGGGGCTTTTCCCCTGCACCCCCTTGGGCATCCTCCGCCTCCTCCAGCACTACGGGGTGGCCCTCAGGGGCAAGGAGGTGGTGGTGCTGGGCCGCTCCAACATCGTGGGCAAGCCCCTAGCTGGTCTTCTCCTCCGCGAGGACGCCACGGTGACCGTGGCCCACTCCCGCACCCAGGACCTCCCCGCCCTCACCCGCCGGGCCGAGGTGCTGGTGGTGGCCGTGGGCCGGCCCCACCTGGTGCGCAAGGACTGGGTCCGTCCCGGGGCGGTGGTGGTGGACGTGGGGGTGAACCGGGTGGAGGGGAAGCTCCTTGGGGACGTCCACCCTGAGGTAGCCGAGGTGGCGGGGGCCCTCACCCCTGTGCCCGGGGGTGTGGGGCCCATGACCGTGGCCATGCTCATGGCCAACACCGTGAAGGCGGCCCTTCTCAGGCGGCATGGAGCTCCTCGCTAACCAGGTCTTCTGGACCGCCCTCTTGGCCAACCTTCTGGCCCAGACCCTGAAGCTTTTCATCTACTACGTGCTGGAGGGCCGCTTCCAGTGGGAGCGCTTTCTGGAGACCGGGGGGATGCCCAGCTCCCACTCGGCCACGGTGAGTGCCTTGGCCATAGGGGTAGGGCTTCAGGAGGGCTTTGGCAGCACCCTCTTCGCCGTGGCCGCCGTCTTCGCCCTCATCGTCATGTACGACGCCACGGGCATCCGCCGGGCGGCAGGCCTCCACGCCCAGCTCCTCAACCAGCTGGTGCAGGAATTGCAGAAGGTGCTGGAAAAAGGCCCTGCCCCCGAGCCCCTGAAGGAGCTTTTAGGCCACACCTACCTGGAGGTCCTGGTGGGGGCCCTGTTGGGGGCGGCGGTGGCCCTCCTAAGCTTTTACCTCTTCCCCGCCCAGTAGAAGGCCAGGGTCTGGCCCAGGAGGAAGACCAGAAGCCCCAGCACCGGGGAGAGAAAAAAGACGAAGAAGCTCAGGAAGAGTACCCCCAAAAGGGGCAACAGGGGCTTTCGGAAGCGGTGGAAGACGAGGAGGTTCAAAAGGCTGAAAAGCAAGAGGGTGGCCAAGGCCGCGGTTTCCACAGCGCCCCATTGTACGCTCTTGCCAGGCCTGGGGGATGGGGTAAACTTTTACCGAGTATAAGGAGGGTGCACCCATGCTGACCCTACCGGAGAAAATCCTCTTTATCCTGCTCCTTGCGGGGAGCCTCTACTACGCCTACACCGGCTTCCGCCGGGTCTACCTGGCCATCCGCAGGGGCCGGCCCGAGGACCGCTTTGACCGCCTGAGCGCCCGCATAGGCCGGGCGCTTTGGCTCACGCTCACCCAGCAGACGGTCTTCAAAAAGCGGCCCCTGGTGTCCCTGCTCCACGCCTTCGTCTTCTACGGCTTCGTCTACTACCTCCTGGTCAACCTGGTGGACCTTGTGGAGGGCTTCTTCCCCCTGCATGCCCGGGGTGGGCTTTGGAACCCCTTCAATTTGGTAGCCGACCTCCTCACGGCCGCCATCCTGGTGGGCATCCTGGGCCTCATGGTGCGCCGTTACCTGGCGGCCCCCCAGGACTTCACCTGGAACCCCCAGGTCCCCCTCCACGAAAGGGTGCGCCAGGGCATCCCCCGGGACTCGGCCATCGTGGGGGCCTTCATCACCTTCCACGTGGGTAGCCGCCTGCTCTCCAAGGCGGCAACCTTGGCCCAGTCGGAACCGGACCCCTTCCAGCCGGTGGCAAGCCTCTTGGCGGGGGGGCTTGCGGGGCTTTCCCCCACGGCCCTTACCTTCATGGAGCACTTCTTCTGGTGGGGTGCTTTGGGCTCCATCCTCCTCTTCCTGCCCTACTTCCCCCGTTCCAAGCACATCCACCTGATGATGGCCCCCATCAACCTAACCTTCCGAAGCGAGAAGCCCGGCGCCCTCCTGCCCCTGGACCTGGAGAAGGAGGAAAGCTTCGGGGCAGAAAAGCTGGAGGACCTTTCCTGGAAGCGGCTTCTGGACGCCTACGCCTGCATCATGTGCAACCGGTGCCAGGAGGTCTGCCCTGCCTACACCACGGGCAAGGCCCTTTCCCCGGCAGCCATCCTCATCTCGGAGCGCTACGAGCTCAACGACATCCTGCCCGACTTTGCCGCTGGCAAGGAAAGCCCCCGGCCCCTCATGGACTTCGCCCTGAACGAGGAGGCCCTCTGGGCCTGCACCACCTGCATGGCCTGCGTGGAGGTCTGCCCCGTGGGCAACGAGCAGATGCTCCACATCCTGGATGTGCGCCGGGCCAAGGTGCTCATGGAGGGGGCCTTCCCCCAGGAGCTCCAGAATGCCTTCCGGGGCATGGAACGTTCGGGCAACCCCTGGGGCATCGGCCAGGACAAGCGCCTGGACTGGGCCGAAGGGCTGGCCGTCCCCACGGTGGCGGAGAAGCCCAACCCCGAGGTCCTCTACTGGGTGGGCTGTGCCCCCAGCTACGACCCCCGGGCCCAGAAGATTGCCCGCAGCATGGTGGCCATCCTGAACGCCGCCGGGGTAGACTGGGCGGTGCTGGGCAAGCGGGAGAAGTGCACCGGGGATGCCGCCCGGCGCGCGGGCAACGAGTACCTCTTCTTCCAGCTGGCCACGGAGAACGTGGAGACCCTGAACGCCGTGGCCCCCAAGACCATCGTCACCACCTGCCCCCACTGCTTCCACACCCTGGCCAACGAGTACAGGGCCTATGGGGGAGAGTACCGGGTGGTGCACCACACGGAGTTCATCGCCGAGCTTTTGCGCTCGGGGCGGCTTAAGGTCTCCGAGGAGACCCGGCGGGTGGTCTTCCACGACCCCTGCTACCTGGGACGGCACAACGGGGTCTACGAGGCCCCCCGGGTGGTCCTGAAGGGCGTGGGGCTGGCCCTCACCGAGCCCCCCAGGAACCGGGAGGGGAGCTTCTGCTGCGGGGCGGGCGGGGCCCAGTTCTGGAAGGAGGAGGAACCCGGGGCCATGCGGGTCTCGGAGAACCGCTACCGGGAGCTTAAGGCCACGGGGGCGGAGGTCATCGCCACCGGGTGCCCCTTCTGCATGGCCATGATGAACGTGGAGGTGGCCCAGGACCAGGCTCCCCCTGAGGTGCTGGACGTGGCCGAGCTGGTGGCCCGGGGGCTGAAGGCTTAGGCCGGAGGCTTCTGGTAGACGGCGAAAGCTCTGTACCCTTCCCAATCCCCCTCGCCGAAGGCGCGCAGGCGGAAGCCAGGGGGAGGGGTTAGGAGCTCATAGGGTTCCCAGTAGAAGGGGCTTTCCCCTCTACCCCGGCGGAGGGCTTCCTTGCGGGTAAACCCCTCCACCAAGAGGAGCCCCTGGGGGAGGAGAAGGGGCCCAAGGGCCAGGAGGAGGGGCCGGTTCACGTAGTAGCTCATCACCACCCCGGCGAAGGGGCCTGGGGGCAGGCGCCGGAGGGCGTCCCCTTCTTCCAGGTCCAGGGCCACCAGGCTGAGGCCAGGGGTGCCGGCAAGGCGCCTTAGGGCTTCCTGGCTCCTTTCCACCAGGACCACGGGGTGGCCCCGCTGGAGGAAGTAGCGGGCGTTGCGCCCCAGGCCCCCGGCCAGGTCCAGCACCGGCCCCGGGGGCAGGAAGGGCCCGTAGGCCCGCACCACCAGGGCGGGAGGGCGGACCTCGGGGTGCTTTTGGTAGTGGGCGTCCCAGTCCCTAGGCATCCCGGCGCAGGGCCAGGAGGCTGCCCCCCGCCAGGATGAGGAGGGTGCCCCCCCAGAAGACGGCCTTGGGGAGCTCCAGGGCCAGCTCGGCCCGGGCCAGGAGGTGGGCCAGGGTGCTCTCCCCCTGGAGCATGAGCTTCACCCCGGCCCAGCCCACCAGGGCGTAGGCCACCTGCTCCAGCCTGGGGTAGCGTTCCAAAACCCTCACCACCCAGCTGGCTGCCAGGCGGATGAAGAGGATACCCAGGGCCACCCCCAGGAAGACCAGGGCCAGCTCCCGGGAGAAGGCCACCACCGCCAGGATGGAGTCCAGGGCGAAGGCTAGGTCCACCAGGTTGATGAGGAGGACCACCCGGAGGAAGTTCTGGGCGGTCTCCTGGGGGAGGGGCTCGGCCTCCTTGGAACCGCGGAAGTGCTGGACCATGAGGTGGAGGAGGTAGAGCCCGCCCAGCACCTGGACCCACCAGAGCTGGACGATGTAGACGGCAAGGAGGAGGACAAGGCCCCGCAGGACGTAGGCCCCCAGGATGCCGTAGAGGAGGGCCTTCCGCCTCAGGTCCGGGGGCAGGGGCCTCACCATCACCGCCAGGACCAGGGCGTTGTCCCCGGAGAGGAGGGCCTCGAGGGCCACCACGGAAAGGAGGACCAGGAGGGCTTCCGGGTTCATACCGTCCCCAGCAGGTAGCCTAACCCCGGGGCCAGGGCCTGCTTCCAGGTGACCCAGTTGTGCCCCGAGGGCCGTTCCCGGTAGGCGTGGGGGGCCTTCCGGTCGGCGAGAAGGGCGGCGAAGCGGCGGTTGGGTCCCAGGAGCCACTCCAGAAGCCCCACCTCCAGGTAGATCCGGGGAAGCCTTTGGGCTTCCGCATACTGCTCCAGGAGCCATTCCCTGTCCCGGTAGGCGTCCATGCCCCCGGGGTGGGCCTTGAGGGCGGGGGAGAGGGCCAGCACCTTGGGAAAGCGCTCCGGGTGCCTCAGGGCCTGCCACAAGGAGAAGAGTCCCCCCAGGGAAGCCCCCACCAGGACCACCTCCCCCAGGGGGCCGTGGTCTTTTTCCACCTGCTCCAGGACCCGGTGGAACTCCGCCTCGTAGCCCTCATGGAAGCGGTATTCCCGGTTGCGGTCTATGGGCTCCACGAAGACCAGGCGCACCGGGGGGATTTCCCCCGCCTCCAGGAGGGCCTGGGCCACCCTGTGGAGGCCTGCGGTGCGGTAGAAGGCCACCCCGTCCTGGGCCACCACCGTGGCCCTGGGGTAGGGCCCGGTCTCGGCCACGTAGTAGCGCCGCTCCCCCAGGCGGTGCCGGGCCACCTTGGGCTCGGCCTGGGGCTCTGGGGGGGCCTCATAGCGGAAGCCGGGCAGGCGGATGGCCCGGGGGTAGGTCCACCAGGGGTTGTCCGCCCTTTCGGGGTTGTCGGGGTCGGGGAAGGGCCTGCCCTCCTCGTCCAGGAAGGCGTACTCCACGTAGGCCCCTTCCGGGAACTCCAGGGTGAGGGGGCCTGCTAGGGGGATGGGGTCCCGCTCCCAGTCGCTGAAGTCCCCGATCAGGGCCCGGGCCTTGGGAGGGGGAAGGAAGGTCACACTACGCCGGGAGACCTGCACCACGGGTATACTCTACCCATGAAGGTGGGCATCGTGGGCTCGGGGTTGGTGGGGAGTGCCGCGGCCTACGCCATGGTTCTCCTCGGGGGGGTGCGAGAGGTGGTCCTGGTGGACTTGGACCATAAGCTGGCCCGGGCCCACGCCGAGGACATCCTCCACGCCACTCCCTTCGCCCATCCTGTCTGGACCCGGGCGGGGGGGTACGAGGCCCTCGAGGGCGCCAAGGTGGTGGTCATCGCCGCCGGGGTGGCCCAGCGCCCGGGGGAGACCCGCCTCCAGCTTTTGGACCGCAACGCCCAGGTCTTCGCCCAGGTGGTGCCGCGGGTCCTCCAGGCGGCCCCGGAGGCGGTCCTCCTGGTGGCCACCAACCCCGTGGACGTGATGACCCAGGTGGCCTACCGCCTCTCCGGCCTTCCCCCGGGACGGGTGGTGGGTTCGGGCACCATCCTGGACACCGCCCGCTTCCGCGCTCTCCTGGCGGAGCACCTGCGGGTGGCCCCCCAGTCCGTGCACGCCTATGTCCTGGGGGAGCACGGGGATTCAGAGGTGCTGGTGTGGTCGGGGGCCCAGGTGGGGGGTGTGCCCCTGGCGGCCTTCGCCGAGGCCCGGGGGAGACCCCTCACCCCGGAGGACCGGGCCCGCATAGACGAGGGGGTGCGCCGGGCCGCCTACCGCATCATTGAGGGAAAGGGAGCCACCTACTACGGGATTGGGGCGGGGATGGCCCGCCTGGTGCGGGCCATCCTCACCGACGAGAAGGGGGTGTACACGGTGAGCGCCTTTACCCCCCAGGTGGAGGGGGTCAAGGAGGTGGCCCTCTCCCTGCCCCGCATCCTGGGGGCCGAGGGGGTGGAGGCCACCATCTACCCCAGCCTGGACGAGGGAGAGCGGGAGGCCCTGCGGCAAAGCGCCACCATCCTCAAGGAGGCGGCCACTTCCTTGGGCTTTTAGGCCTCCTTCAGAGCTTCTCCAGCTCGGGGTAGAGGCGGAGGAGCTCCTCCTCGGTCAGGGCCTCCCCTTCCCGCTCTGGGGTCCAGGAGAGGTAGGCGGCGAGGAGGGTGAAGGGGCTGGACCCCGCCGCGTCCAGCAGGGCTGCTCGCGCGCCTTCCCGGGTGAGGGGCCGCCTTGGGGTGTGGGTCCGCCGCTCCGCCAGGAGGAGGCTCACCACCAGGTACCTGCCCCCCGGCTCCACCTGGGCTTGGTAATCGGCCAGCGCCTGCTTTTCCCCCTCAAAGTGGCGAAAGGTTTCCTGGTACTTGCTCCGCTCCTCCAGCATCCAGGCGTCGAACCGGGCCAGGACCTCCTCCTCGGAACCCGCCGCCACCTGGTAATCCCCAAAGCGCCAGGCGGGCTCCTCCCTGAGGAGCAAGAGGGCCGCCTCGTCCAGCAGGTCCGCGAGGCCCTTGGCGGAGGTGGTGTCCGCTTCCTCGGCCAGGCGCCTTAAGGTCCTTTGTACCAGGGGGCGGTGGAGAAGGGCCAGGCGCAGCCGGGCCACGCTAGCCGTAGGGCCATCAGGGTACGGCCCGTGGCTCCCCGCCTGCCTGAGGCCCCGCACCAGGTAAGCGGTCACCAGGACCAGGCCGAGGAAGACCAAAACGGGTAGAATGCCTAGGCTTCCCCCACCCCCTCCGGGATAGACCACCACCGGGCCTGGATAGGAGGGGTACGAGGGCGCCGGGGTGGGGAAAACGGGGGCGGGACCGGGGCTCATGGGGGGTGGGCTTGGACTGTACGGGCGCCCGCCCACCCCACCCCCGCTCTTCTGGGCCAGGGCCAGGCTGAGCCCCAGAAGGGCCAGGAGGAGGAGGCGGCGCATGCCCCTAAGCATACGCCTGGGGCGGGACCCTTTGCGCTAAATGCCCTTTCGCAGTAAACTTGATAAAGGTAGGCTTAGGCTATGGACGAACGCGAGAACAGGAGGGAAACCATGTTGCCAGAGACCTTGCCCGTCTGCCCCGTCCGGGGGTCGGTCATCTACCCCACCATGGTGATGCCCATTGACGCGGGCCGGCCCATCTCCATCCGGGCCATTGACGAGGCCCTGGCCCGGGAGCGGGTGCTCCTCATCGTGAGCCAGAAGGACAAGGAGGTGGAGGCCCCCAAGCCCTCCGACCTCTACGAGGTGGGCACCGCCTGCAACATCCTCAAGATGCGCAAGAACCCCGACGGTTCCGTCCAGGTGCTGGTGCAGGCTTTTGCCCGGGTGCGCATCAAGGCCTGGCTGGACCGGGGGGACCACCTCGAGGCCCAGGGGGAGGTGCTGGCCGACGAGCCCGGGGAGCCCACCCTGGTGAAGGCCCTGGTGCGGGAGGTGAAGGACAAGTTCCAGGCCCTCCTCAAGGAGGGCAAGTACCTGGCCCCCGAGGTGGCCCAGTTCGTCCTCAACCTGGAAGACCCCTCCCAGCTGGCGGACTACATCGCCTTCCACATGGAATTCCGCCTCGAGGACAAACAGCGGGTGCTGGAAACCGCCGAGGTGGCCGAGCGGCTCAAGCGGGTCCTGGTCCTCCTGGAGGCCGAGCTCCAGCTCATTGAGACCCAGCGGCGCATCCAGCAACAGGTCAAGGAGGAGATTGACCGCAACCAGCGGGAGTACTTCCTCCGGGAGCAGATGAAGGCCATCCAGCGGGAGCTCCACGGGGAGGAGGGGGAGCAGGAGGTGGAGGAGTTCCGGAAGAAAGTGGAGGAACTCCAGCTTCCCCCCGTGGTACGCCAGGAGGTGGAACGGGAGCTCAACCGCTTCGCCCGCATGCACCCCGACTCCGCCGAGGCCAGCGTCATCCGCACCTACCTGGACTGGATCGTCCACCTGCCCTGGAACCGGCGCACCGAGGACAACCTGGACCTCTCCCGGGCCAAGGAGATTCTGGAGCGGGACCACTACGGCTTGGAGAAGGTCAAGGACCGGGTGCTGGAGTTTTTGGCCGTGCGCAAGCTGAAGGCGGAGAAGGCCAAGCGGGGGGAGATCCCCGAGGAGGAGGTCAACAAGGGGCCCATCCTCCTCTTCGTGGGCCCGCCCGGGGTGGGGAAGACCTCCATCGCCAAGAGCATCGCCGAGGCCCTGGGCCGCAAGTACGTGCGCATCTCCCTGGGGGGGGTGCGGGACGAGTCCGACATCCGGGGCCACCGCCGCACCTACATCGGGGCCATGCCCGGCCGCATCATCCAGGGCCTGAGGCAGGCGGGTACCAAGAACCCCGTCTTCCTCCTGGACGAGGTGGACAAGCTGGGCATCTCCTACCAGGGGGACCCGGCGGCGGCCCTTTTGGAGGTGCTGGACCCGGCCCAGAACAAGGAGTTCGTGGACCACTACCTGGGGGTGCCCTTTGACCTCTCCGAGGTGATGTTCATCTGCACCGCCAACTTCCCCCAGAACATCCCCGCCCCCCTCTGGGACCGGATGGAGGCCATTGAGTTCACCAGCTACATTGAGCAGGAGAAGCTGGAAATCGCCAAGCGCTACCTCCTCCCCCGGCAGCTTAAGGAGACGGGGCTTTCCGAGGGCCAGGTGGTGGTGACGGAGGCCGCCCTCATGCGCCTCATCACCCACTACACCCGCGAGGCCGGGGTGCGGCAGCTGGAGCGGGAGATCGGTTCCCTGTTGCGCAAGGCGGCCCGGCAGATCCTGGAGGAGGGGAAGAAGCGGGTGCGCATCACGGAGAGGGACCTGGAGAAGTACCTGGGCCCACCCCGCTACCTGCCCGAGACCGAGGCCCGCGAGCCCCAGGTGGGGGTGGCCACGGGGATGTACTACACCCCGGTGGGGGGGGACATCATGTTCGTGGAGGTCTCCGTCACCCCGGGCAAGGGGAACCTGATCCTCACCGGGCAGCTGGGGGACGTGATGAAGGAGTCGGCCCGCGCAGCCCTTTCCTACGCCAAGAAAAACGCCCAGCGCTTCGGCATCCCCCTGGAGCGCTTTGACCAGACCGACATCCACATCCACGTGCCCGCCGGGGCCATCCCCAAGGAAGGCCCCTCGGCGGGGGTGGCCATAGTGAGCGCCCTGGTCTCGGCCCTCACCGGGGTCCCCGTGCGCCACGACATCGCCATGACCGGAGAGATCACCCTCACCGGGCGGGTCCTGCCCATCGGGGGGGTGAAGGAAAAGGTCCTGGGGGCCCGGCGGGCGGGCATCCGCGAGGTGATCCTGCCCAAGCAGAACGAGCCCGACCTCTCGGACATCCCCAGGCCCCTCCGCCAGAACATGACCTTCCACTTCGTGGAGGGGCTGGACGAGGTCCTGGACCTGGCCCTGGTGGGGGGGGTGAAGGCCCTGGAGGCCCAGGCTCAAAAGGCCAGCAAGCGCCCCGGCAAGCGGGCCAGGAAGGAGCTGGTGGCCCACGCCTAGCTACCCCAGGGCCCGGGCGTACACCTCCAGGTACTGCCGGGTGATCCTTTCCGGGTGGAACTGCTCCACCGCGTAGGCCCGGGCCCTCTGCCGCATCCGGGGTAGGTGGGGGCTGGCCAAGAGTTCCAGGACCGCCTCGGCATAGCCCTCCAGGTCTCCCAGCTCCACCAGCCGGCCCACCTCCGGGGTGATGAGCTCCGGGACCCCCCCCACGGCGGTGGCCACCACCGGCACCCCCGAGGCCAGGGCCTCGAGGGCCGCCTGGCCAAAGGACTCCTCCTCCGAGGCCAGCAGGAAGAGGTCCGCCGCCCCCAGGACCGCCTCGGGGTGGGGGGTGGGGGGGTGGAGGGTGACCCAGGGGGCCACCCCCAGCTCCTCCGCCACCCGCCGGGCCTCCCCTTCTTCGGGGCCCTTGCCCAGGAGGAGGAGCCTGGCCCGCACCTTCTTTCGCACCTTGGCGAAGGCCCGCACGATGTCGGGCACCCGCTTGATGGGGCGGAAGTTGGAGGCGTGCACCAAAAGCCACTCCCCTTCCTCCGCGTAAAGCCCCTTGCGCTCGGGACGGGGGCGGAAGCGTTCGGGGTCCACGGCGTTGTGGATCACCACGGGCTCCACCCCAAAGGCCCGCCTGGCCTCCTGGGCCAGGGCCCGGCTCACCGCCGTGGTGGCCCGGGCCTCCTGGAGGGCCCTGCGGGTGGGCCCATGGAAGGCGGGGTCCATGCCCAGCACGGAGACGTCGGTGCCGTGGAGGGTGTGCACCAGGGGAAATTCCCTTCCGAAGGCCAGGTAGCTGGCGGCGGCATGGGGGATGGCGTAGTGGGTGTGGACCAGCTCCAGGCCAAGCCGCTTGGCCTCCCGCTCCAGGGTGCCCGCCAGGGAGAGGGTGTAGAGGGGTCCGGGGAAGACGGGGTAGTAGGGGAGGTCCACGGGCACGTAGACCACTGGGCTTTCCTTGGGCAGCCGGAAGGGCCTCTCCGTGGCGAAGAAGTAGACGGCGTGCCCCATCCGGCCCAGGCGGTCGGCCAGTTCCGCGGCCACGATGCCGCTTCCCCCCAGGCCGGGGTAGGCCACCATGCCGACCCTAAGCGGCGCCACCTTCCGAACCTGACGGGAAAGGACGCTTTCCCTTGGCCGTGGACCCAGACCCCGTCATGCTCCCAGTTTAGCCCGGACCCCTCCCCGCGGGAGCCTCGAGGGGGCTGGCCTAGAGGCTTTCCAGGGCATCCTCCGCCTCTTCCATGTACCGGTCCCAGGGGATTAGGGTGTGGCCACCCCTTCCCCGGGCAGCGTAGTAGGGCAGTTCCAGCCGCAAGGGGGTGCGCACCTCCTGGTACTCCCGGACGAGGGCGGGAAGGGACTTGGGGAAGACCCGGGGATGCCTTAGCCGTTCCAGGAGGAGGCTTAGGCGCAGGGCCCGGTAGCCCTTCTTCTTTTCCCCATCCCCTTGCCTTCCCATGGTCCTCCTTCAGTGCCGCTGCACCTTCTTGTTGAGGAAGTCCAGGAGCAGGTACTTGCCGATGTTCCTGGGGTGGGTCAGGTAGGCCTTGCCCCGGGTGATTTGGGAGAGCTTCTTCACGAAGGCCAGAAGCTCGGGCTCCCGGGCCAGCATGAAGGTGTGGATGGGGATGCCCTCCCGCCGGGCCAGGGTGGCCTCCTTGAGGGTCTCGGCCAGGATCAGGGGGTCCAGGCCCCAGGCGTTTTTGTAGACCTCCCCGCTCGGCAGGGTGAGGGCCGAGGGCTTGCCGTCGGTGATGAGGATGATCTGCTTCATCTCCCCGCCCATCTTGCGCAGGAGGGTGCGGGCCAGCTCCAGCCCGGCCTTGGTGTTGGTGTGGTAGGGGCCCACCTGGGCCAGGGGGAGCTTGGCCAGGGGGATCTCCTCCGCGGTGTCGTGGAAGAGCACAAAGCGCACCTGGTCCCCGGGGTACTGGGTGCGGATGAGGTGGGCCAGGGCCAGGGCCACCCGCTTGGCCGGGGTGAAGCGGTCTTCCCCGTAGAGGATCATGGAGTGGGAGCAGTCCAGCAGGACCACGGTGCTCATGCTGGCGGTGTACTCGGCAAGGTCCATCACCAGGTCCTCGGGGGCAAGCTCCGTCAGGCCCTTGGCCGCCGCCTTCTTGAGGGTCTCCGGGACGTTGAGCTCCAGGGGGTCCCCCCACTCCCAGGCCTTGGTCTCTCCGGTGCGCTCCACCCCGGGGGCGTGGTGGGGGGTGGGGTGGAAGCCGGGGGGGTTGCGGCCCAGGGCCCCCAGGAGCTCCCGCAGGCTCTTGAGGCCCAGGAAGTCCGAGGCCTTTTCCGTGAGCTCCAGCCGGGTCTCCCCCGCCTCTCCCCGGTGGCCGCCCTGGGCGGGCTGGGTGGGGTCCTCCCCGGGCTCCCGGATGTACCCCGCCTCCCGCAACTTCTCCAGCATGCGCTCTATGGCCTGGTGGAGCCGGGTCTCCTCCTTGCGGTTGGCGAAGCGGGCTTCCCGGAGCCACTCCTCGGGGACCAGCTCGTTTTTGAGAAGGGCCTGGAGGAGGGCATCGTAAAGGTCCTCCAGGGTGGGGGCGCGGTTGGGGTCGGGGTCGTAGCGCTGGAAGGGATCGGAGAAGCCCGAGTCCAGGAGGAAGTCCTCCAGGAGGGAGAGGATCTCCTCGGGGGAGAGTTCCTCCAGCCCCCCCTCGTAGCGGCTGTAGCGGACGGCTCTCATCCTGACCCCTTGGGGTGGCTAGTTGCCATAGCTCCGCGTCCTCTCCGCCGCCTGGTAGCTGGCCTCCCCCCGGGAGAGCTTCCGGCGGCCCACCAGGCCCTCCAGCACGAACTCCCCGGCGGAGAGGAGGAGTTCGGGTTCCTCGCCTTCCGCCAGGCCCCTCGCTGCTTCCAAGAGCCCGGGCACCTCGGCCATGGCGGCCAGGGCCCCCTCCAGGTCCCCCTCGGGCAGGGTGAGGAGGTGGCCGGCCTCAAAGTGGGCCACGATGCTTTCCGTCTTGAGGCGGTAGCGGGGGAGGACCAGGCCAAAGGCCCGCTGCACCACCTCCTTGGCCACCCGCTCGGCCCCCTGGAGCTCCCCCTCGTATTCCAGCTCCAGCTTGCCGGTGATGGCGGGCAGGCCCACATAGAGGTCCAGGGGCCGGGCCACCGCCCGCTGGCCCTGGAGGAGGGCCCGCCTTTCGGCGCTGGCCGCCACCACCTCCAGGAGGCTGATGGCAAGCCGCTGGGAGACCCCGGCGGTCTGGTCCACCCGCCGGTCCTCCCGGGCGGCGAAGGCCACCGCCTCCACGGAAAGCCGGATCCACTCGGGCACCAGGACTCCTTCCGGCACGTAGGCCTCCTGGGCGCTGATCTTGAGGCCCTCCTCGAGGCTCCGTGGGTAGTGGGTGCGGATCTCGCTACCGATGCGGTCCTTCAGGGGGGTGACGATCCGTCCCCGGGCGGTGTAGTCCTGGGGGTTGGCGGTGAAGACCAGCCACACGTCCAGGGGCAGGCGGATGGGGTAGCCCCGGATCTGCACGTCCCCCTCCTCGAGGATGTTGAAGAGGGCCACCTGGACCTTAGGGGCCAGGTCAGCCAGCTCGTTCACGGCGAAGATGCCCCGGTTGGCCCGGGGCAGGAGGCCGAAGTGGATGCTCTCCAGGTCGGCCAGCCCCGTGCCCCGCCGGGCGGCCTTGATGGGGTCCATGTCCCCCAGGAGGTCGGCCACGGTGGTGTCGGGGGTGGCCAGCTTTTCCACATAGCGCTCCTCCCGGGGGATGTAGACGATGGGGGCATCGTCCCCTGCCTCCTCCAGAAGCCTTTTCCCCTCAGGGGAGATGGGGTGGAGGGGGTTGTCGCGCAGCTCGGTGGGCAGGGCGGGAACCTCCTCGTCCAGGAGACCGATGAGGCTCCGCAGGATGCGGCTTTTGGCCTGGCCCCGGGTGCCCAGGAGGATGAAGTTCTGCTTGGCCAGAATGGCCTGGACCAGGGCGGGGATCACCGTGTCCTCGTACCCGTGGATGCCTGGGAAAAGCCTTTCTCCCCGCCGAAGCTTCTCCCGCAGGTTCTGGCGGGCCTCCTCCTTCACCGTGCGCTTCAGCTTGTCCAGGGGGTAGGTGCGCTTCAGTTCGCCCAGGGTTTTCGCCCTCACCCTTTCCAGTTTAGGGGCAGGACGGCCGGGGTATGTACCCTGGCTTCCCATGCCGGGGGTGGCCCGGGGCAAAGGGCTCCCTAACGCCCTTCTCATCCCTTGGCGGTATCTTGCCCCTGTGGAGATCCACGGCACCACCATCTTGGCCGTACGCAAGGACGGGGTCACCGCCCTCGCTGGGGACGGCCAGGTCACCTTCGGCCAGACGGTCCTCAAGCGGGGTGCGGTGAAGGTACGCCGGCTGGAGGTGGGGGAGGGGGTTCTGGTGGGCTTTGCCGGAGGGGTGGCCGACGCCCTGAGCCTCCTGGAGCGCTTTGAGGAGAGGCTCAGGGAGGCCCGGGGCAACCTCCTCAAGGGGGCGGTGGAGACGGCCAAGCTCTGGCGTACCGACCGGGTCCTGCGCCATCTCCAGGCCATGATCATCGCCGCCGACCGGGAGAGCATGGTCCTCCTCTCGGGGAGCGGGGAGGTGATTGCTCCCGAAGAACCCCTCCTGGCGGTGGGTTCCGGGGGCCCCTACGCCCTCACCGCGGCCAAGGCCCTTTACCGGCACTCGGGGCTTTCCGCCCGGCAGATCGCCGAGGAGGCCCTCAAGATCGCTGCCGAGGTGGACCTCTACACCTCGGGCCAGATCACCGTCCTCACCCTGGGGGAGACATGAACCTGACGCCGGCAGAGATCGTACGGGAGCTTTCCAAGCACATCGTGGGCCAGGAGGCGGCCAAGAGGGCGGTGGCCGTGGCCCTGCGCAACCGCTACCGCAGGAAAAAGCTTCCCCCCGAGGTGGCCCGGGAGGTCACGCCCAAGAACATCCTCATGATTGGACCCACCGGGGTGGGCAAGACGGAGATCGCCCGCCGCCTGGCCCGCCTGGCCGGGGCCCCCTTCGTCAAGGTGGAGGCCACCAAGTTCACCGAGGTGGGCTATGTGGGCCGGGACGTGGACGCCATCGTGCGGGACCTGGCTGAGGCCAGCTACCAGCTGGTCCTCGAGGAGATGAAGAAGCGGGTGGAGGAGAAGGCCCTGGGCCTGGCCGAGGAGGAGCTGGCCACCCTCCTGCGGGCCTCGGTGGCCGAGGTGCGTTCCGGCCGCCTGGACAGCCTTTCCGTGGAGGTGCAGGTGGAGGAGGAGCTGGCCCTGCCCTTCATGGGGGTCCTGGGTGGGGAGGGCATGGGGGGCATGGGGGAGATGCTCCGGGGTCTTCTCCCCAAGAGGCCGGTGCGCAAGCGCATGACGGTGAAGGAGGCGCGGGAGGTGCTGAAGAACCAGCACGCCGAGCGCCTCATTGACCAGGAGGAGCTCAAGGAGGAGGCCCGCAGGCGGGCCCAGGAGGAGGGCATCGTCTTCATTGACGAGATCGACAAGGTGGCCCGGCGCGAGGGCACCGTGGGGCCGGACGTCTCGGGGGAGGGGGTGCAGCGGGACCTGTTGCCCATCGTGGAGGGGACGGTGGTCTCCACCCGCATCGGCCCGGTTTCCACGGAACACGTCCTCTTCATTGCCGCTGGCGCCTTCCACGTGGCCAAGCCCTCCGACCTCATCCCCGAGCTTCAGGGGCGTTTCCCCATCCGGGTGGAGCTTTCCCCTTTGGGCCCCGAGGAGTTCTACCGCATCCTCAAGGAGCCGGAGAACTCCCTGGTCCGCCAGTACACGGAGCTTTTGCGGGCAGACGGCACCGAGCTCGTCTTTGAGGACGAGGCCCTTTGGGCCATCGCCCAGGCCGCCTACCGGGCCAACCAGGAGCTGGAGGATATCGGGGCCAGGCGGCTGGCCACGGTGCTGGAGAGGGTATTGGAGGAGGTGAGCTTCCAGACCGACCTGGGGCGGGTGGAGATCACCCGGGCTTACGTGGAAAAGCGGTTGGAGGCGGTCTTCGCCTCCCCGGACCTCACGCGGTTTGTGCTGTAGGAGGTAAGGACATGCGCTGGTTTCTCTTGGCTCTGAGCTTGCTGGCCGCACCCACCCTGGCCCAGACCCCACCGCCGCCCGCCCAGGCGGCGCAACAGGACGCCCTGAAGCTGGGGGTGCAGCTTTACGCCCTAGGCCGTTACGAGGCCGCCCTGGAGCTCTTTGAGCGGGCGGTGAAGGAAAAGCCTCAGGACCCCGATGCCCTTTACTGGCTTACCCGGGCCCAGCTGAAGGTGGGCCTTCTGAACCCCGCCCTGGAGAACGCCCGGGGGTTGATCGCCAAGAACCCCAGGTACATCGGGGGGTACATGGTGCTGGCCGAGGCCTATGTGGCCCTCTACCGGGCCACCGAGGACCGGGAGAAGGGCAAGGCCTACCTGGAGCAGGCCCTCACCGTGTTGCGGGATGCCGAAAGGGTGAACCCCCGCTACGCCCCCCTCTTCGCCCAGCGGGGCCTGGTCTACGCCTTCTTGGGGCAGGCGGACCGGGCGGAGGAGGCCTTCAAGAAGGCCCTGAGCCTCCAGGACACCCCGGAGGTGCGGGTGGCCTTGGCCGAGCTCTACCTGGCCGCAGGGCGGTTGGACGAGGCCTTGGAGCAGTACGCCAAGGCCCTGCAGCTTTCCCCCAAGGACGCCGACCTCCGGGTGCGCTACGCCTCGGCCCTCCTCCTGAAGGGCAAGGCCGAGGAGGCGGCCAGGGTTCTGGAGGAGGGGCACCGCCTGAAGCCCCTGGACGCCGAGGGCTGGTACACCCTGGGCCAGGCCTACCTGAGCCTGGGCCGGGCCAAGGAGGCGGGGATGGCCCTGGAAAACGCCATCGCCCTAGCCCCCTTGCGCTTCCCCGCGGCCTACGGCTACCTGGGCCAGATCTACCTGGCCCTGGGGGATTTCCAGAAGGCCAAGAGCCGCCTCACGGTGGCCGTGCGCCTCGAGCCCAAGAAGGCCGAGTACCGCTACCAGCTCTGCCTGGCCAACGAGCGCCTGGGGGACAAGGAGGGGGCCCGGTACCAGTGCCAGGAGGCCCTCAAGCTCCGCCCCGGGTACAAGGAGGCGGAGGAAGTCCTGCGCAGGCTTTAAACTAGGGGCTTTCCCCGGGGGTTTGTGCCCCCGGGGTTTTTTCTTACCTCCCTTTGCGGGTAAGGTAAGGGTGTCCATGTGGCGCTACCAGGGCGGAGCCTTCCAGGAGGAGAGCTTCCCCCTGCCGGAGGAGGCGCGCTTCCTCCTGGTGGTGAACGGGAAACCCTGGACCTCCTTCAGCTACACCCCGGGGGATGAGGCCTACCTGGCCCTGGGCCACCTCTTCCTGAGCGGGGTGCTGTGTAGCCTGAAGGGCGTGCGCTACCGGGTGGGGGAGGGGGTGGTCCTGGTGGACCTGCCTGGGGAGCCGGAGCGGGGCGTGGGGGTGAGGGATAGCGGTTGCGCCGCCGGGCTCCGCTATGGGGAGCCCAGGCTTGCCCCCCTGCCCCGCCTGCCCCTGGACCCCGGGCTTCCCCTGGCCCTCATGGCTGCCCTGCGCCAGGGGACCAGCCTTTACGCCCGCACCCGGGGCATCCACGGGGCAGCCCTCTTTGACCCCTCGGGCCGCCTCCTCTACCTGAACGAGGACATAGGGCGCCACAATGCCGTGGACCGCCTGGCCGGCTTCATGCTCCTGGAGGGGGTTTCGCCCCCGGTGCTGGTGGCCTCCACGGGCCGGGTGAGCCAGGAGATGGCCGCCAAGGCCATCGGCATGGGGGCAGTCCTCCTGGCAAGCCGCACCGGGGCCACGCGCCCGGCCGTGGACCTGGCCCGCCGCTACGGGCTGGCCCTGGCGGCCTACGTGCGCCCCACGGGCTACCGCCTGTATGCCCCCGGGGGAATGCCCGTGGGGGAAAGGAGCCCTACGCCTTAGGCTCTTCCTTCTTTTCCTCGCCCTCCTGCAAGCCCTTTTTGAACTCCCTGGCCGACTGGCCGATTCCCCGGGCCAGCTCCGGGAGCTTCTTGGCGCCGAAGAGGAGGAGGATGACCAGGAGGATGAGGAGGATTTCCACCGGACCTAAGCGCATGGGCCCATCATAGCACGCCTTGACCCTCCCCTGCCCAGGTGTTATTGTGGCCTGTGGGGTGACCACGGCCCCGGGGCGTAGCGCAGGCCGGTAGCGCACCTGCTTTGGGAGCAGGGGGTCGCCCGTTCAAATCGGGCCGCCCCGACCATGCGGGAGTAGCTCAGTTGGTAGAGCATCGGCTTCCCAAGCCGAGGGTCGCGGGTTCGAGTCCCGTCTCCCGCTCCAAAGGGCCGGGGTGGTTTTCCACCCCGGCCTCCTTCCATGGGCCCGTAGCTCAGGGGACAGAGCAGCCGCCTTCTAAGCGGTAGGTCGGGGGTTCGAATCCCTCCGGGCCCGCCAGTTGCCTTGACCCCCCGGCCACGCCACCGGGGGGTGTTTTGTGGTTCCTCCGTGGTATCCTCAGGCGGGGCTCGAGGCCCTGCCCATGTTGAAGCTGGAGAACATCACCAAGCGCTTCGGTCCCGTGGTGGCCAACCGCCGGGTGAGCCTCGAGGTGGGCCGGGGAGAGGTCCTGGCCCTCCTGGGGGAGAACGGGGCGGGGAAGACCACCCTGGTGAGCATCCTCTACGGCCTCTATGCCCCCGATGAGGGGCGCATCCTCCTGGAGGGCCGGGAGGTGCGCGTGCCCTCGCCCAAGGCCGCCCAGCGGCTCGGCATCGCCCTGGTGCCCCAGCACCCCGAGCTCATTGAGGCCCACACCGTGGCGGAGAACCTGGCCCTGGGCCTGGACCTTCCCCCCTTCTTCTCCCGTAGGGCCCTGGAGGGGCGGCTTCGGGAGCTCCTCAAGGACCATCCCCTGGGGGTGGCCCTCGAGGCCCCCGTAGCCCGCCTCTCCGCTGGGGAAAAGCAACGGGTGGAGCTTTTGCGGGCCCTCCTTTCCCGCCCCAAGGTCCTCATCCTGGACGAGCCCACCAGCGTCCTCACCCCAAAGGAGGCCCAGGAGCTTTTCCAGGAGATTCGCCGCCTCCAGGCCCTGGGCCTGGCCGTCATCTTCATCAGCCACAAGCTGGACGAGGTCTTGGCCATCGCCGACCGCATCGCCGTCCTGCGCGGGGGGGAGAAGGTGGGGGAGCTTTCCCGCAAGGAGGCGGACAAGGAGACCCTGGTGCGGATGATGGTGGGGCGGAGCGTGGCCCCCCTACCCAAGGTCCCCCCGCCCCGGGAGGAGGTGGTGCTGGAGGTGGAGGACCTGGTGGTGCCCCGGCACGGCTTTCCCGTGCAGGGGGTGTCCTTTGCCCTCCGGGCCGGGGAGGTCCTGGGGGTGGCAGGGGTGGCAGGCAGCGGCCAGAGCGAACTGGTGGAGGCCCTGGCCGGCCTGAGGCCTTACCGGGGTAGCGTGCGCTTCCTGGGCCAGCCCCTACCCAAGGACCCTGCTCGCCTCTACGCCCTGGGGGTGGCCCACATCCCCGAGGAGCGGGCCATGGGGGTGGTGGGGGGGATGAGCGTGGCCGAGAACCTGGCCCTGCGCACCTTCCGGGCCTACGCCCCCAAGGGGCTTCTGGACTACCGGGCCATGGAGCGGGAGGCCAGGGCCCTCATTGAGGGGTATCGCATCAAAACCCCTTCCCCCCGCACCCCGGTGCGCTTCCTCTCCGGGGGCAACGTGCAGAAGGTCATCCTGGCCCGGGAGCTTAAGGGGGGGCCGAGGCTCCTTTTGGCCATGCACCCCACCTACGGGGTGGACGTGGGGGCCGCGGAGGAGGTCCACGGGCGCATCCTGGAGCTGGTCCGCCAGGGAGCGGCGGTGCTTTTGGTGAGCGAAGACTTGGACGAGATCCTGGCCCTTTCCCACCGGGTGGCGGCCCTCTACCACGGCCGCCTCGTGGGACCCATCCCCAGGGAGGCGGCCAGCCGGGAGGCCTTGGGGCGCATGATGGCGGAGGGGCGGGCATGAGGCTGGAGCTGGACCCCAATCCCACTCCCGCGAAAATCCTGGGCCTCTACGCCCTCTTCCTGGGGCTCGCCCTCCTCCTTTTGGGAGGGGTGTTCCTGGCCTACGGGGTCTCCCCCTTACGGGCCTACGCCCTCCTCCTTTCTCCCTTAGGGGATACCCTGGGCCTGGCCGAGGTGGCCCGGCGCACCATTCCCCTTCTCCTCATCGGAGCGGGGCTTTCCCTGGCCTTCCGGGTGGGCTTCTTCAACATCGGGGCTGAGGGGCAGCTCCTCTTGGGGGCGGTGGGGGCGGCTTACGTGGCCCTCTTCCTCCCCCCGGGTCCCTGGACCCTGCCCCTGATGTTCCTCCTGGGCGGTGCCCTGGGGGCTCTTTGGGTGGGGCTGGCCGCCTGGCTGAGGGTACGCTTTGGCGCCAGCGAGATCCTCACCACCCTCATGCAGAACTATCTGGCCTACTACCTAGTGGTCTACCTGGTGGCCGGGCCCTGGAAGGGGCAGTTCGTCTTTGGCTTCCTCTACACGGACCGCTTCCCCCAGGAGGCCCAGCTTCCCCGACTGGGGGATACCCTGGTGCACTGGCCCACCCTGCTCCTGGGGGTGGGGGCGGCCTTGCTCCTCCAGGTCCTCCTCTTCCGCACGCCCTTGGGCTTTGCGTGGCGCATCCTGGGGGAGAACCCTGCCGCTGCCCGGTACCTGGGGCTCAAGGGGGGCAGGCTCCTCCTGGTGGCCGCCCTTGTTTCTGGCTTCCTGGCTGGCTTGGCTGGGGTGGGGGAGGTGGCGGGCATCCACCTGAGGCTTTTGGAACCCGCCCAGATCTCCCTGGGTTATGGCTTCACCGCCATCTTAGCCGCCTGGCTGGCCCGGGGGCGGCCCCTTTTGGTCCTCCTCACCGCGCCCCTTTTGGGGGTGATCCTGGCCGGAGGGGACGCCCTGAAGCTTTCCCTTTCCATGCCCTTTAGGGTGGTGGATGTGGTGGCGGGCCTCTTCCTCCTGGCCCTCATCGGGGCCGAGGCCTTAAGCCGCCACCGCCTGATCTGGAGGCGCTGATGGAAGAAGCCTTGGTGCGCGCGGTCCTCTTCGGTACCCCCATCCTCCTGGCCTCCCTGGGGGCCCTCCTGGCCGAGCGGGGCGGGGTGGTGAACCTGGGGGTGGAGGGCATCATGGCCCTTTCCGCCCTGGCGGCCTTCGCCGCCGCCATGGCCGGGGGGGTTGGGCTTGGGGTGCTGGCCGGGGTGGGGACGGGGGCGGTTTTGGGGGCATTTTTGGGCCTCTTTGCCGTTTCCCTTAGGGCCAACCAGTTCGTGGCCGGGCTGGCCCTGGCCGCCTTGGGCCTGGGGGCCTCGGGGCTTTTGGGCAAGCGCTACGAGGGGGTTCCCCTCCCCAACCCCCTGCCTGAGGAAGGGCTTGCCCTCCTGGCCCTGGCCCTTGCCGCCTTGCTCCACCTCCTCCTTTACCGCACCCGTTTCGGCCTCTACCTGCGGAGCGTGGGGGAAAACCCCAGGGCGGCGGACCTCTTCGGGGTCAGCGTGGACGGGGTGCGCCACCTGGCCCTCTTCCTGGGGGGCGGGCTCATGGGGCTGGCAGGAGCCTACCTCTCCTTGGCCTACCGTCCCTCCTGGACGGACGGCATGACCGCGGGGCTGGGCTGGGTGGCCATCGCCCTGGTGATCCTGGCCGCCTGGCAACCCCTACGGGCGGTGCTCGGGGCTTACCTCTTTGGCCTCCTCTTCTTCCTGCAGTTCCGGTTGCAGGGTAGTGTACCTATACCATCGGAGGCCTTTGCCGCCATGCCCTACCTTCTGGTTATCCTGGTCCTGGCCCTTTCGGGGCGTACCCGGGCCCCCAAGGCCCTGGGAATACCCTTTGAGCGGGGGAGGTAAGGGATGAAACGTTTTTGGGCACTAGCGGTGCTGGCCCTGGGGCTTGCCCTGGGCCAGGGGGATAAGCTCAAGGCCTGCTTCATCTACGTGGGGCCCATCGGGGATGCGGGCTGGACCTATGCCCACGACCTGGGGCGGAAGAAGGCGGAGGCCGCCCTGCCCTGGCTGGAGACCCGGTACGTGGAGAGCGTGCCCGAGGCCCAGGCCCTGCCGGTGATTGACCGCTTCGTGCGGGAAGGGTGCCAGGTGATCTTCGCCACCAGCTTCGGGTACATGGAGGGGGTCCTCGAGGGGGCCAAAAAGTACCCCAACGTGATCTTCGCCCACGCCACCGGCGTCAAGCGTGCCCCCAACGTGGCCACCTACATGGCGGACTTCTACCAGGTCTACTACCTGAACGGCCTGGCCGCCGGGGCCCTGAGCAAGACGGGCAAGATCGGGTACGTGGCCGCCTTCCCCATCCCCGAGGTGAAGCGGCACATCAACGCCTTCACCCTGGGGGTGCGGGCGGTGAACCCGAACGCCCAGGTGCTGGTGCGCTGGATCAACGCCTGGTACGACCCGGCCAAGGCCCGGGAGGCCACGGAGGCCCTTCTGGCCCAGGGGGCGGACGTCTTCGCCTTCACCGAGGACACCCCCACGGTGATCCAGACCGCGGCCAAGAAGGGGGCCTATTCCTTCGGGCACTACACCCCCATGCTCAAGTTCGCCCCCGACCACGTGGTCTCCGGCCAGATCGTTCACTGGGACGTCATCTACATTGACTTCCTCAAGAAGGTGAAGGAGGGGGTTTACACCGCCAAGAACCTGCAGAACGTGGACTACTTCTGGCTCCTGCAGCACAAGGCGGTGGAAATGGGGGCGGACTACGGGGTGCCCATCAACCCCAAGCACGTGACCCTCCTGCAGAAGGCCCAGATGACCGTGGGGGGCAAAAAGGTTTCCGTCTACGACCACATCCTGGCCCTGGTGAAGGACATGTCCAGCCCCAAGCCCACCTTTGACCCCTTCACCGGGCCTATCCGGGACCGCAAGGGGGTGGTGCGCATCCCCGCCGGGAAGAAGGCCACCCTGGAGGAGCTCCTCACCATGGAGTGGGCGGCGGCCGGAGTGGTGGGCGACTGGCCAGGGGAGCCCAAGTAGCCCTGCCCCTATAGGCCTGGGGGACCGGCCTTGCCCGGTCCCCCCCTTTTTAAAGTTCCCTGAAGACCTCTTCCAGGATTTCCAGGCCCATGGCCGCCTCCTCCTTTGAGAGGATGAGGGGCGGGGCGATGCGGACAGCACTCGGGCCCGCCTGCAGGAGGAGAAGCCCCTTCTGGAAGGCCCGCTCCACCACCTGGTCCCTCAGGTGGGGGCGTTCCTCCTCTGGGGTGCCGAAGTCCAGGCCGATCATCAGGCCCCTTCCCCGCACGTCCCCCAGGAAGGGGAAGCGCTTCTGCAGGGCCTTGAGCTCCTCCAGGAGGTAGGTCCCCACCCGGGCAGCATGCTCCATGAGCCCCCCTTCCAGGAGGTCCAGGGTGGCGTGGGCCGCCGCTGCCGCCACCGCCTGGCCGCCGAAGGTGGTGCCGTGGGCCCCGGGGCGCCAGCTCCCCAGCTCCTCGCGGAAGAGGAGGGCGCTAATGGGGTACCCGGAGGCCAGGCCCTTGGCCAGCACGTAGACGTCCGCCTGGATGCCCTCGTGCTCCAGGGCCAGGAAGCGGCCGGTGCGCCCGGCCCCGCTTTGGACCTCGTCGGCCACCAGGAGGATGCCGTACCGCTCCAGGAGGGCCTTGAGCTTGGAGAGGAACCCGGCCGGGGGGACCACGTACCCCCCCTCTCCCTGGATAGGTTCCAGGAAAAATGCTGCCACCTCCTCGGGGGGCAAGACGGTGCGGAAGAGGTGTTCCAGGTACTCCAGGACCGCCTCGCCCACCGTCTCCGGGCTGGCCCCCAGGGGGGGACGGAAGGGGTTGGGGAAGGGCACGTGCACCACCCCGGGCAGGAGGGGGGAGAAGCCCTTGCGGTAGGCGCTTTTGCTGGCGGTGAGGGAGAGGGCGCCCAGGCTTCGCCCGTGGAAGGCCCCGGTGAAGGCCAGGAGGTAGGGCCGGCCCGTGTGGTGGCGCACCAGCTTGATGGCCGCCTCAATGCCCTCGGTGCCGGAGTTGCCGAAGAAGACCCGGTAGCCCCCGCCCAGCCTGGCCACCAGGCGTTCGGCCAGGGAGAGGGTGGGCTCGTGGGTGAAGTCGGAGAAGCAGACATGGGCGAAGCGCTCCGCCTGGGCCCTCACCGCCTCCAGGACCTTGGGGTGGGCGTAGCCGGTGGTGTTCACCGCGATGCCCGCCATGAAGTCCAGGAAGAGGTTGCCGTCCACGTCCTCCAGGAAAACCCCCTGCCCCCGGGCGGGCACGAAGGGGTAGGGCCGGATGTAGGAAGGGGAGAGGACCGCCTGCCCCCGTTCCATGAGCTCCCGGGCCTTGGGCCCGGGGAGGGGCGTGGTGACCTTGGGTTTCATACGGGGCCAGTCTACCAGGGGCCCAGTGGCTTTCCCACAGGGATTTTATGCGGTGGGGTGAGGGGTTTTGCACGCCGCCGGACGCCCGCTTTTTAGAGGAGCCCCCGCTTTTCCAGGTGGGGTCGGGCGTAGAAGAGGGTGAGGGCGGTGGAGGCGTCCTCCACCTGGCCCCTTTCCAGGAGGGTGTAGAGCTCGGTCAAGGGGACCTCCAGGGGTTCTAGAAGCTCCCCATCCTCCAGGCTGGGCGCCCCCACCACCCGGGCCTTTAGGGCCAGAAAGGGGTGGAAGACCACCGCGGTGAAGGAGGGCTGGGGGTGGAAGGGGGGCAGGGCCACCACCTCCCCCGCCACCGCCCCCACCTCCTCCAGAAGCTCCCGCCGGGCGGCGGCCTCGGGGCTTTCCCCGGCATCCACCTTGCCCGCGGGAATCTCCAGGAGGAACTTCCCCGTGGGGTGGCGGTACTGGCGGATGAGGAGGGCGGTGGCCCGCTCGGTCACCGGCAGGACGAAGCTGGCCGCCACCGGTCCGGGGCGGTAGATGTAGGTGAGCTCCTTGCCCGTGTGGGTGCGCACCCTTTCCCGCACCAGCCGCACGGGCTCGGTGAGGATTTCCTCAATGAAGAGGCGTTCCCAGGGGCTCATTGGGTCAGGCGCTCAATCACCCGCCGCACCTTCTCCCCCGGGGCCCGGGGGCCCAGGGCCTTGGTCACCGCCCCGATAGCCGCCAGGGGGGTTTTGAACTGGGAGAAGTCTATGTTTTCCCGGATCCAGGCCTCCAGCTCCTCCTCGCTCATCTCCTGGGGCAGGAAGCGGTCCAGAAAAGCCGCCTCAAAGGTGTTCCCCTGTTCCAGGGCGATCTCCTTGAGGGCCTTAAGCACCTTTACCGCCTCGGCATCGGGAAGGGGCTTGCCATCCCCCTTGCGGTCCAGCTCCGCCTTCACCACCCGGGCGAAGTCCAGGGTCTTCTGGTCCCGGGCCTTCATGGCCTCCTTGATGGTCTCCTTGATGGCCTCGTAGATGCCCATCCCCCTCAGTCTAGCGGGTAAAATCCCCCCATGTGGGCCCTTCTTTCCGTTTCCGACAAGCGGGGGCTGGTCCCCTTTGCCCAGGGGCTTCTTGCCTTAGGTTTCCGCCTTCTGGCCACCGGGGGCACCCATAAGGCCTTGGTGGAGGCGGGGCTTCCCGTCACCTACATCTCCGACTTTACCGGCTTTCCCGAGGTGCTGGAGGGCCGGGTCAAGACCCTGCACCCCAAGGTGCACGCCGGCCTCCTGGCCCGGCCCGACCAGGAGGGGGAGCTAAAGGCCCTGGGCTTTGAGCGCATCGCCCTCCTGGCGGTGAACCTCTACCCCTTCCGGGAGACGGTGGCCCGGGGGGCCTCCTTTGAGGAGGCTCTGGAACAGATAGACATCGGCGGGCCGGCCATGCTCCGGGCGGCGGCCAAGAACCATCTGGCGGTTCTCCCCGTCTGCGACCCCGAGGACTACGGGCGGGTCCTGGAGGCCCTTAAGGAGGGCCCCACCCCCGAGTTCCGCCGGGAGCTGGCCCGGAAGGCCTTTGCCCACACCGCCACCTACGATGCCGCCATCGCCGAGTGGCTTTCCGGGGAGAAATTCCCCGAGGAGAAGTTCCTGGTCCTCAGGCAGGAAGCCCCCCTGCGCTACGGGGAAAACCCCCACCAGGAAGCGGCCCTCTACCGGGTGGCCGGGGAGGAGGGGCCCTTGCTGGCTGCCCGGATCCTTCAGGGCAAGGCCATGAGCTTCAACAACTACCTGGACGCGGAGGCCGCCTGGAACCTGGTCTCCGAGTTCCAGGAGCCCGCCTGCGTGGCGGTAAAGCACCAAAACCCCTGCGGGGTGGCCCTGGGGGAAACCCCTTTGGAGGCCTACCGCAAGGCCTACGAGGCCGACCCCGTCTCCATCTTCGGCGGCATCGTGGCCTTCAACCGGCCCGTGGATGGCCCCACCGCCCTGGCCATGGGGGAGGTCTTCCTGGAGGTGGTCCTGGCCCCCGCCTTCACCCAGGAGGCCCAGGAGGTCTTCGCCAAGCGCAAAAACCTGCGCCTCCTGGAGGTGCCCTTTCCCGCCCAAGGGCCCTACCTGGACCTGAGGCGGCTAAGGGGTGGGATGCTCCTCCAGGACGCGGACACCGAAGACCCCACCGCCCCCAGGGTGGTCACGCAAAAGGCCCCCACGGAGGCGGAGTGGCGCGACCTCTGGTTCGCCTGGAAGGTGGTGAAGCACGTGCGTTCCAACGCCATCGTGGTGGCCAAGGGGGGAAAGACCCTGGGGATTGGCGTGGGCCAGACCAACCGCTACGCCGCCGCCAAGCACGCCCTGAAGAGCGCCAAGGAGGGGGCCAGGGGGGCGGTCCTGGCCTCCGACGCCTTCTTTCCCTTTGACGACGTGGTGCGCCTGGCGGGGGAGTTCGGCATCGCCGCCATCATCCAGCCTGGGGGAAGTGTGCGGGACGAGGACTCCATCCGGGCCGCGGACGAGCTAGGGCTGGCCATGGTCTTCACCGGGGTGCGGCACTTCAAGCACTAGCCGCCTTGGCCCTCTCCTTGAGCCGGCGGTGGGCCTCCCGGAAGCCCACCAGCTTGCGGCTTTCCTCATCGTGGAGGTGGAGGTCGGCGAAGGCGATCTGGAAGGCGTCCTTGAGGGTGACCGTGGGGGCCACCTTCACCAGGTCCACCTCCTCCTGCACTTTGGGCAGAAGGTAGTTGGGGATTTTGGGGGCCAGGTGGTGGATGTGGTGGAAGCCGATGTTCCCCGTGAGCCACTGGAGCACCCTGGGTAGCTTCAGGTAGGTGCTCCCCTCCATGGCCGCCTTGAGGTGTTCCCAGCGGGGGTCGTGCTCCCAGTAGGCGTCCTCAAACTGGTGCTGCACGTAGAAGAGGAAGATTCCTACCATGCCCGCCAGGTACTGGATGGGGAGGTAGACCAGGAGGAGGGTCTTGACCCCAAAAAAGACCACGATGCCCGCCAGCAAAAGGGCCAGGAAGAGGTTGGTGAGGGCCACGGAGTTCCGCACTGAGGGCCGGTCTGCCCCGTAGCCCAAGGGCAGGCGGTAGGAGAGCATGAAGACGTAGATGGGGCCCAGGAAGAACATCACGAAGGGGTTGCGGTAGAGACGGTACTGGAGCCGTTGCCAGGGGGTGGCCTCTAGGTACTCTGCCAGGGTCATGGTGTAGATGTCCCCCACCCCCCGTTTGTCCAGGTTGCCGCTGGTGGCGTGGTGGCGGGCGTGGGAGAGCTGCCAGTGGTGGTAGGGGACCAGGGTGAGGACCCCGGTGAAGAAGCCCAGGAGGTCGTTGGCCCACTTCTTGGGAAAGAAGGAGCCGTGGCCGGCATCGTGCTGCAGGATGAACAGGCGCACCAGGAAAAGCGCCGCCAGGAAGTCCAGGGCCAGGGTGAGGGGGAGGGAGACCGAAAGGGCCCGGTGGGCCAGGTAGAAGAGGAGGAGCAGGGGAAGGAGGGTGTCCGCCACCTGACGGAGGCTTCGTAGGGTGTGGGGTTTGGTATAGGGCTTGATGAGGGGGATCCAGTCCTTGGGTTGCACTTGTTTCATGTTTATCCCGCGCTTTTTAGGGCGCAATTCATGGTAGGCGCGGGTCGGATGAGGGATATGAGAGCCTTCCTGCTCCTGGGAAGGCTCTGAGCCCTTTCAGCGGGGCCTGAGGCGCTCCTCCGAGTCCAGGAGGAGGGTCACGGGGCCATCGTTCACCAGGTGCACCCGCATGTGGGCCCCGTAGACCCCGGTCTCCACGTGGACACCCTGGGCCAAGAGGGCCTCGAGGGCCGCCTCATAGAGCCGCCTGCCCTGGTCGGGGGGGGCGGCCTGGAGGAAGGAGGGGCGGTTCCCCTTGCGGGTGTCCGCGTAGAGGGTGAACTGGCTCACCAGGAGTACCTCCCCCCCTACCTCCTTCAGGGAGAGGTTCATCCGGCCCTCGGCGTCGGGAAAGATGCGCAGGGCCACGATCTTGCGGGCCAGGTACTCGGCGTCCTCCCGGGTGTCCTTCTGGCCCACCCCCAGGAGGACCAGGAGGCCCAGGCCAATCCGGCCCACCACCTCCCCCTCCACCTCCACGTGGGCCTCGGAGACCCGCTGGACCACCGCCCGCACCCCTTACCTCCTGGGCCCGGCGAAGAGGGCCACGGTACCGGGGCCGGTGTGCACGCTCACCGCCGCCCCGGCGGGGAGGGTGGAGAGGACCTCTACCCCCTCGCTCCGCAAAAGCTCCCCCAGGGCCCTGGCCCCCTCGGGGTTGGCGGCGTGGGCCAGGTGGACCAGGGCCCCTTGGGGAAAGTCGCGGCGGAAGAGCTCGGCGATCCGCCGAAGGCCCTCGTGGAAACCCCGCACCCGGGGGCCGGGCAGGACCCGTCCCCCCTTCACCTCCAGCACCGGCAGGATGCGCAAAAGCCCTCCCACCAGGCCCTGGAGGCCGGAGATGCGGCCGGAGCGCTGGAGGTAGACCAGGGTCTTGGGGAGCACATAGCCCCGCACCCGCTCCCGGTAGGGGGAGATGCGCTCCTCCAGCCGCTCCCAGGCCACCCCTTCCTTCAGGAGGCGGCGGGCCTCCTCAAGGACCAGCCAAAGCCCCCCATTTAAGGACCAGGAGTCCAGGACCTTGACCCGGCCCCCGAAATGCTGGGCCACGCTGAGGGCCGTGGCCACGGTCCCGGAGAGCTGGCCGGAGATGTGGACGGAGAGGACCCGGTCGTGGGTCCTGAGGAGCCTTTCGTAGGTCTCTTGGAAGTCGGCCGGGGCCACCTGGCTGGTGGTGAGCCTTTCCCCCTTTTCCAGCAGGGCCAGGACCTCCTCGGGGGTGATGTCCAGGAAGTCCCGGTAGGTGCGGTCCTTGTGGACCACCTGCTGGGGTACCAGGTGGATGCCGTGCCTGAGGGCCTCTTCCGGGGTGAGGCCCAGGGTGGAGTCGGCCACGAAGGCGGTGCTAGAGGCTGTAGGCATAAAACCCATAGGTGCCGGGGCCGGTGTGGCTGGCGATCACCGCCCCAAGCTCGCTCACCAAAGCCTCTTCCACGGGGAGCCCGGAGGCCAGCACCATCTCCTTGAGCTCCCCTACGGCGCTTTCCTCGGCACTGTAGAGGAAAAAGGCCCGGATGGACCGGCGCCCCTGGCCCCAGGCCTTGAAGTCCTTGAGGATCTCCTCCCGGGCCTTCTTCTCCCCCCGGGCCCGGCCAGCCGCTTCCACCCGCCCCTCCTTGAGGGTGAGGATGGGCTTGATGCCCAGCAGGGTGCCCAAAAGGGCCTGGGCCCCCCCGATGCGCCCGCCCCGCTTCAAAAACTCCAGGGTGGCCACGCTGAAGCGCACAAAGTGGTCCTGGCGGATGCGCTTGAGTTCCTCCAGCACCTCCGCAAGGCCCTTTCCTTCCCCCAGGAGCTCGTGGGCCCGGAGGACCATCATGCCGATGCCCAGGGAGGCCGCCTGGCTGTCAAACACGGTGATGCGCCCAGGGAAGCTCTGGGCGGCCAGCTCCGCGGACTGCACCGTGCCGGAGAGCTTGGCGGAGATGTGCACCGAAAGGACGTGGTCCGCCTCCTTCAGGGCCTCCTCGTAGGTGCGCAGGAAGTCCTCGGGGGAGGGCTGGCTGGTGGTGGGGAAGGCGGAGCCCTCCCGCACCTTCTGGAAGATCTCCTCGGGGGTGATCTCCTGCCAGTCCCGGTAGACCCGTCCCCCCAGGTTCACGTACAGGGGGACCACGCGGATGCCCAGGCGCTCCCGTAGGGGCCCGGGCAGGTCGGAGGTGGAGTCGGTTACCAAGGCTACCTTCATAAGGCCTCCTTGTGATCCGGGACAGGATACCACAGGGGGGCGGTGTAGTGTAGGGGTCTTGTTGCTCCAGGGGAGGGTTTCTGCTAGGGTCAAGGGTATATGTGGCGGGTGCTGGTGTCCGACGACATGCGGCTGGGGGACGCCAAATACCCCGGGGTGCTCCTGGACTACCGGCCGGGGATTGGGCGGGAGGAGCTTTTGGAGGTCATCCCTGCCTACGATGCCCTCATCACCCGAAGCCGCACCCAGGTGGATGCCGAACTCCTCCAGCGGGGAAAGCGGCTAAAGGTGGTGGGCCGGGGTGGGGTGGGGGTGGATAACGTGGACCTCGAGGCCGCAAGCCGCCTGGGCATCCTGGTGGTGAACGTGCCCGAGGCCAACACCCGCTCGGCGGCGGAGCTGGCCTTCGGCCTCCTCCTGGCGGCGGCTCGGGGGATTGCCCTTTCCGACCGCAAAATTCGCGCCGGGGAGTGGGACCGGAAGTTTTTGGGCCTGGAGCTCAAGGGCAAGACCCTGGGCATTGTGGGCCTGGGAAGGATTGGGGGCCAGGTGGCCCGCTTCGCCAAGGGGTTTGAGATGCGGGTCCTCGCCTACGACCCCTACATCCCCCGCACCCGGGCGGAGAGCCTGGGGGTGGAGCTTCTGGAGGACCTGGCCGACATGCTCCGCCAGAGCCACTTCCTCACCGTGCACACTCCCCTCACGGAGGAGACCCGGGGCATGATCGGCCGGCGGGAGCTCTACCTCCTGCCCCGGGGGGCGGTGGTGGTGAACGCCGCCCGGGGGGGAATCATTGACGAAAAGGCCCTTTTGGAGGTGCTGGAGGAGGGCCACCTCTTCGCCGCCGGCCTAGACGTCTTCACCCAGGAACCCCCGCCTGAGGACCATCCCCTCCTCGCCCACCCTAAGGTGGTCCTCACCGCCCACCTGGGGGCCAACACCGTGGAGGCCCAGGAGCGGGTGGGGGAGGCCATCCTGGAACGGGTGGTGCGCACCCTGGAGGGCGACCTCTCCTACGCCCTGAACACCGGCTTTGACCCCGAGGCCCTGGAGGCCCTCAAAGGCTTCCTTCCCCTGGGGGAGGCCCTGGGGCGGCTTCTCGCCCAGATCACCCGCGGGCGGCCCCAGGTGCTGGAGGTGAGCTTCCTGGGCCAGTTTGAAAAAGACCCCGAGCCCGTGGCCAGCGCCGTGGCCAAGGGGCTCCTCTCCCGGGTCCTGGGGAGCGAGGCGGTGAACCTGGTATCCGCCCGCCCCCTCCTCAAGGAACGGGGGGTGCGCCTCATCACCCGGCGCTCCGAGGAGGCGGGGGAGTACACCCGGCTGGTGGAGGTGCGGCTTTCCACCGACCAGGAGGAGCGCCGGGCCCGGGGGGTGGTCATGGGAGGGCGGCCCCGGCTGGTAGGCGTAGACGACTACGCCCTGGAGGTGGTGCCTGAGGGGTACATGCTGGTCTGCGTCAACTACGACCGCCCCGGGGTGGTAGGCCAGGTGGGCACCCTCCTGGGGGAGGCCGGGGTCAACATCGCCGGGATGCAGCTGGGGCGGGATGTGCCTGGGGGGCGGGCCCTTTTTGTCCTGGCGGTGGACCAGAAGCCCTCCCCCGAGGTGCTGGAGGCCTTGAGGGCCCTGCCCGTCCTGGAGCGGGTGGACCTGGCGGAGCTCTAAAGCCCCTCCGGCCGGGGGCTTGCTCCCTCGGACCCCAAAAGTTTGGCATTGACAGAACTTTGCGAACGGGCATAGGCTCGGGGCGTGGAGGCTCCCCTGAAGGCCTGGGTGGAGGAGACCGCCCTCCTCTTTGAGGCCGCCGGCCTACCCCGCATGGCGGGCCGGGTGCTGGCCTGGCTCCTCATCGCCGAGCCCCCGGAGCAGACGGCCAGGGAGATGGGGGTGGCCCTTTCTGCCAGCAAGGGGGCCTTGAGTCCGGCCCTGTACCTCCTCACCCGGCTCCACCTGGTGGAGCGGCTTCGCCGGCCAGGGGAGCGGGCGGACCGCTACGCCGTGCGCCCTGGGGCCTGGAAGCGCCTCCTTCTGGAGAAGACCCGGGCCCTTTCCCGCTACCGGGAGCAGGCGGAGAGGGGCCTGGCCCTGGTGGGGGAGGTGCGCGGGGAGAGGCTTAGGGAAATGCGGGAGCTCTACGCCTTTTTTGAGCGGGAGCTTCCCAAGCTTCTGGAGCGCTTTGAGGAGGGGAGATGAGCCTCTTGCGCCTGGCCTGGCGGAGCGTGTTGCGGCAACGGCGCCGCACGGCCCTCCTCTCCTTGGTGGTGGTCTACGTCACCGTGGCCACCCTCTTTCTCCTGGGCTTCTTGGACGGGTACGGGGAGAGCCTGGTGGAGGCTTACGCGGAGTACGTGGAGGCCCCGGTGGCCGTGGCCCAGGAAGCCTGGTGGGCAGACCCTGACCCGGAGCACGGCCTAAAATCCCTTCCCACCCTGGCCCACCCCCTGGTCCAGGCGGTGAGCCCCCGGCTTTCCGTTTACGCCCTTTTGCGCTCCCCCTACCGCCTCGAGGGGGGACTGGTCCTGGGCGTGGACCCCGAGGGGGAAAAGGGCCTTTCCCGCGTGCCGGCCAAGGTGGCGGAGGGGCGCTGGCTTCGCGCCCGGGGCGAGGTGGTCCTGGGCCAGCGCCTGGCGGAGCGGCTGGACGTGAGGGTGGGGGAGCGGCTGGTGGTGGAGACGGGAAAGGCGGCTTTGGGCCTGGAGGTGGTGGGCCTGGTGCGGGCTGGGGTCTCCAACGTGGACTTTTTCGGGGTTTACCTGCACCTAGAGGACGCCCAGGCCCTCACCGGGGCCCTGGCCACCCACCTGGCGGTGAAGGTCCCCCGGGGCAGGGAGGGGGCCGTGGCCCAGGCCCTGAGCCGCACCCTGCCCCCCGGCCTCCAGGCTAAGGGGGTCTGGGACCTCATGGGGCCCATCCGGGCGGACTACGAGGGAAGCCGCCTCCTCTACATCCCCCTCCTGGGCCTTTTCATGCTCCTGGCGGCCATCGCCGTGGTGAGCACCACCTACGTGAGCGTGCGGGAGCGCCTAAGGGAGTTCGCCGTGGCCGAGAGCCTGGGCCTCACCCCCTGGCGCCTGGCGGGGCAGGTGGCCCTGGAGGCGGCCCTGGCCAGCGGCGTGGGCCTGGTCCTGGGCCTTCTTCTTGGGTATGCCCTCCTCTGGTACACCTCCACCCACGATGTCTTCGGACCCCTCATGCGGATGAGCGTGGAGCTCCTTCCCGAGTCCGGGCTTTCCGAACACCTGTACACCGCCCTAAGGCCCGCGTACGCCCTGTATGCCGCCGGGGTGGTGGGGCTTTCCGCCCTCTTGGCCCTGCTCTTCCCCGGGCGGCTGGTGCTGGCCCTGGAGGTCCCCCGCTACCTGAAGGAGGGGTGAGATGCGCAAGGTTTTCCCGGTTCTTCTGATCCTCCTGGCTCCCGTCCTGGCCCAGACCCCCTTGGAGAAGCTCCGGACCGCCCTGGACCGCCTACGCGGCCCAGCCCACCAGGCGGTCTACGCCCTGTGGGTGGAGCGCCCCGGCCAGAGCAAGCTCTACCGCCTCAAGGTCTACACCGACGGGGAGCGGGTCCACCTCCGGGTGCTGGAGCCTAAGGCGGAGGCGGGGCAGGCCTACTTGTCGTTGGGGCAGGACCTCTACCTCTACGACCCCCGGCTTGGCCGCACCCTGCGCCTGCCCCCCACGGGCCGGAGCGAGCGCTTCCTGGGTTCCGACCTCACCTACCAGGACCTTATGGGCCGCGACCTGGAGGAGCTTTTCCAGGTGGCGGAGGAGAGGGGGGTGCTGGTCCTTTCCCCCAAGCCTGGGGCCGCCACCCCCTACGGGCGGGTGGAGGTCCACCTGAAGGAGGGCCTGGTGGAGCGGGTCCTCTACTTTGACCAGCGGGGCCAGGCGGTGCGGGAGCTGAGGCTTGGCGCCTACCAGCGCCTGGATGGGGCCTACCTACCCCGGGAGATGGAGCTTAAGGACCTCCTGCGCCCTGGGTACCGCACCCGGCTGGAGGTGAGCGAGGTCCAGGTAGGGGGGGTGCCCGAGCGGTGCTTCCATCCCCTCTACCTGGAAAGGGGGTGTTAGGTGCTGCGCCTGGCCTGGCGGAACCTGCTCCGCACCCCGGGCCGCAACCTGGCCACGGGCGGGGTGGTGGCCCTGGTGGTCTTCCTGTCCCTGGTCTTCCTCTCGGTCTACGCCGGGGCCTTTGACGCCTTCTTCCGCCTCCTCCTGGAGCGCACCGGGCATCTGGTGGTCCGGGTGGAGAGCTACCGGGAAAAGGAGGACCTGGAGGCCCTGACCTTTGCTCCCCCGGCCCTGCCCCTCCCCCCCGGGACCCAGGTGGAGGGGGTTTTGGAGGGGCAGGCCCTGGTCATCGCCGGGGAGCGGAGCCGGGCGGCGGTGCTCACGGGCCTCGAGGCCGGGGGGCTTGAAAGGCAGCGGAAGTTGCTGAAGGCCGGCCGCCTGCCCCAGGCCTCGGGGGAGGCCCTTCTGGGGGAGGCCCTGGCCCGGGCCCTCAAGGTGGGCCTGGGGGACGAGGTGGTGGCCTACGCCCCCGGGGGGATGGGCCTGGGCATCTTCCCCTTCCGGGTGGTGGGCCTTCTGGACCTGCCGGAGACCCACCTGGAGGCCCGCACCCTGGTGGTGGGCCTAGGGGACGCCCAAGCCCTCCTCTTTCCCGGCCGGGTCACCCGGCTGGAGATTAGGCTTTCGGGAATCGGCCTTTACGACCAGGAGCCCCTGGAGGCCTTGAAGGCCCGCCTGAAGCCCCACCTGGAGGGCCTGACGGTGGAAACCTGGCTGGAGGCCAATCCCCTCTACGCCGCCCTCCTGCCCCTCTACGACACGGTGATGGCCCTTTACGTGGGGATCTTCTTCCTCCTGGGGGGGCTCATCCTCCTCAACGCCCTCTACCTCTCCCTGGTGGAGCGGGTGCGGGAGTTCGGCCTCCTCAGCGCCCTGGGTCTCACCGGCCGGCGGGTCATGGCTCTGGTCTTTTGGGAGAGCCTCCTCCTGGTGGGGGTTTCCGCCCTGGTGGGGGCGGGGCTTGGGCTTCTTCTGCACCTGGAGCTTTTGGACGGCTTCCGGCTCCCCCTGCCCCAGTGGATCCTGGAGCAGTACCGGGAGTTCGGCCTGCCGGAGGTGCTCTACGGGCGGCTTGGGGTGAAGGAGGTCCTCCTCACCCTGGGGTATGCCGTGGGGGTAGCCCTGCTGGCGGCCCTTTGGCCGGGGTATCTGGCCTCGAGGCTGGAGCCGGTGGAGGCCATGCGCTACGTGCCCTAGGAGGGAGTATGCCCATCGTGGAAGCCAAAGGGGTGCGGAAGGTTTACCGGGGGGATGGGGTGGAGACCGAGGCCCTGCGGGGGGTGGACCTCCGGCTGGAGGCGGGGGAGTTCACCGCCCTGGTGGGGCCTTCGGGGAGCGGCAAGAGCACCCTGCTCCACATCCTGGCGGGGCTGGATCTGCCCACGGAGGGGGAGGTCTGGGTGGGTGGGGTGCGGCTGGACCGGCTTTCCCGGGCGGAAAGGGCCCGCTTCCGCCTGGAGCATGTGGGCCTGGTCTTCCAGGCCTACAACCTCCTCCCCGTGCTCACCGCCTTGGAAAACGCCGCCTTTGTTCTAGAGCTCCGGGGCCTTTCCCGCCCCGAGCGGGAGCGGAGGGCCATGGCCGCTCTGGAGGCCCTGGGGCTGGCGGACAAGGCGGGGCGGTTTCCCCGGCAGCTTTCCGGGGGGGAGCAGCAGCGGGTGGCCGTGGCCCGGGCCCTGGCGGCAGAGCCCCTTCTGGTGCTGGCGGACGAGCCCACGGCCAACCTGGACTCCAAGACGGGGCTCGCCCTCATTGAGCGCATGCAGGCCCTGAACGAGGAGCGGGGGGTGACCTTTCTCTTCTCCACCCACGACCCCAGGCTCCTGGCCCACGTGAAGCGCATCGTCCGCTTGGAGGACGGGCGCCTGGTGGGGGAGGAATGGCCATAAGGGCCATGCGCCCCCTCTTCTGGCTTCTTTTCCTCCTCCCCGCCTTGGCCCAGGGGTACGAGGTGGGGGCCTACGGCCTGGCGGGCCAGGCCACCTTGTACCTGCGCCTTTACGGGGAGGTGGCCGGGGAAGGGGGGCGGCTCCGCTTCTCCCTGGCCCCTTACCTGCGCCCCTCCTTGGGGGAGGCGGGGGTTTCCCTGGAGCAGCTTTCCCTGACTTGGGAGGGGGAGGCCTATGCCCTCACCCTGGGCCGCTTTCCCCTGACCTTGGGGGAGGGGCGGCTTTTCCCCACCACCTGGAACCGCCCCGGCCCCGCAGGCGGGGAGGAGGGGGTCTGGGGGGGTGTGCTCACGGGCTACGGGGTGGTGCGGGCGCGCCTGGGCTATGCCTGGGGGCAGGGTGCCTTTTTGGAGCTGGCCTGGCCGGACCTCCGGCTATGGACCTTTTCTGGGGGAGGGGGCCTGGGGGCCACCGGCCGTTTGGGGGAGGCGGTGGTCTATGGGGAGGCCACCTGGGAGGCCGGGCAGGGAAGGGGGCTTTTGGGCCTGGCCCAGGCCCTCTGGGGGGGTCTTCTGACCCTGGAGGTGGGGTATCCCTGGAAGGCAGGGCTGGCCTGGGCCTGGGGTGGGGAGGGCCTCGCCTTCCAGGTTCTGGCCGGCTACCGGGAGGGGCCCTTCTTCGCCCTGGACCTGGGGGTGGGGGGGCTCAGCCTGGGGCTAGGAGGTTTGGGGGGCCTTCTCTGGTGGCGGGCCTCCTGGAGAGGAGACCTTTAGCACAAGCCAGATTAATCGTGAAAACTTTCATTTTTTCTTCCCGAAGGCATAGACCAGCTCATCCCCCTTGCGCACCACCAAAAGCAGGGCCGCCCGGCCCAGGCTGTCCTTGAGCACGTACTTGGTGCGCACCTCCCCCTCCACCACCTTCTCCTCCTGCCCTTCCAGGAAGTACCCGGCGGCGGCGAAGGCAGTGAGCACCTGCTGCACGAAGGCGGCGTGGAGCCGGCTGGCGATGCCCTTGGCGGCGAAGGCCTCCAGGGCGTACCCCCTGGCTTCCGGGAAGCGGCTTAAGAGGGGTTCGGGGCTGCGGGCCTTATAGGTGCCCGAGGGCAGGCGCACCGCCGGGTCCAGGCTGGAGAGGGTAGCCACCACCGTGGTTACCTCCACCAGGGTCTGGGCCAGGGCCCCGCCCGCGCCTAAAAGGGAAAGGACCAGGGCCAATACCTTGAGCTTGACCATGGGGTCATTTTAGCCCAGGAGGAGGTCCCGGGCCCTTAGGGCCAGGTGGACCCGGGCCAGGACCTCGGGGCGGGAGAGGGGGCCGAGGGCTTCCTCTATCCGCTTCAGGCGGTAGCGCAGGGTGTTGGGGTGGATGTTGAGGCGCGCGGCTGCCTCCTCCACCCCCCCGGAGGCCATGAAGACCTCGAGGGTACGGAGGAGTTTGGGCGGAAGGGGAAGGTAGCGCTCCACCAGGGCCCTCAGGTCCTCCGGGGACTGTTGCAGGAGGACGAAGGCCACGGGGTCCAGGCCGGTAAAGGAGAGGGCCTCCCCGGGACGGGCGGCCTTAAGGGCGATGAGGGCCTCGCGGTAGGCTTCCTGGACCCCGGTGTCGGCGTGGACGGCGGAGTAGCCCAGCCGGCTTCCTGGGGGCAGGGCGGCCAGGAGGCTTTCCGCTTCCCGTTTGGGGCTGTGCACCTGCCACATGGCCGCCACCCGGTTGCCCCGCACCGCCAGGAGGTAGGGTACCCCCAGGCGGTCCAGGTAGGTGCCGGCGCGGCGCCTGAGCTCCAAGGTGGCCTCCCGCCGCCTCTCCTCCGCCAGGCGGTGGCGGCCCGGCACCTCGGGGGGTTCCACCAGGCTCAGCACCCACTCCACGCCCTCGGCGAAGCCGAAGGCGAAGAGCCTGGCCGGCTCGGCCTCCCCCAGGATCAGGCCCTCGAGGAGAGCCCCACCCAGGGACTCCTCCTGCATCCTTTCCAGGCTACGCTCCAGGGCCCGCACCCGCAGGACCCGGGCCGCCACCTCCAGAAGCCCCCGGACCCCTCCCAGGACCTCCTCCTCCCCGTAGGCCACCAGGACCCCCTCCCCGGCCTCCAGGGCCAGCCAACCCCGGCTCGTCCCGGGCTCCTTGGGGTGCTGGGGGGGCACGGGGCCGGCGAAGCCCAGGACCTCCCCCCAGGGGGCCACCCGGGCCAGGGGAAGGCCGGTGGCCTGGTGGAGGACCTCCAGGAGGGGGCGGTCGGGAAGCTTGAGGAGGAGGTCCAGAAGCCCGGCCAGGGCTAGGCCCGGCCCCAGGGCGAAGAGCCTCTGGGCCAGGGCCTTTTCCACCTCCTCCCGCCGGAGCCAGGGGGGGTAGAGGGCCAGGCCCAGCCCTTCCTTCTGGGCCAAGGCCAGCACCTCGGGGTCGGGGGCGGGCAGGAGGAAGCCCGAGGCGGTGCGGTAGCGCCACAGGTTCCCCTCGGGGCGGAAGAGGAGGAGGGCCCCCTCCAGGGGCAGGAGGGGGCGGGGTTCGGGGAGGAGGTAGAGGACGGGGCGCTCCGAGGGGACCAGGGCCTCGAGGCCCAGTCCCTGGACCAGGGCGGTGAAGCTGATGGCACTTTGGCCAAAATTTTCCGCAACCATGGTGCACTAGTACAATATCAGGCCTGGCCCTCGGAGGCGGCCAGAGAAAAGTTATCTTAGTTCACAAAGATAGGAAGAAGTATCGGTCTTATACACAATTGCCCCCGCCTTTCCCCTGCCGCCATCCTGGGAGGCGAAAGGAGCAGCATGTTCCGCGGGTCCATACCTCCCTTACCCACACCTTTCCGCCGGGGGCAGATTGACGAGGCCGCCCTGAGGGCCCTGGTGGAGCGGGCCATCCGCGAGGGCTCCCACGGGATCAGCGTGGGGGGCACCACCGGGGAACCGGGGACCCAGACCCTGGAGGAGCGAAAACGGGTGATGGCCATCGCCCTGGAGCAGGCGGCGGGCCGGGTGCCCGTCCTGCCCGGGACCGGGGCCTTGCGCCTGGAGGAGACCCTGGAGCTCACCCGCTTCGCCCAGGAGGTGGGGGCCCAGGGGGCCATGGTCATCGTTCCCTACTACGTGAAGCCCAATCAGGAGGGGCTTTACCGCTACTTCGCCGAGGTGGCCCGGGCGGTTCCCGACTTCCCCCTCATCCTCTACAACATCCCCGGCCGGGCGGGGGTGGAGATCGCCCCCAGGACCGTGGCCCGCCTCCGGCGGGACTTCCCCAACATCGTGGGCCTGAAGCACTCCTCCAAGGATCTGGAGTACCTCTCCCAGCTCTTCCAGGAGGTGGGGCAGGACTTCCTGGTCTTCTGCGGCCTGGAAAGCCTCACCCTGCCCATGATGAGCCTGGGGGCGGTGGGCACCATCGCCGCCACCGCCAACTGGCTCCCCAAGGAGGTGGCCCGGCTCACGGAGCTGGCCCTGGCCGGGGACTACGGGGGGGCCAGGGAGATGCACTACTACCTCCTGGAGGCCAACGAGGCCATCTTCTGGGACACCAACCCCATCCCCCTGAAGACCGTGCTCTCCTGGATGGGGCTTCTGGAGAAGGAGTGGCGCCTCCCCTTGGGGCCCACCACCCCCGAGGTGGAGGAGCGGCTTAGGCGCATGGCCCGGCGCTACGGCCTGATGGGGGAGGAGGCATGAAGCGTTGCCGCTTCCTGGCCAAGGGGCGGGTGCACCACGGGGTCTACCGGGAGGGGCTTCTGCTGGACGAGGCCGGGGAGGCCCACGACCTGGAGGCCGTCACCTGGCTCCTGCCCTTCACCCCGGGCAAGGTGATCGGGGTGGCCCTGAACTACGCGGACCACGCGGAGGAGCTGGGCCTTTCCCGTCCCGAGGAGCCCGCCCTCTTTTGGAAGCCCAACACCAGCCTCCTCCCCCACAAGGGGGTGGTGCTCTACCCCAAGGGGGCGGCCTACGTGCACTACGAGGTGGAGCTGGCCGTGGTGGTGGGCCGCCCCATGAAGCGGGTGAAGGCCAAGGACGCCCTGGACTATGTTCTGGGCTACACCATCGCCAACGACCTGGTGGTGCGGGACTTCGTGACCAACACCTTCCGCCCCCCCATCCGGGCCAAGGGGCGGGACACCTTCTTGCCCCTGGGCCCCTTTTTGGTGGAGGGGGAGGTGGCGGACCCCCAGAACCTCTGGCTACGGGCCTACGTGAACGGGGAGCTGAGGCAGGAGGGGCACACCTCGAGGATGCTCTACAGCGTGGCCGAGCTTCTGGCCTTCATCAGCGAGTTCATGACCCTGGAGCCCTACGACGTCCTCCTCACCGGCACCCCCAAGGGCATCAGCCAGGTGCGCCCGGGGGACGTGATGCGCCTGGAGATAGAGGGCCTGGGGGCCCTGGAGAACCCTATTGAGGAGGAGGCATGAGGTACGCCGACCGCGTGGCCGGTATCCCCTGGGAGCGGATTGAGGCCATCCGCAAGGAGCTTGCCGCCTGGACCGCCCTGCACCACATCGGGGGAGAGTTTGTCCCCTCGGAAACCGGGGAGACCTTTCCCACCCTGGACCCCTCCAGCAACGAGCCCCTTTCCCAGGCCGCCCGGGGCGGGGCGCGCGAGGTGGACCGGGCAGCCCGGGCGGCCCACGAGGCCTTTGCCCGCTGGAGCCGCACCCCGGCCCGGGAGCGCAAGCGCTACCTCCTGAAGATCGCCGAGCTCTTGGAGAAGCACGCGGACGAGCTGGCGGTGGTGGAGGCCCTGGACACGGGGCAGGCCCTGCGCATCGTCCGGGCCCAGGTGGCCCGGGCGGCGGAGAACTTCGCCTTCTACGCGGAGTACGCCGAGCACGCCATGGAGGACAAGACCTACCCCGTGGACCGGGACTGGCTCTACTACGCGGTGCGGGTGCCCGCCGGGCCCGTGGGCATCATCACCCCTTGGAACGCCCCCCTGATGCTCTCCACCTGGCGCATCGCCCCCGCCCTGGCCGCGGGGGACACGGTGGTGTTGAAGCCGGCGGAGTGGAGCCCCTTAACCGCCAGCAAGCTGGCGGCCATCCTGCAGGAGGCCGACCTGCCCTCCGGGGTGTTCAACGTGGTCCAGGGCTTCGGGGAGGAGGCGGGGGCGGCCCTGGTGGCCCATCCCCTGGTGCCCCTCATCACCCTCACGGGGGAGACGGAGACCGGCAAGGTGGTCATGCAAAACGCCGCCCAGCACCTGAAGCGGCTTTCCCTGGAACTGGGGGGCAAGAGCCCGGCCCTGGTCTTCGCCGACGCCGACCTGGAGCGGGCCCTGGATGCGGTGGTCTTCCAGATCTACTCCTTCAACGGGGAGAGGTGCACGGCCAGCTCCCGGCTCCTGGTGGAGGAGGCCATCTTTGAGGACTTCGTGGCCCAGGTGGCGGAGCGGGCCCGGGCCATCCGGGTGGGCCACCCCCTGGACCCCGAGACCGAGGTGGGCCCCCTGATCCACCCCGAGCACCTGCAGAGGGTCCTGGGCTACATCCGGGTGGGCCTTCAGGAGGGCGCCCGGCTCCTGGTGGGTGGGGAGCAGGCCACCACCTCCTTCCGCGGGGAGGACCTCTCCCGGGGCAACTACCTCAAGCCCACCCTCTTCGTGGGGGAGAACTCCATGCGCATCGCCCAGGAGGAGATCTTCGGGCCCGTTTTGCTGGCCATCCCCTTCAAGGACGAGGCGGAGGCCCTGCGCCTGGCCAACGAGACCAGGTACGGCCTTGCCGCCTACGTCTTCACCCGGGACCTGGAGCGGGCCCACCGCCTGGCCCTGGAGTTGGAGGCCGGGCTCATCTACCTCAACAGCCACAACGTCCGCCACCTCCCCACCCCCTTCGGCGGGGTCAAGGGAAGCGGGGAGCGGCGGGAAGGAGGCTTTTACGCCTTTGAGTTCTACACCGACCTCAAGGCCGTGGGGCTGCCCTTAAGGCCCCCCCACGTGCCCAAGTTTGGAAAGGGGTGAACGGCATGGCAAGGACCGGCGCGGAGTACATAGAGGCCCTGAAGGAGCGTCCCCCCAACCTCTGGTACAAGGGGGAGAAGGTGGAGGACCCCACCACCCACCCGGTTTTCCGGGGCATCGTGCGCACCATGGCCGCCCTTTACGACCTGCAGCACGACCCCCGCTACCGGGAGAGCCTGACCTACGAGGAGGAGGGGAAGCGGCACGGGATGAGCTTCCTCGTCCCCAAGACCAAGGAGGACCTCAGGCGGCGGAGCCAGGCCTACAAGCTCTGGGCCGACCAGAACCTGGGCATGATGGGCCGGAGCCCCGACTACCTGAACGCCGTGGTCATGGCCTATGCCGCCAGCGCCGACTACTTCGGGGAGTTTGCCGAGAACGTCCGCAACTACTACCGCCTCCTGCGGGACAAGGACCTGGCCACCACCCACGCCCTCACCAACCCCCAGGTGAACCGGGCCAAGCCCCCCTCGGCCCAGCCCGACCCCTACATCCCCGTGGGGGTGGTCAAGCAGACGGAGCGGGGCATCGTGGTGCGGGGGGCGCGGATGACGGCTACCTTCCCCCTGGCGGACGAGGTGCTCATCTTCCCCTCCACCCTCCTCAAGGAGGGGCCGGGGAGCGAGAAGTACGCCATCGCCTTCGCCCTGCCCACCTCCACCCCCGGGCTCCACTTCGTCTGCCGCGAGGGGCTGGTGGGCGGGGAGAGCCCCTTTGACCATCCCCTTTCCAGCCGGCTGGAGGAGATGGACTGCCTGGTGGTCTTTGACGACGTCCTGGTGCCCTGGGAACGGGTCTTCATCCTGGGGAATGTGGAGCTTTGCAACAACGCCTACGCCCAGACCGGGGCCCTCCACTACATGGCCCACCAGGTGGTGGTGCTGAAGACCGCCAAGACCGAGGCCTTCTTGGGGGTGGCGGCCCTCATGGCCGAGGGCATCGGGGCGGACGCCTACGGCCACGTGCAGGAGAAGATCGCCGAGATCATCGTCTACCTCGAGGCCATGCGGGCCTTCTGGACCCGGGCCGAGGCCGAGGCCAAGGAGAACGCCTACGGCCTCCTGGTGCCCGACCGGGGGGCCCTGGATGGGGCCCGGAACCTCTACCCCCGGCTTTATCCCCGCATCCGGGAAATCCTGGAGCAGATCGGGGCCTCGGGGCTCATCACCCTGCCCTCGGAGCGGGACTTCAAGGGGCCTTTGGCCCCCATGCTGGAGAAGTACCTCCAGGGGGCGACCCTGGAGGCCAAGGAGCGGGTGGCCCTCTTCCGCCTGGCCTGGGACATGACCCTTTCTGGCTTCGGCGCCAGGCAGGAGCTCTACGAGCGCTTCTTCTTCGGCGATCCCGTGCGCATGTACCAGACCCTTTACGGCGTCTACGACAAGGAGCCCTACAAGGCCCGGGTCCTGGCCTACCTGCGGGAGGCCCTGCGGGTCTTTGAGGAAGTGCGGGCCTGAGGGGGTTGGAAACGTGGGCGAGGGAGAGTTGAAAGACCTCTTCAAGGAGGCCATGAGCCGCTTTGCCGCCGGGGTTACCGTGGTCTCGGCGCGGCACGGGGAGGAGGAGCGGGGGATGACCGCTACCGCCTTCATGTCCCTCAGCCTCGAGCCCCCCCTGGTGGCCCTGGGTATCTGGCAGGGGGCCAAGGTCCTCCCTCTCCTGGAGGCCGCCCAGGCCTTCGCGGTAAGCCTCCTTCGCGAGGGGCAGGAGGGGGTTTCCGAGCACTTCGCCGGCCGCCCCAGGGATGGGGTGGGCCTGACGGCGGGCCGGGTGGAGGGGGCTTTGGCCGTGTTGCGGTGCCGGCTGGAGGCGGTCTATCCGGGGGGTGACCACCGCCTGGTGGTGGGCCGGGTGGAGGCCCTGGAGCTGGGGGAGATGGGGCCGCCCCTGGTCTACTTCGCCCGCGGCTACAGGAGGTTGGTATGGCCATCGTGAGGGTGGGATTTTTGGAGCTTTGGGTGCGGGACCTGGAGCGGAGCCTGGAGTTCTACGAGGGCCTTTTGGGCTTCCGCCTGGAGCACCGGGAGGGCCATAGCGCCTACCTCAGGGGCTACGAGGAGCTGGAGTGGAGCCTCAAGCTCACCGAGGCCCCCATGGCGGCGGTGCGGGCCCTGGGCTTCAAGGTGGACGCCGAGGAGGGCCTGGAGGCCCTTATGGCCTGGGCGGAAGCCGAAGGGCTTCCCCACCGCCTCGAGGCCGACTGGGGGCGGCCAAAGGTCCTCCGGGTCCAGGACCCCTTCGGCTACCCCCTGGCCTTCTACTTCCGGGCGGAGAAGCTTCCCCGGGTCCTCCAGGACTACCACCTCCACCGGGGCCCTGGGGTGTTGCGCATAGACCACCTCAACGTCTTCTCCCCGGAGGTGGCCGAGGCCACCCGGTACTACCAGGAAAGGCTTGGCTTCCGCCTCACGGAGTACACCGAGGACGAGGAGGGCCGGCTTTGGGCGAGCTGGCTCCACCGTAAGGGGAACGTGCACGACATCGCCTTCACCAACGGGGAGGGCCCCCGCCTCCACCACTTCGCCTACTGGCTCCCCGACCCCCTGGCCATCCTCAAGGCGGCGGACATCCTGGCCGGCGCCCGGCGCACGGACCAGATTGAGCGGGGCCCTGGGCGGCACGGCATCTCCAACGCCATGTTCCTCTACCTCAAGGACCCCGACGGGCACCGCCTGGAGCTCTACACCTCCGACTACCTCACCGTGGACCCCGACCTGCCCCCGGTGCGCTGGAGCCTCAACGACCCCCGCCGCCAGACCCTCTGGGGGCACAGGACGCCCAAGAGCTGGTTCCTGGAGGGAAGCCCCTTCCTGGACCTGGAGGGGAGGCTCCTTCCCACCCGGCCCTCGAGGCTCCTCGGCATCCCCGAGCACGTGACCTAGCTTGACGGGACAGATGTCCCTAACTAGACTGGAAGCCAAACCGAACGGCCGTTAGTTAGACCCTGCCCGGGCCCAGCCCGGTGGGAAAGGTGGTAAAGGAGGGAAGAACATGAGGCGATGGTTGGCAGTAGCGTTGGTCCTGGCCCTTTCGGCCTCGGCCCAAGAGGTTCTCAAGGTGGGCGTGGTGGTCTCCGCCACCGGTCCGGCGGCTTCCTTGGGCATCCCCGAGCGGAACACCTTCCTCATGCTCCAGGAGATGCTGGACCGCACGGGGGGCGTGGCGGGGCGCAAGGTGCAGTTCGTCATCCTGGACGATGCCTCCGACACCACCCAGGCGGTGCGCAACACCCGGCGCCTGGTGGAGGAGGGGGTGGTGGCCATCGTGGGCACCACCACCACCCCGGCCTCCTTGGGCATGATCCCCGTGGTGGCCGAGGCCAAGGTGCCCATGATCTCCCTGGCGGCCAGCAAGGACATCATCCACCCCGTGGACGCCCAGCGCTTCTGGGTCTTCAAGACCCCCCAGACGGAGGAGCTCATGGCCCGGGCCATCGTGGCGGACATGGTGGCCCGGGGGGTGAAGACCGTGGGCTACATCGGCTTCAACGATGCCTACGGGGAGGGCTGGGCCCGCTTCTTTGAGGCGGAGGCCCGGGCCAAGGGCATCCAGGTAGTGGTGAGCGAGCGCTACGCCCGCACGGACACCTCGGTGACCGGCCAGGTCCTGAGGATCATCGCCCGGAGGCCCGAGGCCGTGCTCATCGGGGCCAGCGGTACCCCCGCGGTCCTTCCCCAGCGCACCCTCAAGGAGCGGGGCTACACCGGCCTCATCTACCAGACCCACGGGGTGGCCAACCCCGACTTCCTGCGGGTAGGCGGCCAGGACGTGGAGGGCACCCTGTTGCCCGCCGGGCCCATCCTGGTGGCCGAGCAGCTCCCCACGGGCTACCCCACCAAGCGGGTGGCCCTGGACTACATCCAGCGCTACGAGGCCAAGTACGGCATCGGCAGCTACTCCACCTTCGGCGCCCACGCCTGGGACGCCTGGCTGATCCTGCGCCCGGCCCTGGAGCGGGCCCTGCGGCGGGCGGACCCCAAGGACCTGGCGGCTTTCCGCGCTGTTCTTCGGGACGAGATTGAGGCCACCCGGAACCTGGCGGCCACCCACGGGATCTTCACCTTCAGCAAGGAGGACCACCTGGGCCTCCGCTTTGAGGACACCGCGGTGATGGTCCGGGTGGAGGGGGGCCGCTGGAAGCTGGAGCGCACCTTCCGCTAGTCCATGGACGCCACCATCCTCGGCTTCCTCCTCCTGGACGGGCTGCAGAACGGCGTGGTCTACGGCCTTCTGGCCCTAAGCCTGGTCCTGGTCTTCGCCGTGACCCGGGTGATCCTGGTGCCCATCGGGGAGCTCCTCATGTTCGCTCCCCTCTCCCTGGTCTGGCTCCTGGAGGGGAAGCTTCCCGGCACCCTCTGGCTGGCCTTGGCCCTGGGGCTGGCCTGGGCCCTCCTCTCCCGGGGGAGGGGGGCCCTCCTGCCCCTTTTGGGGACGGCGGGGCTTGGCCTCCTCTTCCTCCTGGCCCGCGGCGTGCCTCCCTTGGCCTACCCCGCGGTGGTCCTCCTGGTGGTCTACCTGGGGGTGGCCACCTACCGGGTCTTTTTCCAGCCCATGCGGGAGGCCACGGTCCTGGCCTTCCTCATCATGGCCGTGGGGCTCCACGTGGCCTATATGGGCCTGGGCCTGGTCTTCTTCGGCCCCGAGCAGTTCCGCCCCGAGCCCCTTCTGCGGGGGGAGGTGGTGGTGGGCCTTTCCTGGCAGGGGGTCTTGGTCCTCCTCTTCGCCCTTTTGGCGGTGCTTGGCCTCTACCTCTTCTTCCGCCTCTCCCTCTTCGGCAAGGCCCTCTTGGCGGCCGCGGAGAACCGGCTTGGGGCCAGGCTTTCGGGCATCCCTCCGGAGGAGGCGGGGATGGTGGCCTTTGGCATCGCCAGCCTGCTGGCCGGCCTTTCTGGCCTCCTCCTGGCCCCCCTCATCAACGCCGCCTACTTCATGGGCTTCATGCTGGGGCTTAAGGGCTTTGTGGCCGCCATCCTGGGGGGGCTTTCCAGCTACCCCATGGCCCTTTTGGGAGCCCTTTTGGTGGGCTTCTTTGAGAGCTTTACCAGCTTTTACGCCAGCGCCTACAAGGAGGCCCTGGTCTTCCTGCTCCTGGTGCCCGCCCTCTTCTACCAGAGCCTCCGGGCACGGGCGGTGGAGGAATGATGCGCTACCTGTGGTTTCTCCTGCTCCTTTTGCCCCTTCTCCTTTCCCCTTTTCCCTACTACCTCACCCTCCTCAACTTCTTCGCCCTCTCCGCCATGGTGGCCCTCTCCCTCCTGGTGCTCACCGGCCTGGCGGGCATGACCAGCTTTGCCCAGGCGGCCTTCATGGGCATGGGGGCCTACGCCACTGCCCTCCTCACGGTGAAGGCGGGGTTTTCCCCCTGGCTTGGGCTTTTGGCGGGGCTTGGGCTTTCCCTCCTCCTGGCCCTGGTCCTGGGAGGGCTTACCGTGCGGCTCAAAGGGCACTTCCTCCCCCTTTCCACCATCGCCTGGCAGGTGGCCCTCTACATCCTGGCGGGGAACCTGGTGGGGCTTACGGGGGGGCACACGGGGATGACCGACCTGCCCCCTCTGGTCCTCCTGGGCCTGCCCCTGGACACGGGGTTCCGCTATGCCCTTTTCAGCCTCCTCCTCCTGGCCTTCCTGATCCTGGCCCTGGACAACCTGCGGCATAGCCGCCTGGGCCGGGCCCTTCTGGCCCTGCGGGGGGATGCCCTGGCGGCGGCCAGCTTCGGGGTGGACCCGGCCCGGCTCCGCCTGCAAGCCTTCCTGCTTTCCGGGGCCATCGCCGGCCTGGCGGGATTTTTGTACGCCCACTTCCTGCGCTTTGTGAACCCCACGCCCTTTAGCCTGGAGGCCTCCATCAAGTACCTGGTCATGGCGGTGGCCGGGGGGGTGGGGTCCATCCCTGGGGTTCTCCTGGGGGCAGCCTTCTTCACCGGACTGGAGGACTGGCTCAAGGACCTCCTGCCCCTCCTCCTGGGCCGGCAGGGCAACTACGAGACCATCGGGTATGGCCTCATCCTGGCCCTCATCCTCATCCTGGCCCCCCGGGGTCTTTGGCCCCTTCTGGAGCGGCGTCTGCCGCGGCGAGAGCGGGGGCTGCCCCGGGCCGAACCCCTGCCCCTGCAGGCTCCGGCCGGGCCCCGGGGAGAAGTGGTCTTGGCGGTGGAGGGCCTGCGCAAGGCCTTCGGGGGTCTCCTGGCGGTGGCTGGGGTTTCCTTTGCCCTCAGGCGGGGGGAGATCCTGGCCCTGATCGGCCCCAACGGGGCGGGGAAGACCACCACCTTCAACCTCATCACCGGGGCCATCTCCCCTGATGGGGGGCGGGTGGTCCTCCTGGGCCGGGAGATCACCGGCCTTCCCCCCCACCGGGTGCACGCCCTGGGCCTGGGGCGCACCTTCCAGCACCCCCACCTCTTCCCCGAGCTCAGCGTGCTGGAGAACGCCGCCCTGGGCACCCACCTGGGGACGCGGGCGGGGTTTTTCCAGGTCCTCCTGGGGCTGCACCGCAAGGAGGAGGCCCGGGCCCTGGCCACCGCCTACCGGGCCCTGAAGCGGGTGGGCCTGGAGGGCCTGGCCTTGGAGCGGGCGGAGCGGCTTTCCGTGGGACAGCAACGCCTCCTGGAGATCGCCCGCCTCCTGGCCTCGGGGGCCACGGTCCTCCTCCTGGACGAACCGGCGGCAGGGCTTCGCGCCGGGGAAAAGCGGGAGCTGGCCCACCTCCTGCGCTCCTTGGCCAGGGAGGGGTACACGGTGCTCATCGTGGACCACGACATGGACCTCATCATGGGCCTGGCGGACCGGGTGGTGGTGATGAACTACGGGGAGAAGATCGCCGAGGGCACCCCCAAGGAGGTGCAGAAGGACCCCCTGGTGCGGGCCGCCTACCTGGGGGAGGAGGCCGCCTAGGCGGGGGAGGAGGGATATGCTTCTGGTGGAGCGTCTTTGCGTGCGGTATGGCCCTCTGGAGGCGGTGCGGGGGGTGGGCTTTGCCCTGCGGGAAGGGGAGGCCCTGGCCCTCATCGGCCCCAACGGGGCGGGGAAGACCAGCGTCCTGCGAGGGCTTCTGGGCCTGGCCCGGGCGGAGGGGCGGGTGGTCCTGGAGGGGCAGGAGCTCAAGGGGCGAAGCCCCGAGGCCCTCCTCCGCCTGGGCCTGGTCCTGGTGCCCGAGGGGAGGGCGCTTTTCCCCGGCCTTTCCGTGGAGGACAACCTCCTCCTGGGGGGCTTCACCCGCTTCCGCCGCGGGGAGAACCTGGGGCCGGATCTGGAGCGGGTCTACGCCCTCTTCCCCCGGCTTAAGGAGAGGCGGCGCCAGCTGGCGGGTACCCTTTCTGGGGGGGAGCAGCAGATGCTGGCCATCGGCCGGGCCCTCATGGCCAGGCCGAGGATCCTCCTTCTGGACGAGCCCTCCTTGGGCCTGGCCCCCCTGATGGTGCGGGAGATCTACCGCATTCTGGCCGAGCTCAAGCGCCAGGGCGTCACCCTCCTCCTGGTGGAGCAGAACGCCAAGATGGCCCTCTCCCTGGCCGACCGGGGCCTGGTGCTGGAGGCGGGGGAGGTGGCCCTGGAGGGGCCGGCGGAGCTCCTGCGCCAGGACCGCCGGGTGGTGGAGGCCTATCTGGGCCTGGCCCGGGAGGTGGAGGAGGGATGAAGGACCCCTTCATGGAAACCCTGGGCCTTTCCGTGCGCCACCTGGCCCCGGGGGAGGCGGTGGTGGTGGGCGTGGTGAGGCAAGAGCACCTGAACCTCCACGGCACGGCCCACGGGGGTTTCTTGTACGCCCTGGCGGACAGCGCCTTTGCCCTGGCCTCCAACTCCCGGGGTCCGGCGGTGGCCCTCTCCTGCCGCATGGACTACTTCCGTCCCCTCTTCCCCGGGGCCCAGGTGGAGGCCCGGGCCAAGGAGGTGAACCTTTCCCGGCGCACGGCCACCTACCAGGTGGAGGTGGTCGCGGAGGGCAAGGCCATAGCCCTCTTTACCGGAACCGTCTTTCGTTTAGGAGGTGAGGCATGATCTACCAACCCGAACTGGAAACCCTGCCCAGGGAGAAGCTGAGGGCCTTGCAGGAGGAAAGGCTCAGGCAAGTGGTGGCCTATGTGTACCAGCGGGTGCCCTTTTACCGCCGCCTCCTGGAGGAGGCCGGGGTGCGCCCCGAGGAGGTGCGTTCCCTGGAGGACCTGCCCCGGCTACCCTTCACCAAAAAGGACCACCTGCGGGAGAACTACCCCTTCGGCCTCTTCGCCGTGCCCCGGGAGGAGCTGGCCCGCATCCACGCCTCTAGCGGCACCACGGGGAAGCCCACGGTGGTGGGCTATACCCGGAAGGACCTCCAGGTGTTTGCCGAGGTGGTGGCCCGCTCCCTGGCGGCCGCGGGGGCCAGGCCGGGGATGATGCTCCATAACGCCTACGGGTACGGCCTCTTCACCGGGGGGCTTGGCCTCCACGGGGGGGCCGAGGCCCTGGGGATGACCGTGGTGCCCGTCTCCGGGGGCATGACGGAGAGGCAGATCCTCCTCATCCAGGACTTCCGCCCCGAGGTCATCTCCTGCACCCCCTCCTACGCCCAGACCCTGGCGGAGGAGTTCCGGAAGCGGGGAGTCTCCCCGGAGGCCCTTTCCCTGGAGTACGCGGTGCTGGGGGCAGAGCCCTGGACGGAGGCCATCCGCAAGCAGGTGGACGAGGGCCTGGGGGTGCGGAGCACCAACATCTACGGCCTTTCCGAGATCATCGGTCCCGGGGTGGCCAACGAGTGTGTGGAGGAGCGCCAGGGAAGCCACATCTGGGAGGACCACTTCCTGCCGGAGATCGTGGACCCCGACACGGGGGAGCCCCTGCCCGAGGGGAAGGTGGGGGTTCTGGTCTTCACCACCCTCACCAAGGAGGCCATGCCCCTCCTGCGCTACTGGACGGGGGACCTCACCTTCCTAACCTACGAGCCCTGCACCTGCGGCCGCACCCACGTGCGCATGGGCCCCATCCTGGGCCGCACCGACGACATGCTCATCATCCGCGGGGTGAACGTTTACCCCACCCAGGTGGAGGCCGTGCTCCTGGGCATTCCCGAGGTGGAGCCCTACTACCAGATCGTGGTGCGGCGGGAGGGGACCCTGGACGAGGCCGAGCTCAAGGTGGAGGTCTCCCAGGCCTTCTTCCAGGAGATTGGCAAGAAGGCCCTTTCCGATGACGTCATCGAGGCGGACCACCGCCTGCACGCCCTGCGGGATAAGGTGGCCCACAAGATCAAGGACACCATCGGGGTGAGCCTCAAGGTCACCCTTCTGGCTCCCGGGGAGGCCCCCAGGAGCGAGGGGGGGAAGCTGCGGCGGGTCTTGGACCTGCGGAAGGCCTAGCCATGCGTCCCATCCCCGTCGGCTATGAGGCGGTGTTTGAGACCGTGGTCACCGAGGCCATGACCGTGGACTTTGAGGAGCTTGGGCGGGTGCACCCGGTCTACGCCACCTACTGGATGGCCAAGCACATGGAGCTGGCCGGCCGCAAGATCATCCTGCCCTTCCTGGAGGAGGGGGAGGAGGGGATTGGGAGCTACGTGGAGGTGCGCCACCTGGCCTCGGCCCTGCCGGGGATGCGGGTGCGGGTGGTGGCCCGCCACGAGCGCACGGAGGGGAACCGGGTCTACGCCACCATGGAGGCCTTCAACGAGCTGGGGGACCTGATAGGGCGGGGCCGCACCGAGCAGGTGATCCTGCCCAAGGCCAAGGTGGAGGCCCTCTTTGCCCGCCTGCGGGAGCGCTGGCAGGCCCGCCTTTCCTAGGGCCTTTCCTCCCCCGGGTGTAGGCTTATGGGGGAGGAAGCTATGAAGCTTAAGGGCAAGGTGGTGGTGGTAACCGGGGCGGGAAGCGGCCTGGGCCAGGCGCTTACCCTGGAACTCCTCCGGCGCGGGGCCAGGGTGGCGGCGGTGGACCTGAGGGAGGAGGGGCTCCTTGCCACCCGGCAGATGGCTGGGGGGCTGGCCGGGGGGCTCAGCCTCCACCCCCTGGACGTGACCGACCGGGAGGGGGTGGAGGCCCTGCCGGTGGAGGTGGAAAGGGTTCATGGCCAGGTGGACGGCCTTGTCAACAACGCGGGCATCATCCAGCCCTTTAAGCGCCTGCAGGACCTGGACTACGCGGCCATTGACCGGGTGATGCGGGTGAACTTCTACGGCACCCTGTACATGACCAAGGCCTTCTTGCCCCGGCTTCTGAAGCGCCCGGAGGCCCATATCGTCAATGTATCCAGCATGGGGGGGTTCTTGCCCGTGCCGGGGCAGACGGTCTACGGGGCCTCCAAGGCGGCGGTGAAGCTCCTCACCGAGGGGCTTTGGGCCGAGCTCCAGGGCACCTCCGTGCGGGTCACCCTGGCCCTGCCCGGGGCTATGCGCACGGGCATCGCCCAGCACTCCGGGGTGGAGGCCCCGGGGGCCCAGGGGGAGGTTAAGGTGCCCATCCTCGAGCCCGAGCAGGCGGCCAAAATCCTCCTGGATGCTGTGGAGCGGGACGCCTTCCGGGTCCTCCTGGGCCAGGACGCCCGCACCATGGACCTCCTCTACCGTCTAAGCCCCCTCTACGCCACCCGGCTCATCCAAAGCCGCATGCGCCACCTCCTCTCCTCCTAGCCCCTTCCCCGCACCAGCCAGGCGGAGAGGCCCATGAGGGCGGTGAGGAGGAGGGCGGTGGCGGCAAAGGCCTGGCCGTGGTGGGGGAGGAGGGGGTAGAGGAGGCCCAGGGCCTTTCCCGCCAGGGCGCTTCCCAGGGCCTGGCCGGTGGCCCGGGCCACGGAGAGGGCCCCGGAGGCCAGGCCCTCGAGGCCCCCCGGGGCCAGGGAGAGGACCAGGGCGTTGTTGGCCGCCTGGAAGAGGGCCCGCCCCACCCCCAGGAGAAGGAGGCCCAGAGCCGCCCCCCAGAGGGGGTGCCACAGGGGGAGGAGGGCAAAGCCCACCCCCGCGGCCACCAGCAAGGCGGCCCCCAGTCGCGCCACCTGGCGGTAGCCCAGCCGGTCGGAAAGCCGACCTGCCCAGGCCCCCAGGAGGAGGAGCTGCAGGGGCCCGAGGAGGAGGACTAGGCCGATGGCCTTAGGGGAAAGGCCCTCGGCCCCCAGGTGGAAGGCCAGGGCCACGGTGGTGCCCAGGGTGTGGAGGAAGTAGAGGGCGGTGGCCAGGAGGGCGGGCAGGAACCCCGGGGCCAGGAGGAGCCGGCCCAGGGAACCCTCCTGCTTGGGTAGCTCGGGGAGGTGGCCGGAGAGGAGAAGGGCCAAAAGACCCGCGGGCAGGGGCAGGAGGAAGACGTAGGCCAGGCCATAGCTGGCGGCAAGCCCGCCCAGGGCCGGCCCCAGAAGGGTTCCCGTGGCCACGGTGCTGGCCACCATCCCCAGGGCGTAGCCCCGCCCCTGGGGGAAGGCGTGGGCCGCCAGCCCCGGCACCAGCCCCACCACCAAGGCGGTGACCGCCCCCTGAAGGAAGCGGAGGAGGTAGAGGAGGGACAAGTTGGGGGCGAGGGCCAGGGCCAGGGCGAGGGCGGCGTGCAGGCCAAGCCCCAGGCGGAAGAGCCGGACTGCCCCCACCCGTCCCGCCCACCAGGCCACGGGCAGATAGGCCAAGGCCGCCCCCACGAGCCCTGCGGACACCACCCCCTGGGCCGCCTCGGGACCCACGCCAAAGGTGCGGGCCAGGAGGGGAAGGGCGGGGGCCAGGCTGCTCTCGCTCACCGTGCCCAGGAGCACGCCGGAGAGGAGGGCGAGGAGCCTGGGGTCCATGGGCAAAGTCTATCGGGCGGGAGCCGCAGAGGGTTCCCGTTCCCCCTGTGCGAACGGTGTAGCGGTGTGGGCCTTACACTTTTCCACGCTTCCACGCCCTGGGGGAGACTCAGGGCGTGGGTACGTTTGCCTATCTCCTGTCCGAGGCCAAGGGGCTTTCCCGGGACCTCCTGGGGGGCAAGGGGTATGGCCTGGTGGCCATGGCCGAGGCGGGGCTTCCCGTGCCGCCCGCCTTCGTCATCACCACCGAGGCCTGCCGCCTCCACCTGCGCCAGGGGGAGGTGCTGGGCCTTTGGGAAGAGGTAGAGGCCAAGATGGCGGCCCTGGAGGGCCTAACCGGGAAGCGCTTTGGAAGGGGGGAGGGGAAGGCCCCTCCCCTTCTGGTTTCCGTGCGGAGCGGGGCCCCGGTCTCCATGCCCGGCATGATGGACACCATCCTCAACCTGGGCCTGACCCTGGAGGGGGTGGAGACCCTGGCCCGGGCCACGGGCAACCCCCGCTTCGCCTGGGACAGCTTCCGCCGGCTTCTGGCCATGTACGGCGAGGTGGTCTTGGGGGAGCGGCCCGAGGCCTTTGAGGAGGCCCTGGCCGCCTTGAAGGCCAGGCGCAAGGTGGTGGGCGATGCCGAGCTTGCCGCCGAGGACCTGGAGGAGCTGGCCTTCACCTACCTGCGCCACCTGGAGGCCCGGGGCACGCCCTTCCCCATGGACCCCTGGGCCCAGCTCAAGGGGGCGGTGGAGGCGGTCTTCCGCAGCTGGCAGAACCCCCGGGCCCGGACCTACCGCCGCATCTACGGCATCCCCGAGGACCTGGGCACGGCGGTGGTGGTGCAGGCCATGGTCTTCGGCAACCTGGGGGAGGACTCGGGCACCGGGGTGGGCTTCACCCGCAACCCCGCCACCGGGGAGAGGGGCCTTTACGGGGAGTACCTGAGGAACGCCCAGGGGGAGGACGTGGTGGCGGGGATACGCACCCCGGAGCCCCTGGACCACCTGAAGGCCTACGCCCCGGAGCTTTACCGGGAGCTTCTGGGGGTGGCCGAGCTCCTGGAGCGCCACTTCCGCGACATGCAGGACTTTGAGTTCACCGTGGAGGGAGGGCGGCTCTACCTCCTGCAGACCCGCTCGGGCAAGCGCACGGCCCAGGCCGCGGTGCGCATCGCCGTGGAGATGGCGGAGGAGGGGCTCATCACCCGTGAGGAGGCGGTCTTGCGGGTGGAGGCCAACGCCCTCCCCGGCCTCCTCCGCCCCGCCGTGGACCGGGAAAAGGCCCCCAGGCCCCTCCTCAAGGGGCTCCCCGCAAGCCCGGGGGCGGCGGTGGGGCATGCGGTCTTCAGCAACGAGGCGGCGGAGCGCTACAACGCCGGGGGGCTTCCCACCATCCTGGTGCGCCCGGAGACCACCCCCGAGGACATTACGGGGATGTACCTCTCCAAGGGCATCCTTACCGCCCGCGGGGGGCTTACCTCCCACGCGGCGGTGGTGGCCCGGGGCCTGGGGGTGCCGGCGGTGGTGGGCGCGGAGGCCCTGAAGGTCTACCCCGAGGAGGGAAGGGCCCTGGTTGAGGGGGTGGAGATCCGGGAGGGGGACCTCCTCACCCTGGACGGGGCCACCGGGGAGGTCTACCTGGGGGCGGTGCCCCTGGTGGAGGCGGCGGGGGAGGCCCTTTTGACCAAGCTCCTGGCCTGGGCTGAGCCCCACCGCTCCCTGGGGATACGGGCCAACGCCGACACCCCGGAGGACGCCCTCCGGGCCCGGGCCTTTGGGGCGGAAGGGATTGGCCTGTGCCGTACGGAGCACATGTTCTTCCAGGAGGAAAGGCTTCCTTGGGTACGGAGGCTCATCCTGGCCGCTAGCCCTGAGGAGGAGAAGGAGGCTCTGGAGCGGCTTTTCGCCTTCCAGAAGGAGGACTTCAAGGGCATCCTCCGGGCCATGGACGGGCTTCCCGTCACCGTGCGCCTCCTGGACCCTCCCCTGCACGAGTTCCTTCCCCCCTTGGAGGAACTCGAGGCCAGGGCCGAGGCCGGCGATGAGGAGGCCCGGCGGCTTCTGGAGCGTGCCAAGGCCCTGGCGGAGCACAACCCCATGCTGGGCTTCCGGGGGGTGAGGCTTCTCCTCCTGCGGCCCGAGGTCTTTCGCATGCAGCTTAAGGCCCTGCTGGAGGCGGCCCAGGAGCTCAAGGCGGAGGGCCTTGACCCCCGCCCCGAGGTGATGGTGCCCCTGGTGGCCGACCCCAAGGAGGTGGCCCGGGCCCGGGCCCTGGCGGAGGAGCTTTTCCAGGCCTACGGGCCCATTCCCTTCGGCACCATGATAGAAACCCCCCGCGCGGCCCTCCTGGCGGGGGAGATCGCCCCCCTGGTGGACTTCTTCAGCTTCGGCACCAACGACCTCACCCAGATGGTCTTCGGTCTCTCCCGGGACGATGCGGGCAAGTTCCTCCCCCGGTACGTGGAGGAGGGCCTTTTCCCCTTTGACCCCACGGAGCGCCTGGACGAGAAGGGGGTGGGGCGGCTGGTGCGCCTGGCGGCGGAGGAGGGGCGGCGGGCCAACCCCAGGCTCAAGCTGGGCCTCTGCGGGGAGCACGGGGGAGAGGCGGGAAGCGTGCGCCTTTTGGCCGACCTGCTGGACTACACCTCGGCCAGTCCCTACCGGGTGCTCACCGCCCGCCTGGCGGCGGCCCAGGCGGGGCTTCTGGCCCCCTCCCCGGCCTAGGGGGTGGACCCCAGGGCGTGGGCCTGGGCCTGGAGCCGGACCCCGGTGTTCACCGCCCCGAAGCCGGCATAGCCTCCTCGCCTTTCCACCACCTCCAGGAAGAAGCGGCCGCGGAAGGTGGGGGTGTAGAGGTGGAAGAGCTCCCCTCCCTCGGGGGTACGGTCGTAGAGGAGGCTGTTGGTCTGGAGCTTTTCCAGGGTTTCCTCGGGAAGGGCGAAACGGGCGGCCAGGACGGCGTAGTAGGAGGCGGGGATGCGCAAGGGGGTGAAGCCCCGGGCCCTGGCCCTTTGGGCGAAGTTCAGGAGGTCCTCCACCTGGAAGGCGGCGTGCTGGATGCCGGCGTGGCCCAAGCTCTGCAGGAAGCGGAAGACCAGGGTGCCTCCGCCCTCGGCGGTGTTCAGGGGGATGCGCACGGCGCCGTTAGGGCTCCTCAGGGAGCGGCTGTAGAACATGCCGTAGGGGTCAAAGATTTCCACCGGGGGATCCACCCCGAAGCCCAAGAGGGCCTTGTAGATGAGGATCCAGCTGTAGAGCTCAAAGCGGGGGACCACGTTGGTGAAGTGGTCCACCCCCAAAAACCCCTCTTCCTCGGGGGCCTCGAGGGTCCGCAGGTGCAAGGCCACCTCCAGGGGGGTGTCCACCAGGTAGAGCCGGGTGTGGCCTACCCCTTGGATGCCGGTGAAGCCCTCCCCGGCCTCCCGGGGGAAGAGGGCCAGGCCGAGCTCCCGGGCCCGGGCGGCCAGGGGGGCGGCCTTGGGGACCCTGAGCCCTACCCCCAGGATGCTGGGGCGGTCCCGCGGGAGGTTTTCCTCCAGGTCGCTCCGCAGGAGAAGGCGGGCCTTGCCCGCAGCCCAAACCTCCCGCTCCATGGCGGGGTGGCGGGCCCTGGGGCGGAAGCCCAAGGGTTCCAGAAAGGCCCGGAGGGCCTCGAGGTCCTCGGGCTCCCCCCCGACCTCCAAAAACTCCACCCCCTGGGCGGAAGCCCCAGGGGGCAGGGGGGGAAGCAGGAGACCCAGACGGTCAAAGAGGTACTTCAGGGCCCGCATCCCGTCCTGGGCCACCTGCCCCGGAGGGGCGGCGCGGAACCACTCGTTGAAGATCTCCAGGGAGACCACGCCCTTATACCCGGTGGTCAGGACCCTTTCCAGGAAGCTTTCCATGGGCCAGTCTCCCTGCCCCGGCATGGCCCGGTGGTGGCGGCTTAAGGCCAGGGGGTCCATGAGGAGATTGGGGGCGTCGGAGAGTTGCACCAAGAAGAGCTTTTCCCCGGGCAGGGCGGCGATGGGTTCCAGAGGGTTTTTCCGAACGAAGCAGTGGAAGCTGTCCAAGACCAGGCCCAGATGAGGGTGGTCCGCCTGCCGGACGATTTCCCAGGCCTGCGGCCAGTCCCGCACGTGCCGGCCCCAGGCTAGGGCCTCGTAGCCCACGCGAAGCCCTCGCCTCGCGGCCCTTTCCGCCAGGACGTGGAGGTCCTCGGCCGCCCGCTCCGGGTCCTCTAGGGCCAGGGGGGAGGTGTTGGAGCACACATAGGTGAGCTCGGTGCCCAGCTCCTCCATGAGGTCAAACCAGCGCTCGGCCCGTTCCAGGTTCCGGCTGCGAAAGGGCTCGGGCATGGCCTCGTAGTCCCTGAGGGGTTGGAGGGCCACGATCCTGAGGCCCAGGTCCTCGGCGAGGGCCCGGAGCTCCCTGGGCCGGCCGGGGAAGCCCGCCAGGTCCTCTTCAAAGAGCTCCACTGCCCGGAAACCGGCCTGGGCGATGGCCAAAAGCTTTTCCTCCAGGCTTCCGCCTAGGGCGCAGGTGGCGATGGACCACTCCATATCACCACTCCAGGACCAGCTTGGGCTCGGGCACCTGCCCTTGCGCTAAGGCAGTGAAGGCCTCCTGGGCCTCGGCCGCCGGCCAGCGCCGCACCAGGGCCTCGGGGAGGTCCTCGAGGAGGCTTACGGCCTCGGCGAACTCCTCCGGGGTGAAGAGGTAGCTTCCCTGCACGGCCTTTTCCCGCAGGACCAGGTCCTGCAGGGCCAGGGGGGCTTCCACGCCCCCAAGCCCCAAGACCACCACCCGTCCCCCGGGGGCACAGGCCCTCAGGGCCTGGGGGAGGGTGGCCTCGAGGCCCACCGTGTCCAGCACCAACGGGAACCCTCCCTCGGGCGGAGGGCCTTCCCAGACCTCTTCCACCAGCCCCAGGCGCCTGAGGACCTCGGCCCGTGCGGGGTTGGGTTCCCGCAGGGATACCCGGAGGCCCCAGCGCCCCAGGAGCCAGGCGGCCAAGCCGCCCAAGGCCCCACCCCCCAGGACCAGGGCCTCCTCTCCGGGTTCCGGCTGCCCCAGCCTCGCCCCGTGGAGGACCACGGCCAGGGGCTCGGCCAAGGCCCCCTTCCAAGGGGGCAGGCCCCTGGGCAGGGGGTAGACCTGACCCTCGGGTATCCGAATCCACTGGGCCAAGCCCCCGGGCAGGTGAAAGCCCAGGTGGACCCGTTCGGGGCAGAGGTGGGGCTTGCCCCGGCGGCAGAAGGGGCAGGTCCCGCAGGGGATGGCGGGGTGGACGGCCACCACCTGCCCCAAAAGGCCTTCCGGGCCTTCCTCCACCACCCCGGCCACCTCGTGGCCCAAGACCAGGGGGGGGTGCCAGCGGGCCCGCATGGCCGGGGTTCCCTTGAACACGCCGAGGTCGCTTCCGCAAAGGCCCGTGGCCACCACCCGGAGGAGGAGGCCCGGCCCCTGGGGCACGGGCCGCTCCTCCAAGGCCAGGGCGCCGTAGTCCCGCAACACCCAGGCCCGCATCACCCCTCCCGGTCGGGCTGGGCCAGGTTCCGCAGAGCCCGGAGCCGCTGCCATTGCCTGAGTCTAAGCCAGAGCAGGCTTCCCACCAGGGCCAGGTTGGCCAGGGCCAGGAGGATGGCCACGGGCCGTTCAAAGAAGCTCAAGAGGTTCCAGTGGGTCTTGATCATGCTCACCATGAGGTGCTGTTCCAAAAGGGGTCCCAGGACCAGCCCCAGGACCACCTGGCCCAGGGGAAAATCCCCCAGGCGCAGGAGGAGGCCCAAAAGGGCCAGCAGGGCGGCCACGTAGAGGTCAAAGGGATTGTTGTTGATGGCGTACACCCCGATCAGGGAAACTCCGGCGATGAGCCCCAGCAACACCTTGCGGGGTAGCCGGGTGGCCAGTCCCGCCGCCAAAGCCCCCATATACCCCACCAGGGGCATGATGAGGACGCTGGCGAGGAGGAAGACCAGGTAGATCTCCACCACCAGGCCCAGGTTCTTGCTGAAGAGCTCCGGCCCCGGGCGGATGCCCAGGGTGAGGAAAAGGCCTAGGACGATGGCCGTGAGGGTGTCCCCGGGGATGCCCAGGGAAAGGGCGGGGATCCAGGTCCCGGCCACGGCAGCGTTGTTGGCGGAGGTTCCCGCCAGGACCACCTGTTCCCGGGAACCTCCGGCCGTGCGCTTGAGGTTGGCAGAAATCCAGGCAGCGAAGTCCGAGCCCGCCCCCGGAAGGAAGCCGATGAAGGTGCCCAGGAAGGCCGAGCGCAGGAAAAGCCACCGCTCCCGCAGGGCGAGGCGCAGGGGTTCCCAAAGGTAGGCGGTGAAGGAGCCCCTGAGGAGAGAGGAAGGTGGCCGGGGCAAGAGAGGCTCCTTGCCGAGGGCCTGGTATAGGAGCTCGCTCAGGCCGAAGAGGCCGATGAGGGCCACGATGAAGTTGATCCCCCCGAGGAGGTTCACCTGCCCGAAGGTGAAGCGGGGGTTGCCCAAGGCCGGGTCGTAGCCGATGGTGGCCAGGAGCATGCCCAGGGCGAAGGCCAAGGCGCCCTTGAGGAGGTGGGGTGAGCCCAGGACGCCGCTGATGACCCCCAGGAGCACCAGCCAGAAGTACTCAAAGGAGGAGAACTGGCGGGCCACCGCGGCCATCCCCAGGGAGCCCACCACCAAAAGCCCCGTGCCCACCAGACTACCCAAGGCGGAGAAGACGGCCGAGATGCCCAGGGCATAGGTCGCTCCCCGCTCCTGGGCCAGGTCGTGGATCTCCTCGGTGTAGGCGGCGGAGGCCGGGGTTCCTGGGATGCGGGCCATAACCGCCCCCATGTCCCCGGCGAAAATGGCGGTGGCGGTGAGGCCGATGATGGCTGCCAGGCCCACCTCTGGGGGCATGAAGAGGGCGAAGGGGATGAAGAGGCTAAGGGCCAGGGTGGCGGTGAGGCCGGGCATGGCCCCGAACACCGCCCCGTAGAAGCTTCCCAGGAAGAGGGCGAGGAGGACGTCCCAGGAGACGGCGTTCATGCGGGCACCCCCAGGAGGCGGACGAAGACTCCATAGGCCAGGGCCCAGATCCCCAGGGCCACCAGGAGGGCCCGGGGCCAGGTTTCCCCGTAAACCAAGGTGGCCAGGCCTGCCACCAGGGCGGCGCTTGGGGCCAGCCCTAGGCGGGGCACCAGGAGGGGGCTGGCCAAAAAAAGGAGGAAGAGTAGGCCGGCCTTCCATCCCCCGCTCCCTTCCCCGGCCGGGTTCGGGCCCCGGGCGGGAGCCAGAAACAGGTACAAGCCAGCCAGGACCAGGACCGTTCCCAGGATCCGCGGGAAGAGCTCAGGCCCAGGCCCGTCCGCCTTGGGCAGGCCAGAGCTCAGGACCCAGGCTAGGACCCCAAGCCCTAGGCCCAGGAGGGCTGCCAGGCGTTCCCAGACCATCAGAACTTGAGCCCCAGCTCCTGCACCACCCGGTTCATGGCCTGGGCCCTCTCCTGGATGAAGACCAGGCTCTGCTTGCGGTCCAGGTGCCGGATGACCAGGTTGGCGTTCTGCATGAAGCGGACGAACTCCGGCTCCTGCACCGCCTGGGCGAAGGCCTTGTCCAGGACGTCAATCACCGAGGGAAGGGTGAACTTGGGGGCCGCGGCCATGAGGAAGGAGGCGAAGGTCCAGTCCAGGCCCAGCTCCTTGAGGGTGGGGATGTCGGGGAAGGCGGGGAAGCGGCTGTCGGTCATGAAGGCCAGGTACCGGGCCTCCCCGGCCCGCACCAGGTTAGCAGCCTCCCCGATGGCCACGAAGGCCACGTTGATCCCCCCGGCCATGAGCTCCTGCAGGGCGGCGGCAGCCCCCTGGGTGGGCACCCAGGGCAGGGCCTCGTCCTTGAGGCCCAGGGTCCGCAAAAAGCCCAGGCGTGCGAAATCGTAGGAACCCCATTTGGCCGTGCCCGAGGCCTTGTAGCGCCCGGGGTTGCGCTTGAGGTCGTCGATGAACTCCTGGAGGGTGCGCCAGGGGGCGTCCTTGCGCACCACGATGCTCACGGGGTTCAACACCAGCAGGGAGATGGGGGAGAACATGTCGGCGCTGATTTTGGTCTGGGCCACCCAGGGGGGAAGGACCACCTCCAGGGTGATGATGCCGATGGTGTAGCCGTCGGGCCGGGCCTGGGCGATGGCCCCGTGCCCCACGGCCCCGCCACCCCCGGTGCGGTTGACCACCTGGACCGGGACCTTGAGGATCTTCTCCAGGGTAGGGGCCAGGGCCCGGGCGGTGAGGTCGGTGCTGCCCCCGGGGGACCAGGGGACGATGAGGGTGATGGGCCTCGAGGGGTACCTTTGGCCCCAGGCGGTGGGGAGGAAGAGGCTCCCCGCGCCCAGGCCCAGCCACTTGAGGAAGATACGCCTATGCCGCTGCATACCAACTCGCCTCCTTCTTTCCTTTGGGTTTGACCCCCCTTTCGGATATTCAATGCATACCCCCTTGACAAGCCAAAGGAAAAGGGGGCGCTTGGTGAGCTGTGGAAGAACACCAGACGCCCCCTTCCATCCTACCCCTGTCCCTGGAGGAACTGGTCCCCCTGCTCCAGGCATGGCTCCAAGCCCGCTTGCCAGAAGGGGAGAGAAAACCCGGCAGGCCCAGGACCTTCTCCGACCTCAGCCTCTTTCTCTTCCACCTGGTCCGCGCCCTCCTGGGCTTCTC
>NZ_AQWU01000073.1 GCF_000376265.1 Thermus igniterrae ATCC 700962
AGGGGGAGGGTCTTACCTTGAGGGCCCTTCTCGCGGGGCTCGCCTTCCTCCTCGAGGACAGGCGGCTCCTTCCCCTTACCCTCTACGCCCTGGCCCTGAGCTTCCTCTCCGGGCTAGCTCTGGCCCTCCTGCCCCTCCTGGCCCTGGCCCAGGAGACGCCCCCTGCCCTCTACGGCCTCTACCCCTTGGGCCTCTCCNTNGGGGGCTTCCTGGGAAGCCTCGCGGCGGGGAGGGTAGGGCCTTGCCTGGGGATTTGGGGCGGGCACGGGCTGAGGGTCTTGGGGCTTGCCCTCCTCCTCCTGCCCTTTCCTTTCGGGCCTCTTGGCGCTTTCCTTGTGGGCGGNGGCGGTGCCTTAAGCGGGGTCCACCTACGGGCCTACCGGCAGCGCCTCGCGCCGGAGGCCCTCCTGGGCCGGGTGCAGGCGGGGGCGGTGGCCCTTCTCTCCCTGGGGAGCCTCCTCGGCACCCTCCTGGCGGGGGGCTTGGGAACCCTTGGCCCCCGGGTGCCCCTCCTTACCGCCCTCCTGGGCCTCCTTCTCCTCCTGCCCTTGGCCTTGGGGCCCATAGGGTGCGGGCGGCTCCTCGCCTTGAGGGAGGGGAGGTCCCCGTGAGGTTTCCTTTGCATAACGCGCCTCTCTGGGCCGAGGCCCTGAGCGACGTCGGGGCCTCCATTGGCTTTAGTGCCCTCGCCCTGGAAGTAGCCCGCACGGGGGAGGCCTTATGGGTGGGCTTCTTCGCCGCCTTGGGGTACCTCACCCTGGGACCCCTCCTCTTCCTCAGTCCTTGGGTGGAGCGGCAGGGCCTGGCCCGGGCTCTCCTGGAGTTGCGCCTGGCCCGGGGCCTCCTCTTCCTCCCCCTTCCCTTCCTGCCGCGGGAAGCCGCCCTCCTGGTCTTCTACGCTTACCCCCTTATGGTCCTCACCGACCTGGCCCTCGTGGCCTGGGAAGGCCTCCTGGTGCGGAGAGGCCGGGGCAGGCTGGCGGAAAGGAGCGGCAAGCTCTACGCCGCCTGGGAGGTGGGGGGGCTGGTGGGGGTAGGCCTCGGCCCCGCCCTCTTCGCCCTCCATCCCGCCCTCCCTTACCTCCTTGCCGCCGGGATCCTCCTCCTGGCCTGGGCCCTCCTCCGCCCCGCCCTCACGGGGGAGAAGGGGGAGAGGGAGGAGGCGACGAGGCCCGAGGCCTTGGTGCAGTCCCTCCGTCGCCTCCTGGCCCATGCCCCCCTCAGGCCCTATCTCCTTCTTTCCCTCCTCTTTACCCTGGCCCACGCCCTCACCACCGCCCTTCTGGGCCTTCTGGCCCTCCGGGCGGGCACCCCGGAAGCCCTCTTCGGCCTGGTCTTCGCGCTGCAAAGCCTGGGGTACACCCTGGGAAGCTACTTTGCCGGGCGGGTCCCACCGGCCCTGGCCTTTAGGCTGGGCCCGCTAGGGGCAGCCCTCGGGGGGATGGGCTTTCTCCTGCCCTTTCCCCTCCTCCTCGCCGCCCCTCCCCTCTTAGGCCTGGCCGTGGCCCTCCTCAGCACCCACCTGCGGGCGGTGCGGGGCTGGCTCCTGCCCAAGGAGGGCCTGGCCCCAAGTCTCGCCGCCATCCGCGCCCTCCTCTACGGGGCCGGGGCCCTGGGGGGCCTGGGGGCGGGGGTCCTGGGCAAGTGGAATCCAACCCTGCCCCTCCTCCTAGGAACCTTGGGATTTCTGGTCCTTCTCCCCTTCGCCCTAGGACCCCTGCACCCTAGGCGACTGGAGGCCTTAAGGCAAGAAGTAGAGTAGGAATCTTGGACAAGGAAAATCTACCCCTTCTCGTTTTTGGCCCGTTTCCGGCTAACCTGTAGGCGTATGACGCTGGCCCTCCTCCTCTGGCTGGAAGCCTTCCGCCTCTTCGGGGCGGGGTTCTTCTACTTCGCCCACGCCGCCCTCACCGCTCTTGGGGCCTTGAGCCCCCTAGAGGCGAGCTCAGCCCTGGCCTTCCGCCTCCTGGCCGAGCCCCTCTTCGCCCTCTACGGGGGGCATCTGGCCGACCGGTGGCCCAGGGGAAGGCTCCTCCTCCTGGCCGGGGGGCTCCTCCTCGGCTTCGCCTCCTGGGCGGGAAGGGGGTGGCGGTGAAGGCAGGCTAGTACGGACACTTAAAGCCCCGGCCCCGGGGGCGGGCAGTGGGGGGCGAGGCATTGGGGAAGGACCCCAGAGCCCCCGAGGAGGGCGAGGAGAAGCCACAGGAACTGCATGTTTAAAGGCTACCCAGGCTTACGTAACCTCCGCGTAACGCCCTGGGGTCTTTATGAGAGTCTTCTGAGTTACGCGAGCGTTACCTTCCCCTTGCTACCTTAAGGCCAGCCTGAGGATGGCCGAGAGGGGTGAAAGGGCATGCAAGACGGGATGTTGCAGCTACTCGTGGTGAACCTCCATGAACCCGCCCAGGCACCAGCCCGGGGAGGGGCAGCCTATAAGCCGAGCCGCTTCAACCACTTCCACACCCTGCTCACGGGCGAGAAGCTCGCCTTCAACTCCCTCTCCGGTGGCCTGGCCGTCTTGGATTCAGAAGGATGGGCGCGCTACACGGCCCTGGTCAAGGGGGAGCCCTTGGACCCCAAGAACCCTGTAGACCAGGGGCTCGTGGAAGGCCGCTTCGTCGTTCCCGAGAACTTTGACGAGCTGGCCTACCTTAAGACCCTCCACCTGCGGCAGCGCTACACCACGGAGGCCTGGAGCCTAACGATCTGTCCCACCATAGACTGCAACTTCGGCTGCGACTACTGCTTCCAGCGGCACCGGGTGAGCCGCATGACCGAAGCGGTTCAGGCCAAGCTCCTGGAGGTCTTCGCTCAAAAAGCCCCCCGCCTCAGCAAGTTCTTCGTCACCTGGTTTGGCGGTGAGCCCACCCTGGCCTGGGATGTCGTCCAGAGGCTATCCCAGGGGTTCTTGGAGGTAGCCGAGAGGAACCGCGTGGAGTACAGCGCGAGCCTCATCACGAACGGCTACCTCCTGGACGAAGGGAAGGTGGCGGACATGGTCCGCTACCGCATTCACCTGGTCCAGATCACCCTGGACGGGGACGCTCCCTACCACGACCAGCGCCGCCACCTCCTTACCGGGGAAGGGAGCTTTGAGCGCATCCTGGCCAACCTGCGCCTCTTCCTCGGGAAACCCGTCTTCGTCCACATCCGGGTCAACGTGGACGTCCGGAACCGCGAGGGCGTGCCCGCCCTCTTGAAGCGTCTGGCCGAGGAAGGGCTGGCCCACCAGGAGAACCTGCGGGTCTACTTTGCCCCCGTAACCTCCACCGCCCCGCCCAGCCACGGGGTCAAGGGGTTCTGCTTTACCCGCAAGGACTTCGCCCGGATTGAGCCGGAGTACTTCACCCTTGCGGAAAGCCTAGGCCTGGCCACCCTTCCCTACCCCTCCCTTCAGCTTGGAGGGTGCGTGGCCGCCCATCCGGAGGGGTTCGTGGTGGAGCCCGACGGCACCCTGCAGAAGTGCTGGGACACGGTGGGGCAGCCCGAGTTCGCCGTGGGCAACCTCCTGGAATACGATCCCCTGCAACTTGCGGAGAACCCCGTTTACCAGCGCTGGATGTCCTGGGACCCCTTCTCCGAAGAGCTCGCCTGCTCCCGTTGCACCTGGCTTCCTGCGTGCATGGGGGGGTGCCCCTTGAAGGTGGTCTTCCCCGAGGCCATGCCTGAGGGGAAGGTGGAGCTGGAGTGCACCACCTTCAAGTGGAACTGGAAGCGTACCTTTACTTTGCTAGCCGAACGTGCAGGCGAGGCAGAGCCGGCACCTCGCCCCTGCACGGGCTAGGGAAAGGAGGTGAGGAAGATGCGGTGGGTCGTGAAGCCTGGACTGCGTATAGCTCCTAGCGGCGACTGTGGCTACAATTGTGGGCAGAATTCGGGCTGCGGCATCAACACCAAGCTTTGGTAGCTGAGGCCTAGGTAAGGAGGCCAAGGTAGCCTGTGCAGCGAAGAAGTCAAGGCACCTTGGCCTCATACTCCGGAATAAAGCGATGAGCCGGTTCCAGTGGTTGGCCGAAGTAAGGCTGATGTTGGAGCACTACAGGCTATATTGGCTCAACTTCCTCTCCGGAATGTTGGCAGATGTATTGTTTTTCTATGCCATCTTAATCGGCTTGAAAAGCGTAACGAAGACATCTCTACCAAACATAGACTCAGGCTCTCTGCTGGCCTTATACGGTGTCTTCCAATTCACAGGGGCCCTTTGGCGAACATTTGCTTCGAATATTTTGAACGAGAGCCTGCTTGGGACCATAGAGCACCTCTCTCTAGCAAGGGGAGGGTTACTTACCCAGCTAACGGTAAGGGCCTTTGTCCTTGGCCTAAACGGGGGGCTGTATGCCGCGGCGGTGCTCCTGGTGCTCTACTGGGTGAGCGGCATTTCCTTCCAACTCTCTTGGTGGTGGCCGCTTGGTGTGTTGGCCTTCCTTCCAATAAACCTCGGCTTAGCTTTCCTCATGGGATCCTTGGGACTTCTCTTTAGACGGGTAGATAGCCTTTTTGTTGTGCTCAATTTCATACTGCTCCCCTACTTTCTTTCCCTTACCCAATGGCACCCCTACATGGCCTACCTCCCCTTCGCCCCAGGGGCCCACCTGGTGCGGCTTGGGCTCACGGGCGGGGAGTTTGACCGGGAGATCTTCCTCCTGGCCCTCCTCCAGGGCCTCCTCCTCTTCGGGGCGGGCCTTTGGGCCATGGCCTACATGTACCGCCTAGTCCGCAGGCGGGGTATATTGGGGAGGTTCTAGGGGGTATGGTGCTCTGGCCGCTTTGGAGCGAGTTCCTGCTCTCTTGGGCCCGAACCCGGCGTTACTGGTTCAACACGCTGGCAAACCTGGGGGGGAGCCTCCTCTACTTCTACGCAATCCTTTTGGGCTTTAGCCGGCTTACCCCCGAGGAGGCCCGCTTCTTGGACCCAGGCCCCCTGCTTCTGGTCTTCACGGCCTTCAACCTCACCTTGTTCACCTTCCAGTCCATCGCCTACACGGTCCAGGGCGAGGCGCAACTGGGGACCCTGGAACACATGGCCCTGGCCCGGGGAGGCCTCCTGCGCCAGCTCCTCCTCCGGGCCCTGGTGCAAAGCCTATTCGGAGTTCTCTGGAGCCTTTTGGTCCTCCTACCCTTGGCCTTGGCCTTCGGCGTGACCCTAGGCCCCCTGGCCCGCTGGCCTTTGGGGTTCTTGCCCCTTTTCCTGGCCGCCTTGGGCTTCGGCCTCCTCATGGGGGCCACTGCCTTGTACTTCAAGCAGGTGGACGAGTTTTTCACCATCGTCCAGTTCCTCTTCCTGCCCTACTTCTTCTACCTGGTCCGGTTTGAGCCCTGGATGGCCCACCTGCCCTTCGCCCCCGGGGTGCACCTCCTGCGGCTTAGCCTCTCAGGGGCGGAGGCGCCTTGGGGCCTGTTGGGCCTGGCCCTCTTTCAAGGGCTCCTCCTCTTCGCCCTGGGGCTTTGGGCCATGGCCTACATGTACCGCCTGGTGCGCAGGCGGGGTATATTGGGGAGGTTCTAGGAGGTGTGATGCTCTGCTGGCAACTCTGGAGCGAGTTTCTCCTGGAGTGGAACCTGACCAGGCGCTACTGGTTTGACACCCTGGCGGGGCTTCTGGCCTCCGTCCTCTTCTTCTACTCCATGGTCCTCGGCCTGGAGAACCTGACCCCCGAGGGGCTGGCGAGCCTAGGTCTGGACCTGGGCCCCCTCCTCCTGGTCTTCGCCGCCTTCAACCTGGTGGTGGGCACCTTCCAGTCCATCGCCTATTCCGTACAGTCCGAGGCTGCCTTAGGCACCCTGGAGCATCTGGGCCTGGCCCGGGGAGGGCTTCTCCGGCAGCTTCTCCTGCGCGCCCTCGTGCAGGGTCTCGCCGGCATCACCTTTAGCCTCCTTACCCTTCTTCCCCTGGTTCTCCTCCTCGGGGTTAGGCTCACCCCCGCCTCCTGGTGGCCCCTGGGCCTTTTGCCCCTGTACCTCGCCGCCTTGGGCTTCGCCCTCGGCATGGGGGCCCTCGCCCTTCACTTCAAGCGGGTGGAGGGCTTCTTCACCATCGTCCAGTTCCTTTTCCTGCCCTACTTCTTCTCCCTGGTTCGCTTCGCTCCCTGGATGACCCCCCTCCCCTTTGCCCCAGGGACGCAGCTCCTGAAGCTCGCCCTCACCGGGGAGGGGGCGTTCCCCGGGCTTCTCCTCCTCGCCTTCGTGCAGGCCCTCCTCTTTCTCGGGGCGGGGCTTTTCGCCATGGCCTGGGTCTACGCGGCGGTGCGGCGGAGGGGCCTATTAGGGAGGTACTGATGCGGCTTTTGGTGCAGAACGTCCACAAGCGCTTCGGCAAGCTGGAGGCCCTCAAGGGGGTGAGCCTGGAGCTTGGGGCCGGGGAGATCCTGGGCCTTTTGGGCCCCAACGGGGCGGGCAAGACCACCCTCATCAAGGTCGTCCTCGGCCTCCTCCTGCCCGACGCGGGAGAGGTGGTCCTGGAGGAGGGCGGGGCGCGGCGCAGGCCCCAGGGCCACGAGTTCGGCGTCCTCCTGGAGGGAAGCCGCAACCTCTACGTCAACCTGAGCCTCCTGGTGAACGCCCTCTACTTCGGGGGCATCCGGGGGCTTCCCCCCAGGGAGGTCCGCCCCCGGTTTGAGGCCTGGCTGGAGCGCTTCGGCCTAAGGGACCGCCTCCACGCCCCCCTCGCCTCCCTCTCCCGGGGCATGCAGCAGAAGGCGGCCTTGGCCCTCGCCCTCGCCCTCAAGCCCCGCTTCCTCCTTCTGGACGAGCCCACCCTGGGCCTGGACCCCGTGAGCCGGAGGGAGTTTGAGGGGATCCTCCTGGAGCTTAAGAAGGAGGGCTGGGGCATCCTCCTCACCTCCCACGACCTGGAGGTGGTGGAGCGGGTGAGCGACCGCGTGGCCTTCCTCCACCGGGGGGAGGTGCGGCGGCAGGGCCCCACCCGGGCCCTCCTCCGGGACTGGGCCGGGGAGGGGTACCGGGTGCGCCTCGCCGAGCCCAAGGCGGAGGCCCTCCTCAAGGCCCTGGGCCCCGGCTGGAGTGCGGAAGGCCCCGAGGTCCTCTTCTTCCTGGGGCCGTGGGAGGCGCTGCGGGAGGTCTTGGGAACCCTCCCCGTGGAAGTGTTGGAGGTCTCCCGGGGGACGCCGAGCCTCGAGGCCCTCTTCCTCCACCTCTTCGGGGAGGCCCGCCCTTCCCCCAGCGCATAACTTTGCGCTACCCTATCCCCATGCGCCTCCACCCCCGCACCGAGGCGGCCAAGGAGAGCATCTTCCCCAGGATGAGCCAGCTCGCCCAGCGCCTTGGGGCGGTAAACCTGGGCCAGGGCTTTCCCTCCAACCCTCCTCCGGCCTTTCTCCTCGAGGCGGTGCGGCGGGCCCTGGGCCGCTACGACCAGTACGCTCCCCCCGCCGGGTTTCCCCCCTTGCGGGAGGCCCTAGCCGAGGAGTTCGGGGTGGAGCCGGAGGCGGTGGTGGTGACCTCAGGGGCCACGGAGGCCCTCTATGTCCTCCTCCAGAGCCTCCTGGGTCCAGGGGAGGAGGTGGTGGTCCTGGAGCCCTTCTTTGACGTGTACCTGCCCGACGCCTTCCTGGCCGGGGCCGAGGCCCGGCTGGTGCGCCTTGGGCTTACCCAGGAGGGCTTCCGCCTGGACCTCAAGGCCCTGGAAGAGGCCGTCACCCCCCGCACCCGGGCCCTCCTCCTCAACGCCCCCATGAACCCCACGGGCCTGGTGTTCGGCGAGGAGGAGCTTCGGGCCGTGGCCGAGCTGGCCCGGAGGCACGACCTCTTCCTGGTCTCCGACGAGGTCTACGACGAGCTCTACTACGGGGAAAGGCCCAGGCGCCTGCGGGACTTTGCCCCGGAGCGCACCTTCACCGTGGGGAGTGCCGGCAAGCGCCTCGAGGCCACCGGCTACCGGGTGGGCTGGATTGTGGGCCCCAAGGCCTTCATGCCCACCCTGGCGGGGATGCGCCAGTGGACCAGCTTTTCCGCCCCCACCCCCCTGCAGGCGGGGGTGGCGGAGGCCCTGCGGGTGGCGCGGCGGGAGGGGTTTTACCAGGCCCTGCGGGAGAGCTACCGGAGGCGGCGGGACCTCCTCCTGGAGGGGCTTCGGGCCCTGGGGCTTCGGGCCTATATGCCCCAGGGCACCTACTTCCTCATGGCCGAGCTTCCCGGCTGGGAGGCCTTTGCCCTGGTGGAGGAGGCCCGGGTGGCCCTCATCCCCGCCTCCGCCTTTTACCGCCAAGACCCCCCCGAGGGGCTTTTCCGCTTCGCCTTCTGCAAGAGCGAGGAGGAGCTCACCCTGGCCCTGGAGCGCCTGGCCCTTGTGGTAAACTCCCCCCGTGAAGCTCAAAGTGGTGGAGTACCTGAGTAAGGGGGAGTTTCCGCTAGGCGAGGCGGAGGCCCTCTCCCTCTACCGGGCCATGCGGCGGGCCCGGTTTTTTGACGAGAAGGCCCTCACCCTGCAGCGCCAGGGGCGGCTTGGGGTCTACGCCCCCTTCATGGGCCAGGAGGCCGCCCAGGTGGGGCTGGCCCTGGCCCTGGGGCCGGGGGACTGGGTGGTGCCCAGCTACCGGGAGTCCGCCCTGCTCCTGGCCCGGGGGCTTCCCATCCACACCCTCATCCTCTACTGGCGGGCCCATCCCGCGGGCTGGCGCTTCCCCGAGGGGGTCAGGGCGGTGAACCCCTACATCCCCATCGCCACCCAGATCCCCCAGGCGGTGGGCCTCGCCCTGGCCGGGCGGTACCGGGGGGAGAACTGGGTGGTGGCCACCTCCATCGGGGACGGGGGGACGAGCGAGGGGGACTTCCACGAGGGGCTGAACTTCGCCGCGGTCTTCGGCGCCCCCGTGGTCTTCCTGGTGCAGAACAACGGCTACGCCATCAGCGTTCCCCGGTCCAAGCAGATGCGGGTGGACTACATCGCCCGGCGCGCCGAGGGGTACGGGATGCCCGGGGTGGTGGTGGACGGGAACGACGTCTTTGCCGTCTACCTGGAGGCCAAAAAGGCCGTGGAGCGGGCCCGTAAGGGGGAGGGGCCCACCCTGCTGGAGGCCCTCACCTACCGCCTGGCCCCCCACACCACCTCCGACGACCCCACCCGCTACCGCACCCGGGAGGAGGAGGAGGCCTGGCGGCAGAAGGACCCCCTCCTGCGCCTGCGCCAGGCCCTGGAGGCCAGGGGGCTTTGGGGGGAAGGGGAGGAGGCCGCCCTTTTGGCGGAGCTGGAGGAGGAGTTCGCCCGGGAGCTGGCCCTGGCGGACGGCGCCCCCGAGCCCCGTCCGGAGGAGATCGTGGAGCACGTGTACCGGGAGATGGGTCCGGATCAGCGCCGGGCCTGGGAGGCCCTGAGGCGGGGCCTCCACCTGGAGGAGGTATGGTAGCGGAGAAGACCCGTGTCCTGAACATGGTCCAGGCCATCAACGAAGCCCTGGACCTGGCCCTGGCCCGGGATGAAAGGGTTCTGGTCTTTGGGGAGGACGTGGGGCGCCTGGGCGGGGTCTTCCGGGTGACCGAGGGGCTTCAGGCCAAACACGGCGAGGCCCGGGTCTTTGACACCCCCCTGGCGGAAAGCGGCATCCTGGGCCTGGCCATCGGCCTGGCCATGGGGGGGATGCGGCCGGTGGCGGAGATCCAGTTCGCCGGCTTCCTCTACCCGGCCCTGGACCAGATCCTCTCCCACCTGGGGCGCTGGCGCCACCGGAGCCGGGGGCGGGTGGGCCTTCCCGTGGTGGTGCGGGCCCCTTACGGGGGCGGGGTCCACACCCCCGAGCAGCACGCGGACTCCCCCGAGGCCCTCCTGGCCCACGCCCCGGGGGTCAAGGTGGTCATTCCCTCCAGCCCCGAGAGGGCCAAGGGGCTTCTCCTCTCGGCCATTGAGGACCCCGACCCCGTCTTCTTCCTGGAGGCCATCAAGCTCTACCGCGGCTCCCGGGCGGAGGTGCCCGAGGGCTACTACACCCTGCCCCTGGGGAAGGCCCGGGTGGTGCGGGAAGGGAAGGCGGCCACCCTAATCGGCTACGGGGGCATGGTGGAGGTGATGCTGGAGGCGGCCTCCGTGGCGGCCAAGGAGGGGGTGGAGGTGATGGTGGTGGACCTGGAGACCCTGGTCCCCCTGGACGAGGACACTCTCCTGGAGGCGGTGAGGGAGACGGGCCGGGCGGTGGTGGTCTACGAGGCCATGCGCACCGGGGGCTTCGGGGCCGAGGTGGCCGCCCGCATCGCCGAGGGGGCCATTGACCACCTCCAGGCCCCCGTCCTGCGGGTGGCGGGGTACGACGCCCCTTACCCCCCCTTCAGCGCCATTGAGCACCTCTACCGCCCCAACGCCCGCCGCGTCCTGGCGGCCCTCAGGCGGGTCCTCACCCACTAGGGCTTGCGTGGGTCCGTCCCGCCTCGAGGCGGGACGGGTTTTCTTTTGGCGAAGTTTTCGCCGACAGTTTACTAGGGTTAGGGGATTTTTGTCGCTTCTTGTTTCGGTATCTTTGGTTTAATGTAAAGTAAAAACTTGACTTTGGGCCGTCGCTGTTTCATCATCAAGCCATGAGCTTTGGCCCCACCCGCCTCAAGGACGTGATGCGCACGGACCTGGTGGTAGCCGAACCCCATCTGTCCCTGAGGGAGGCCCACCGCCTCCTGGCCCAGACCGGGGTGCGCTACCTGCCCGTGGTGGAGCGGGGGCGGTACCGGGGGCTTCTGGGGGAGCGGCACCTGCGCCTTTCCCTGGCCCCCTGGGCCCCAGGGGTCATGGCCGACCTCGAGGCCCCCGTGGCCCGCTTCCTGCAGCCCTTCCCCCAGGCCCACCCCGAGGACTCCCCTGAGGAGACCGCCTTCCGCATGGAGGCCGCCCGGGTGGGGGCCCTGCCCGTGGTGGAGGGGGAGGCCTTGGTGGGGCTGGTCACCGCCTACGACCTCCTGAAGGGGCTTTTGGAGCTTCTCCGCCCCAAGGCCCCGGCAAGCCGCCTGGAACTCCTGGTCCCCGACCTGGCCAGGCTTTCGGAGGTCCTCGAGGCCCTGCGCCAGACCCGGACCCCCCTGGTGGGCCTCCACCTCTTCCAGGAAGCGGGGGGCCTGGGGTACCGGGTCCTCCTCCACCTGGGCGTCCTGGACCTGAGGCCCCTCCTGGAGCGCCTCAGGGCCCTGGGCCTCCACCCCTTCCGCCCCTAGCTACCCTCTTTCCCGCCCAAGCCGCTAGAGTAGGGGGCATGGAGCGGCCCACTTCCGAGCGGCTTTTTGCCGAGGCCAAGCGGCACATCCCGGGCGGGGTGAGCAGCCCCGTGCGGGCCTTCAAGGCCGTGGGGGGCACCCCTCCTTTCCTGGTGCGGGGGGAGGGGGCGTACGTGTGGGATGCCGACGGGAACCGATACCTGGACTATGTGATGAGCTGGGGTCCCCTCATCCTGGGCCACGCCCACCCCGAGGTGCTCCGCCGGGTGAAGGAGGTGGCAGAGAAGGGCCTTACCTTCGGAGCCCCCAACCCCCTGGAGGTGGAGCTGGCCCAGGCGGTGAAGCGGGCCTACCCCCAGATGGAGCTGGTGCGCTTCGTGAACTCCGGCACCGAGGCCACCATGTCCGCCCTGCGCCTGGCCCGGGGCTACACGGGCAGGCCCTACATCGTCAAGTTCCGCGGCAACTACCACGGCCATGCGGATGGCCTCCTGGTGGAGGCGGGAAGCGGGGCCCTCACCCTGGGGGTGCCCTCCAGCGCCGGGGTGCCCGAGGCCTACGCCGCCCTCACCCTGGTCCTGGAGTACAACGACCCCGAGGGCCTGCGGGAGCTCCTTAGGCGCAGGGGAGAGGAGATTGCCGCCATCATCTTTGAGCCGGTGGTGGGCAACGCGGGAGTCCTGGTGCCCACGCCGGACTTCCTCCAGGCCCTCCACGAGGCCAGGGACTACGGCGTCCTCCTCATCGCCGACGAGGTGATGACCGGCTTCCGCCTGGCCTTCGGGGGGGCCACGGCGCTTTTAGGCCTCAGGCCCGACCTCATCACCCTGGGCAAGATCCTGGGGGGCGGGTTGCCCGCCGCCGCCTACGGGGGCCGGCGGGAGATCATGGAGAAGGTGGCCCCCCTGGGCCCCGTGTACCAGGCGGGCACCCTCTCCGGGAACCCCCTGGCCATGGCCGCGGGCCTGGCCACCCTGGAAATACTGGAGAAAAACCCCGGGTACTACCCCCGCCTCGAGGCCCTGGGGGCCAGGCTGGAAAGGGGGGTTGCCGAGGTGCTGGGGGAGAAGGGCATCCCCCACGCGGTGAACCGGGTGGGCTCCATGATCACCGTCTTCTTCACCGAGGGGCCGGTGCGCACCTTCGCCGAGGCCAAGCGCACGGACACCGAGCTCTTTAGGCGCTTCTTCCACGGTCTGTTGGACCGGGGGGTGTACTGGCCGCCCTCCAACTTTGAGGCGGCCTTCCTCTCCGTGGCCCACACGGAGGAGGACGTGGAAAACACCCTGGAGGTGCTTGGCGAAGCCCTTTAGAATGAGGGCATGGCCGGCGCCGCTGCCGACCTTTTCTTGTTTGGGAGTTCGGTCCTTCTCCTTCTAAGTATTCTTCTGAGCCGGGTTTCCCAGCGGTTCGGTATCCCCGCTCTGCTCTTCTTTCTCGCCTTGGGGATGCTGGCCGGTTCTGATGGCCTCGGGGGCATCTACTTTGACGATGCCCGTCTGGCCCAGGGCCTGGGGGTGATGGCCCTTGCCTTTATCTTGTTTTCCGGCGGTCTGGACACGGAGTGGGCCAAGGTACGCCCAGTCCTCCTTCCTGGCGTGCTTCTCGCCACCTTGGGTGTAGTTCTCACCGCTTTGCTGGAGAGTCTCTTCGCAAGCCTGATCCTGGGATTTTCCCCCTTACAGAGCCTGCTCCTCGGGGCTATCGTCTCCTCCACGGACGCGGCTGCCGTGTTCAGCGTGCTCCGAAGCCAGGGAGTGCGGCTTAAAGAACGTCTTAAGGCCCTTTTGGAGTTAGAGTCCGGGATCAACGACCCTATGGCTGTCTTGCTCACGGTGGGCCTTACTGCTCTCCTTGTGGGCGTGGCGCAACCGGGGGATCTGATCTGGATGGGGCTCAAACAGTTGGGCCTAGGCTTGGTCCTGGGGTATGCCTTGGGCCGAGCCATCGCCTGGGCCTGGGACCAGTGGAGCCTTCTGTACCGGGGCCTGAGGCTCCTCCTGAGCTTTGCCCTGGTGCTTTTCACCTACGGCTTCACGGCCGTCCTAGGGGGGAGCGGTTTCGCCGCTGTCTACGTGGCCGGACTGGTGGTGGGCTACCTCTCCCTGAGGCAGAAGGACGAGCTTCTCCTCTTTCACGACGGCGTGGCCTGGATCATGCAGGTGGTGATGTTTCTGGTGCTGGGCTTGTTGGTCTTCCCCTCACAGTTGCCCGGAGTGGCCCTCAAGGGGGCCCTTTTGGCCCTCTTTCTCATGTTCGTGGCCCGCCCCTTGGCCGTGGCCGTTTGCCTTCTCCCCTTCCGCTGGTCCTGGCGGGAGGTGCTCCTCGTGGGATGGGTGGGCTTAAGGGGGGCGGTGCCTATCGTTCTCGCTACTTACCCCCTCTTGGCCGGGGTTCCTGGGGCCGCCACCCTCTTCAACCTGGTCTTCTTCATCGTGTTTTTTTCCGTGGCCCTTCAGGGGCCCACCTTGGGATTTTTGGCCCGGAGGCTGGGTCTAGAAGAGGAGACAAGGGATGCGCGGTCTTCGTGACCCCATCTGCGCCATCGCCACCCCCCCGGGTAAGGGGGCCATCGGGGTGGTGCGCCTTTCGGGGGAGGGGGCCCTGGAGCTGGCCGCCCGCGTCTGGCGGGGCAAGGACCCCAGGGGGCTTAAGGGAGGGCGGTTCACCCTGGGGGAGGTGGTGGACCCCAGGACGGGGGAGGCCTTGGACCAGGCCCTCCTCCTCGTCTTCCGCGCCCCCCGTTCCTACACCGGGGAGGACCTGGTGGAGTTCCACACCCACGGCTCCCCGGCGGTGCTCCGGCGGGTCCTCGAGGCCCTGGTGGAGGCGGGGGCCCGGGTGGCGGGCCCGGGGGAGTTCACCTTCCGCGCCTACATGAACGGCAAGCTGGACCTGGCCCAGGCGGAGGCGGTCTTGGCCCTGGTGGAGGCCGAGGGGGACCTGGCCCGGCGCCAGGCCCTGAGGGCCCTGGAGGGAGGGTTTTCCCGCAGGATAGAAGCCCTGGAAGGCCGCCTCCTGGACCTCCTCGCCCACATCCAGGCCCTCCTGGACTACCCCGAGGAGGGGGTGGAACCCCTGGAGGCCGAGCGGGTCCTCCGGGAGGCCCTGGCCGAGGTGGAGGGGCTTTTGGCCCAGGCCCGGGCCTCGAGGCTGGCCCAAAGGGGGGCCCGCCTGGCCCTCATCGGGGCGCCCAACGTCGGGAAAAGTTCCTTGCTCAACGCCCTTTTGGGCTATGAGCGGGCCCTGGTTTCCCCCATCCCCGGCACCACCCGGGACTACCTGGAAGCCCCCCTGGAGCTTTTTGGCATCCCCCTCCTGGCGGTGGACACCGCCGGGGTGCGGGACACGGAGGACCCCCTGGAGCGGGCCGGGGTGGAGCGGGCCCTGAGGATTGCCCAGGAGGCCGACCTCGTCCTCTACGTGGCCGACCGCTCCCTGCCCCGCCCTGCCCCCCCGCCCCTTCCCTGGGAGCGCACCCTAAAGGTGGCCACCAAGGCCGACCTGCCCCCCGCCTGGGAGGACCCGGACTTCCTCCCCGTTTCCAGCCACACCGGGGAGGGGCTTGCCCGGTTGAAGGAGGCCATCCGCGAGACCCTTTTGGGCCAGGGAGGCGGGGAGTACCTCCTCACCGAGAGGCAGGTGGAGGCCCTCACCCGGGCCAGGGAGCGCCTCTTGGAGGCCCTCACCCTCCCTGAGGACCTCATGGGCCTGGCCCTGGAGGAGGCCCTGAACGCCCTGGGGGCCTTGCGGGGACGCCAGGGCGTGGCCGAGGAGGTGGTGGCCCGGGTTTTCGCCCGCTTCTGCGTGGGCAAGTAGCCCTAGGGGAGGAAGCCGTCCAGGATGGCCTCCACCTGGTCGGTCTCTATGAGGAAGGCGTCGTGCCCGTGGGGACTTTTGATCTCCCGGTACCGCCCCCCGGCCAGCCTGGCCGCCCTTCGCACCTCCTCCGCGGGGTAGAGGAGGTCGGAGTCAATGCCCACGAAGAGGGAGGGCAGGGTGCGCAGGCGGCCCAGGGCCTCCTCCAGGCCCCCCCGGTCCCGGCCCACGTCGTGGGTGTCCATGGCCCGGGAGAGGACCAGGTAGCTTTCCGCGTGGAAGCGCCTCAAGAACTTCTCCCCCTGGTAGTCCAGGTAGGTCTCCCCCTTCTCCGGAGCCTCGCCCCAGCGGGACTCAAATCCCCTGGGGGCCCGGTAGCTCATCATGGCGATGCCCCGGGCCAGGGCCATGCCCCGGGGGGCAGGGTTGCCCTCCCAGTAGCCCGGGTCCTGGAGGATGGCCTGGCGGGCCAGGTGGTTGAAGGCCCGGGCCCAGGGGCCGTGCCGGGCGGGGGCGGCCAGGACCACCAGTTTCTTTACCCGCTCGGGGTACATGAGGGCGAACTCCAGGGCCACCATGCCTCCCAGGCTCCCCCCGATGACGATGGCCCGCTCCACCCCCAGGTGGTCCAGGAGCCGGGCCTGGGCCCGGGCCAGGTCGCGGATGGTGAGGGGAGGGAAGTCCCGGCCGTAGGGCCTTCCCGTGCGGGGGTCTATGGAAAGGGGGCCGGTGGAACCGTAGCAACTCCCCAGGTGGTTGGCGGAGACCACGTAGTAGAGGGCGGGGTCCAGGATGCGCCCCGGCCCCACCAGGCTGTCCCACCAGCCCTCCCGGCCGAAGGCCTGCTCCAGGGGGGAGAGGCTCTGGAAGGTCTTCTCCTCGTAGGTGCCCGCCAGGTGGGCGCTGCCCGTGAGGGCGTGGAAGACCAGGACGGCGTTGTCCCGCAGGCGGGAGAGCCGGCCGTAGGTTTCAAACCTCAGGCGCACCTCGGGCAAATACCCCCCCAGCTCCGTGTAGAACCCCTCCCGCCGGGGGAAGAGCACGGCGGTGCGGGGCCTGGGCGGGGGGATGGAGAGGGGGGAGCGGGGGGGCTTGAGGATGAGGGCCTCGTGCTCCCCCCAGGTTTCCAGGGCGATCTCGCTCATGCCAGGGCCTCCTTGAGCTCCGCCTTCAGGTCTTCCAGGTGCTCCAGGCCCACGCTGAGCCGCACCATCTCCGGGGTCACCCCGGCCAGGGCCTGCTCCTCCGGGGAGAGCTGGGAGTGGGTGGTGGAGGCGGGGTGGATGGCCAGGGTGCGGGTATCCCCCACGTTGGCCAGGTGGGAGATGAGCTTCAGGCGGCCCATGAAGGCCTTGGCGGCCTCGTAGCCCCCCTTGAGGCCGAAGGTGAGCACCGCCCCCGGCTTTCCGCGGAAGTACTTCAGGGCCCGGGCGTGGTGGGGGTGGTCCTCGAGGCCCGGGTAGTTCACCCAGGCCACCCGGGGGTGTTCCCGCAGCCAGTGGGCCAGGTGCAGGGTGTTCTCCACGTGGCGCTCGGCCCTGAGGGAAAGGGTCTCCATACCCAAGAGGACCAGAAAGGCCTCAAAGGGCCCCAGGGCCTGCCCCTGGTCCCGCAGGCCGTCCACCCGGGCCTTCACGATGAAGGCCAGGTCCCCGAAGGCCTCGGCGAGCCTCAGGCCGTGGTACCCCGGCTGGGGTTCGGTGAGGAGGGGGTAGCGCCCGTTGTCCCAGGGGAAGTTGCCCCCGTCCACAATCCCCCCCGCGATCACCGCCCCGTGCCCTCCCACCCACTTGGTGAGGGAGTGGGTGACCAGGGCGGCGCCCCAGGCCAGGGGCCTCAGGAGGTAGCCCCCCATGCCGAAGGTGTTGTCCACGATGAGAGCCACCCCGGCCTCGCGGGCCGCCTGGGCCAGGGCCTCGAGGTCGGGGATGTTCAGGGCGGGGTTGCCGATGGACTCCACCCACCAGGCCCGCGTCCTTTCGTCGGTGAGGGCTAAGAACTCCTCGGGCCGTTCCTCCCGGGAGGTAAAGCGCACCTCAATCCCCAGCCGGCCCAGGGTCACCTTGAACTGGTTGTAGCTACCCCCGTAGAGGTTGGGGGTGGAGACGAAGTTGTCCCCCGCCTGGGCCAGGGTGGTGAGGGCCAAAAACTGGGCCGCGTGGCCCGAGGAGGTGGCCAACGCTGCCTTGCCCCCTTCCAGGGCCGCCAGGCGCTTCTCCAGCACCTCCACCGTGGGGTTCATGATGCGGGAGTAGATGTTGCCGAACTCCTTGAGGGCGAAGAGGTTGGCCGCGTGCTCGGGGCTTTTGAACACGTAGCTGGTGGTGGGGTAGATGGGCACCTGACGGCTTTGGGTGGTGGGGTCGGGCTCATAGCCCGCGTGGAGTTGCAGGGTCTCAAAACGCATCCTTGGCCTCCTTTCCCATGACCGGCCGGGGTCGCTGGGGAAGGGGCCAAAAATAGGCCCCTTCTGGCGGGAACATGGTGCACCGTTCTCTCGCCTAGAAGGGGTTGGGCGTGGCGCTTACCCCCCTCTCTTATCGTCCCCGGGCGTTTCCCCCGCCCGGGCCGGCCTTGGCACCAGCCCCGCTCGCTTCCGGCCATGAAACGGAAGGGCGGGAGGTTGCCGCGGTTTCGCAGGGCCGTACCCTCCACCGCTCTGGATAAGAGAACGGGCTGGTTTTCGCCGCGCCCCGGCGCGGTTAGGGGTCAGTGTAGGGATTCTTGCCTTGCCCGTCAACCCCTTTGACCTTTTTCGCCCTCTCCCCTATACTGGACTCCGCTACGGGGAGTAGCGCAGCCCGGTAGCGCACCTCGTTCGGGACGAGGGGGTCGCTGGTTCAAATCCAGTCTCCCCGACCAAAAGGCTGGCCCGAAGGCCAGCCTTTCGTATACTCCTGGGGTGGGTTTTCTCGCCGGTCTGGCCCTGTTTCTCCTGGGGGTGGAGCTCCTCGCTCAGGGCCTTGCCCCTCTGCGGGGGCGGCGCCACCTCCTGGGGCGGGCCCTGGGCCACCCCTCGAGGACCCTCTTCTTCGGCCTCCTGGCGGGCCTGGTTTCCGGAAGCGGCTCGGGGGTGAGCCTCCTCGCCCTGGGCCTCCTGGAGGGCCGCGTCCTGGGCCTTTCCCTGGCGGCCCTCCTGGCCCTGGCCGCCACCGCCGGGGCCGCTCCCTGGGTGGGGGTGTTCCTCCTGGGCCAAGGAGGGCTGGAGGGGGCCTTCTGGGTGGCCGGCCTCCTCCTCTTTCCCTTTCCCCGGGGGCGGTCCCTGGCCCTGGGGCTTTGGGGCCTGGGCCTCCTCCTCTTGGGCTTTGCCCAGATGGGGGCAGGGGCGGAGGGAGTGGCCCGGCTTTTGGCCTCCCTTGACCCTTCCCCCGGCCTCATGTACCTGGCGGGCCTCGCCCTGGCCCTGGTCTTGGGTTCGGCCAATGGGGTGGCGGCCATGGCCCTGGCCCTGGCGCCGGCCCTGCCCGCAGGCCTAGCCCAGGCCCTGGTCCTGGGGGCGGGGGTGGGCACCACGGGAAGCCTCTTCCTCGCCTTCCTGGGCGGCAGGCGGGAGGCTTTGGCCCTGGGCGCGGTGCTTGGGCTTCACCGCCTTCTCCTCTCCCTGGGCCTTTTCCTTCTGGCCCGGGTCTTTCCCATGGGGGTGCTGGAGACCCACCTCCTCTCCCACCTCCTCTATGCCCTGGCCTTTTTCCCCCTGCGCCGGGGCTACGAGGCCCTGGCCCAGCGCCTTTTCCCCGTGCCCCAGGTGGTGCCCAAGTACCTTTCCCCGGAGGCCCTGGAAAGCCCCCTTTTGGCCCAGGCCCTGGTGCGCCGGGAGCTGGCCCGGGTGGCCGATGCCGTGCGGGCCATGCTGGCCAAGGCCGTACGCATCCTGGCCCAGGAGGAGGGGGGAGAGGCGGAGCTGTCCGAGCTGGAGGAGAAGGTGGACCACCTCACCCGGGAGGTGGTGCTCTACACCGCCCAGCTTTCCGCCCGGGCGGGGGATGAGCGGGCGGTAGCCCTCCTGGTGGCGGCCAGCGAGCTGGAGCACCTGGGGGACCAGGTGCGCCGGGTGGTGCGCCAGGCGGAGCGGCTTTGGGGGCAGGGGCTTTCCTTCAGCCAGGAGGGCAAGGAGGACCTCCTGGAGGCGGCCAGGCTGGTGCTGGGCCGCCTGGAGCGCATGGCCGCGGCCTGGGGGGCAGGGGAGAAGGCTCTGGCCCAGGAGGTGCTCTCGGAGGGGCCTCAGGTGGCCGCCTTCCTGGACCGCCTGCGCCGGGCCCACCTCCTGCGGCTGGAGGCGGGGCGGGAGGAAAGCCGGGCCACCACCCTGGCCCACCTGGACCTCCTCCTCACCCTCGAGGACCTCTCCGCCGGGGTGGAGAGGCTTTGCCGCCACCTCCTGGAGCTTTAAGCTTAGGGGCGTGGTGAGGATTCTCGGCGGCCGGGCCAAGGGGGTGCCCTTGAAGGTGCCTGCCTCTGCCCGTCCTTCCCCGGTGCGGTTGCGGAAGGCCCTCTTTGACTACCTGCGCCTGCGCTACCCCGGGCGGGGGCGCTTTCTGGACCTCTATGCAGGTAGCGGGGCGGTGGGCCTCGAGGCGGCCAGCGAGGGTTGGGAGGCCACCCTGGTGGAGAAGGACAAGGAGGCGGTGGCCCTCCTCAAGGAAAATGCCCGCCGCACTGGCCTTCCCGTGCGCATCGTGCCCCTTCCCGTGGAGGTTTTCCTGCCCGAGGCCAGGGCCCGGGGGGAGCGCTATACCGTGGCCTTCATGGCTCCTCCTTACCCCATGGACCTGGTGGCGGCCTTCCAGGCCCTTCTGGAAAGCGGTCTGGTGGAAAAAGGCGGGCTTTACATTCTCCAGCACCCCAAGGACCTGGTCCTGCCCATGGGGGAGCGACGGGTGTACGGGGAAAACGCCCTCACCCTGGTGGAGGTCTAGATGCACGTGGTCTACCCCGGAAGCTTTGACCCCCTTACCAACGGTCACCTGGACGTCATCCAGCGGGCGAGCCGCCTCTTTGCCAAGGTGACGGTGGCCATCCTGGAAAACCCCAACAAGCGGGGCCAGTACCTCTTCACCGCCGAGGAGCGGTTGGCCATCGTGCGGGAGGCCACCGCCCACCTGGCCAATGTGGAGGCCCACACCTTCTCTGGCCTCCTGGTGGACTTCGTGCGCCGGGTGGGGGCCCAGGCCATCGTGAAGGGTTTGCGGGCGGTTTCCGACTACGAGTACGAGCTCCAGATGGCCCATCTGAACCGCCAGCTTCTTCCCGGGTTGGAAACCCTCTTTATCCTTTCTGCCACCCGCTATTCCTTCGTATCCAGCACTATGGTGAAGGAGATTGCCCGCTACGGAGGGGATGTGTCCAAACTGGTCCCCCCCGCCACCCTGAGGGCCCTGAAGGCCAAGTTTGGCTAGGCGTTTCCTGGGCTTCGGCCAGAGGGAGCGGCTTTTAGCCCTTTGGCTTAAACTCAGTTATTGCTTCCACTTGTTATAGCTACTTCCCAAATTCGCCATTGCCCGCGGAACAGGCATTTTTGACGCTTTACCAAAGCGAACCAAGGTGGCATAGGGCATTTTTCTGATAAAAATGAACCAAGTATATGCTTCCAGTGATGTGCTATAATGCAGGTGTCCGAACCTTCGGACGGGGAGCTTGACAAGGAGTTTTTGCCTTGGGCAAGGGGAATATGCGCCTTTCCCCTCTCATCGCATCGCCCGCAGGGCTATGAGCATGGGCATAAATCCCGCAAAATGCTCTCTATACGCCATGTGTATATTCCAGGTTTCATCCTTCTCACAAACCCCCCCTCCAAAAACCTTGTCCAGGACGTTGCGGAGGAGGGGGTAGAGTTGCAAAAGCCTTAGCCCCGTAAGGGGATTGCTACTTGTAAGCCACGAGCACCCCAACAGCCTCGGGATTTTCGTTGCAAAAGCCTTAGCCCCGTAAGGGGATTGCTACGGGAGGGGGAGGCCCCTCCCCCCTGGGCTTTGGGGGGTGTTGCAAAAGCCTTAGCCCCGTAAGGGGATTGCTACTACACTACTACAGGCCGTTCACCCGTGCGCTGCAGGGTGTAGTTGCAAAAGCCTTAGCCCCGTAAGGGGATTGCTACTCCATGGTGTAGATGACCGCAGGCCAGCGGTAGGCCAGGGGTTGCAAAAGCCTTAGCCCCGTAAGGGGATTGCTACATGGCCCGGCGCCGGTCCTTCTGAGCCAGCACTTCGGCTGGGTTGCAAAAACCTTAGCCCCGTAAGGGGATTTCTGCCATGGAAACCAAAAACCTTACTGCGAGGGGGCCCGTGCAAATTGCCTCTGCCGGGTAAAATCCTGAGCGGAGGTCAGCATGAAGGCGTTCGCCAGCAAATACGGCAACACCCTGGAGTTTGGTCACCTCATCGGTGGGGAAGAGGTGTACGAGGGCCAGACCCTGGAGCGCCGGAACCCCTCCGACCAGGAGGACCTGGTAGCCCGTTTTCCCGAGGGCACCAAAGACACCCTGCGCAAGGCGGCTTTAAAGGCCCGGGAGGCCTTTGCCGAGTGGTCCCGCACGCCGGCGCCGGTCCGGGGTCAGGTGCTTTTTAACCTGGCCAAAATCCTGGAGCGGGAAAAGCCCACCCTGACCCGCCTCATGGTGCGGGAAGTGGGCAAGACCTTTAAGGAGGCGGGCGGAGACGTTCAGGAGGCCATAGACACCGCCCTTTTCTTTGCCTCCGAAGGGCGCAGGCTTTACGGCCAGACCGTCCCCAGCGAGATGCGGGACAAGGAGCTCTTTACCTTCCGCCGCCCCCTGGGCGTGGTGGGCATGATTACCGCGGGGAACTTTCCCATCGCGGTGCCCAGTTGGAAGCTCATCCCCGCGGTGCTCACGGGCAACACCGTGGTCTGGAAGCCCTCCGATGACTCCCCCACCCTGTCTTACGTGTTCGTGAAGCTCTTTGAGGAGGCGGGCCTGCCCCCCGGGGTCATCAACGTGGTCTTCGGGGGCGGAAAGGACTCCACGGGCCAGTGGCTGGTGGAGCTCATGGACGAGGGCCTCCTGAACAAGTTCGCCTTCACCGGCAGCACCAAGGTGGGACGCTGGATCGGGGAGGTGGCGGGCCGGAACCTGATCCGCCCCACCCTGGAGCTGGGGGGGAAGAACCCCCTGGTGGTCATGCGGGATGCCGACCTGGACCTGGCCGTGGAAGGGGCCTGGTGGAGTGCCTTTGCCACCGGGGGGCAGCGGTGCACCTCCGCGGGGAACATCATCGTGGATGCCCCCATCTACGAGGAGTTCAAGCGCCGCTTCCTGGAAAAGACGGAGGCCACCCTGGTGGGCAACCCCCTGGTCCATCCCCAGGTCACCTACGGCCCCTTCATCAACGGGCGCCTCTTTGAGCGCTGGCTGGAGCACTACCGCTGGGGGGAGGAGGACGGGGCCACCCTGCTCTTTGGTAAGGGGCGCATCACCCGGGAAAACCCCTACCCCCGCTTCCTGGGGGACCCCGAGGCCGGTCTATTCGGCTGGCCCACGGTGTGGGAGGCCCGGCCGGGCATGCGCCAGTTCGCCGAGGAGATTTTCGGTCCCACCATCAACCTGGTCAAGGTGGACGGCATTGAGGAGGCCATTGAGGTGGCCAACAGCACCCCCTACGGCCTTTCCAGCGCCATCTACACCAACCACCGCCACTGGGCCTACCTCTTCAAGGTGGGCATCCGCGCGGGCATGACCAGCATCAACAACGCCACCGTGGGGGCCGAGGCCCACCTGCCCTTTGGCGGGGTGAAGGCCAGCGGCAACGGGGCGCGGGAGTCGGGCATCTGGGTTATTGAGGAGTACACCTACTGGCAGGCGGTCAACGAGGAGTACTCGGGCAAGCTCCAGCTGGCCCAGATGGACACGGGCTATGTGAGCCCGAAAGGACCCTCTGACTGGAAAGGGCTTCTGGGTATGTAGGGTCTAAAGCTCTTCTTCCAAGCGGGTGATGTCCTTCCATATCACCCGCTTTTGTTTGCCTAGATGACCTAAAACCACCAGGAAGCGCCGGGCTTCTTCTTCCGGCACGTTGGCCTCCCGAGCCAAGAACCTAACCAGTTGTTTTCCCCTCAGGCGAGCTTTCTTGGGATTAGAGCCAATGAATGCCTTCTCCTTTTTGGCTTCCTTCCGAGAGGGAAGAGATTTTAAAAAATCTAGGGGTAAAGTTTCAACGGCTATAGTCTGGCCTTCCGCATCTAGGAATTCCACTTCGGCGCTTTGGCCTTTGGGGTAGATGAATACCACAGTACCCACCATGCCCTTGGTCAAGCCCAGCTCAGGCATGTCGGTTTGGAGTTCTACCAGTTCAAGTTCCCTTGTTCTCATGACAGCGATCTCTTTCGCCAGCGGGGTATGCGGTGATAAGAGTTGCCGTGCCCTCCTCGTCAACATACCATACGCTAATAAACCTCTCCACAGTTTCCTTTGGGGTTCGCAGAGGACCTATGTAGCTTACTTTAAAGCCCCCCCCTCTGTTCCCCTTTGTATTTTGCAGGGTTTAGCCTCTCGGACATGCCTTTTTAGTGAAGTTTCCAGGGCCTTGGGGTTTTCTCGGGAGAACCCTTTAGACAGGAAGAACTTGGCCTTGGCTCTTCCCTGGGGATGATCGGGGTTGAGAAGGTATTCCGTGAGCTTCTCCCGCTTGACCGTGTAGCGTTTGGGTTTCACTGTGCGCTTTCCAGGTCCGGCCTCAGGCGCACCGCCTCCCGCAGGTAAACGTGGCGCACCTGGTCCTGGGGGGTGTCTGTGTTCCAGAGGGCCAGGACCCGGATGACCCGGGGCAGGCTTCCCGGCACGGGCACTTCCCGGGCGGAGAGCAGGGGTACCCGGTGCATGCCAATCTGGCGCGCCGCCTCGGCGGGGAAGGCAGAGCAGAGGTCCTCGGTGACGGTGAAGATGATGGCCGCCAGTTCCTCGTGGCTTTGGATGCCGTTCATCTCCAGCATTTTTAGGAGAAGCTCCCGAGTGGCCTGATGGATGGCCTCTGGCGTGTCCTCCTCCACGGTGATGGCGCCCCTGATACCCCGCACCATATTAGGCCCCATGCTAAGGGGTTCCGGCGCCAGGGGCAAGGCGGTTAGACTTGGCTCCATGAACCTGATGGCGGTCTTCGCCCATCCGGACGACGAAATAGGGGCTGCGGGCACCCTGGCCCTGCACGCCCGGCGGGGGGACCGGGTGCTTCTCGTGTGGCTCACCCGGGGGGAGCTGGCCAGCCACTTCGGGGACCTGCCCCCGGAGGAGGTGGCCCGGATACGGGAGGGGCACGGGGCGCAGGTGGCCGCTCTCCTGGGGGCCGAGTACCGTTTCCTGCCCTTTGGCGACACCCTGCTCACCGGGGGCCGGGAGGAGGCCCTGGCCCTGGCCCGGCTCATGGCCGAGTTCCGCCCCGATGCCGTCATCACCTGGGACCCCCTGGACGTCCACCCCGACCACCGGGCCACCCACCAGGCGGTGCTCTCCGCCTTGAAGCTCTGCCGCATACCCAAGCTGGTGGGGGAGGCCCACCGCAAGCCCGTGCGGCTTTACCACTACCCGCGGCGCGACCTGGCCCGCCCCTGGGTCTATGTGGACACCAGCCCTACCCAGGAAGTGGCCGAGGAGGTCTTCCGCTTCTATCGGGAGTTTTACCGCTGGCCCTTTACCCTGGAGGAGTTCCGCCTTCGGAGGCGGCTTCTGGGCCGGGAGGCAGGGGTGTCGTTTGCGGAGGCGTTTCAGACGGAGGCTCCGCCGGCCTGGCCGGCCCTTCCCTGAGGCCTTCCTCGGGGTCGGGGGCCGGGGTGAGGGCATAGGCCAGGATCACCGCGGGTAGGGCCAGGGGCAGGACGGCGTACCCACCCCATTCCGCCGCCAGAACGGTGGCGGCGAAGGGGGCCCGGGCAACCCCGGCCAGCACCGCCGCCCCCCCTGCCAGGGCCAGGGCCTGGGCGGGAAGGGTGAAGGGTCCGGGCAGGTGGGCCACCAGGGCCCCGAGGAGGCCCCCCAGGACCAGGGCCGGGGTGAAGGGTCCCCCGTAGGCCCGCACCCCCACGGCCAGGAGGAGGAGGAGGAGCTTGGCCGCCAGCAGGTAGAGGAGGGCCAGGGGGGAAAGAAAGGGCGTGGTGGCCACGGCCACCCAGCCTAGGCCGCTCCCCAGGGCCTCGGGAAGGAAGAGGAGGGCCAGGGCCAGGGCCAGGCCCAGGAGCGCATGCCGCCAGGGGAAGAACCAGGCCCCTAGCCGTTGCCCCAGGAAACGCCCTCCTTCCGACCACAAGGTGGCCAGGGCCGCGGCCAGGAGGCCCACCAGGGCACCCGCGGGCAGGGCCTCGAGGCCCACCTCCCCCCGGAAGGGCAGAAGGGGGGCGTAGCCGAAGAAGGCCCCGTACACGGCGAAGCCCGAGATGGCCCCGATGAGGGCCGGGGTGAGGGCCCTGGCCTCCAACAGGAGGCTGCGGTAGAGGATCTCCGTGGCCAGAAGGGCCCCAGCCACGGGAGCGTGGAAGGCGGCGGCCAGGCCTGCGGCCAGCCCCGCGAAGGCCAAGCCCCCGCCCAGCCGGGGGAAGCGGCGGTCCAGGGCGGTGCCAAGCCAGAGGCCCAGCACCCCAAAGGGGCCCTCGCGGCCCATGGGGGAGTACAGGGAAAGCTGGAGCACCCCCCCCACCACCGCCCGGGGATGGACCAGGCGGGGTGGGGACTGCCCCTCCCGGGCGTAGCGCAGGAGGGCGGCAAGCCCCTGCCCGCTACCCAAAAAGCTGGTGAGGGCGAAAAGAAGGGGCAGGAGCAGGGCCAGGGGCCAGAGGCCGGGTCCCCTAAAGGCCTGGGCCAGGCCCCCCTCCCCGGGGGCCTCGGGGGCCAGGTAGCCGAAGAAGAGGCCCAGGTTCTGGGTGAGGGTGCGGAGCAATAGGTTCAGCAGGGCCACCAGGAGACCGGCCAGGGCCCCAGTGAAGGCGCTGTAGAGGATGAGGGGGCCAGTCTGGCGGACCTCCTCGTCCCAGAGGGGGGGGAGGGGAAGGTGGGGTCCGCGGCCCAGGGGGCGCATCAGAGGGAGTGTACCAGAGCCAAGGGGGTGCCCCGGGTCAGGCGTGGGGTGGGCAGGCCCAAGGCCCGGTACCCCCCTCGGGTGAGGGCCCGCACCAACAGGCGTGGGTCGGCTTTGCCCCAGAGGAAGAGGGCCTCCTGCTTCACGTCCAGGTCGGGACTGCTGGCCCGGGAGTCTGTGCCCAGGGCCACCTCCACCCCGTGGCGGGCGTAGAGGGCAAGGGGGGCTTCCCCCACCTCGAGGGCCGCGTTGGAGCGGGGGCAGAGGACCACCTTGGTGCCGCTTTCCGCCAGGATGCCCACCTCCTCCTCGTCCAGGTGGACCCCGTGGACCAGGGTGGTGTGGGGGCCCAGCACCCCCAGGGCGTGGAGGTAGCGCACCGGGGTCAGGCCCGGGGGGGTCCAGGGGGTGCGGCTGAAGCGCCGGTGCACCTCGGCCAAAGGACCCTCCCCCCTCTGGAGGAAGGCCACCTCCGCCGGGCTCTCCCCGGCGTGGACCATGAGGGGCAGGCCCTCAGCCCGGGCGTACTCCGCCAGCTTGCGCAAAAGAGGAGGGCTCACGGAGTAGGGGGCATGGGGGGAAAGCCCCACCCGCACCCGCCCCTCCTGCCGGCGCCAGGCCTCCACCTTGGCCCGCACCCGGGCGAAGACCGCCTCGGCGTCCTGGGGGTCGGGGGCGAAGACCTCGTAGAAGGCCACCCCGGGGAGGGGGCTTTCCCCAAGGAGGAAGTCCATGACCTCATCCTTGAAGACGATGTCGCCGAAGGCACCGGTGCCCGCGGCCTGGAGTTCCTCCAGGCCCCGCCTGACCCCCTCGAGGCCCCGCCGTTCCCGGTGGGCTACCACGTGGGGGATGAAGCCGGAAAAGGGGCCTTGGTACCGGGGCAGGAGGGAGAGGTCCAGGTGGGTGTGGGCGTTCACCGGAGGGGGGAAGAGGGCCCTGCCCTTGTGGACCACCTCCGCCTGGGGAAAGCGCGCCCTCAGCTCCTCCAGGCTTCCCTGGCCCACCACGAACCCCCCCTGCACCGCCAGGGCCCCCCGGAGCATGGGGGTGCCGAAGCCGGTGTAGACTACCTCGGCGGTCCAGAGTTCAGTCCTGAGCCAGGACATAGCGGTTGGGGTGGCGGGCGAAGTCCACCGCCCGGTAGCCCCGGGCGAAGTAGTGGCCCAGGACCAGGCGGCTGTGCTCCCGCCACCGGAGGGCCAGCTCGGGGTCCTCACGGAGGATGCGACCCCAGTCCTCGGGGATCTGGAAGAGGAGCCGGGGGGCCTCGAGGTCCAGGTGGGCCTCCAGGGGGACCTCGTCCTCCACCCGGTTGGCCAGGGGCAGGCCCGTGGCCTCTGGCTCGGGCGGGGGGGCGTAGATGCGGGTGTACACCCTTTGGGAAAGCAGGTCCCACTCCGCCAGGAGCCGGTCCGAGGGGGCCCCGGCGTTGATCCCCGACATGGGGCCGTAGTGGTCGGGGAGGTAGGTTTTGGCGGTGGCCCCCAGTTTGCGCAGGTTGAAGTTGGCGTTGGCGCCCCGCAGGGGGTCAAAGGTCCAGACCACCTTGCGGATGCCCCGGGCCAGGCACCAGTCCCGCTGGAAGCGCTTGAGGAGAAGGGCCGCTCCCGTGCCCCGGTAGGGCTCCAGCACCCCCAGCATGTGGGAGTGTTGCAGGCTGGGGTCCCGGGTGGGAAAGCCGAAGACGAAGCCCACCAGCCCCCCTTCCACGAAGGCCCCCGCCACCAGCCCTCCTTCGTCCTGCACCGCGATGAGGAGCCCCCTGGGCACCAGGTCCCGGTCCTCCCGGCCCCAGACCTGGCGCTGGAGCTCCACCACCCCCTCCATCTCCTCCGGGCCCTTTAGCTCGCGGACATGTACCTCTGCCATAGGGTGAGGCGCTCCACCAGGGGTAGCTTCAGGTGCACCCCGATCCCCGGGCCCTGGGGTACGGGCATGAGGCCCTCTTTGGCCTCCAGGGCCTCCTCAATGAGGTCCTCCTCCCAGTAGCGGCTGGCCGAGCTCACGTCCCCGGGCTTGGTGAAGCCCGGGAGGGTGGCCAGGTGGAGGTTGTGGGCCCGGCCCACCCCGGCCTCCAGCATCCCCCCCATCCACAGGGGGATGCCCGCGGCCTCGGCCAGGGCGTGGACCCTAAGGCTTTCCCCATGCCCCCCAAGGCGGGCGGGCTTGATGTTGAAGACCCGGCCCGCGCCCAGCTCTACGGCCTTGCGGGCCTTTCCCGCCGAGGTGAGGCTTTCGTCCAGGCAGATGGGGGTGGAAAGCTCCCGTTGCAGCTTGGCGTGGTCCAGGAGGTCCTCGTAGCCCAGGGGTTGCTCAATGTAGTCCAGCCCCAGCTCGTCCAGGCGCTTGAGGCGGGCGAAGTCCGCCAGGCGGTAGGCGCTGTTGGCGTCCGCGGTGAGGGTGGCCTGGGGGAAGGCCTGGCGCACGGCCTTCAGCACCTCGTAGTCCCAGCCCGGCTTGATCTTGAGCTTGATGCGCCGGTAGCCCTCCTGGAGGTGCTTTTCCACCACCCTCAGGGTCTCCTCCACCGTGGGCTGGATGCCCAGGGAGACCCCCACCTCCACCCTCTGCCGCACCCCGCCCAGGACCTGCCAGAGGGGTTTTCCCAGGGATTTGGCGAAAAGGTCGTGGAAGGCCATCTCCAGCACCGCCTTGGCCATGGGATTGCCGCGGAAGGGGCTTAGGGCCTCCCGCAGGGCCTCGGGGTTGGGGAGGTCCTGCCCCAGGATCCGGGGGAGGAAGACCTCCTCCAGGAGGTAGCGGGCGCTCGCCACCGTCTCCTCCCGGTAGAGGGGAAGCCGCTCCATCACACCCTCCCCCAAGCCCTCGAGGCCCTCCCCGAAGAGCCTTAAGAGGAGGATGGTCCTTTTGGTCTGCACCCCGAAGCTGGTCTCAAAGCGGAACTTCAGGGGCAGTTCCAGGATGCGCAGTTCCGCCGCCTCTAGCCGCACGGTTCCAACACCTCCTTGCCCACGTAGGGCACCAGGGCCTCGGGCACCCGCACCCGGCCGTCTTCCAGCTGGTGGTTTTCCAGGAGCATCACCAGGATGCGCGGGGTGGCCAGGGCGGTGTTGTTGAGGGTGTAGGCGTGGCGCACCCGGCCCTCGGCGTCGCGGTAGCGCAGGTCGGCCCGCCGGGCCTGCCAGTCCAGGAGGGCGGAGCAGGAGTGGGTCTCCCGGTAGCGCCCTTCCGAGGGCACCCAGACCTCCAGGTCCACCTGGCGCCACTTCCCAGGGCCCATGTCCCCGGTGGAGACCTCCAGGAGGCGGTAGGGGAGTTCCAGAAGCCCCAGGATGGCCTCGGCGTTTTCCAGAAGCTCCTGGAAGGCCCGGTCGGAGGCCTCGAGGCTGGCCTCGGTGAGCACGTACTGCTCCACCTTGTGGAACTGGTGCACCCGCATGAGGCCGCGCACGTCCTTCCCGGCGCTTCCCGCCTCGGAGCGGAAGGCGGGGGCGTACCCGGCGTAGCGCTTGGGAAGCTCCTCCACCTTCAGGATTTCCCCGGAGTGGAGGGCGTTCAGCACCACCTCGGCCGTGCCCGTGAGGTAGAGGTCGGTGCCGGCGATGGGCCAGACCTGGTCGCGGGCGGCGGGGAAGTGGCCGGTGCCCACGAAGGCCGCTTCCCGGGCGTAGGCGGGCAGGGTGAGGGGGATGAAGCCCCGCCCCACCATGAAGTCCATGGCGAAGCGGAGGAGGGCCATCTCATAAAGGGCCAGGTCCCCCCGCAGGGCGTAGGTGCGGCTTCCCGAGACCCGGCTCACCCGGGGTTCCCACCAGCCGTTCTTCTCCATCAGGGCCACGTGGTCCAGGGGAGGGAAGGGGAACTCCGGCGGGGTGCCCACCCGCTTGATCTCCACGTTGGCGCTGTCGTCCGGGCCCACGGGGGCCCCGGGCCAGGGGGGAAGGGGAACCTGGAGGAGGAGCTCCCACAGGAGGGCCTCCTTTTGCCGCAAAAGCTCCTCCACCCCCTTGGCCTCCTCGGCCAAGGCCTTGCCCCGGGCCACCAGGTGAGGCCTTTCCTCGGGGGGGGCCTTGGGCACCTCCTTGGCGATGCGGTTGCGTTCCGTCTGGATTTCCTGGAGGCGTTGCTTGAGCCCCTGCACCTCCCGGTCCAGCTCCAGAAGGGCGTCCAGGTCCAGGGCCACGCCCTTTAGCCGAATGGCCTGGCGAAAGGTATCGGGTTCCTGACGGATGCGCTTGAGGTCCACCATGGCTACTCCAGCACCGGGGGCACCCGGAAAAAGCCCTCCTCGCCTTCGGGGGCCAGGGCCAGGGCCTCCTTCTGGGAGAGGGAGGGACGGGGGATGTCCTCCCGCAGGCGGCCCAGGGCGGCCTCCTCGGCCACCTCCTCCACCTGGGGCAGGGCGTCCACGAAGTCCAGGATGCGCTTGAGGTCGTCCAGGAGGAGGGCTTCCTCCTCGGGGGAGAGCCGGATTTTGGCCAGGCCCTCCAGCTTGCGCAGGAGGTCCGGGGAGAGCTCCATGGGGGGCATTCTACGCCACCTCAGGAGAGGAGTTCAGCCAGCCCCCAGAGGAGGGGGGCCAGGAGGAGGGCGGGCAGGAAGGCCCCCACCCGCACCTTGGTGAGGCCCAGAAGGTTGATGCCCACCCCCAGGACCATGAGCCCCCCTACCCCGGTGATGAGGAGGACCCGGGGGTCCCCAGCAGGGTCGGGGAGGGCCTGGCTCAGGGTGCCCGCCAGGAGGGCCACCCCTCCCTGGTAGGCCAGGATCACCAGCACGCTGAACCCTACCCCGATGCCGAAGGAGCTGGTGAGGGCGATGGCCGAGAGCCCGTCTAGGGTGGCCTTGAGGAGGAGGAGGCTGGCGTCCCCGCTCAGGCCGTTTTGGATGGAGCCCAAAAGGGTCATGGGCCCCACGCAGAAGAGGAGGCTAGCCGCCAAAAACCCCTCGGTGAAGCGCCCCCCGCCCCGCACCGCCCGCTTGATCCTTTCCCCCAAGCCCTCGAGGCCCTCCTCAATCCGCCACCACTCCCCCAGGAGACCTCCCAGGACCAGGCTCAAAAGCCCCAGCACCACCCCGTCCACCGCTCCCCCCTTGGCCCTCCCCAGGGCGGCGGCCATGGAGAGCCCGATGTACAGGGTGGTGAGCCCCACCCCCTGGACCAGGATGCGCGCCATGCGCTCGGGAAGGCGTCCCCGCAGAAGGAGGCCGAGCCCGGTGCCCAAGGTCACGGTGGCGGCGTTGACCAGGGTTCCCGAGAGCTTGTCCAAGAGGGAGAGCTCCATGCCGGCTATTCTAGCGGGGATGGAGCCCGTTCCCACCCAAGACGGCACCCCCACCCTGGTCCACCCTGGCTACGGGGAGGCCTACCACCCCCGGCAGGGGGCCCTGCTCCAGGCCCGGCGGCTTTACCTGGAGAAGACCCGCACCCACCTCCACCCTGCCCCCCGGGTCCTGGAGGTGGGCCTGGGCCTCATGGTGAACTTCCGGGTGGCCCTGGAAAGCGCCCTGGAGCGGGGGGTCCATCTGCGCTACCTGGCGGTGGAGAAGGAGCCTCTTCCCCCCGAGGTGCTACGGCAGATCTCCCTTCCCCTGCCCCGGGCCGAGGCGGTTTTTGGGGAGCTTTTGGCGGTGTGGCCCGCGGAGGTCTTCCGCGGGCCCTGGGGAGAGCTTCGCGTCCTCTTTGGCCGGGTAGAGGCGCTTTCCCTCCCCAAGGCCTGGGCCACGGCGGTCTACCTGGACCCCTTCAGCCCCCGGGTGAACCCCGAGGCCTGGGAGGAGGGGGTGCTCTGCAGGCTCCGCCTTGCCCTAAGGCGGGGAGGGCGGCTTGCCACCTACTCCGCCCAGGGGGCCTTCCGCCGCGCCCTTAAGGCCGCGGGCTTCCGGGTCCACCGGGTGCCGGGGGTGGGGAAGCGGGAGTGGACGGTGGGAATCGCCGTAGAAGCTCCTCCCGGGTGAGATAGCCCAGCTCGGCCCAGAAGCGCTCCCGCTTGGGAAGCTCTCCCCGGTAGAGCCAGAGGAACCAGGCGCTGGAAAGGGTGGCCACCAGGCGGGGCCAGGGGGGTAGGGGAAGGGTGTGAAAACCGTAGAGCCGGGCCCCCTGGGCCAGGTAGCTGTAGCCGTAGACCAGGGCCACCTCGGGGTCCTCCGCCACCCTGGCCGCCACCTTCCTGAGGCCTTCCCGTACCAGGCGGATGGCCTCCAGGGGGGTGAGCTCCATGGCCCGCTGGCTTTCCAGGTGGAGCTCCAGGGCCCAGGCGCCCTCGGGTATGCCCGGCACCTTGGGCCCGGGGAAAGGCTTCTTCTCCACCCGGAAGAGGTCAAAGGGGCCGTAGCCCAGCCGTTCCACCCGGTGCTTCTGGTTGTACCGTTCCTCAAAGCCCTGGAGGGCGCGGATGAGGGCCAGGCGGGGGGTGAGGGGCCTGGGCGCAAGCTCGTCCAGGGTCACGGGCTGGTACCCCAGGGCCAGGATCCGGGGCAGGGCCAGTTCCAAAAGCCTTAGGGTGCGCTCGGGGCCATCGTGCAGGAGGACCACGCTCCCCGGGCGCAGGTAGTAAAGAAGCCTTTCCGCCAGGGCCTCTGGGGGCTGGTCCAGCCAGTCCTTGCTCTCCAGGTCCCAAAGGGCGATGCGCTTGCCCAGGAGGCGGGCGAAGACCCGGGTGAAGGGGGTGTGCAGGCCGTGGGGAGGGCGGTAGTAGCGCCCGGGGTTCTTGGCCATGTGCGCCCACTCCCGCCAGGGGAGGAAAAGCGTCCAGGCCCGGTGGCCCTCCCCGTGGTCCTCCAGCTGGTGGCCCTCCCGGCGGATGGCCTCCACCAGGTGGGGCCTGGCCCGGGCCCTTTCCCCGGTGAGGAAGAAGGTGGCCTTCACCCCGTGGCGCCGAAGGAGGGCCAAAAGCTCTGCCGTGCTCTCGGAGGGGCCGTCGTCAAAGGTGAGGGCCACCCGCACGTCCCTGCGGGACCCGTGGGCGTAGGCCCCCAGGCCCAGGAAGCGGAAGAGGAGGTCCGCCAGCAGGTAGAGGAGGAGGATGAGGCCCAGGGCTAGTTCCATCTACCCCTCCGGAAGACCAGGGCGTAGAAGAGGCCAAGGGCCAGGAGGAGGCCACCCCCCACCAGGAAGGGGGCCCGAAGCCCCAAAAGCTCCCAGAGCACCCCGCCCACCGCGGGCCCCAGGGCCACCCCCAGGCCCTCCACCGTCATAAGCCCTCCCCAGATGGCGGCCCGGTTTTCCTGGGGCAGGTTCTTGGCCAGGAAGCCGTTCCATCCCGGCATGAAGAGGCTGTACCCAAAGCCCGCCACCAGGGCCAGGAAGGCCACCTCGGCCAGGGTGCTGGCGAACCCCAGCCACAGCATGGCCACCCCAAGAAGGGCAAGCCCTCCCACCAGGGCCAGGCGGTAGCCGCGGCGGTCCACCAGGCGGCCGGTGAAGGGCAAAAGGCCGAAGGCCAGCCCTCCGCCCAGGAGGAGAAGGCCCCCTAGGGCGATGGGCTCCAGGCCCAGGCTTTCCTTGGCAAAGCGCAGGAGGAAGAGGGAGACCAGGGCGGGGGCAAAGGTCTGGCCGAAGGCGGCGGGCAGGAAGAGGAGGAGGCGGTTTAGGGGGTAGGGTTCCCTCTTGGTGGGCGGGAGAGGGATGCGGAAGGTGAAGAGGCTCAGGGTGAGGAGGAAGGCGAGCCCCTGGGCCAGGAGGAGGAGGAGCAAGGCCGCCTCGGGGTGGCGTTGGGCCACCTGTCCCACCCCTACCAGGCCGATGCCCGCCCAGGGCAGGACCAGGGTGAGGGTGAAGGAGAGGGCCCGGGCCTCCCGCCCCGGCACGGCGATGCGGCTGGCCAGGGTCATCAGCCCCGGGTACAGGGTGGACATGGAAAGCCCCCAAAGAAGGGCAAGCCCCCAGAGGAGCCAGGCGGCCTTGGCCCCCGGGGTGAGGAAGAGGGCGAGGAGGCCCATGAGAGCGGCCAGGGTGGCCACCCTGCCAAACCCCACCCGCTCCGCCACAAGCCCTCCGAAGGTCTTGGAGAGGTTCTCCGCCAGCTGGTGAAAGGTGAAGGCCAGGGTGAAGATGGCGGGGCCCAGGTGCAGGTACTCGGGGGCGTAAAAGGGCAGGAGGCCGGCGAAGAAGCCGCTTCTTACCCCCTCCATGAGCCCCACGGCCAAGACCAGGCGCAGGAAGACGGAAAGCCCCTCCCTGGCCCACGGCAGATAGCGAAACACGCTAAAGTATACCCGTGCGGATCAGCGTGGTGATCCCCGCCCATAACGAGGAGGACTATCTGCCGGGCGCCCTCAAGGCCGTGCTGGGGCAGACCCTGCCCCCCTTTGAGGTGGTGGTGGTGGACAACGCCTCCAGCGACCGCACCCGGGAGGTGGCCGAGGCCTTCGGGGTGCGGGTGGTCTACTGCGCCCGTAAGGGGGTGGCCCACGCCCGGCAGGCGGGGCTCCTGGCCGCCCGGGGGGAGTGGGTGGCCATGACGGATGCCGACTCCCTTCCCACCCCCACCTGGTTGCAGGCCCTGGCCCAGCATGCCCCGGGGGCCGTGGCCCTCTACGGCCCCCTGCGCTTCTATGGGGTCTCCCCCTGGGAGGCGGCCTTTTCCGAGTGGGGCTACCGGGCTTTTTTGAACCTCATGGCCCTTCTCGGGCGTCCCAACCTGGCGGGGGCCAACCTGATGGTCCTTAAGGAGGCGGCCCTAAAGGTGGGGGGCTTCCCCGAGGTGGAGGCCCGGGAGGACGTGCTCCTGGGCTGGAGGCTAAAGGCCTTGGGCCCAGTGCGCTACGTGCCCGGGGCCCTGGTCCTCACCTCCGCCCGCCGGCTGAAGGGGGGTTGGGGGCGCTTTCTCCTCAGGCAGGCTAGAAACCTCCTGGGCGATCCTCGAGGCTACTTCGGGGAAGCCGGGGAAAAGGAAAGATGAGCCTCCGGGGCTCGGCCCGCAGGATCTCGCTGGCCTCGTCGTAGACGGCCACGATCCGCTCAGCGATGCGTTCCGCGGAGCGTTCCATGGCCCAGGCCCGGGCCTGGAGGCTCAGGCGCTGTCGCTTTTCCTCGTCCTTCAGGAGCTCTAAGGCCTTCTCCGCCAGGGCCCGGTAATCCCCTGGGGGCACCAGGAAGCCGGTCTTGCCCTCTTCCACCCCCTCCAGGGTGCCCTCCGCCCCCACGGCCACCACGGGAACCCCCATGGCCTGGGCCTCCCAGATGACGAGGCCCTGGGTCTCCGTCTCGCTGGCAAAGAGGAAGAGCTCGGCCAGGCGGTAATACCCCCCGATGCGTCGGTAGGGCACGGGCCCCAGGAAGCGCACCCGCTCCCCTATGCCCAGCTCCCGGGCCAGCGCCTGAAGGGGCTGGAGCTCCGGCCCCTCGCCGATGTGCACCAGGAAGACGTCCTCCTCCCGGGCCAGCTCGGCCACTGCCCGGAGCACCACGTCAAAGGACTTCTCCTTTCCCAAGCGGCCCACGGTGATGAGGCGGCGCTTGCCCTCGGGCCAGGGGGAAGGGGAGGGGAGAGGGGCTTCCTCCAGGATGCGGTTGTCAATCCCCGTGGGGATCACCCGGATGGGCCGCTCTATGCCGTAGCTCTCCGCCAGTCGCCTCACGGGTTCCGTGGGGGCGATGACCACCTCTACCCGGTTATAGAAGGCCTTGGCCAGCCGGGGCACGATGCCGGTGTACTTGTCCAGAATGGCCAAACCCGGCACGTAGTGGGCGTACTTCTCGTAGTGGGTGTGGAAGGTAGACACGTGGGGCAGGCCCTTGTTGCGGGCGATCCTGAGGCCCCAGACCCCCAGGGTGAGGGGGGTGTGGGTGTGGATCAGTTCAAACTCTGTGGGCAGGTGCCGGGCCGAGGGCAGGGCGATCTGCTGGCCCTCGTAGAAGGGGTAGGCCACCGAAGGCACCCGTACCACCCCCTCCTCGCCCTCCGGGGCCTCGGGGTGGTGGGGGGCTACCACCCAAGCCTCGTGGCCCATGCGGCGGAGTTCCCGGAGGAGAAGGTAAACGCTGGTGGTGACCCCGTTGGGGTTGGGGAAATAGACGTCGGTGAAAAGGCCTACGCGGTAGAGGCGCATGCGAAGTCTAGCATACCCCACGCACCAGCCCTAGCTGGTGCAGGTCTCGGTAGACGTGCTCCACGGTCCCAGGGATGCCACCCGGCGGGCCGATGCGCTCCTTGCCGGCTTGGCTGGCCTGGGCGTAGGCTTCCGGAGCCTGGAGGAGGATGAGGCCTTGGCCGGCAATCTGGTAAGGGTCGGGTTCCACCAGGTGTAGGGCCTTTCCCAGAAGGCGTTTCTGCCTTCGAGCGAAAGCCCGGGTGTACTGGGGGCCAGGGGTGGGGAAGCCTATCACGGGTATTCCCAGGCCGGCTGCCTGCTCCGTGGCCGTGCCCGCCGTGGCCAGGGCCAAGCGGCTTCGGTGAAGGATGGCGGAAAAGGCCCCCCGGAGCACCCAGGCCGTCCGGCCCTCCTTTTCCAGGCGGAGGGTGTTGGCGTCCACCTCTTCTGCCTGCCAACCGGAAAGCGGGGGGAGGCGGGACCAGTCCTTGGCCCAGGCCACGGCCGGGGTCAGGGGGAGGTGGCGGCTGGCTTCCAGCATGAGGGGCAGGCTGAAGGCCTCGTCCCCACGGGTGCCTGGCAGGAGGGCGAGGAGGGGGTCTGTGCCCAGGTAAGGGGTAAGGTCCCGCTCGGGAGGGGGGAGAAGGTCCATGGCGAAGCTGCCGTACCAGTGGGCATGGGCTACGCCCAGGGACCGAAGCCGGCGGAGGCTAGCCTCATCGCGTACGAACACCGCCCGGACCCTGCGGTGCAGGAGGCGTTCGTAAGGGGTGAAGTCGCTCCCGCCCCAGTCCAGGAGGACCTCTATCCAGGAGGCTTGCTCCAGGTAGTGGGCGGACACCAGGGGATTTACGTGGTAAACAGGGCATCCCCGGGCGGCCAGGACCCCCACGCTGAGGGCGTAGGCGTCCCCCACCACCACCACCACCTGGGGTTCAAAGCGCCAGGCGGTGCGCCACTGGGCCCAGGACATGGAGAGAAAACCCGCCCGGAGGTCGGCCAGGAGGTTTTCCAGGCTGCCGAAGAGAAAGCCTCCCGAGGGCATCTCCTGCCGTGGACCCAGAATCTCCCGGGCTATTCCCTCGTAGGGCTTCCCGCGGCCGACCAAGGGCAGGGCGTAGGCCTCGAGGCCCAACCCCTGGGCAATACGGGCGCCGATGGCATCCTCCGTGGGACCGTTGGAAACGAAAAGAAGCCTCACAGGAGCTCCAAAAGCACCCGGACTGCCCGGGCCTGTTCCCTTAGGGGCACGTAGGCCCCGCCTTTTTCCAGGGCTAGGGTCTCGTCGGGGGGAAGATGGAGGAAGGCCACGGGCACGCGTTCGGGCAGATGGTAGAGGGAAAGGTAAAAGGCCTGGTTGCAGAGGTAGCTTCCGGCAGAGAGGCTAACCCTAGCGGGAAGGCCCGCTTCCTGGAGGCGCTTCAGGGCCTGCTTGACGGGAAAACGGGCGGGGAGGGCCAGGGGGCCGCCGGGGACCACCGGGGTGTCCTCCAGGACCTGCCCGCGGTTGTCGGGGCGGTCAAAGTCCAGGAGGTTCACCGCCAGGCGCTCCAGGGTGAGCTGGGGCCGGCCCTCGGCCAGGCCCAGGTGGAGGACCGCCTCAGGCTCCAGGGCGTGGAGGGCGGCAAGGGCGGTGGGCAGGGCCTCGGCGTCTACGGGAAGCACGGCCTTCCTGAGAGGCCTTCCTCCCACCTCTTCCGGCAGGAGGTCCAAGAGGGCGGCGGAGGGGTTATGCCTCAGGCCGCCAAAGGGTTCAAAACCGGTAACCAGGATCATGGGCCAGACCCGCCCGCCATTATAGCCCCCATCCCTTTGACCCGGTATAAGATGGGGGGCGTGGAGCTGGGTCTCGTGACCGACACCGCGGCCGACCTCTCCCCCAAGGTCCTCCAGGAGGAGGCGGTGGGGACGGTGCCCATCTACGTGCACCTCATGGGCCGCAAGTACAAGGACTGGCAGGAACTCACCCCCGATGCCCTCTACCAGGCCATCCGCGCGGGGGCGGAGCCGGTGACCGAGCCCCCGGCGGTGGAGGACTTCGTTGAGGTCTACGAGCGCCACCTCAAGGTCTACGACCGCCTCCTTTCCATCCATGTTTCCGGGGAGCTTTCCAAGACCGTGGAAAGGGCACGGGAGGCCGCGCTTAAGGTGGCCCCCAACCGCATCCGGGTGGTGGACTCGGGGATGGTCTCCGCCGGGCTTGGGGCCATGGTGCTCCGGGCGGTGGAGATGCTGAAGAAGGGGGCGGACGAGGAGGAGATCGTGCGGGAGATGGAGCGCTTGAAGCGCTCCAGCCTCTACTTCAGCGTGGCCGACCTTTCCCACCTGGCCCGCAACGGCCGCCTGCCCCGCTTTGGCGAGGTGGTGGGCAACCTCCTGGGCCTGCGCCCTATCCTGCGGATTGAGAAGGGGCACATCCGCTTCCTGAAGGTGGCCCGGGAGAACTCCGTCCCGGAGGCCCTGGCCCGGTTAGTACTGGATGAATTCCAAGGACGTACCGCCCGCATCACCATCGCCCACACCGATGCCAGGAGCGAGTGGGTGGACGGATTGAAGCGGGCCCTCGAGGGCGCCCTGCGCCTGGAGCGAGGACGGATCACCCGCTCGGGGGCCACCATCGCCGCCAACGTGGGCCTGGGGGCTTTGGCGGTGCACGCCTACGCCGTAGAATAGCCGTTGGCCCTTTAGGGCCTTGCGGCATGGAGATCCTTCTGGAAAAGCTCTACGGCCACCGTCTGGCCCTGCCCCAGGTGGCGGCGGCCCTCCTCTTGGCCCGGGAAGACCTTCCTGCCCTCCTCCTGGTCCCCGAGGACCGCCTGAGGCGCTGGCGGGACCTCTCCGCCTTCGGGGTGCCGGTGTACGCGAACCCGGGCCTCGAGGCCATGGAGGAGAAGGCCCTCTTCCTCCTCAGCTACGAGGAGGCCCTGGCCCCCTTTCCCGAGGACCCCTCTGCCTGGCGCATGGTGCTGGAGGTGGGCCGGGCCTATCCCCGCACGGAGCTTTTGGACCGCCTCCTGCGCCTGGGTTATGCCCGAGACGAGGATTACCGGGTCCTGGGGGAGGTCTTGGAGCTTGGGCCTTTGCGCCTGGAGTTCTTCGGGGAGGAGCTGGAGCGGCTTTTCTGGGAGGGCGAGCCCCGTAGGCGCCATGTCCTCCTGCCCAAGCCGGGCAAGGCGGAGGCGTTTACCTCCCAAAAGGTCCTCCACTTCCCCGGTCCCGTCTACCTGGACACCCCGGCCCTAGCCCCCAGGGAGCTTTTTTCCCTCCTGGCCGGGCGGCCGGTGGTGGCCCTGGGGGCGCACGGGGAGTTTCCCCTCCTGGAGCTTGGGGTGAGGCCCCTCCCTCCCTACCGGGGTAGCCTCAAGGCCCTGGAGAGGGACCTGGCCCGCTGGCTGGCCGAGGGGAAGCGGGTCCACCTCTTCGTGGGCCACGGGCGCACCCTGGAGTACCTGAGGCGCCGCCTGGCCCCCCTGGATCCTTTGGTGCTGGAGCGGTTTCCCGGGCCCAAGGGGAGGCTTGCCCTCCTGCCCGGGGCCTTTGAGGGCGGGGCGGAGTGGGGAGAGCATGTCCTCCTCACCGAGGCCCTGGTCTTCGCCACCGGGGGGGTGCGGGCCAGGCTCCGCTCCGGGGAGGGCCTCTCCGACCCCGGGGCCCTTTCCCCGGGGGACTTCCTCATCCACCCCGACCACGGCATCGGCCAGTTCCTGGGCCTGGAGACCCGGGAGGTCCTGGGGGCCAAGCGGGACTACCTGGTGTTGCGCTACCGGGGGGAGGGGCGGCTCTACCTGCCCGTGGAACAGCTCCCCCTCCTCAAGCGCCACCCGGGCACCACCGATGACCCTCCGGAGCTTTCCTCCTTGGGCAAGAACGAGTGGCAGCGGGCCAAGGAACGGGCCAGAAAGGACGTGGAGGAGCTGGCGGCCCGCCTTCTGGTGCTCCAGGCCAAGCGCAAGGCTACCCCGGGGCGGGCCTTTCCCCCCCTGCCCGAGTGGGACCCCCTGATAGAGGCGGGCTTTCCCTACACCCTTACCCCCGACCAGCGCCAGGCCCTGGAGGAGGTGCTGCGAGACCTCGAGGCCCCCCACCCCATGGACCGCCTGGTCTCCGGAGACGTGGGCTTCGGCAAGACCGAGGTGGCCCTGCGGGCCGCCCACCGCGTGGTGGGCCACGGGGCCCAGGTGGCCTTTCTGGTGCCCACCACCCTTCTGGCCGAGCAGCACGGCAAGACCTTCAAGGAGCGCTTCCAGGGGCTTCCCGTGCGCATTGGGGTCCTCTCCCGCTTCACCCCCCCGAAGGAGGAGGAGGCCATCCTCAAGGGGCTCAAGGAAGGCACGGTGGACATCGTCATCGGCACCCACCGCCTCCTCCAGCCCGACGTGGCCTTCAAGGACCTGGGCCTCCTCATCGTGGACGAGGAGCACCGCTTCGGCGTGGTCCAGAAGGAGCGGATCCGGGAGCTCAAAGCGGAGGTGGACACCCTCTACCTTTCGGCCACCCCCATCCCCCGCACCCTCTACTCCGCCCTGGTGGGGCTCAAGGACCTCTCCAGCATCAAGACCCCACCCCCGGGGAGAAAGCCCATCCGCACCTTCCTGGCCCCCTTTGACCCCCTTCTGGTGCGGGAAGCTGTCCTCTTTGAGCTGGAACGGGGGGGCAAGGTCTTCTATGTCCACGACCGGGTGGCCTCCATAGAGGGGCGCAGGCGGTACCTGGAGGCCCTGGTGCCCGAGGCCCGGATCGGGGTGGTCCACGGGCAGATGCCCGAAGGCCTCATTGAGGAGACCATGCTCCTCTTTGCGGAAGGGGCCTACGACCTCCTCCTGGCCACCACCATCATTGAGTCGGGCCTGGACGTGGGGGAGGCCAACACCATCCTCATCGAACGGGCGGACCGGCTGGGCCTGGCCACCCTCTACCAGCTCCGGGGCCGGGTGGGGCGGCGCGACCAGGAGGCCTACGCCTACCTCTTCCACCCGCCCCGCCTCACCGAGGCCGCCGAGAAGCGCCTGGCGGCCATCGCTGACCTCTCCGACCTGGGTTCGGGCCACCTCCTGGCGGAGAAGGACATGGAGATCCGGGGGGTGGGCAACCTCCTGGGTCCCGAGCAGCACGGGCATATCCGGGCCCTCTCCCTGGAGGTCTACACCGAGCTTTTGGAGGAGGCCATCCGCAAGCTCAAGGGGGAGGTGCGGGAGGAGAGGCCCCACGTGACCCTGGACCTCGCCGTCTCCGCCCGGCTGCCCGCGGAGTACGTGCCCAGCCTCGAGGCCAGGAGCCGCTACTACAGCCGCTTCGCCGAGGCGAAAAGCCTCGCCGAGCTTTCCCGCCTGGTGCGGGAGCTCAAAGCGCGCTACGGGCCTCTCCCTGAGGAGGCGGAGAACTTCGTGGCCCTCGCCCGGCTCCGCCTGGTGGCGGAGAGGAAGGGGGTGGTGTCCATCACGGAGGGCCTCACCCACCTGGAGGTGGTCTTCCCCCGCTACCCCCTGGACTACGACGCCCGCGGCCTCAAAGGGCTTCCCTACCGGGCGGAGCTCACCCAGTACCCGCCCGGGTTCCGCCTGGAGAAGAAGGGTTTAAGGCCCCGGGACTACCCCGAGGCCCTGATGGAAGCCCTTTACCTCTTCGCCGACCGCTAGCCGCCGGAGTCCGGTTTGAGCTGGAAGCGGCCCAGGGTGGCGCCGCCCTTTGACAGGCGGAGCGTTTTGGGGTTAAACTTTGACTTAGTATAAGGAGGTGGCCATGATCAAGAAGGTAGGCGTGGTGGGCGCGGGGACCATGGGAAGCGGGATCGCCGCCCTGGTGGCCAGCGCCGGGATCCCGGTGGTCCTCCTGGACATCCCCGGGAAGGAGGACCGCAACGAGTACGCCAAGCGGGGCCTGGAGCGCGCCCTCAAGGCCAAGCCCGCGGCCTTCATGGACCCCGAGCGGGCCCGGTACATTGAGATCGGCAACACCGAGGACGACCTGGAGAAGCTCAAGGACTGCGACTGGGTGGTGGAGGCCATCATTGAGAAGCCCGAGCCCAAGCAGGCCCTCTACGCCCGCCTGGAAGGCCTCCTGAAGCCCACCGCCATCATTAGCTCCAACACGAGCGGCATCCCCATGAGGGTGCTTCTGGAGGGGCGCTCCGAGGGCTTCCGCCGGCGCTTCCTGGGCACCCACTTCTTCAACCCCCCCCGCTACCTCCACCTCCTGGAGCTCATCCCCACCCCCGAGACCGACCCCAAGGTCCTGGAGGAAATCCGCCGCTTTGGGGAGAGGATCCTCGGCAAGGGCACCGTTCTCGCCAAGGACGCCCCCGGCTTCATCGCCAACCGCCTCGGGGTCTACGGGATGGTGCAGGCCGTGCGCCTCATGGAGAAGCACGGCCTCACCATTGACGAGGTGGACGCCCTCACCGGGCCCCTCCTCGGCCGCCCCAACTCCGCCACCTTCCGCACCGCCGACCTCACGGGCCTGGACGTGCTCAAGCTCGTGACCGAGGAGCTCGCCCAGGCCACCGGGGAGGACTTCGCCCTGCCCGAGTGGGTCCACCGGCTCGTGGAGGAGGGCCGCTTAGGGGAGAAGGCGGGGGCCGGGTTCTACAAGCGGGTGAACGGGGAGATCTACACCCTGGACTACCGGACCCTGGAGTACGTCCCCCGGACCAAGCTGGAGCTTCCCGAGCTTCGCGCCCTCCGGGACCTTCCCCTGAGGGAGCGCCTCGCCAAGGCCTTGGACCTTCCCGGCAAGTACGGGGCCTTCCTCCGGGAGCTTTTCGCCAAGACCGCCCACTACACCCTGGAGAAGGCTCCGGAGATCGCCTACGACCTCGTCTCCGTGGACCAGGCCCTGGAGTGGGGCTTCGCTTGGGAGGAAGGCCCCTTCAAGAACATGGACGCCGTGGGGCTTTCCCGGGTGGAGGCCCTTTTCGCCGAGCACGGCTTGGAGGTTCCCGGGCTCCTTAGGAAGGCCCAGGGCACCTTCTACAAGGACGGCGCCTACCTGGGGTTTGACGGGGCCTACCACCCCCTGCCCGTGCGGGAGGGGGTCATCTCCCTCAAGGCCCTGAAGTCCGAGGGCAAGACCCTCCTGGAGGGCAAGGAGGCGGCCCTTCTGGACCTGGGGGATGGGGTGGCCCTTTTGGAGTTCCGCACCAAGATGAACGCCATCGGGGAAGGGGTCATCCGCATGCTCCAGAAGAGCCTGGAGTACGTGGAGGAGAAGGGCTACCTGGGCCTCGTCATCGGCAACGAGGACCCCAGGGCCTTCTCCGCCGGGGCCAACCTGGCCCTCATCCTCTCCCTGGCCCAGGAGGGGGACTGGGACGAGCTCGCCCTGGCGGTGCGCCAGTTCCAGAAGGCCTCCATGTCCCTCCGCTATAGCCCCTTCCCCGTGGTGGTGGCCCCCTTTGGCCTCACCCTGGGGGGCGGGGCGGAGTTCACCCTGCACGCCGACGCCGTCCAGGCCCACGCCGAGCTCTACATGGGCCTGGTGGAGGCCGGGGTAGGGCTTCTGCCCGCGGGGGGCGGCACCAAGGAGATGCTCCTCCGCTTCACCCAGGAGCTTGCCCCCTACGAGGAGGCCGACCCCTTTGAGGCGGTGAAGCGGGCCTTTAACCTCATCGCCATGGCCAGGACCTCCACGAGCGCCCTCGAGGCCCTGAAGATGGGCTTCCTCCAGGACCGGGACCGGATCAGCATGAACCGGGACTTCCTCATCGCCGACGCCAAGCGGCGGGTGCTGGAGCTGGCCCCCGATTACCGTCCGCCCCTTCCCCCGAGGATCCGCGTCCTGGGGAGTGAAGCCCTGGGCAACCTGCGCTATGCGGTCTGGGCCTTCCGCGAGGCGGGGGAGATCAGTGACCACGACATGCGCATCGGCCTGGAGATCGCCTATGTGCTCTCGGGCGGTGAGGGCCCGGCGCGGGAGGTCTCGGAATGGGACCTTCTGGACCTGGAGCGGGAGGCCTTCTTGAAGCTCCTCGGCACCCGGAAGACCCAGGAGCGCATCGCCTACACCCTGAAGACGGGCAAGCCGCTTAGGAACTAAGGGGGATTGAAGATGCGGGAAGCGGTCATCGTAAGCGCAGTGCGGAGCCCCGTGGCCCGGGGCAAGAAGGACGGGGCCCTGGCGGAGCTCCACCCCGTGGACCTCTCCGCCCAGGTGATGCGGGCCGCGGTGGAGCGGGTGGGCCTGGACCCCAAGGAGCTCGAGGACGTCCTCTGGGGGTGCGCCATGCCCGAGGCGGCCCAGGGGCTGAACATCGCCCGCCTGGCCCTCCTCCGGGCGGGCTTCCCCGTGGAGGTGGCGGGGGCCACCATCAACCGCTTCTGCTCCAGCGGCCTCCAGACCATCGCCATGGCCGCCCAGGCGGTGATGACCGGCATGGCCGAGGCCGTGCTGGCCGGGGGGGTGGAGATGATGAGCCAGGTGCCCATGTCGGGCTTCCACACCCGGCTCCACCCCGACCTCACCCCCACGGAGTGGGGCCCGGAGGGCTACTCCACCTACATCGGCATGGGCTTCACCGCCGAAAGGGTGGCGGAGCGCTACGGCATCAGCCGGGAGGACCAGGACCGCTGGGCCCTAAGGAGCCACCAGCGGGCGGCCCAGGCCTGGGCCGAGGGGCGCTTTGGCGAGGTGGTGCCCATCCGGGTGCCCAAGGTGCGCTACCAGGGCACCAAGAAGGTGGTGCAGGAGGTGGTCTTTGACCGGGACGAGACCGTGCGGCCCGACACTTCCCTGGAGGCCCTGGCCAAGCTCCGCCCCGCCTTCAAGAAGGGGGGCACCGTGACCGCGGGGAACGCCAGCCCCTACTCCGACGGGGCGGCGGCGGTGGTGGTCATGAGCCGGGAGAAGGCGGAGGCCTTGGGCCTCAAGCCCCTCGCCCGCTTCGTGAGCTTCGCCGTGGCCGGGGTGGAGCCCGACGTGATGGGGATCGGCCCGGTGAAGGCGGTGCCCAAGGCCCTGAAGCGGGCGGGCCTCACCCTGGACCAGATCGCCCTCATTGAGTTCAACGAGGCCTTCGCCGCCCAGGTCCTGGCGGTGATGCGGGCCCTGGAGATGCCCGAGGAGAGGACGAACGTCAACGGCGGGGCCATCGCCCTGGGCCACCCCCTGGGGGCCACGGGGGCCAAGCTCACCGCCCAGCTCTTAAGCGAGCTTGCCCGGAGGGGCGGGGGGTACGGCCTCGTCACCATGTGCATCGGCGGCGGCATGGGCGCCGCGGGCGTGTTTGAGGTTTATCCGGCCTAAGGAGGAGGACCATGACCGAGGAGAAGAAGCTTTGGCAAAAAGGCGGCGGCTGGCTTTTGGAGGTCCCGGAGCGGGTCTACACCCCCGAGGACTTTGACGAGAGCGTCAAGGAGATCGCCCGCACCACCCGCACCTTCGTGGAGCGGGAGGTGCTTCCCCTTCTGGAGCGCATGGAGCACGGGGAGCTTGAGCTCAACGTGCCCCTGATGCGCAAGGCGGGGGAGCTCGGGCTTCTTGCCATTGACGTCCCCGAGGAGTACGGCGGCCTGGACCTGCCCAAGGTGATCTCCACCGTGGTGGCCGAGGAGCTTTCGGGAAGCGGGGGCTTCTCCGTCACCTACGGCGCCCACACCTCCATCGGCACCCTGCCCCTCGTCTACTTCGGCACCGAGGAGCAGAAGCGCAAGTACCTGCCCAAGCTGGCCAGCGGGGAGTGGATTGCCGCCTACTGCCTCACGGAGCCGGGCTCGGGTTCCGACGCCCTCGCCGCCAAGACCCGGGCCACGCTTTCCGAGGACGGCAAGCACTACGTCCTGAACGGGGTCAAGCAGTGGATCTCCAACGCGGGCTTCGCCCAGCTCTTCACCGTCTTCGCCAAGGTGGACGGGGAGCACTTCACCGCCTTCCTGGTGGAGCGGGGCACCCCCGGTCTCTCCTTCGGCCCCGAGGAGAAGAAGATGGGCATCAAGGCCTCCAGCACCCGCCAGGTGATCCTGGAGGACGTCAAGGTGCCCGTGGAGAACGTCCTCGGGGAGGTGGGCAAGGGGCACAAGATCGCCTTCAACGTCCTCAACGTGGGCCGCTACAAGCTCGGGGCGGGGGCCGTGGGCGGGGCGAAGCGGGCCCTGGAGCTTTCCGCCCAGTACGCCAACCAGCGGGTGCAGTTCGGCCGCCCCATCGGCCGCTTCGGCCTCATCCAGCAGAAGCTCGGCGAGATGGCGAGCCGCATCTACGCAGCGGAAAGCGCCGTCTACCGCACCGTGGGCCTCATTGACGAGGCCCTCGCGGGGAAGAAGGGCCCCGAGGCGGTCATGGCGGGCATTGAGGAGTACGCCGTGGAGGCCAGCATCATCAAGGTGCTGGGCTCCGAGGTCCTGGACTACGTGGTGGACGAGGGGGTGCAGATCCACGGGGGCTACGGCTACTCCCAGGAGTACCCCATTGAAAGGGCCTACCGCGACGCCCGCATCAACCGCATCTTTGAGGGCACCAACGAGATCAACCGCCTCCTCATCCCGGGCATGCTCCTCCGCCGGGCCCTGAAGGGCCAGCTCCCCCTCCTGCAGGCCGTCCAGCGGCTCCAGAAGGAGCTTCTGGAGCCGAGCTTTGAGGAGCCCGAGGACCTCGAGCTCCACCAGGTCCAAAACCTGAAGAAGCTCGCCCTCATGGTGGCCGGGCTCGCCGTGCAGAAGTACGGCCAGGGGGTGGAGGAGGAGCAGGAGGTGCTGGGGGCGGTGGCCGACATCCTCATTGACGCCTACGCCGCGGAGAGCGCCCTCCTCCGGGCCAGGCGGCTTGGCGGGCTCGCCCAGGTCCTCGCCCGCATCTACCTGGCCCAGGCCGTGGACCGGGCCCAGGCGGGGGCGCTTTCGGTGCTGCCCCGCCTCGTGGAAGGGGACGAGGCCCGGGTGGTCTACTCCGCCGCCCGCAGGCTCACCAAGCGCGAGCCCCTGGACCTCGTGGCCCTGCGCCGCCAGGCGGCGGAGGCGGTGCTGGAGGCGGGGGGCTACCCGATTCCCCGTTAAGTGCCTCACACCGCCCCGTGCGGGCTTGCCCCGCACGGGGCGGTCTTTAGCCCTCCAGGTGCCACTTGGGGCCTTCTTTGGTGTCCTCCACGACCACGCCGAGGGCCCTTAGCCTCTCCCGGATGAGGTCGCTTCTTTCGTAGTCCTTGGCCCGCCTGGCCTCTTCCCGAAGCTCCAGGAGGAGCTTGATGAGGCCTTCCAGAAGGGGCCCCGAGACCTTTTCCTCGAGGACCCTCTCGGGAAAGAGGCCGAGGATCCCCTCCCCCAGGGTGTGGAAGACCGCCTCGGCCCGGGCGAGGCTTTCCCCCCTGGCCTCGGGCAGGAGCTTGTGGAGCTCGGGGAGGAAGGTGAAGAGGGCGGCCAGGGCCTCGGGGGTGGAGAGGTCGTCCTCTATGGCCTCCATGAAGGCCTTTTCCAGGGCGTCCAGGGCCCTCTCCAGCCCGGGGGTGGTGCCCGGGGGTGCGGTCTTCTTCCGCTCCCGCACCTCCCGGTAGGCGTGGAGGAGGCGGGCGTAGCCCCTTTTGGCGCTTTCCAACCCTTCCCAGGTGAAGTCCATGGGGCTTCGGTAGTGGGTCTGGAGGAGGTAGAAGCGGAGGGCCATGGGCTCGTGGGCCTTGAGGAGGTCGTGGAGGAGGACCAGGTTCCCCGTGCTCTTCGCCATCTTCTCCCCCTCCAAAAGCACGTGGTTGTGGTGCATCCAGTGGCGGGCGAAGCGGAAGCCCGCGGCCTCCGCCTGGGCGATCTCGCACTCGTGGTGGGGAAACTGCAGGTCAATCCCCCCGGCGTGGAGGTCAAAGCCCTCCCCCAGGTACTTGAGGCTCATGGCCGTGCACTCAATGTGCCAGCCGGGGTACCCTTCCCCCCAGGGGCTCTTCCAGCGCATGAGGTGCCCCGGCTCCGCCGCCTTCCAGAGGGCGAAGTCCAGGGGGTCTTCCTTCTCCTCCCGCACCTCCACCCGGGCTCCCGCCCTGAGCTCCTCCAGGCGTTTTCCCGAGAGCTTCCCGTACTCGGGGAAGGAGCGCACCCGGAAGTAGACGCTTCCCTTCCGCTCGTAGGCCACCCCCCGCGCAAGAAGCCTTTCCGTGAGCTCCAGCATCTCCGGGATGTGGCCCGAAGCCCTCGGGGCGATGGAGGGCCTGAGGACGTTCAGGGCCTGCATGGCGTCAAAGTAGCTCCAGGTGTACTTCTCGGCCACCTCCATGGGCTCAAGCCGTTCCAGCTTGGCCCGCCTTACGATCTTGTCCTCGCCCTCGTCGGCGTCGTCGGTGAGGTGGCCCACGTCGGTGATGTTGGAAACGAAGCGCACCTTGTACCCCTTGTGGAGGAAGTAGCGCCTTAGGACGTCGTAGACCACGGGCCCACGGGCGTGGCCCAGGTGGGGGTCGGAGTAGACCGTGGGCCCGCAGACGTAGATCCCCACGTGGCCGGGGACCGCGGGCTCAAAGGGCACCTTGCGGCGCGCCAGGGTGTCGTAGATCACGAGGCCCATATGGGGGATTATAGGCCCGTGGCATAATGGCGGGGTATGGGACGGATCCTTAGGGGCCTCGCGGGAGGCGGGGACTTGCGGGTTTTGGCCGCGGAGACCACGGACGTGGTGGAGGAGGCGAGGCTTCGCCACGGCCTTTCCCCCACGGCCACCGCCGCTTTGGGGCGCGCCATGACCGGGGCGCTCCTCCTCGCCCAGCTCCTCCTCAAGACCCCCAAGGAGCGCCTCACCCTCCGGGTGGAGGGGTCGGGGCCCTTGGGGGGGATCGTGGTGGAGGCCGACCCCCAGGGGAACGTCCGGGGGTACGTGAAAAACCCCGAGGCCGAGGTCCCCTTGAGGGAGGACGGAAAGCTGAACGTGGGGGAGCTCGTGGGGGCCGGGTTCTTGCGGGTGGACCGGAGCCTTCCCAATGGGGAGGTCTACACGAGCACCGTGCCCTTGGTCTCGGGGGAGATCGCCGAGGACCTCGCCCACTACCTCTGGCAGTCGGAGCAGATCCCCTCGGCGGTGCTCCTCGGCGTGCGGGTCAAAGGGGAGGGGGAGGTGGAGGTAGCGGGGGGTGTGGCCGTCCAGGTGATGCCCGGGGCCAAGGAGGAGGTCTTGGGCCGCCTCGAGGCCAACCTCAAGGACCTCCCCGGCCTCACCCCCCTCCTTCGGGAGCGGGGCCTGGAGGGGGCTTTGGAGGCCCTTCTTGCGGGCCTGGGCTTTGAGCGCACCGACCTCCGCGCCCTGGGCTACCTCCAGAACGAGATCCCCGCCCGCTTCCGCTGCCGCTGCAACCGGGAGAAGGCCCTGGAGGCCCTGGTCTTCTTCACCCCGGAGGAGCGGGAGGAGATGATCGTGAAGGACGGCGGGGCGGAGGTGGTCTGCCACTGGTGCGGGGAGGTCTACCGCTTCTCCCCGGAGGAGGTTCGCTCCCTGGTGGCCGAGGTGCGCTGCCCCGATTGCGGGGCCCTTTGGCTCTACCCTAAGGGGGACGGCACCCTCGCCCGCATTGAGGGGGAGACCTGCCGCTGCGGCCGCAAGGTGGAGCTCCCCTCGGAAAGCCGCCCCCAGGCTTGACCACCCCGTGGGCCAAGGAAGCGGGTAAACTAGGACCATGTTCAAGACCATCCTCCTGGCCTACGACGGCTCGGAGCACGCCAAGCGGGCGGCGGAGGTGGCCAAGGCCGAGGCGGAGGCCCACGGGGCGAGGCTTGTCGTGGTCCACGCCTACGAGCCCGTGCCCGACTATCTGGGGGAGCCCTTCTTTGAGGAGGCCCTGAAGCGCCGCCTGGAGCGGGCGGAAAAGGTCCTGGCCGAGGCGGTGGCCCTCACCGGGGTGCCCCGGGAGGACGCCCTCCTCCTGGAGGGCCGCCCGGCGGAGGCCATCCTCCAGGCCGCCTTGGGGGAGAGGGCCGACCTCATCGTCATGGGCACCCGGGGCCTCGGGGCGGTGGGAAGCCTCTTCCTGGGAAGCCAGAGCCAGAAGGTGGTGGCCGAGGCCCCTTGCCCCGTGCTCCTGGTGCGCTAGGAGGGGAGGATGGAGTACGAGACCCTGGCCGTGCTTTCCGGCCTCCCGGAAGACCCCCACGGGGCGGTGGGCCTTCCCATCTACGCCGTGGCCGCCTACGGCTTCAAGACCTTAGAAGAGGGCCAAGAGCGCTTCGCCACCGGGGAGGGCTACGTCTACGCGCGCCAGAAGGACCCCACGGCCAAGGCCCTGGAGGAGAGGCTTAAGGCCCTGGAGGGGGCCTTGGAGGCCGTGGTCCTGGCCTCGGGCCAGGCGGCCACCTTCGCCGCCCTCCTCGCCCTCCTCCGCCCGGGGGACGAGGTGGTGGCGGCCAAGGGGCTTTTCGGCCAGACCATCGGGCTTTTCGGCCAGGTGCTTTCCCTCGTGGGGGTAAAGGTGCGCTACGTGGACCCCGAGCCCGAGGCCGTGCGGGAGGCCCTCGGCGAGAAGACCCGCGCGGTCTTCGTGGAGACCGTGGCCAACCCCGCCCTTCTCGTCCCCGACCTCGAGGCCCTGGCCACCCTGGCCGAGGAAGCGGGCGTGGCCCTGGTCGTGGACAACACCTTCGGGGCGGCGGGGGCGCTCTGCCGGCCTTTGGCCTGGGGGGCCCACGTGGTGGTGGAGAGCCTCACCAAGTGGGCCTCGGGGCACGGCTCCGTTTTGGGCGGGGCGGTGCTCTCCCGGGAAACCGAGCTTTGGCGGAACTACCCCCAGTTTCTGCAGCCCGACCTCAAGGGCCAGATCCCCTGGGAGGCCCTTAGGGCCAGGTGCTTCCCCGAAAGGGTCCGCACCTTGGGGCTTTCCCTCTGCGGCATGGCCCTTTCCCCCTTCAACGCCTACCTCCTCTTCCAGGGCCTGGAGACTGTGGCCCTGAGGGTTGCGCGGATGAGCGAGACCGCGCGCTTCCTCGCCGAGCGCCTCCAGGGCCACCCCAAGGTGAAGGCCCTCCGCTACCCGGGCCTCCCCGAGGACCCCGCCCACAGGAACGCCCGGAAGTACCTGGCCTCGGGCGGGCCCATCCTTACCCTGGACCTGGGGGACCTGGAGAGGGCGAGCCGCTTCCTTGGGGCCATCCGCCTCCTCAAGGCGGCGAACCTCGGGGACGCCCGGACCCTCTTGGTGCACCCCTGGACCACCACCCACAGCCGCCTCAAGGAGGAGGCGAGGCTCCAGGCCGGGGTGACCCCAGGGCTCGTGCGGGTCTCCGTGGGCCTCGAGGACCCTCTGGACCTCCTCGCCCTCTTTGAGGAGGCCCTGGAGGCGGTCTAGATGCCCTACACCATCGGCGAGCTCGCCCGGGCGTTTGGCCTTTCGCCTGATGCCCTCCGCTACTACGAAAGGCTTGGGCTCCTCGCCCCCAGCGGCCGTTCGCCCGGGGGGTTTCGCCTCTACGGGGAGGAGGCCTTCCGCCGCCTCCGCTTCATCAAGGAGGCCCAGGCGGCGGGGCTTAAGCTTGAGGACATCGCCTGGATCCTCCGCGCTGTGGAGGAGGGCCATCCCCCCTGCCGCCACGTGCGGGAGGCCCTGGCCAAGCGCCTGGCGGAGGTGCGGCGTAGGCTCAGGGAGCTCCAGGCCCTGGAAGCGGCCCTGGCCGAACGGCTGGCCTACGCCGAGGCCCACCCTGACCCTGCTTGCGACGGCAAGGACCGCTGCGTCTATTTGGACCCCCTTGACCCTGGAGCACGCTCCAGGGTCTAGCCTGGGGGCATGGAGAAGAACCGGTACCGCATCAAGGTGCCCGGGATCCACGGCGCGGGGTGCATCCGCAGGGTGGAGCAGGTGGCCGGGGTGGAAAAGGCGTGGATGGGCTACCCGGGGGAGGCCCTATGACCTACGACCTCCTCATCGTGGGCTCGGGCTCCGCCGGGGTGGCGGCGGCCCTGGAGGCGAGCGCCCTCGGGGCCAAGGCGGCCGTGGTGGAGGCGGGGGTTTTGGGGGGGACCTGCGTCAACGTGGGGTGCGTGCCCTCCAAGTACCTCCTCCGGGCGGCCGACGCCTTCCACCGGGCGGGCCACTCCGCCTTCCCCGGCCTCCGCACGGAGGCCCTGGGGGTGGACTGGAAAGCCCTCCTCGCGGGCAAGGAGGGCCTGATCGCGGCCCTCAGGAAGGAGAAGTACCAGGAGGTCCTGGAGGCGGCCGGGGTTCCCGTGCTCCGGGGGAGGGCCCGCTTCCTGGACGGGGAAAGGATGGAGGTAGAGGGGCGGGAGGTCTTGGCTGGGCGGTACCTCCTCGCCACCGGGGCGAGGCCCTTCCTTCCGCCCATCCCCGGCCTCCAGGAGAGCGCGCCCTGGACCTACCTCGAGGCCCTCTCCGCCCCCGCCCTTCCCGAAAGCCTCCTGGTGGTGGGGGGTGGGCCCATCGGGCTTGAGCTCGCCCAGGCCTTCGCCAGGCTTGGGAGCCGGGTGACGGTCCTCGAGGCCCTGCCCGAGGTCCTGCCCCAGGAGGACCGGGAGCTTGCCCGGCTCCTCCGGGGCTACCTGGAGGAGGGCCTTAGGGTCCACACCGGGGTCCGGGTGGAGGCCGTGGCCCGGGAAGGGGCCTTCCGCGTCCGGACCGACCGGGGGGTTTTTGAGGCGGAGAGGCTCCTCGTGGCCACGGGGAGGAGGCCGGACCTGGAAGGGCTCGGCCTGGAGCGGGCGGGCGTGGAGCGGGACGAGCGGGGCTTCCTCCGGCTGGACCCCAGCCTGCGCACCACCAACCCCCGGGTCTACGCCGCCGGGGACGCGGCGGGGCTTCCCCAGTTCGTCTACGTGGCCGCCCAGTCGGGCAGGGTGGCGGCGCGGAACGCCTTGGGGGTGGAGACGCCCCTGGACCTCGCCGCCCTCCCCCGGGTCACCTTCACCGACCCCGCCCTGGCCGCGGTGGGCCTCACGGAGGAGGAGGCGAGGAGGCGGTACGGCGCGGGGGTGCGGGCGGCCACCCTTCCCCTTTCCCAGGTGCCCAAGGCCCTCACCGCCCGCGATGCCCGGGGGGCCTTCAAGATCGTGGTGGACGAAGAGGGCACGGTCCTCGGCCTCCACGTCCTGGCCCACGAGGCGGGGGACGTCATCCAGGAGGGCATCCTGGCGGTGAAGTACGGCCTCGGCTACCGGGACCTCATAGACACCTTCCACCCCTACCTGACCCTGGCCGAGGGGATAAGGCTCGTGGCCCAGGCCCTGGACGCCGATCCCAAAAAGCTTTCCTGCTGCGCCTGACTACACCACCCACCTTCCCCGGCGCATGAGAGGCACGCGGGTCCCGTCTTCGTGGAGCCCGTCCACGTCCATCTCCTCGGATCCGATCATCCAGTCCACGTGGACGAGGCTTTCGTTGCCCCCCCGCTTCCGGAAGGCCTCCCCCGAGGGGCGGCCCTCGAGGTTCTCCTGGTAGGCCTGCCCAAAGGCGATGTGGCTTGCGGCGTTCTCGTCAAACAGGGTGTCAAAGAAGACGAGGCCCGTTTTGGCGATGGGGTTGTCCGCGGGGACCAGGGCCACCTCGCCCAGGCGCCTCGCCCCCTCGTCCGTGTCCAAAAGCCGCCTCAGCACCTCCTCGCCCTTCTCGGCCCGCACCTCCACGGCGAAGCCCCTTTCAAACCGGGCGAAGATCCCCTCCACCAGGGTGCCCCCCAGGGCCAGGGGGCGGCTTGCCCGCACCACCCCCTCCACCCGCTCCCGGTGGGGGGCGGTGAAGACCTCCTCCGTGGGCAGGTTGGGGTTGCAGAGCCGGCCCCCCTTGGTGGGGGTGGCCCCGCCCTGCCAGAGGTGCCCCTCGGCGAGGCCCACCACGAGGTCCGTCCCCGGCCCCTTGAAGTGGAGGGCGTGGAAGCGGCGGGCGTTCAGGTAGGCCACCTTTTCGTGAAGGGCGCGGTTGTGGGCTTCCCAGGCGGCGATGGGGTCTTCCTGGTCGGCCCGGGTGGCCTGGAAGATGGCCTCCCAGAGCCTCCTCACCGCCTCCTCCTCGGGGAGGCCTGGGAAGACCGCCCTCGCCCAGCCGGGGTGGGCGAAGGGGACGATGGTCCAGTTGGTGACGAACTCGGTGATGGCCTCGAGGGCGGGCTTGTAGGCGCGGGCGTTGGCCTTTTGCGCCCGGCCCACCTTCTCCGGGGGAAGCCCCTCCAGGGCCTTGGGGTCGCTTCCCGAGACGGCAAGCCTCGCTGCCCCTTCCCTAAAGGCCCTCGCCATCCCCTCGTAGAGCCAGGCCGGGGCCTTGTCCAACCCCTCCTCCGGCGCCAGGGCGAGGCGCTTGCGGGCAAGTTCCTGGTCCCCGTAGATCACGGTGAAGAGGCTCGCCCCCTCCCGGTAGGCCTTCTCCGCGAGGAGGCGCACGAAGTCCACGGCCTCAATGGGGGCGGTGGCGATGACCTCCTGCCCCTTCTCCAGGTTGAGCCCCACGCGGATGGCGAGTTCGGCGAGCTTTTCCAGGTTGCGCTTGAAGGCGTCCACGCCCCAAGTCTTCGCCCGGAAGGGCCTTCCGTCAAGGCCTGGGGCAGCTTCGGGGCCGGGCGAGGAGGAGGGCGAGGCCCGCGAGGAGGAGGAGGAAGGGGCGGTAGGCCTCGAGGGCCACCCCCAAGGCGGCCAGGGCGAGGGCCAGGAGGTAGCGGAGCATGCTCCCATTCTACCCCTGGGACATTCCTCACCTGGGGGAGGGGATAGGGTAGGGTAGAGGTGAAGCCTATGCGCCCCATCACCGTGGACGGCAACGAGGCGGTGGCCCGGGTGGCCTACCGCCTGAGCGAGGTCATCGCCATCTACCCCATCACCCCCAGCAGCCCCATGGCCGAGCTTTCCGACGAGTGGGCGGCCAAGGGGGAACCCAACCTCTTCGGCCTGGTGCCCAAGGTGGTGGAGATGCAGTCCGAAGGGGGGGCGGCTGGGGCCTTGCACGGGGCTTTGCAGGAAGGGGTTCTCGCCACCACCTTCACCGCCAGCCAGGGCCTCCTCCTCATGATCCCCGACATGTACAAGATCGCCGGGCAGGCCCTCCCCGGGGTGATCCACGTGGCCGCCCGGGCTCTGGCCACCCACGCCCTCTCCATCTTCGGGGACCACCAGGACCTCTACGCCGTGCGCCCCACGGGGTGGGCCATCCTGGTCTCCGACTCCGTGCAGGCGGCCCAGGACCTGGCGGCCGTCGCCCACGTGGCGGCCCTAAAGGCCAGCCTTCCTTTCCTCCACGCCATGGACGGCTTCCGCACCTCCCACGAGGTGCAGAAGATCCAGCCCCTCTCCGACCGGGAGCTCAAGGCCCTTTTCCCCTACGAGGCCCTCGAGGCCTTCCGCAAGCGGGCCCTCACCCCCGAGGCCCCCGTGATCCGGGGCACGGCGCAAAACCCCGACCACTACTTCCAAAACCGCGAGGCCATCAACCCCTACTACCTGCGCCTCCCCCGGGTGGTCCAGGAGGCCATGGACCGCTTCGCCGAGGTCACGGGCCGGCGCTACCGCCCCTACGAGTACGTGGGCCACCCGGAGGCGGAGCGGGTGGTGGTGGTCATGGGCTCCGCCTCCTTGGCGGTGGAGGAGGCGGTGGCCCACCTCCTGGAGCGGGGGGAGAAGGTGGGGATGGTGCGGGTGCGCCTCTTTCGCCCCTTCCACCCGGAGGGTTTCCTGGCGGCCGTCCCGGCCACCGCCCGCAAGGTGGCGGTCCTGGACCGGGGCAAGGAGCCGGGGGCCGTGGGGGAGCCCCTCTTCCAGGAGGTGGCGGCCGCCTTCGCCCTCCGGGGCCAAGGGGTGCCCCTCCTGGTGGGCGGGCGCTACGGGCTTTCCTCCAAGGAGTTCACCCCGGCCATGGCCCTGGGGGTCTTCGCGGAGCTGGAGAAGGACCGCCCCCGCCACGGCTTCACCGTGGGCATCGTGGACGACGTCACAGGGTCAAGCCTCCCCTACCCCGAGGTGGACTTTGAGGACCCGGCCTCCGTGCGGGCGGTCTTCTTCGCCTTGGGCTCCGACGGCACCGTCTCCGCCAACAAGAACACCATCAAGATCATCGGGGAGGAGACCCCCCTCTTCGCCCAGGGGTACTTCGTCTACGACTCCAAGAAGTCGGGCTCCCGCACGGTGAGCCACCTGCGCTTCGGCCCCAACCCCCTGAACAAGCCCTACCTGGTCCAGCGGGCGAGCTTCGTGGGGGTCCACCAGTGGGGTTTTTTGCAAAGGCTCCCCATGCTGGGGGTGGCCGAGGAGGGGGCCACGGTCCTCCTCAACAGCCCCTACCCCAAGGAGGAGGTCTGGGACCGGTTGCCTAGGCCGGTGCAGGAGGAGATCCTCAGGAAGAACCTGAAGGTCTACGTGGTGAACGCCTACGAGCTCGCCCGGAAGGTGGGCCTCCCCGGGCGCATCAACACCATCATGCAGGCCGCCTTCTTCAAGCTCTCCGGGGTCCTCCCCGAGGAGGAGGCCAAGGCCCGCATCAAGAAGGGCATTGAGAAGAGCTACGGCAAGCGGGGCAGGGCCGTTTTGGAGCGCAACTTCCAGGCGGTGGACCTGGGCTTTTCCGCGGTGGAACCCCTCCCCATCCCAGGCCAGGTGACCTCCACCCAGGAGCTCATCCCCCCCATGGTGGGGGAGGCCCCGCCCTTCGTGCGGGAGGTCCTCGGGCCCATCGCCCTGGGCCTTGGCGACACCCTTCCCGTCTCCGCCTTCCCCCCGGACGGCACTTTCCCCACGGGCACCGCCCGCTACGAGAAGCGGGGCATCGCCGAGTTCGTGCCCACCTGGGACCCCAACGTCTGCGTGCAGTGCGGGAAGTGCGTTTTGGTCTGCCCCCACGCGGTCATCCGGGCCAAGGTGGTGCCGGAGGAGGCCCTGGCCCAGGCCCCGGAGGGTTTCCCCCACCGCAAGGCCATGTGGAAGGAGCTTTCCGGGGCCTACACCCTGGCCATCAGCCCCGATGACTGCACGGGCTGCTCCCTGTGCGTGGAGGTCTGCCCCGCCAAGGACAAGCGCAACCCCAGCCGCAAGGCCCTGAACTTGGCCCCGCGCCTGGAGGTGCGCGAGGCCATGAACCGCCACTGGGACTTCTTCCTCACCCTGCCCGAAACCCCTAGGGCGGACCTGAAGCTCCACACGGTGAAGGACGTGCAGCTTTTGGAGCCCCTTTTTGAGTTCCCTGGGGCCTGTGCGGGGTGTGGGGAGACCCCTTACCTGAGGCTTCTTTCCCAGCTTTTCGGCGACCGGCTGGTGATCGCCAACGCCACCGGGTGCAGCTCCATCTACGGGGGCAACCTGCCCACCACCCCCTGGAGCAAGAACAGGGAAGGCCGGGGCCCCGCCTGGGCCAACTCCCTCTTTGAGGACAACGCCGAGTTTGGCCTGGGCATGCGCCTGGCCCTGGACAAGAAGGCGGAGTACGCCCGAAGCCTCCTTCCCGTCTTCCGCCAGACCCTGGGGGAGGAGCTGGTAGCGCGGCTTCTTGAGCCCGTGGGCCCGGAGGCCCTGGAGGCGAGGCGGCAGGACGTGGCCCTTCTCCGAGAGCGGCTAAGGGGCCTGGACGACCCCAGGGCCCGGGACCTTCTGGCGGTGGCGGACGCCCTCATCCCTCACTCGGTCTGGATCGTGGGCGGGGATGGCTGGGCCTACGACATCGGCTACGGGGGGTTGGACCACGTGCTGGCCAGCGGGGCCAACGTGAAGGTCCTGGTCCTGGACACCGAGGTCTACTCCAACACCGGCGGCCAGGCCTCCAAGGCCACGGGCCTGGGGGCGGTGGCCAAGTTCGCCATGGCCGGCAAGCCCACCCCCAAGAAGGACCTGGCCTTCATGGCCATGAGCTACGGGCACGTGTACGTGGCCCAGATCGCCATGGGGGCCAACGACGCCCACACCGTGCGGGCCTTCCTGGAGGCGGAGGCCCACCAGGGTCCCGCCCTCCTCATCGCCTACAGCCACTGCATCGCCCACGGCATTGACATGGCCAAGGGCATGGACCACCAGAAGCTGGCCGAGCGCGCGGGGTACTGGCCCCTTTTCCGCTACCTGCCGGGGCAGGGGCTTTTCCTGGATTCCAAGCCCCCCACCCTGCCCCTAAGGGAGTACCTCTATGCGGAAAACCGCTACCGTCTGCTCCTCCAGACCCACCCCGAGGAGGCGGAGGTCTTCTTGAAGGCGGCGGAGGAGGCGGTGCGGGCCCGGTGGGAAAGGCTTTCCCGCATGGCCAGCGCCCCTGAGGCGGTGGCGGGTTAAGGAGGGCGAGGATGGACCTTAGGACCACGTATCTGGGTTTGGCCTTGGAGCATCCCCTGGTGGCCTCGGCTTCCCCCCTTACGGAGAAGCTGGATGGGTTTTTGCGCCTCGAGGACGGCGGGGCCGCGGCCATCGTCATGCACTCCCTCTTTGAAGAGCAGATTACCTTGGAGGAAGAGCTCCTGGACCACTACCTCCACTACGGCCACGAGAGCTACGCCGAGGCCCTCACCTACTTCCCCAAGGCCTCGGAGTACCGCCTCACCCCCGAGCGCCACCTGGACCTCCTCGCCCGGGCCAAGGAGCGGGTTTCCGTGCCCATCATCGCCAGCCTGAACGGGATAAGCCGGGGAGGCTGGGTGGAGTACGCCAGGCTCCTGGAGGAGGCGGGGGCCGACGCCATTGAGCTCAACCTCTACTACATCCCCACCGACCCCCTCCTCTCGGGCGCCGAGGTGGAGGCCATGTACCTGGACACCATCCGGGCGGTGGTGGAGGCGGTTAAGGTGCCGGTGGCGGTGAAGGTGGGCCACGCCTTTACCGCCTTCGCTCACTTCGCCAAGCGGGTGGAGGCCACGGGGGCCAAGGCCCTGGTCCTCTTCAACCGCTTCTACCAGCCGGATTTTGACCTGGAGGGCCTTTCCGTGGTGCCCACCCTCACCCTATCCCGGCCCTACGAGGCCTTGCTCCGGGTTCACTGGATTGCCCTCCTCTACGGGCGGGTGGGCCTGGAGCTGGCCCTCACCGGGGGGGTGCACTCGGGGAAGGAGGCGGTGAAGGGCCTTTTGGCCGGGGCCCAGGTGGTCATGATGACCTCGGCCGTTCTGGAAAAGGGACCGGGCCACTTCCGCACGGTGCTGGCCGAGCTGAAGGCCTTCATGGAGGAGAGGGAGTACGCCAGCGTGGCGGAGATGCGCGGGGTCATGAGCTACCAGAAGGTGGCCGAGCCCGCCGCCTTTGAACGGGCCAACTACCTCAGGGTTCTGGGCTCGTACCGCCTCCTTCCCTGAGGGCGTAGAGGCCTTTCCCCAGGGCCACCACTGGGCTGTGGTGCCAGCGGGCCAGGGCCGCCAGGCGGACCTTGGCGATTTTCTCCGGCTCCTTGACCCTTTCCCAAAGCCCCCCTTCCTTGAGGCGGCGGCCGATCTCCGTGTAGTGGAGGGGTCTGCCCGCCTCCTTGAGCATCTCCACCACGGCTTTGCGGAACCGGTCTGGCCTGGGCATGGGCGTTAGGGGGAGTATACCCGTATAGTGGGGGCATGAGGAACCAGGAGCTGGCTCGCATCTTTGAGGAGATCGGCCTGATGAGCGAGTTCCTGGGGGATAACCCCTTCCGGGTGCGGGCCTACCACCAAGCGGCCCGCACCCTTTACGACCTGGATATCCCCATAGAGGAGGTGGCTGCCAGGGGCAAGGAGGCCCTCCTGGCCCTTCCCGGCATCGGCCCTGACCTGGCCGAAAAGGTCCTGGAGTTCCTGGCCACGGGCCGGGTGGGGAAGCACGAGGAGCTTGCCGCCCGGGTGCCCCGGGGGGTCCTAAGGGTCATGGAGGTTCCGGGGGTAGGCCCCAAGACCGCCCGGCTCCTCTATGAGGCCCTGGGGGTGGACTCCCTGGAGAAGCTCAAGGAGGCCCTGGACCGGGGGGACCTCCTGCGCCTTAAGGGGTTCGGCGCCAAAAAGGCGGAGCGCATCCGGGAAGGGCTTTCCCTGGCCCAGGCCGCGGGCAAAAGGCGCCCCCTGGGGGCGGTGCTTTCCCTGGGGCGTAGCCTCCTGGAGGCCATCCGCCAGCTCCCCGGGGTGGAGGGGGCGGAGCTTTGCGGCTCCGCACGGCGCTACAAGGACACCGTGGGGGACCTGGACTACCTGGTGGCCAGCAAGGAAGGGGAACGGGTGGTGGCGGGCTTCGTGCGTCTTCCCCAGGTGAAGGAGGTCTACGCCGAGGGCAGGGAGCGGGCCACGGTCTTCCTCAAAAACGGGCTCCAGGTGGACCTGCGGGTGGTCCCCCCAGAGAGCTGGGGATCAGGGCTGCAGTACCTCACAGGGAGCAAGGAGCATTCCATCAAGCTTCGCACCCTGGCCCAGGAAAAGGGCCTGAAGCTTTCCGAGTACGGCGTCTTCCGCGGGGAGGAGCGCCTGGCGGGGGAGACGGAGGAGGGGGTGTATGCCGCCCTGGGCCTTCCCTACATCCCCCCACCCCTGCGGGAGGACCAGGGGGAGATAGAGGCCGCCCTGGCGGGCAGGCTCCCCAAGCTTTTGGAGCTTTCCCAGATCAAGGGTGACCTCCAGGTCCACTCCACCTACTCCGACGGCCAGAACACCCTGGAGGAGCTCTGGGAGGCGGCCAAGGCCCTGGGCTACCAATACCTGGGCCTCACCGACCACTCCCCGGCGGTGCGGGTGGCCGGTGGACCAAGCCCGGAGGAGGCCCTTAGGCGGGTGGAGGCCATCCGCCGCTTTAATGAGGCCCACGGCCCTCCCTACCTCCTGGCGGGGGCGGAGGTGGACATAAGGCCCGACGGCTCCCTGGACTACCCGGACTGGGTCCTGCGGGAGCTGGACCTGGTCCTCATCTCCATCCACTCCCAGTTCCGCCTCCCCAAGGCCGACCAGACCCGGCGCATCCTCCGGGCCCTGGAAAACCCCTACGTCCACGTGCTGGCCCACCCCACGGCCAGGCTTCTCGGGCGCCGCCCCTCCATAGAGGCCGACTGGGAGGCCATCTTCGCCAAGGCCCTGGAGAAGGGGGTAGCGGTGGAGATAGACGGCTACTACGACCGCATGGACCTCCCCGACGACCTGGCCCGCCTGGCCTACGGGATGGGGCTTTGGATCAGCCTCTCCACCGATGCCCACCAGGTGGAGCACCTGCGCTTCATGGAGCTGGCCGTGGGCACGGCGCAGCGGGCCTGGATTGGTCCTGAGCGGGTGCTGAACGTCCTCTCCTACCAGGAGCTACTGGCCTGGCTCAAAGCCCGGCGAGGGCCTTAGCCTTGAGGAGCACCTCCAGGAACATCTCCCGGGTGAGCCTCCCCGTTTGCGTGTTCTGGCGGGAGACGTGGTAGCTGGCCAGGAGGTGCCTGCCTCCGGGCAGGGGGTAGTGGGCCCCGTGGAAGAAGGGGTAGGTGCTTTTTCTGAGGCCGAAGTGCTCCAGGAGGGCCTCGAGGGCCACGCGGCCCAGGGCCAGGTAGACCCGGGCTTCCTCCAGAAGGCCGAGCTCCACTGCCGTCCAGCGGCTACAGGCCCTTAGTTCCTCCCGGGTGGGCCGGTTTCCCGGGGGGGCGCAACGCACCGCCGCCGTGAGGTAGACCCCGTACAGCCTAAGGTCGTCCCCCGGGTGGCTTTCCGGCCGGCTGGAAAGCCCGGCTTCGTAAAGCAGGGGGTAGAGAAAGGCCCCCGAGGCGTCCCCAGTGAAGGGGCGGCCGGTGCGGTTGGAGCCGTGGGCCCCGGGGGCCAGGCCGAAGAGGACGAGGCGCGCCTCCGGATCCCCAAACCCCGGCACCGGCCTTGCCCAGTAGGCCTCCCCCCGGTGGGCCCGCTTCTTTCCCACCACCTCCTCCCGCCAGGCCACCAGCCGGGGGCAGAGGCGGCAGGCGGTGAGCTTTTCCCGGAACTCAGGCATCTCCATGCCCCAAAGGATAACCCCGGGCCCAAGGGCCCGGGGGCTTGGCCTGGGGCTACTCGCTACAGTGTCCGGGGCCGATGTAGCCCTCGTTGTACTGGGCCAGGAGGCCGGCATAGTACCGGGCCTGGTTGGTAAGGGTCCGGTTGAAGGCGTAGTTGGGAGGGTAGTTGCTGAAGAAGCTGTGGGCCCAGGCCAAGGCGGCTTCCACCTGGGGGGTGGTGGCGGCCCCGTTCAGCTTGTTCAGGGTGGCGGCGATGAACTGGTGGGCCAGCTGGTAGTAGGGGTTGCCCCCGGAGGGCGGGGTCCAGAGCACCCGGTAGTAGCTCTGGCCCGAGAGGTAGAAGGTGGTATCCTCCCCGATCAGGTCCCAGGCGTCGTCCCGGGGCTTGGCGGGGCCGTACTTGGTGTGGGTCTTCCAGTAGCCCTGGGTCAGGGTGCAGCCCACAGGGCAGGCGGGGACCCGCACCTCCACCGTCCAGCTGTCGGAAAGGGTGGTTTGGGTGGTGCTGGTGGTGAGGGTGGCGGTGTTGGTGAAGGCATAGAAGGTGTCCTGAGGCCCGCAGGTGTAGGGGCCCACCTCCAGGGTGTAGGTGAAGGTCTTGGGGGCTTCGGAGGCGCTCACCGTGCCCAGGGGCCCGTACTTGTCGTCGGAAACGCTCACGCTGGCGTCCACCAGGGTGGTGGGTTCCCCGAAGACCACGGGGGCTGTGGCCGTGGCAGTGCGCATGCGCTCCTGCCCCTCGCGCACGTAGCGCACGGTGGCGGTATTGGTGCGGGCCCCCTTGTCGGGGAGGCTGGCGCTGTAGGTGCAGCTGAGGCTTTCCCCGGGGGCCAGGGTGCGGGGCAGGGTCCCGCAGTTCACGTTGGCGGCGATGTCAGGCGAGATGATGTCCTCCACGCTTTGCACTACGAAGGTAATGGGGGTGTTGTTGCGGATGGTAATCCCGCCGCTCACGGCGAAGTCTCGGTCCTCGTAACCTTTCACCGCTACCGCCACCTTGTACTCCACGGGGAAGACCTGGCCCGGGCTCAGGGTGAGCTGGCTGTGGTTCCCGGTCTTGTCGATGCTCCAGTAGTACTGCCGGGTGTAGGTGGTTTGGGCGGTTTTGCTCACCTCGAGGCGGTACTCCCAGCAGAAGGTCACGTGGCTGATGGCGGGAATCTGGCCAGGACGGGGGTGGTCCGGGGACCGCAGGCCCATGCCCGAGGTGGCCGGGGGTTCATAGAGGTAGACGTTGGCCCCGGGGCCGCCCTTCACGATCACCGCGGAGATGGGAAGGGTGGCGGACCAGTCCATGTACCGGCCCCCATCGTAGAAGGTCACGGTCACCTTGTTGCCGTAGGTGTCTAGGTCGTAGGTGTCGCTCTCGGGCGGGTCTACTTTGTAGGCGCCGTCAAAGTTTACGCCTGCCTGGGTGCACTCAAACACGACGTCCCCCGACTGCCAGTCGGGGTACGTCACCACCCTGGGGCCCACGCTGGCGGCGGAAAGGGTGCTATCCGGCGTTTTCCCGGTCTGCCCACCGCAACCGGCCAGGAGCAGGATAAGGAACGCGGCCCCAAGCGGCCAGAGGGTTTTGCTTCTCATATCCGCCTCCTTTCACCCTCATGATCGCCCGAGGCTTGGGAGGCCACAACGGGCTTTGGTTCTAGGTCCAGGTTGGGGGACGTTGGGGGTTTTTTCGGAAAAAAGGACCTAGGCTTCTTTTGCCCATAGGCCTAGGTCAAAGAAAGCGCCTCAGGAGATGAAGCGGATGTGGGCCAGCTGGCTCCGCTTGCGGATGCCCAGCTTCTGGAAGACCAGGGAGAGGTGGGTCTTGACGGTTTTCACGGAGATACCGAGCTCTTCGGCGATTTCCTCGTTGGAAAGGCCCAGGGCCGCCAGGGTGGCCACCTCCTTTTCCCGCTGGGTCAGGTGGGGGAGGGGGTTACTCACCAAAGTGGCCACCAGGCGGCGTTCCGCCCAGACCTCCCCCCGGGCCACCGCCTCGAGGGCCCTGACCAGAACCTCCAGTCCCTGCCCGGGGTATAGGTAGCCCATATACCCCTTTTTGAGGGCCTGCATGGCCTGCTCCTCCTCCCGGAGGAGGAGCACCGTGGGCAGGGGGGGCGGGGCGGCCACCTCCCGGTCGGCCTCCACCAGGGCCACCTGGGCCAGGAAGGGGAGGTCCACCACCTCAAAGCCTCGAGCCCGCAGGGCCTCGGCCATGGCCTCTTTTTGGGCGGTAAGGGCAAACTGGAGCCAGACCTTCAGCACAGCCTAGTCTCAGCTTAACCTTTTAAGGGGGGTTTTACCCAATGCCAGGCCCCTCAGGTTCCCCGCAGAACCCCTTGGGGAACGGGCAGGAGAAGGGGGATTCGGCCCAACGACCCCACCTTGCGGAAAGGCACCTCGTAGACCTCCTCGAGGAGGCTGGGTTCCAGCACGGTTTCCGGGCCACCTTGGGCCACCGGTTTCCCTCCTTTGAGGACGAGGACGCGGTCGGCGAAGAGGGCCGCCAGGTTGAGGTCGTGGAGCACGGCTACCACACCCCTTCCCTCGTGGGCCATGGCCCGGAAAAGCCCCAGGAGCTCCAGGGCATACCGGGGGTCCAGGTGGTTGGTGGGCTCGTCCAGGAAGAGGACCTCCCCCTCCTGGGCCAGAAGCCGCGCCACCTCCACCCGCATGGCCTCACCCCCTGAGAGGCTTAGGAAGAAGCGCTCGGCCAAGGGGGCCGCCCGAGCCTTTTCCAGGGCCTGCCAGGTGCGGGCGTGGTCCTCCGGCCCTTCCCGCCCCGCTATGTGGGGAAGCCGCCCCAGGAAGGCCACCTCGTAGGCGGTGAAGGGGAAGCTCATCTCCCGCCCTTGGGAAAGGACCGCCCGCTTTTGGGCCAGCCCTTGGGCTCCGTAGGCCTCCAGGGGTTTTCCCAGAAGCCGCACCTCCCCCTCCGTGGGGGAAAGTTCCCCGGAAAGGAGGCGCAGGAGGGTGGTCTTTCCCGAGCCATTGGGCCCCAGCACCGCCAAGAAGTCTCCTGGTGCCAGGTTCAGGTCCACCCCCCGCAAAAGCCACCGCTCCCCCACCCGGTAGCCGAGCCCCTTAGCCTCAAGCACGGTATACCTCCCGCTTGTGCCGCAGGACCAGGTAGAGGAAAAAGGGCCCCCCCAGTAGGGCGGTGAGCACCCCCACGGGGATTTCCGAGGGCGCCGCCAGGGTGCGGGCCAGGAGGTCCGCCAGCACCGTGAGGCTTGCCCCCAAGAGGGCCGAGCCCGGGAGGAGGAAGCGGTGGTCCGGCCCTGCCAGGAGGCGGAAGAGGTGGGGGGCCAGGAGCCCGATGAACCCAATCCCCCCCGCCAGGGACACCGCCACCCCCACCCCCAGGGCCGAGCCCGCCACCAGGCGCCCCTTCAGGCGCTCCAGGTCCACCCCCAGGTGGAAGGCTTCCCGTTCTCCCAGGGCCAGGGCATTGAGCCCCCGGGCCAGGGGGAGGAGGAGGAACAAGGCCAGGAGGCCCAGGGGCAGGCCTGCCAGGAGGAGGCGCCAGGTGAGGGCGGAGAACCCTCCGAGGGTCCAAAAGGTCAGGCTCCTCAGCTCCTGCTCCGAAGCCAGAAAGGTGAGGAGGCCAATCAGGGCTCCCACCAGGGCGTTCAGGGCCAGGCCGGAAAGCAGGAGCACCGTCACCTGAACCCCCAAGGGGGTGTGGGCCAGCCGCCAGAGAAGTCGGGTGGCCAGGAGGCCGCCGAGGAAGGCAAAAAGGGGCAGGCCGTAGGTCTCCAGGGCCCCCGCCCCCGGCAGGAGGACGATGAAAACCGCTGCCCCCAGGGCGGCCCCGGCAGAGACGCCAATCAGCCCTGGGTCCACCAGGGGGTTGCGGAATAACCCCTGCAGGGCGGCGCCGGCCAGGGCCAGAAGCCCACCCACCAAGGCCCCCCCCAGCACCCGGGGCAGGCGCAGGGCCACCAGGACCTGGTAGGCCACGCCTTCCCCCCGCAGGAGGAGGGCAGGGATGTCCTGGAGGGGTATGTGGTAGGCCCCCAGGCTTACCCCCAGCAGGAGGACCGAGGGTAGGAGGAGCGCAAGCCCCCAAAGGGCCCGCCGGTAGCGGCGCAGACGGGAGGGAGTGGAGAGCGCCTCTGTCATCGGGCCCTATGCCTCCGGTACGCCATGGGATGGCCCACCTACTTTACCTCCACCACGCCCTCTTGCAGGTAGGCTGCCCGGAAAAGGTCCAAAGCCGCCCGCCCCATCCGGGGACCGATGTTGCCCAGGTAGTTCTCCTCCATGATCAGCACCTTACGGCGTGCCCCTGCCGGGGTCTGGGCCATGCCGGGCACGCGGAGGAGGCCCTCGAGGCCCCCCACCGTCTCCACCGTCTTCTTGGTGGTCACCAGGAGGTCGGGCCGCGCGGCCACCACCGCCTCAGGGTTCATGGGCTGGCACCCCCGCACCCCCTTGAGGGCGTTCTCCACCCCTCCAAGCTCCATGATGGCCACAAAGATGCTCCCCTCCCCGCACACGAAGGCCACCTGGGGCGCTGGCAGGTAGACCACAAGCCCCCTCAGCTTCCCCTTGGGGGCCTGCTGGGCCTGGAAGGAGCGCAGGGCCAAGAGGTCGCGCTCGAGGCCCCTTATGAGGGCCTCTCCCGCCTCAGGGCGGCCCACCGCCTGCGCCAGGAGGCGGATGCGCCGCTTGGCCCCTTCCACGGTGGGCTCAATGGGAACCAGGATGACCGGAACCCCGGCCGCCCGCACCTGGTCCAGCACCTGGGTGGGCCGGGTGTCCTCCCGGGCCACCACCAGGGTGGGCCGCAGGGCCAGGATGGCCTCGGCGGAATATTGGCCGGGCAGGCCCACACTGGGCTTGGACATCACCTGAGGAGGGTACTCACTGGTGCCGTCCCGGCCCACAATGCGGTCCCCCATCCCCAGGGCATAGAGCACCTCGGTGTTCACCCCGCCTAGGGTAACGATGCGCTCCAGAGAACGGACCTCCACCGTCTTGCCGGTGGCATCGGTGACGCGGAAAGGCTGAGCAAATCCCATCAGGGCCAAAAGGAAAATGGGTCCGAGGATGGCTCGCTTCATGCCCATACCTCCGATTAGTATCCTACAATCCCTCAAACCTGCTGGCTTGAAGCCTGGCCTACGGTGATTCCAAGGAGTTGTGGGTGGGGGCGTGCCTTGAAGCGTGAGGAAGAGCACATAGCTCCAGAAGCAAAAGAGAACCCGGTGGGACGGGGTACCACCGGGTCTATCTGTAAGTATTCTGGCTTTACCGCACCAGGTTAAAGTAGGTTTCCGCCAGGGTGATGCCTGCGTAGGAAACCGTGGTCCGGTAGCAGCCCAAACTCCACCCCAACTGGGTCTTCAGGTTGAAGATGTAGTGGCCGCTTTCCGGGTCGTAGCGCCAGGTGGTGGAGCCGCTGGGGAAATCGTTGCCCTCGTAGGTGGTCCCAAGGTCGCTGGCACAGCTATTGGTGAGGCGCAACGCCAGCCTTAGCCCGGGAGCCAGATCGGTGGCCGGGGTGCCGTCGGCATACTTGGGGGGGTAGAACTTGTGGGGAATGGTGGACCCCCGCTTGTGGCTGCTATAGGGGCCCTGGGAGCGCAAGGGGGGAGGAAGCCGGTGCTGGCCAAGGACAACGGCCCAAAGCCCTAGGACTTTGGACCGCAAAGGTCCTAGGTTGGCCTTAGAGGGGGATGTTGTCGTGCTTCTTGAAGGGGCGCTCCTCCTTCTTCTCCCACAGCATGCGCAGGTGCTGGTAGAGGATGCGCCGGGTATGGGCGGGGTCAATGACGTCGTCAATGTAGCCCCTTCCCGCCGCCACCCAGGGGTTGTCAAAGGCCCGGCGGTACTCCTCAATCTTTTTCCGCCGGGTCTCCTCGGGGTTGGGAGAGGTCTGGATCTCCCGGCGGTAGATGATGTTGGCTGCCCCCTCGGCTCCCATCACCGCCACCGCCGCCGTGGGCCAGGCCAGAACCACGTCCGCCCCCATGTCCTTGGAGTTCATGGCCAGGTAGGCCCCCCCATAGGCCTTGCGGGCGATGAGGGTGATCTTGGGCACCGTGGCCTCGGCATAGGCGAAAAGCATCTTGGCCCCATGGCGGATGATGCCCCCGTGCTCCTGGGCTACCCCGGGGAGGAAGCCTGTTACGTCCACCAGGGTGAGGAGGGGGATGTTAAAGGCATCCATGGTGCGGATGAAGCGGGCGGCCTTGTCCGAGGCGTTGATGTCCAGGGCCCCCGCCATGAAGCGGGGGTTGTTGGCCACCACCCCCACAGGGTACCCCCCGAGCCGCCCCAGGCCCACGATGATGTTCCTGGCGAACCGGGGCTGGATTTCCAGAAACTCCCCTCCGTCCAGAAGGGTGCGGATCACCTGGTGCATGTTGTAGGGCCTGCGGGCATCGGGGTGGACGATGTCCAAAAGCTCGGGGGTGGGGCGCATGGGGTCGTCCTGAGGGTCCAGGACGGGGGGTTTTTCCCGGCTGTTTTGCGGCAGGTAGGAGAGGAGCTTGCGGATTAGGTCCAGCACCTCCCGGTCGTTTTCCCCCTCCAGGTGGGCCACCCCACTGCGCTCCATGTGCACGTCGGCCCCGCCCAGTTCCTCAAAGGTCACCTCTTCCCGGGTCACGCTCTTGATGACCTCGGGTCCGGTGATGAACATGTAGCTACCCCCGCGGCTCATGAGGACGAAGTCGGTCATGGCCGGGCTGTAGACCGCCCCTCCGGCGCAGGGGCCCAGGATGGCGGAGATCTGGGGCACCACCCCGGAGTAGATGGCGTTGCGGTAGAAGACCTCCCCGTAGCCCGAGAGGCTGTCCACCCCCTCCTGGATGCGGGCCCCGGCGGAGTCGTTGAGGCCGATGATGGGCGCCCCCACCTTGGCCGCCAGGTCCATGAGGCTGGCGATCTTGCGGCCGTGCATCTTGCCCAGGGAACCCCCCAAGACGGTGAAGTCCTGGCTGAAGACGAAGACCAACCGGCCCCCGATGGTGCCGTAGCCCGTGACCACCCCGTCGGCGGGGGCTTCAATCCCCTCCATGAGCCCCGTTTCCAGGTGCTCGGCGAAGGGCATGAGCTCCACGAAACTCCCGGGGTCCAGCAGGTAGTCTATGCGTTCCCGGGCGGTGAGCTTGCCCTGCTGGTGTTGCTTTTTGATGCGCTCCTCGCCCCCGCCCAGAAGGACCCTCTTGCGCCTTTCCTCCAGCTCGGCCAGAAGTTCATCCAGGATAAGCTTGGCGTTGTCGGCCATACTGGCCGCATGATACATTAAGAAGCCGGGCACGCTTCCAGCAAACCGGGCCTGGCAAGGAGGTGGAAGTATGAGACGATGGCTGATCCCTGCCGCGCTGGTCCTCCTGGTGGCCTTGGGCGCGTGGGCGGGCTACTGGGGGTATGCGCGCCTCCAGGCCCTCGAGGCCAGGCTGGTGGCCTTGGAGAACCGCCTCTCCACCCAGGAGGAGGCCCTGAAGGCCCTGGGGGAACGGGTGGGCAAGCTGGAGGGGGAGGTCTTCCAGGCCCCGGCCCCACCCCTTGCCCTGCCGGAAACCCCTGCTCCCTCCCAGCCTCCCGCCTGGCCCTACGCCGTGGGGGTGGTGGTGGTGCTCCTTCTCCTTTACCTCCTCCTGCGCCTGGTGCAGCGGCCAGGGGAGAGGTCCGTGAGGGAAGGGGCCACCCCTTCAGGCCTCGAGGAGGCCCGCATGGAGGACGAAGGCGCCCCGCCCAGGGGCTAAAGAAGGGCCCGGCCCCCATAGGGGCCGGGCTCCCGCCTCTTTCAGTCTTTTAGCTTCTTCACCGTCTGGATGAGGGCCGGGAGGACCTGGTGCACGTCCCCCACGATGCCGTAGTCGGCGTGCTTGAAGATGGGGGCATCCGGGTCCTTGTTCACCGCCACGATGTACTTGCTCTTGTTCATCCCCGCCAGGTGCTGTACTGCCCCTGAGACTCCAAGGGCGATGTAGAGGGCCGGCTGCACGGTCTTGCCCGTCTGGCCCACCTGCTCGGCGTAGGGGCGCCAGCCCGCGTCCACCACCGCCCGGGTGGCCCCCACCGCGCCCCCCAGGAGGGCGGCGAGTTCCTCCACCTCCTTAAAGGCCTCGGCGCTCCCCAGGCCCCGGCCGCCGGTGACCACCACGTTGGCCTCGGTGAGGGAGACCCCCTTCTTCTCCTCCTGCACCCTTTCCAGCACCTCCACCGTGGCCACCTGGGGCACGGAAAGGGGCACCACCTCGCCCATGCTTCCCAAGGGCTGGGCCAGAGGGGTGGTGTTGGGCTTCACCGTGAGGACCACGGGAAGCGCGGCCCGCACCTTCTGAGTCACCCGGTTCAGGTAGGCATAGCGGGTGGCATAGACCATCCCCCCCTCGGCCCAGGACTCCAGGGTGTCCTCCAGGAGGCCGGCCTTCAGGGCGTAGGCCACCCGCCCCAGGTAGGTCCGGCTCTGCCGGGAGGAGGGGGCGACGATGGCCTTGACCCCGTCCTTGGCGGCCGCCAGCACCCCGGCGGCCCACTTCTCGGGGGTGTAGGGGCCGAGCTCGGCCACGAACAGGGTGGCCACGTGGCCTCGGGCCTCCTCCACGGGTGCCTGCCCCTCGCTCAAAAGGACCCCAGCCACCTGGGTGCCCAGGGCCTCGGCCAGGGCCCGGGCCCGGGTGAGGGCCTCGAGGCTCCCCTTCCTCAGCCTGTTGCCGTCGTGGTCCAGAACCACCAGGATCATCTCCGCCTCCTAGATCACCTTGGCTTCCTCGTGCAGAAGCCGCACCAGTTCCTCGGCGGCCTGGGCGGGGTCCTTGCCGTCCAGGACCTTGCCCAGGCGGGCCTTTTCCTGGATTTCCTCGGAAAGGAGTTCCACCTTGGGGCTCAGGCTCACCTGCACCTTGCGGATCTCCTTCTTCTTGGCCTTCATGATGCCGGGCAGGGTGGGGTAGCGGGGCTCGTTCAGGCCCTGCTGGGTGGTGAAGACCGCGGGCAGGCGCACCCGCACCCACTCCGCGCCCTCGTCCAGGTCGTGCTTGGCCTTGGCCGTCTCCCCCTCCAGCTCTAGGGCCGTGGTCCAGGCCACCACCGGCACCCCCAGGGCCTCGGCCAGGGCTCCGCCCAGGGCCTGGCTGTCCCAGTCCGCCTGCTGCCCCCCGGTGAGGACCAGGGTGGGGGCCTCCTCCCGCAGCACGGGGGCCAGGGCCTCGGCCACGGCCACGGGGTCGGCGTGGCCCTCAAAGACCACGTGCACGCCCCGGTCCATGCCCATGGCCAAGGCGGTGCGGATGGCCTCCTCGGTACGCTCGGGGCCGAAGCCCACCACGATGGCCTCCCCCCCGTGCTTTTCCTTGAGGCGCAGGGCCTCCTCCACCGCGTACTCGTCCATCTGGTCCAGGATCAGGGTGGCCCCCGATAGGTCCACCCGCTCCCCCTGGACCTTCAGCCTGCTCTCCCCGTCGGGTACCTGCCGGATTACCGCTACAAACTTCATCCCAGACCTCCTTCACTCCGCCAGCACGTGCCTGGCGATGATGAGCCGCTGGATCTCGTTGGTGCCCTCGTAGATCTGGTTGAGCTTCACGTCCCTCAGGAGCTTCTCCACCGGGAACTCCCGCATGTAGCCGTAGCCGCCGTGGATCTGGATGGCCTGGTTGGCCGCTTCAAAGGCCACTTCCGAGGCGTAGGCCTTGGCGATGGCGCTGGCGTGGGCGTGGGGCAGGCCCTGGTCTGCCAGCCAGGCGGCGTAGTAGGTGTACATGCGGGCGGTCTCCAGGCCAATCATCATGTCCGCCAGCTTGAACTGGATGGCCTGGAAGTTGGCGATGGGCTGGCCGAAGGCCTCCCGTTCCTTGGCGTACTTTTTGGCCTCATCCAGGGCCCGCCGGGCCACCCCCACGCTCCCCGCCGCCACGGGAATCCGGGTCTTGTTGAGGGTGTTCATGGCGATCTTGAACCCCTCCCCCTCCTCCCCCAGGCGGTTGGCCACCGGCACCTTCACGTCCTCAAAGATGAGCTCGTAGGTGCCGCTGGCCCTTTGCCCCATCTTGCCGTGGAGCTTAACCGCCTTGAAGCCCGGGGTTCCCTTCTCCACCACCAGGGCCACCACCCCCCTGTGGCGAAGCTCGGGGTTTAGGGTGGCGAAGACCACCACCCACTCTGCCTCCCCCCCGTTGGAGATCCACATCTTGGTGCCGTTCAGGATGTAGTAATCCCCCTGGCGCACGGCCCGCGTCTTGAGGGCGGCGGCGTCGGAGCCGTTGCCGGGCTCACTGAGGGCGAAGGCCGCCAGGGCGGGTTTCTCCGTGAGGGGCCTCAGGAAGCGCTCCTTCTGCTCGGGGGTACCCGCCAGGAGGACCGGGGTGATGCCCAGGTCGCTGGCCATGGGGATGGTGTAGATGCCCATGCAGGCGTAGGCCAGCTCCTCTCCCACGATCACCTCGTCCAGCATCTTGAGCCCCATCCCCCCGTAGGCCTCGGGGATGATGGCGTTCAGGAGGCCTACCTCGTGGAGCCTTTCAATGATGGGCCAGGGAACCTCCTCTTTCTCGTCGTACTCCGCCGCCGCCGGCAGGATGACTTCTTTGGCGAAGCGGCGGGCCAGGGCTTGGAGCTGCTTCTGCTCCTCGGTGAGGCGGAAGTCTATGGGCATGCCTCTCCTCCAGGGCCAAGGGGCCCTTCTCTTTGACCAAGTCTAAGATTTTTCCCTGCCCCTTGCAACCCCGGCCCCATGCTACCATTGGAGGCAGATGAGACTGGTGGGGCAACTCGGGGTTCTGGGCCGCTTTCAACGGGCGCTCCTGAAAGACCTAGAACCTATCCAGATTTTGCGCAACCTCCTCGAGGTGGCCACGGAGGAAGGCGTGGAGCGGGCGGCCCTTTTCCTCTACCACCCCAAGACCCGGGAGCTGGTGGGGGAGGTGGCCTCGGGCCGGGGACGCCACTACACGGTTTCCGCCATCGCCCTGCCCCTTTACCAGAAGGGGGCAGTGCAGGAGGCCTTTTTCGCCGAGGGGCCGGTCAGGCGGGGGGAGGAGTGGCTTTTGCCGGTGGTGGGGGAGGAGGCCGAGTTCTGCTGGGCCGACCCCGAGGCCCGCTGCCAGGTGCGCCCCCGGGCTACCCGGGAGACCCGGCCCCTCATCTGCCCCACCTGCCCCCGCTTCGGGGCCAAGGGGGTGTTGAGCCTCGAGGGGGTCCCCCAGGCCCTGCAGCCCCTCTTGCTCCTCCTGGCCCAGCTCACCGCCTTGGCCCTCAAAAACGGGGAGCTCCTGGCCGAACGCAACCGGGCCCTGCAAAACCTCTCCCGCCACGTGGAGGCCCTTTCCCACGTGAGCGCCTTAGCCCGGGAGGTGGCCCGGGCCCTGGAGCCCAGCGCCGTCTTGGAGACCCTGGCCCGCTCCCTCTCCCAGCGCTTTGGCTTCTACCGGGTCACCGTGGCCCTGGTGCGGGGAGGGTGGCTGGAGGGCTTCCTCACGGTGAAGGGGGAGAACCTCTTCTGGACCGAGGGACGTAGCCGCATCCACCTGGACCTGGCCTCCTCTCCCGACCCCCTGGCCCGGGCGGTGCGGGAGCGGCGCACCCTCCTCCTGGAGCGGGAATACCTTCCCCCGGCCGCGGCCCAGGAGGCAGGGGCCAAGGTGGCCTACGTGCCCATCCTGGCCGAGGCCGAGGCCCTGGGAGCCGTGGCGGTGGACCACGGGCCCGGGGGGCCTGCGGTCACGGAGGAGGAGATGCGCTACGTGGAGCTCCTCTCCGGGGTGGCGGGGGTGGCCCTGAGGAACGCCCAGCTTTACCGGGAGAAAACCCAGCTTTCCCTGGCCCTGGCCGCGGAGCGCAAGCGGCTTTCCCAGGTGCTGGAGGAGCTTCCCGATGGGGTGGTGGTCCTCTTCGGCGACCGGGGCTTTGCCAACGGCCGGGCCCGGGAGGCCCTGGGCCTGGGAGCCGAGGTGCTCCTCGAGGACCTCCCCGGAGTCCTGGGGCCGGCCCTCGAGGGGGGGCGGCTGGAGGTGGCCCTGGGCGGGGCCACCTACAGCGTGCGGGGGCGGCAGGTGGGGGAGATGCGGGTTCTGGTCCTCCACGACATCACCGAGCGCTCCCGCATGGAGCGGGCCCTGCGGGATCAGGTGGCCTTCACCCAGGCCCTGGTGGACGTGGCCCAGGCGGCCTTGCGCCAGCGGGGTCTAACCTCCCTGGCTGGGGCCATTGTGGAGCGCCTTCAGACCCTTTTTGCCGCGGATGAAAGCCTCCTTTGGGCGGAGGGGGAGGGGGAAGGGGAGGTGCTCTCCGGCACCTGCGCCTTGCCCACCCCCCTTCCCCGGCCCAACCTCATGGAAAAGGCCCTGGCCGAGGACCGCCCCCTGGGGGTGGAGACGCTCCAGGCGGAGGACTGCGCCCTGGCGGCTTCCTTGGGCCTGAAGAGCGCCCTGGTGGTGCCCTTCCGGGCGGAGGGGTTCAGGGGGGGGCTTTTCCTCGGCTACCGCAAGGAGCGGCGTTTTTCCGAGCGCCTCCTCTCCCGCCTGGGCCAGGTGGGCACTCTCCTGGCCCTGGTGCTGGAGAAGGCCCGCTTCCTGGCCATGGTGGAGGCGGAGGAGGAGAGGCTCAAGGCCCTTTTGGAGAACTCCCAGGACGTGGTCTACGTGCTGGACCGGGAGGGGCTGATCCGCTTCGTGAGCGCCAGCGTGCGCGCCGTCTTGGGCTATGACCCCGAGGGGTACAAGCGGGCCCCCGTGAGCGGGCTGGACTTTGTTCATCCGGAAGACCGCTTCCTGGCCGAGGAGCTCTTTCGCGAGCTCCTGCACCACCCGGGGGAGGTGCGCACGGGGCAGTTCCGGGTCCTCCACGCGGATGGCACCCCCATCCCCATGGAGGCCTGGGGGCGGAACCTGCTGGAGGAGCCCCGGGTGATGGGGGTGGTGGTGAACCTCCGCGACCTGAGGCCCCGCCTGGAGGCCGACCGCCTCAAGGGGGAGTTCATCGCCGCGGTGAGCCACGAGCTCCGCACCCCCCTGGCGGTGATCATGGGCCTGGCGGAGCTCTTGCGGGAGGAGGAGCTTTCCCCCTCGGCCCAGGAGTCCGTGGACCTCATCCTGGAAAACGCCTTCCGCCTCAAGACCATGGTGGACAACCTCCTGGACACCAGCCGCCTCGAGGCCGGCCGCTTTGAGGTGGCCCGCCGCCCCGTCAACCTGAAACCCCTGCTGGCCGACCTGGCCCGGAGCTTCCAGGGGGTGGCCCGGCTTTCCGGGGTGGCCTTCCAGGTGGAGCTCTCGGAGCTGCCCATCCTGGAGGCGGACCCCGACCGGGTGGTCCAGGTGGTGGGCAACCTCCTTTCCAACGCCTTCAAGTTCACCCCGCCGGGGGGCAGGGTGCGCTTTGGCGCCCGGCAGGAGGGGGAGGCGGTGGTCCTGGAGGTGGAGGACACCGGCCCGGGCATTCCTGAGGAGGAGCTTCCCAAGCTCTTCCAGCGCTACGCCCGGGCGGAGAACGCCCGCGCCCGCGGGGTCTCGGGCACGGGGCTTGGCCTTTTCATCTCCAAGCACATCGTGGAGGCCCACGGGGGGCGGATAGAGGTGCAAACCCAGGTGGGCAAGGGCAGCCTCTTCCGGGTTATCCTACCCCTATATGGCCCGCATCCTGTTGGTTGAGGACGAGCCCCTGGTGGCCCACATGGTCCGCCGCATGCTGGAGCGGGCGGGCCACCAGGTGGACTGGGCCTCCTCCGGCCAGGCGGCCCTGGAGCGCCTTGCCCAGGGCTACGATCTCCTGGTGTGTGACCTGGTGATGCCGGGGGTTTCGGGCCTCGAGGTCATCCGGGCGGCCCGGGCCCAGGGGGGGCCTCCTGTGCTGGCCCTTTCCGCCAGCGTCTCCGCCAGGAGCCAGCAGGAGGCCCTGGAGGCCGGGGCCAAGGCCTTTTTGGGTAAGCCCTTTGAGGGCCAGACCCTCCTGGCCCAGGTGGAGAGGCTCTTGCGGGGGGAGTAGGCCTTTATACTCTAGGGCAAAGGAGGGGCTATGGAGCGGCGGAACTTCCTCAGGAAGGTGGGGGTGGGCTTGGCCGCCAGCCTGGCCTACACGGCCCGGGCCCAGGCCACCCCCCAGGTGCGCTGGCGGCTGGTCTCCAGCTACCCGAGGAGCCTGGACACCCTCTACGGGGGCGCCGAGGACCTGGCCAGGCGGGTGGCCGAGCTCACCGAGGGGCGGTTCCAGATCCGGGTCTTCCAGGCGGGGGAGATCGTGCCTGGGGGGCAGGTGCTGGACGCGGTGCAACAGGGCACGGTGGAGGCGGGGCACACCTATGGCCCCTTCTACGTGGGCAAGAACCCTGCCCTGGCCTTTGACGGGGGGGTGCCCTTCGGCATGACCTACCGCCAGCACAACGCCTGGATGTACTTCGGGGGCGGGCTGGAGCTCCTGCGCGCCCTCTACGCGGACTTCGGCCTCCTCCAGTTCCCCGGGGGGAACACCGGGGCCCAGATGGGGGGATGGTTCCGCAAGGAGGTCCGCACCCTGGCCGACCTGAAGGGCATCCGCATGCGCATCCCCGGCCTCGGAGGCGTGGTCATGGGGCGGCTTGGGGTGGTGCCCCAGACCCTGGCCGCCGGGGACATCTACCCCGCCCTGGAGCGGGGTACCATTGACGCCACGGAGTTCTCCGGCCCCTACGACGACGAGAAGCTGGGCTTTTACAAGGTGGCCCGCTACTACTACTACCCCTCCTTCTGGGAGCCCAGCGCCCAGCTTTCCTTCCTGGTCTCCCAGCGGGAGTGGGCCAGGCTTCCCAAGGAGTTCCAGGAGGCCTTCCAGGTGGCGGCCGCGGAGGTCAACCTCACCATGATGGCCAAGTACGATGCCCTGAACCCTCCCGCCCTGCAGCGCCTCCTGCGGGCAGGGGTGCGCCTCAGGAAGTGGCCTGCGGAGATCATGAAAAAGGCCCTGGAGGAAGCCCGGGCCCTCTACGAGGAACAGGCGGCCAAGGACGCCACCTACAAGAAGGTGTACACCGCCTACTGGAGCTTCCGCTCGGAGCTTTACCGCTGGTTCTCTGTGGCTGAGCTGGGCTACGAGAGCTTTGCCTTTCCCGCCTCCTAGTCCACCTTTTCCAGGCGCACCGCGCTCACCTTGAACTCGGGGATGCGGCTTATGGGATCCAGGGCGTCCAGGGTGAGCCGGTTGGCGGGGGCCTCGGCGAAGTGGAAGGGGGCGTAGACCACCCCCTCGGGGGTGCGGTCCGTGACCCAGGCCCGGGCGCGGATGCGTCCCCGGCGGCTCACCACCTCGATGGGCTCCCCGTCGGCGATGCCCAGCCGGGCGGCGTCCAGGGGGTTCACCTCCACCTTGAGCTCGGGGTAGGCGGCGTTCAGCTGGCTGTTGCGGCTCAGGGTGCCCCCGTGCCAGTGGAAGAGGACCCGGCCCGTGCAGAGGGTGAAGGGGTAGTCCTCCGAGGGGGGCTCGGCGGGAGGGGTGGGGTGGACGGGGAAGAAGCGGGCTTTCCCCGAGGGGGTGTTGAAGCGCTCCCGGAAGAGGACAGCCTCCCCAGGGTAGTGCTCGTGCGGGCAGGGCCAGCGCACCCCCTCCGCCTCCAACCGGCGGTAGGTGATCCCTCCCATCATCCCAGGGAGGGCCTGGCGGACTTCCTCCCAGATGGCCTCGGGATGGGGGTATTCCCGCCAGGGGCGGCCAAGGGCCTTGGCCAGACGCTTGCCTAGCTCCTGGGTGATCCACCAGTCCGGCCTTGCCTCCCCCGGCGGGTCCAGCACCCGCCGCACCCGTTGCACTCGGCGGTCGGTGTTGGTGAAGGTGCCGTCTTTTTCCAGGAAGCTGGCCGCGGGGAGCACCAGGTCGGCGAAGGGGGTGGTCTCGTTTTCCAGGATGTCCTGGACGATGAGGAAGGGAAGCGCGCGGAGCTTGGCCTTGAGGTGCTCCTGGTAGGGCTCGCTGGTCACGGGGTCCTCCCCGATCAGGTAGATGGCCTCCACCTGGGGGATGGCCTCAAACACCTCGGTCATCCGTAGCCCCGGGGTTGGGTTCAGGGGCACGCCCCAGAGGGCTTCAAAGTGCCGCCTTACCCCCTCCTCCGCCACCTTGCCGTAGCCGGGGAGGACATCGGGCAGGGCCCCCATGTCCCCCGCCCCCTGGACGTTGTTCTGGCCCCTTAGGGGGTTGAGCCCCGCTCCCTCCACCCCCACCTTGCCGGTGAGGAGGGCCAGGTTCACCAGGGCCTGGGCCGTGGCCGTGCCCTTGGTGTGCTGGGTGACCCCCATGGCCCAGTAGGCCCCGGCCCGGGGGGTGGTGGCGTAGAGCCGGGCGGCCTCGGCGATCCTCTCCCGGGGGACCCCGGTGGCCTCCTCGGCGGCCTCCAGGGTGTAGGGCTCCAGGGAGGCCTGCCACTCGGCAAAGCCCTCGGTGCGCGCCTCCACATAGGCCCGGTCCCAGAGCCCCTCCTCCAGGAGGTACCGGGCCATGGCGTTGAGGAGGAAGAGGTCGGTGCCCGGGCGCACCCTAAGCCACAGGGTGGCCGCCTCGGCCATGCCCGTGTACCGCGGGTCCACCACGATGAGCCTGGCCCCCTGGCGCACCCGCTTCTTGATCATGGCGGCGATCACCGGGTGGGTCTCCGTGGTGTTGGAGCCCACCACCAGGAAGAGGTCCGTCTTCCCAATGTCCTCCAGGGGGTTGGTCATGCTGGCCCCGCCCAGGGAGCGGCTCAGGGCGGCGGTGGAGGAGGAGTGGCAGAGCCGGGAGCAGTGGTCCACGTGGTTGGTCCCCAGGAGGGCCCGGGCCAGCTTCTGGGCCAGGTAGACCTCCTCGTTGGTGGTTTTGGCCGAGGGAAAGACGGCGATGGCCTCGGGGCCGCGGCGCTTTAGGACCTCCAGGAGTCTTTCCGCCCCGAAGTCCAGGGCCTCCTCCCAGGTGGCCCGGCGCAAGGGCGCTCCCTTCCTCTCCCGGAGCATGGGGTAGAGGAGGCGCTTGCTGGAGAAGGGAAAGTCCAGGCCAAACCGGCCCTTCACGCAGAGGGCCCCGTGGTTGGGGGGGATGTCTGGGGCCAGGACCCGGACCACGCGGCCCTGCCGCACCTCGGGCTCCACCTGGCAGCCCACGCCGCAGTAGGGGCAGGTGGTGCGCATCTCACACCTCCAGGGAAAGGGGCCTCAGGGCCCCCGTGGGGCAGACCTGCACGCAGTTGCCGCAGAAGACGCAAGGGGTTTCCGGCAGGGGGCGGTCCAGGGGGGTGGTGGGGTGGGCCAAAAGCCCCCGCCCCTCCATGGCCAGGGCGTAGACCCCCATAATCCCGTCCCCGCAGGCGTCCACGCAGCGGCGGCAGTTCACGCACCGGGCGTAGTCCCTGAGGAAGAAGGGGTTGTCCCGGAGGGCCTCCCGCCCTTTTCGCCTGGGCACCTCCCCCCAGCGTTCGGGCTCTCCCCCGTATTCCTCCAGCAGGGTCCTGAGCTCCGGGGCCAGGGAGAGGTCGGTGGTGAGGAAAAGCCACTCCAGAAGCGTTTTGCGCAGGGCCCTGAGTTCTTCCGTCTCCGTCCGCACCTCCAGCCCCTCCCTGGCCTCCGTGGCGCAGGCAGGGACCAGCCTGCCATTGGCCTCCACCAGGCACAGGCGGCAGAGGCCCCGGGTCTCCGTCTGGGGGTGGTGGCAGAGGGTGGGGACCCTGGCCACCTCCAGGAGAAGCGCCCCCTCCTTGGTTTCCACCTCTTGCCCGTCTACCCTAAGCCGCACCTTCCACCTCCAGCAGGCTCTGGTAGGCCCAGTGGGCGGACTGGCCTAGGCCGCAGAGGCTTCCTTTGAGGGTGGCCGCCAGGTCCGCCAGGAGCTTGGGGTCCCGTTCCCGGCGCCGTACCATCTCCAGCTGCACGGCGGTGCCCAGGGGGCAGGGGAAGCACTTGCCGCAGGACTCCTCCCGGAAGAAGTGGGCCAACCCCTCCAGGACCTCCCAGAGGTCCACCCCCGGCCCGAAGGCCACCAGGGCTCCGGCCCCCAAGGGTAGCCTCTCCCGGTAGCGCAGGGGGAAGGCTAGGTCCCGGGTGAAGACGCCGGCCGCCCCGCCCAGAAGGACCGCCTGGACCTCTGCGGCTCCAGCCCGCCTCAGGGCCTCCCCCAGGAGGGTGCCCAGGGGGAGCTCGTAGAGGCCAGGTTCGGCCACGTCCCCGCTAATGGAGAAGAGCTTGGGCTCTTTTTGCCGCCAGGCCGCCGGGCCTTCCCGCAGGATGAGGGGGAGGTTGGCCAGGGTCTCCACGTTCTGCACCAGGGTGGGCCGCCCCCAAAGCCCCCGCTCCACGGGGAAGGGGGGTTTGAGGCGGGGCTCGGCCCGCCGGCCCTCCATGGACTCCAAAAGGGCGGTTTCTTCCCCGCAAATGTAAAGCCCGCCGCTTGGGAAGACCTCCACGGGCAAGGGGAGAAGCCCCGCCTCCCTGAGCTCCCCGATGGCCGCCTCCAGCCCCAGGATGGCCGCCTGGAACTCCTCCCGCACGTAGAGGTAGACCCTTTCCGCCCCCACGGCCAAGGCGGCCAGCAGGGCTCCCTCCAGGACCAAAAAGGGGTGGTGCTCCAGGAGGAAGCGGTCCTTGAAGTTGCCGGGTTCGGACTCGTCCGCGTTCACCACCACGTACTTGGGCGGCTGGCCCTGGGCTACGGCCCGGAGCTTCAGGTGGGTGGGGAAGGCGGCCCCGCCCCGGCCCAGGAGGCCTGCCTCCTCCACCGCCCGGACCACCCCTTCGGGGGTGAGGAGGCCTTGCCCCAGCCTCTTTAGGGCCTCTAGCCCTCCCAGGGCCCGGTACCCCTCGAGGTCCAGGATGGGCTCAGGGGGAAGGAGCCGGCCTCCCTTGCCCAGGGCGAAGGGTAGGCGGAACTCCGAGAAGGGAACGAGCTGGCCCTGCCACTCCACGTAGCGTTCCTCCGGGGTGAAGCGCAGGTAGACGGGGGCCAAGGCCTCGAGGCCCAAGGGGGGATAGGTGCCCTCCGCCTCCCGCAGGAGCGCCTCAAACCCCCGGGCCCGCGCCACGGGGTCGTCCACCAGAAGCCTTCCCTGGGGAAGGCCCCGGTAGCGGGGGTAGTAGCGCACCACCCCCCAGGCCTGGGCCAGGGGGACCCCGGCGAGCCTGGCCGCCTCCGCCACCTTGGCCTCCGTGAGGGGAAGGCGGGCGTCCAGGAGGGGCAGGAGGCTTGGCTTTTCCATGTCTATAGCTTAAGCCCCTTAGAGGAGTTGGAGCTGGGGAAAGCGGGCCTCTAGGGCCTCCTTGAAGGCCGCGTACCCCTCCTCGGGCACCAGGGCCACCACCGCCCCCCCAAACCCCGCCCCGGTGAGCTTGGCCCCGTAGGCCCCGGCCGCCAGGGCCGCCTCCACCAGGGCGTCCAGCTCGGGGAGGCTCACCTCGTAGTCCCGGGAGAGGGAGCGGTGGCTTTGGGTCATGAGCTCCCCGAAGGCGCGGGCGTCCCCCCGCCGCAGGGCCTCCACCCCCTTAAGCACCCGGAGGTTCTCGCTCACCACGTGGCGCGCCCGCCTGTCCAGGGGGGAGGGAAGGCTTTCCACCAGGCAGAGGTCGGCCACGTCCCGAAGCGCCCGCACCCCAAGCCGCCGCGCCGCCTCCTCCGCCTCCCTTCGCCGCTCGTTGTACCCCGCCTCGGCCAGCCGCCGCTTCAGGCCCAGGTCCAGGACCGCCACCCGGGTGCGGGGGGGGAGGGGGAGGTTCTCGTGGGCCAGGGTGCGGGTGTCCAGGAAGAGGGCCTTGCCCACTTCCCCCAGGCTGGCCACCATCTGGTCCATGAGGCCGCAGCGCACCCCCACGTACTCCACCTCGGCCTTCTGTGCCAGGAGGGCCACCTCCTGGTCGGAGAGGGGGAGGCGGTAGAGGGCGCGGAGGGCCTTGAGGGCGGCCACCTCCAAGGCGGCGGAGCTGGAAAGCCCTGCCCCCATGGGCAGGCGGCTTCGCACGTAGAACCGGGCCCCGGGCACCTCGTGCCCCGAGGCCCTCAGAGCCCAGACCACCCCCAGGAGGTAGTCCAGGAAATCCCCCTGGGGAGGGCTTTGCAGGGGCCTGGCCCTGAGTTCCCCCAGGTTCTCGCTGTAGGCCTCCACCTGCCCCTGGGCGGGGGCAGCCTCCACCTGGGTGAAGTAGGGCACCGGGGTTGGGAGGACGTACCCCTCCTGGTAGTCCGTGTGCTCGCCCAGGAGATTCACCCGCCCCGGGGCCTGGGCGCTGGCCTCGGGGAGGAGACCGAAGACCTCCTTGAAGCCCATGCCTCCATTATGGGCAAAGGGCCTTCAGGTTGTGGTCCAAGAGGGCCAGGTAGCTGGGCACCTTCTGGTCCAGGGTGTCGGTGTAGAGGACGGCCACCCGGGCCCCCAGGGCCTCGGCTAGGGCCTTGAGGGCGGTGCCCCGGTACTGGGGCTCGGCCAGGAGGAGGCGCACCCCTTCCCGCCGGGCCCGTTCCACCAGGGTCAGGAAGCTCCGGCTCCCCACCTCCTGGGCCCCCCCATGGCTCAGCACCCCCACCACCTGGAGGCCGTAGCGCCGGGCGAAGTAGCGGAAGGCGTCGTGCTGCACCACCACCTTGGTGCCCTTAAGGCCGCAGGCCTGGAAGGCCCGGTCCCGCCTTTGCACCTCCTGGCGGAAGCGCTCCAGGCTGGCCCGGTACTGGGCCTGGCCCTGGGGGTCCAGGGCGGAAAGCTCCCGGGCGATGGCCTCCGCGTAGCGCAAGGCGTAGGTGGGGTCCAGCCAGAGGTGGGGGTCGCAGGGGCCATGGCCGTGGCCGGGCTCCTCGAGGCAGATGAGGCCCGGCTGGCCTTCTCCCAGCCGCACCACCTTGGCCCCTTTGGGCAGGAGGTTTTGCAGCTTGGGAAGGAAGGGCTCGAGGCCAAGCCCGTTGGCGAAGAGGAGCCGGGTTTGGGAGAGGGCCTTGGCAGTGGCCGGGGTGGGTTCAAAGGTGTGCGGGTCGGCCCCCCGGGGCACCACCTCCACCACCTGGAGGCGGCCTGCCCCCACCTGGCGCACCAGGTCCGCCAGGATGGGGGTGGTGGCGGCCACGGGGACTTGGGCCAGGGCGGGGGCCAGGAGGAAGCCGAGGAGGGCGGGGAAGGGTCTCATGGCAATATTGATATTGCGTTATCACATAACCGTCAAGCCCCTCACCCATAGGGGCCCTGGGGTTCCCCCGGGGATATAATCCGGACAAATGGACCTGAAAGCCCTTCACAAAAGGCACGTCCTCACCCCCTGGGTGGCCCAGGCCCCCCTGGACCCCCCGATGGTGGTCCGCGGGGAGGGGGTCTGGCTCTACGACCAGGAGGGGCGCCGCTACCTGGACCTTTCCGCCGGCCTGGTGGCGGTGAACCTGGGCCACGCCCACCCCCGCATGGTGCGGGCCATCGCCGAGCAGGCGGGGGTGTTGGCCTACGCCGCCCCCAGCCTCTTCCACGACAAGCGGGCCCTTTTGGCCAAGGCCCTTTCCGACATCTCCCCTTGGCCTGAGGGGGGACGGGTGTTCTTCACCCCCTCGGGGGCGGAGGCCAACGAGGATGCCCTCAAGTTCGTCCGCCACCTGACGGGCCGCCCCAAGGTCCTGGCCGCCTACCGTTCCTTCCACGGAGGCACCCACGGGGCCGCGGCCCTCACCGGGGAGAACCGTCGCTGGCCCGCGGAGCCGGCCATCCCCGGGGTGGTGCACTTCTTCGCCCCTTACCCCTACCGCAGCCCCTTCTACACGGAAGACCCAAAGGAGGAGGCCCGCCGGGCCCTGGAGCACCTGGAAAGGGTTCTCCTCCACGAGGACCCCAGGCGGGTGGCCGCCATCTTCCTGGAGCCCGTGGTGGGGTCCAACGGGGTGATCCTCTATCCGGAGGGCTACCTGGAGGGGGTGCGGGCCCTCTGCGACCGCCACGGCATCCTCCTGGTCTTTGACGAGGTGATGACCGGCTTTGGCCGGGTGGGGGCCGCTTTCGCTGCGGAGCGCTTCGGCGTGGTGCCCGACCTCATCACCTTCGCCAAGGGGGTGACCTCGGCCTACGTGCCCCTGGGCGGGGTCCTGGTGCGGGAGGGTCTGGCCCGGCACTTTGACGAAACCCCCCTGCCCACCGGCCACACCTACTCGGGCCACCCCCTGGCGGTGGCCGCGGGGCTTGCCGCCCTTAGGACCTACCAGGAGGAGGGGATTTTCGCCCGGGTCCGGGCCATGGAGGGCTTCTTCCTGGAGGCCTTGAAGGACCTGGCCCGGCACCACCCCCTCATCGGGGACGTGCGGGGCCTGGGCGCCTTCTACGCCCTGGAGCTGGTCCGGGACCGGGAGACCAAGGAACCCCTTTCCCCCTGGCACGGGCCCTTCAGCCCCCCCATGGCCGCCCTGCTCAAGGCCCTTCTCCAGGAAGGGGTTTACCTTTTGGCCAAGCACAACATCCTGGTGGTGGCCCCGCCCCTCACCATCGCCGAGGCGGAGTTTCTGGAGGGCCTGGAGCGCCTCTCCCGCGCCCTGAGGCGGGTGGAGGTGGAGGCCCTCTAGGGAGAACCCCTTGGGGTCGGTAAAATCCCCCCGTGCGTTCGCTGTCCGACCTCCTTGACAAGCTGGCAACCCTCGAGGGCAAGCCCTATCCCTTCTACAAGGACCTGAAGGGCACCTGGCAGGGGGAGGGATTTGTCCTGAGGTTCGTCCACGTGCAGGGGGACCCCTTCGCCGCCCCCAGCATCCTGGAGGTCCGCTACCCTCCTTCGGCCCTCTTAGGGCTTAGGGTCTACACCCGCCCCGAGGGCCGGGTGGCGGTGGAGGACTTCCTCCTGAGGAGCCTCAAGGCCCGCCTCCGCCACCTTCCCTCCGTGGGGGGAAGCGGCCACTCCGGCCAGGTGCGGGTGGAGGTGGAAAGCCCCAAGGTGCTGAAGCGGGCCGGGGCCCACCTCTCCCCGGGGGGGCTTTTCCTGAGGCTCCGCCTGGGCCTGCCCGCGGTGGGAAGGCGCATCCTGGGCAAGGAGGCCAGGGGGCTTTTCCAGGCCCTGCTGCGGCACCTTCGGGACTTCCTCCCCGAACTGGACCAGCAGGCCCTTCTCCGCCACGTGCGCCAGGTGGAGGACTTCGCCCACATCCAGGAGCGCCTGGAGGCCCAGGGCCTGGTGGCCTTCGTGGGGGAGGGGAGCCTCCTTCCCCGGGAGAGCGGGGTGAGCCAGAGGCCCCTGCGGGGGGCCATCCCCTTCCAAAGCCCCCCCTCCTTGCGGGTGGGCTTCCGGGTGCCCCACGCCGGGGAGGTTTGGGGCATGGGGCTTCCCCAAGGGCTCACCCTGATCACCGGGGGCGGGTTCCACGGCAAGACCACCCTCCTGGAGGCCCTGGTCCACGGGGTCCATCCCCACGTACCCGGGGATGGGCGGGAGTGGGTGGTCACCCATCCCCTGGCCCAGCGGGTGCAGTCGGAGGACGGCCGGAGCGTCAGGGGGGTGGACCTGCGCCCCTTTGTCCACGGCCTGCCCCTGGGCCAGAGCACCGCCTTCTTCTCCACCGAGGACGCCTCGGGCTCCACCAGCCTGGCGGCGGCCATCCTCGAGGCGTTGGAACTAGGGGCCCGGGTCCTCTTTCTGGACGAGGACACCTCCGCCACCAACCTCCTGGTGCGGGACGCCCGCATGCAGGCCCTGGTGCGCCAGGAGACCCTCACCCCCCTCCTGGACCGGGTGGGGGACCTCAAGGCCCTGGGGGTGAGCCTGGTCCTGGTGGTGGGCGGGGTGGGAGACTACCTGGACCTGGCGGACACCGTGGTCCTCCTGGAGGCCTACCGCCCCCGCGAGGCCACCCAGGAGGCGAGGCGGGTGGCCCAAAGCCACCCCACGGGCCGGGTCTTCGGCGAGCCCCAGCATCCCCTGATCCTCCGCTCCCGGGCCCCCTTGCCCGAGAGCTTTGACCCCAGGCGGGGCCGCAAGGCCCGGGTGCGGGGACGGGGCCTCCGGGAGCTCCTCTATGGGGAGGAGGTGGTGGACCTCTCAGCCCTGGACCTCTTTGAGAACGCCCAGGTGCGGACCATCGGCGCCCTGTTTCGCCGCCTCCAGAACCTGGCCGATGGCCAGACCCCCCTCCGTGCCCTGGTGGAGGGCCTCCTCGCCGCCGAACCCTTTCCCGACCTCTTCCCCCTGGAGGAGGCGCCCGAGCTGGCCTGGGTCCGCCCCCTGGAGCTGGGGGCGGCGGCCAACCGGCTCAGGGCCTTGGAGGTGCGGCAGGTGGGCCCGTAGCATGGGGGTGTAGACCCATGGGCCTCCCCCTGGAGGATCTGCTGGCCCTGCCCTCCCTGGCGCGGGCCCGCCTGCTGGCGGGCGATGCGCGGCGCCCGGTCTCCTGGGTCCACGTGGTGGACCTGCCAGAGCCTGCTCCCTGGGTGCGGCCGGGCCAGCTCCTCCTCTCCACGGGTTATGCCTGGCCTCGGGAGGAGGAGGCCCTGCGGCGCTTTGCCCAGGCCCTGGCCGCCCGGGAGCCCGCCGGGGTGGCCCTGGCGGTTCCCCAGTTCTTCGCCCATTTTCCCCAGGCGGCCCTCGAGGTCCTGGGCCAAAGGGGGGTGGCCGTCTTGGAGCTTCCCTGGGAGGTGCCCTTTGCCCAGGTGACCGAGGAGGTGCTCAAGCGGCTTCTGGCCCGGCAGCTGGAGGTCCAGGAAAGGGTCCAGACCCTGCACCGGGCCCTGATGCAGGCGGTCCTACGCCGGGAGGACATGGCGGCCTTCCTGGGGCGGCTTTCCCAACTCCTCGGGCGCCCGGTGGCCCTGGCCGAGGTCCCAAGGGGCTTCGCCGTTCCCGTGCCCTTGGGCAGGGGTCTGGGGGGATACCTGGCCCTGGAGGGGGAGGCCGATGAGGTGGAGAGGCAGGCCCTGGAGAACGCGGCCTTGGTGGCCGGGCTGATCCTCTCCCACCAGCGGGCCTTGGCGGAGCAGGAGGCCAGGCTGGGGTATGCCTTCTTGGATGCCCTTTTGGAGGGGCGGCGGGAGGCCTTGAACCCCGAGCGGGCGCGGGCTTTTGGCCTGGACCTTTCCCGGCGGTACCGGCTTGGGGTCCTCCTGTTGCCCCTGCCCTTGCCCCTCACGGAAAGGGGGTTCCAGGAGCGGGAACGGGTGGTGGGGGAGGTGCGGGGCCTCCTGCGGCGCAAGGGGGCCTGCGGGGTCCTCTCGGTGAGCCTCAACCAGGTGCGCTTCCTCCTGCCCGAGGCCCTGGACCCCGGGGCCTTCTGGCGGGAGCTTGGCCTAGCCTTTCCCCTTTACCTTTCCCGGCCCAAGGCTCCCGGGGCTCTGGGAGAGGCTCTGCCCGAGGTAGAGCGGCTTTTCTCCTTTGCCGAGCCCGGGGTTTACCTCTATGAGGCCCACCTGGTGCCCCGCCTCCTCCTGGGGGACCTCGAGGCCCGCCAGGAACTCCTCGCCTGGCTCGCCCCCTTGCGCCCCGCCGAGCGCCAGGCCCTTTGGGCCTGGGTTCAGGCTGGTTTCCGCTACAAGGAAGCGGCCCGCGCCCTGGGGGTGCACCTCAACACCCTCCGCTACCGCCTGCGCCGGGTGGAGGCCAGGCTGGGGGTGGCCTTGGACCGCCCCGAGGACCGCTTCCAGCTGGAGCTGGCCGCGCGCATCTGGTCATTGAACGACAAAAAAGGGGGTTAGATTTTGTCTTTTTGGGCCGTTGTTCCCGGCCCTCCTGGGGCCTAACCTCTTAGGTTAAAGGAGGCAGCGTGGCCCTAGTGGAGTCGCGGAACCAGGCCCTTTGGCAGTTGCGGGAGCGGGTCGTCCCCCGGGGGGTGGCCCAGGCCCATCCGGTTTTCATCGCCCGGGCCGAGGGGGCCCGCCTCTGGGACGTGGATGGGAAGGAGTACCTGGACTTCGCCGGGGGCATCGGGGTGATGAACGTGGGCCACGGTCACCCCCGGGTGCTCCAGGCGGTGCGGGCCCAGCTGGAGCGCTTCACCCACCTCTGCTTCCAGGTCACCCCCTACGAACCCTACGTGCGCTTGGCCGAGCGGTTGGCCGCTTTGGCCCCTGGGGACTTTCCCAAGAAGGCCCTCTTCCTCACCACCGGGGCGGAGGCGGTGGAGAATGCGGTCAAGATCGCCCGGGCCTTCACCGGCCGCCCGGCCATCGTGGCCCTCACCCACAGCTTCCACGGCCGTACCCTCCTGGGGATGTCCCTCACGGGCAAGGCCAGCTACTACAAGCAGAACTTCGGCCCCTTCGCCCCGGAGGTGTACCACGCTCCCGTGCCCTACCCCTACCGGGGCTTTACCGAGGAGGCGGCCTTGGAGGGTCTGGCGGAGCTTTTCCGGACCCAGGTGGATCCCGAGCGGGTGGCGGCCCTGATCCTGGAGCCGGTTCTCGGGGAGGGGGGGTTTATCCCCCTTTCCCCCACCTACCTGAAGGCGGTACGGGCCCTCACGGAGGCCCACGGTATCCTCCTCATCGCCGATGAGATCCAGTCGGGCTTTGGCCGCACGGGCCGCATGTGGGCCGTGGAGCATGCCGGCGTGGTTCCCGATCTCCTGACCTTTGCCAAGAGCGTGGCCGCAGGCCTTCCCCTCTCTGGGGTGGTGGGCCGGGCCGAGGTCATGGACGCCCCGCGGCCGGGGGGGCTTGGGGGCACCTACGCCGGCAACCCCCTGGCCTGTGCCGCGGGCCTAGCGGTGCTGGACGTTTTTCGGGAGGACGCCCTGCTGGAGCGGGCCCAGGCCCTGGGGGAGACCCTGTGGCGGGGACTCCTTGCCCTGCAGGCCCGCTTCCCTCAGGTGGGTGAGGTGCGGGGCCTGGGCCCCATGGTGGCCATGGAGTTCGTCCGCGACCCCGGGAGCAAGGAGCCCGCTCCCCATCTGGCCCAGGGGGTCTTGGAGGCGGCCCGGGAGCGGGGGCTCATCCTTCTCAAGGCCGGGATGTACGGCAACGTGATCCGGGTGCTGGTGCCCCTTACCGCTTCCCCGGAGGAGGTGGCGGAGGGTCTGGGGCGCCTGGAGCAGGCCATGGAGGCTGCGCTCGTTGGGGAGGGGGGATGCTCTTCCTGAAGAGGATCCGCAGGGGTGGCCTGGGGCGCAGGGGCGGGGCCTCGGGCGAGGGGAGCCTTCTCCGCTCGGACGGCGCAGAGGGCCTTTGGGCAACTTCAGGAGGGCTTGGCCTTCAGGGCATCACCAAGCGCTTCGGCGAGCTGGAGGTCCTCCGGGGGGTGTCCTTGGAGGTCCACCGGGGGGAGTTCTTTACCCTTTTGGGTCCTTCGGGGTGCGGCAAGACCACCCTGTTGCGCATCGTGGGGGGGTTTGAGGTGCCCGATGCGGGCCGGGTGGTGCTTGGCGGGAGGGACCTGACCCACCTCCCTGCCCACCGGCGCCCGGTGAACACGGTGTTCCAGAACTACGCCCTCTTTCCCCACCTGACGGTTTACGAGAACGTGGCCTTCGGCCTGAGAAGCCGGGGTTTCCCCGAGGCCGAGGTCCGGGCCCGGGTGGAGTATGCCCTGGGGCTTTTGCACCTGGAAGGCCTTCTCCACCGCTATCCCCAGCAACTCTCCGGGGGGCAGAAGCAACGGGTGGCCCTGGCCCGGGCCCTGGTGAACGAGCCTGAGGTCCTCCTCCTGGACGAGCCCATGAGCGCCCTGGACGCCAAGTTGCGGGCGGAGGTGCAGGTGGAACTTCGGAACCTGCAACGGCGCCTGGGGGCCACCTTCATCCTGGTCACCCACGACCAGGAGGAGGCCATGGCGGTCTCTGACCGCATCGGGGTCATGGAGGGGGGAAGAATCCTCCAGGTGGGCACGCCAGAGGAGGTTTACGAGAGGCCCAGGACCCGCTTCGTGGCCGAGTTTCTGGGGGTGGCCAACCTCATCCCCGCCCGAAGGGGCAAAGGGGGGGTGGAGACCCCCTGGGGTACCTTTGCCCTCGAGGTCCCCTGGGAGAGGGGCTTTCTGGCCATGCGGCCCGAGCGGGTGGAGGTTCACCTCCATGCCGTACCCGGCTCCGTCCCGGCCCGGGTGCGGCAGGTGATCTACCGTGGGGCCTACCTGGAAGCCTTTTTGGAACCTTCCCTGAGGGTGCGCACCGCCTTGCGCCTGAGCCCTGACCAGGAGATTTTCGTGCGCCTACCCGTGAAAGGCCTGGTGGTCCTCCATGAATAGGCTCCTGGTCTGGTACGGGGAGCTGACCACGGCCCCGAGCCTCTTCCTGAGGGGACTCCTTCTGGTCCTCCCGGGGATGGTTTGGCTCCTGGCCTTTTTGGTTCTTCCGGGCCTTGTCCTCCTGCCCCTCTCCTTTGCCGAGAGGGGGGCCTTTGGCGAGGTGGTCTGGACGTTTTCCTGGGAGAACTACCGCCGGCTTCTGGGGTTTGGCGTACTGGGCTATAGCCCCGACAACCTCCTGGCCCTCCTGCGCACCCTGTGGGTGGCCCTGGTCACCACCCTGATCTGCCTGCTCCTGGCCTATCCCATCGCCTTCTTCATCCGTTCCAAGCCTCGCGCCCAGCGCTACCTGTGGCTGTCTTTGGTCCTGATTCCTTTCTGGACCAACATCGTCATCCGCACCTACGCTTGGCAGCTCCTCCTGGCCCCGGAGATGCCCTTTGCCCGGCTGGCCTCGGCCTTGGGCCTCCTGGAGCCCGGAATGGCCCTTTTCCCCAGCACCCTGGCGGTGTACGTAGGCATGGTGAGCGCCTTCTTGCCCTTCATGGTTCTGCCCCTCTACTCCAGCGTGGAGCGGCTGGACGAAAGCCTCCTGGAGGCGGTGCGGGACCTCTATGGGGGGCCCTGGCGCGTCTTCCTCCACGGGGTGTTGCCCCAGACCCTGCCCGGCCTGACCGTGGGGGTGATCCTCACCTTCGTCCCCGCCATGGGCATGTTCGTGGTGCCCGACCTCTTGGGAGGGGCCAAGCACCTCTTGGTGGGGAACCTCATCCAGCAGGCCTTTTACACCATGCGGGACTGGCCTTATGGGGCGGCCCTGAGCCTGGTCTTGGTCCTCCTCACCCTTTTGGCCCTGCGCCTCTACCGCCGCCACGGGAAGGAGGTGGAGCTGGCGTGAGGGTGTCCTGGATGACCCGCGCGGTGGCTCTCTCGGCCCTGGCCTTGTTGTACCTCCCCATGCTGGCGGTGGCCCTCTTCTCCCTGAACCGCACCCGGCACGGCCTGGGCTGGGGCGGCTTCACCTGGGAGTGGTACCTGCGCCTCTTGCAGAACGAGGCCGTCCTCGAGGCCACCCGCAACACCTTTCTCCTCGCCCTCCTTTCCACGCTCCTGGCCACCCTGCTGGGCACCCTTTTGGCCCTGGGCCTGGAGCGCCACCCCTTTGGCCGGCGCTTCCGGGGCTTTTTGGAGACCCTGCTCTACCTGCCCGTGGTCACCCCGGACCTGATCCTGGCCGCGGCCTTGGTGGTGGCCTTCGGCTTCCTGCGCCAGGCCTTCAGCCTCTTTGAGCCCGGGCTTCCTGCCATGGTGGTGGGGCACGTGACCTTCCAGGTGGCCTTCGTGGCCCTGGTGGTCATGAGCCGCTTGCAGGGCCTGCCCCGGGAGCTGGACGAGGCTGCCCGCGACCTCTACGCCACCTATCCCGTCTACCTGCGCCGGGTGCTCCTGCCCCTTCTGACCCCGGGTATCGTGGCCGGGGCCATGCTGGCCTTCACCCTCTCCCTGGACGATTTCGTCATCAGCTTCTTCACCGCCGGGCCCACCAGCCAGACCCTTCCCCTCCTCATCTACGCCTCTGCCCGGCGGGGCGTCACCCCGGAGATCCATGCGGTTTCCACCCTGATCTTCCTCCTCACCGTGTTGGCGGTGCTGGGCGGGGAACGGCTTACCAGGAGGTCGGTATGAGGATACTGGCGATGTTGGTGGTGTTTTTGGCCCTGGGGCTGGCCCAGAAGGAGCTAAGGCTTTTCATCTGGTCGGAGTACATAGACCCCGCCATCCTCGAGGCCTTCACCAAGCAGTACGGCCACAAGGTGCGGGTGGACCTCTACGAGTCCAACGAGGAGATGATCGCCAAGCTCCAGGCGGGGGGGGTGAGCCAGTACGACCTCATCTTCCCCTCGGACTTCTACGTCCCCTCCCTCATCCAGCTCCGGCTGGTCCAGCCCCTGGACCACGCCAAGATTCCCAACCTCAAGAACCTGGACGACAAGTTCAAAAACCCCCCCTTTGACCCGGGCAACCGCTACTCCGCCGCCTACCAGTGGGGGACCACGGGCATCGTCTACCGCAAGGACCGGGTGGCCAAGCCGGAAAGCTGGGGGGTTCTCTTCCAGGAGCCTAAGGCCCCCTTCGTCCTCATGGACTCCTCCCGGGAGATGCTGGGGAATGCCCTCAAGTACCTGGGCTACTCCGTGAACACCAAAAATCCCAAGGAGGTGCAGCAGGCGGGGCAGCTCCTCCTGCAGGCCAAGCGGAGCCGCTACTTCCTGGGCTTTGAAGGGGGGGTGGGGGGCAAGAACCGGGTGGTGGCCGGGGCTGCTGCCTACGCCGTGGTCTACAACGGGGACGCCATGCGGGCGGCCGACGAGAACCCGGGCAAGGTGGACTTCGCCATCCCCAAGGAGGGGGCCACCCTCTGGGTAGACTCCATGATGATTCCGGCCAGAGCGCCCAATCCCGAGGCGGCCCACCGCTTCATCAACTTCATCCTGGACCCCAAGGTAGGGGCCCAGCTTTCCAACTACAACCGTTACGCCACGCCCAACAAGGCCGCCCTGCCCTTCGTTAACCCCGCGGACCGCAAGAACCCGGCCATCTACCCAAGCCCCGAGGCCATGCGGCGCCTGGAGTTCATCCTGGACCTGGGCAAGGACAACCGGATCTACGACGAGGTCTGGACCGCGGTGAAAAGCCGTTAGGAGGCGTATGGGTTACATCCAGCTTAGAACCGAGATTCCCGGGCCCAAAAGCCGGGAGCTTTTGGAAAGGAGGGCGCGGGCGGTTTCCCGGGGCCTGGCCCAGGCCAACCCCATCGCTGTGGCCAGGGCCCACGGGGCCTTGGTGGAAGACGTGGACGGCAACCTCCTCGTGGATCTGGCGGGGGGCATCGGGGCCCTGGCGGTGGGGCACACCCCCGAGAGGGTGGTGGAGGCCATCCAGGCCCAAGCGGAGCGGCTCATCCACATGTGCGCCATCGTGGCCAACTACGAGCCCTACGTGGCCTTGGCCGAGGCCCTGAACGCCCTCTACCCGGGCCCTGGCCCGGCCAAGACCCTCCTGGCCAATGGGGGGGCGGAGGCGGTGGAGAACGCGGTGAAGCTGGCCCGGGCCTACACGGGGAGGGCGGCGGTGATGGTCTTTGAAGGGGCCTACCACGGCCGCACCAACCTCACCATGGCCATGACCTCCAAGTACGCCCTCTTCAAAAAGGGCTTTGGCCCCTTTGCCCCGGAGGTTTACCGCCTGCCCGTGCCCAACCTCTACCGTACCCCCCCGGGGATGACGGAAGAGGAGTACCTGGACTGGTCCCTCTGGAACCTGGAAAATGCCCTGGTGGCCCATATTGACGGCTCTGCCCTGGCGGCCATCGTTATAGAGCCGGTCCTGGGGGAAGGGGGGTTCATCCCCGTGCCCCACGCCTTCTTGCGCAAGCTCCGGGAGATCGCCGACCGCACTGGGGCTCTCCTTATCGCCGATGAGGTGCAGTCCGGTTCGGGGCGCACCGGCCGGATGTGGGCCATAGAGCATAGCGGGGTGGTGCCCGACCTCATCGTCTCCGCCAAGAGCCTGGGGGCGGGCATGCCCATCAGCGCGGTGACGGGAAGAGCGGAGGTGCTGGACGCTCCCCACGTGGGGGGGGTGGGGAGCACCTACGGCGGCAACCCCCTGGCGGCGGTGGCGGCCCTCGAGGCCCTCCGCATCCTGCGCTCCCCCGGCTTCATGGAACGGGCCTCCCTCATAGAGGCTACGGTGCGCCGGGTCTTTACCCCCCTCAAGGAGGCGGTCCCCGCCCTGGGGGATGTGCGGGGCCTGGGGGCCATGATGGCCTTGGAGTTCGTCAAGGACCCCAGGACCAAAGAGCCCTGGCCGGAGTTCGTCCTGGAGCTGGTCAGGCGCAACGCCGAGCGGGGCGTGATCACCATCCGTGCAGGCCTGTACTCCAACGCCCTCCGCTTCCTCCCACCCCTGGACATCCCCCTAGACATGCTGGAGGAGGCCCTTTCCGTGGTGGCCGAGAACATCCGGGAGGTGTATGCCAAGCTGGCCTGAACCCCTCTTCTGGTCCGAGGACGGGCGCTTTGCCGTGGTGCGCTCCCAGCCTTCCATGGCGGAGGTCTTGGAGGAGATCCAGGAGAAAAGCTTCCCCACCCTTTCCAAGGAAGAGCGCATGACCCGGGAGCACTACCTTTCCCACATGCGCATCTTCCCCGAGGGACAGCATGCGGTGGTGGAGGTGGCCACGGGCAGGGTGGTGGCCTGCTCCACCGACTTTCGCACCCGCGTGGACTTCCACCACTACCAGCACCGGTACATAGAGGCGGTGGCCGGGAACTGGCTTACCCGGCACGACCCCGAGGGGGACTGGCTCTACGGGGCGGACATCGGGGTCTTGCCCGAGTACCGGGGCCTTGGCCTCTCCCGCCTCCTTTACCAGGCCCGCCAGAATCTGGTGCGCCGTCTGGGCCTGAAGGGGCACGTGGCCGGGAGCATGCCCAAGGGATACCACCGCCACGCCCGGGAGATGCCCATAGAGGAGTACGTGCACCGGGTGGTGCGGGGGGAGTTGCAAGACCCGGTGCTCTCCGTGCAGCTTAGGCGGGGCTACCGGGTGTACGGCATCATCCCTGATTACCTGGAGGACCCTAGCTGCCTGAACTACGGGGTCTTTGTGGTCTGGCGCAACCCGGAGGTGGGTTGGTGAGGCGGGTGTCGGGTCGGGTCCTCGTGCCCGATGCCCTAGGCCGCTACCGCCCCTACCGCGCCCTTTGGGTGCGGGAGGGCCGGGTGGCGGGGCTGGAGCCGGGGGAGGGCAGGGGGGAGGTGGTCCTCCCGGGGTTCCACGATGCCCACGTGCACATCTGGAAGGTGGGCCAGCTCCTCACGGACCTCCTGGACCTGCGGGGGGTGCGCTCCCTGGAGGAGCTGGAGCGCATGCTGCGGGAGCGGGACCGGCTTCTTCCCCCGGGTACTTGGCTTCTCGGGCGGGGGTGGAACGAGGCCCTTCTGGGGGGCTGGCCCCACCGGGCCTTTCTGGACCGGGTGGTGCCGGGGCGGCCGGTCCTCCTCACCCGCACCTGCGCCCATATTCATGCGGTCAACTCCCAGGCCCTTTCCCTGGCGGGGATCGGCCCCGACACCCCAAGCCCCCCTGGGGGGGAGGTCCGCTTTGCCGAGGGGCTTTTGTTGGAGCGGGCTTACGGCCTAGTGGAGCGGGTTTTGCCCCGGCGCACGGTGGCCGACTACCGGCGGTATGTGCTGGCGGGAGCCAGGCACCTCCTGGCCCAGGGCATCACCTCGGCCCTCGAGGCCGGGGCCGACCCCGAGCTCCTAGAGGCCTACCGCTCCTTGGACCGGGAGGGCCTCCTGCCCCTCAGGGTCTCGGTGCTGGCCATCCGCCGCCCCGACGGAGCAGAGACCACCTACCCTCTGCCCGAGCCCTACCGCTCCGAGCGGCTTTTGATCGCCGGGATCAAGCTCTTTGCCGATGGGGGCCTTTCCGGGGCTTCGGCGGCGGTGAGCCGCCCCTACCAGGGGGTGGGGGGGCTGGGGGTGTTGCGCCTCAGGGCCGAGGAGGTCTTTGAACTGGCCCTTGCGGCCCACCAGAGGGGCCTCTTCGTGGCCACCCACGCCATCGGGGATGTGGCCATAAGGGAGGTCCTCCGGGGCTACGCCCGGCTCTACCAGGAGGCCCCCAGGCCCATCCGCCATCGCCTGGAGCACTTTGGCCTTCCGGGTCCTAAGGAGCTGGCCCTGGCCCGGGCCCTGGGGGTGTGGGCGGTTCCCCAGCCCATCTTCCTCAAGGAGCTTCGGGAGAACTTCCTCCGCTACCTGCCCGAGGGCTTCCTCGCCCGTTGCTACAACCTTGGGCGCATGGAACGGGCCGGGCTGGCCCTGGCCTTTTCCTCGGATGCCCCGGTGGTGCAGGAGGTTTCCCCCCTGGCGGGGGCGGTGGCGGCCTCCCGGCTCCCCCTTTTGGGAAGAGGCCTCCCCCTGGAGCGGGCCCTTTTCCTCTACACTCAGCCTGAGGCCAGCGGCTTCCCGCCCATGCGCCTCTGGCCTGGGCACCCGGCAGATCTGGTGGTCTACTCGGCAGACCCCTTTACCCACCCGGAAGAGGCGCGGGTGGTGCGCGTGGAGGTGGACGGTGTGGCGGTCTATACGGCTTGACCTGAAGGAGAAGAAGGCCTACTGGCAGGAGGTGTCCCCCGAGGAGGTGGCCATGGGCGGCCGCTACCGCACGGCCAAGCTCCTCCTGGAGGGGGAGGCCTACCGCTTTGACCCCCTGGCCCCGGAAAACCCCCTGGTCTTCGCCGTAGGCCCCCTGGCGGGCACGGGGTTTTCCAACGCCAACCGCACCAGCGTGGGCACCCGTAGCCCCCTGACCCTGGGCATCAAGGAGGCCAATGGCGGTGGCACTTTCGGCTACGCCCTGGGGCAGATGCGGCTTTCCCACCTGGTGCTGGAGGGGCGGAGCCCGGAGTGGGTGGTCCTCCGCATCACCCGCACGGGGGAGGTCTTCTTTGACCCTGCGGAGGGGCTTTTAGGCCTGGGGAACTTCCAGGCGGCAGAGCGGCTTTTCGCCGCCTACGGCCGGAGGATCGCCTTCGCCCTTCTGGGCCCCGTGGGGGAGTACGGGGGGCTTCTGGCCGGTATCGCCTTCTCCGACACCGATGGCCGCCCCTCCCGCCTGGCCGCCCGGGGGGGCGTGGGGGCGGTGATGGGGGCCAAGCGGGTCAAGGCCATCGTGCTGGAGGTGCCGGGCAAGGTGGAGGTGGCGGACAAGCCCAAGGTTCTGGAGGCCATCCGCCGCTACGCCCAGCTCCTGCGCGAGGACCCCCTGGTCATGCAGTTTTACAACGCCATCGGCACCATGGGCATGGCCGACTTCCAGAATGCCTTTGGAGGGCTTCCCGTGCGCAACTTCCGCGAGGGGCGCCTGGCGCCCGCGGAGGCCTTCCGCATGGGGGGGCAGTACATCGCCCCTCTCAACAAGGCCCGGGGGGGGAAGCACACCCACGCCTGCATGCCGGGGTGCGTGATCCAGTGCTCCAACGTCATCGTGGACGAGGGGGGCGAGGAGGTGGTCTCCCCCCTGGAGTACGAGACCATTGGCCTTCTGGGCACCAACTGCGGCCTGCAGGACCCCGACCAGCTGGCCCGCCTTAACCGCCTGGCCAACGACCTGGGCATAGATACCATTGAGACCGGGGCTAGCCTGGCCCTCTACATGGAAAAGGGCCTGGCCCCCTGGGGGGACTACGCCTTCATGGAGGCCAGGCTCCAGGCCCTCTACACCCCGGACGAGGAGGCCCGCCTCCTGGCCCAGGGCACGGCCCGGCTGGGGGAGGCCCTGGGAGTGGCCCGGGTTCCCGTGATCAAGCGCCAGGCCATCTCCGCCTACGACCCCCGGGTGGTGGAGGCCACGGGGGTCACCATGATGATCACCGCCCAGGGGGCGGACCACACCGCGGGCAACGCCCCCCGGCTGGAGACCCGGGCCATGGGGGTGGGGGAGGTCCTCGAGGCCAGCTACCAGGCCCAGGTGAACGCCGCCGCCAACGACGCCCTGGGCCTTTGCGTTTTCGGGGGAAGCGTCACCAACAAGCAGGTAGACTTCATCACCCAGAGCGTGAACGCCGCCTTGGGCACGGGCCTAACCCCGAGGTTCTGGACGGAGCTGGGGGAGGCGGTCTTGCGCCTGGAGCACCGCTTCAACCACCTGGCCGGCTTCACCCACGAGGACGACCGCCTCCCCGCCTTCTTCTACCAGGAGCCCGTTCCCCCCAAGGGCTACACGGCCCGCTTCCGCCCCGAGGACCTCGCCCCCCTCTACGAGCGGCTCCACCAGGGGTCGTAGAGCTCGGGTCTCTGGGCCGAGGGGGGCAGGGGTTGGCCCTCCAGGAAATGCCGGGCGTAGAGGCGGGCCAGGGCGGGGAAGGGCTCGGCCTCCACCCGCTCCAGGGCGTAGAGGGTGGCGGCGTCCGCCAGCCGCCGCAGGGCCTCTTTGGCGTACCAGGGGCCTTCTTCCTGGAGGTCCTTCAGGGTTTTTTCCGCGTGGCGCCGGGCCTCGGGGCTTTGCCAGAGCATTTCCAGGAAGGGCTCATGGGCCCGTTTTTTGGCGATGGCCTCCAGCATGTCCAGGGCCTGGATGTTGGCGGGGCCTTCCCAGATGGGGGTGATGAGGGCTTCCCGGTGCCAGCGGGCCACGCCGTACTCCTCCAGGAAGCCGAGCCCTCCGAAAAGCTCCATGGCCAAGGCGGTGATGAGGGTGCCGTGTTCGGCGGTGCGCCCCTTGGCCAGGTGGGAGAGGAGGCGGGCCAGGTGGTAGCCCTCGGAGTAGGGGGGCCTTTCCTGCCAGACGCGGTCAAACTGGGCCACGGCCAGGAAGGCCAGGGCCGTGCCCCCCACCTGGTGGAGGCGCATCCTGAGGAGGTCGTGCTGGATGAGGTCGTGCTCTAAGAGCCGCTTGCCGAAGGCGGTGCGCCGCCTCACGCGGAAGAGGGCTTCCAGGTGGGCCTTCTTAGCGATGCCCATAGCGGCCACCGCGTTGGCCAGCCGGCTCACCGTGAGGTTTTCCAGGGTGTAGTAGATGCCCTCCTCCAGATGGCCGATGGGAAAGGCCAGGCTTCCTTCCAGCTCCACCTCCCCCGAGGGCACGGCCCGGGTGGCCAGCTTCTCCTTGAAGCGGCGCACGCGGAAGTTGAGCCGCCCCTCCACCTCCCGGGGCAGGAGGAAGAGGGCTAGGCCCTTGGGCCCCGGGGGAGCCCCCTCGGGGCGGGCGGTGACGATGGCGTAGTCCGCCAGGCCGGCTCCGGAGGCGAAGTACTTGTCCCCCCCGTAAAGACGGTAGGCTTCCCCCTCTCGCCTGGCCAGGGTGCGGTTGGCTCCCAGGTCGCTTCCCCCCTGGATCTCCGTCATCCAGGTGGCGCCGTAGGCCCTGCCGTAGAGGAGCTCCCGCTTCACCCCCTCCCACTCTGGGGCGTACTTGTGGAGGGCGTAGGCCACCTGGTGGGTGATGGTGAGGATGCAGTAAAGCCCCCCGTCCGCCAGGAGGTAGCCCAGGGCGTAGTGCAGGGGCCAGCCCCGGCCCTCGTAGGCGGGGCGGATCATGGGCCTTAGCTTCTCCAAAAGGAGCGCCTGAGCGGGGGAGAGGAGGGCCCGGTCTATGCGGTTCCCGTCCAGGTCGTGCATGAGGAGGCGGGGCGGGGCCTCCTGGTCCACGTGGTGGGCCACCTCCAGCACCTCCTCCCCCACCAGACGGCCGAAGGCGTGGAGCTCCTCCTCCGGCAGCCCGGGGGCAAAGGTAGCCAGCACCGCTTTCAGGTCCGGGTCTAAGGCATAGTGGTCCTCGCCCTGGCTGTAGAAGCGTGCCTCCATGGTTGCCTCCAAGCCGAGGCTACCCCTTGGGGGCCGGGAGGGTCAAGGTGGGCTTGTTTACATTCAAATAGTTTCCCCCTTTTCGGATATTCACCTGCGTACTCACCTCACGCCACCGCCCGCAACACCCGGGTGATGGGCAGACCCGCCTGCCCAAGAAGCTGGGCCACCACGCTCCAGGCCATCACCCAAGCTTCCACTTGCAGGGCCACCGCCTTCAGCCCCCGT
>NZ_AQWU01000074.1 GCF_000376265.1 Thermus igniterrae ATCC 700962
TCAAGATCCCCGTCCGAGGGTTCGGACACCCTCAGTATAGCACCTTACTGGAAGCATGTACTTGGTCAAAATCTGTGCCCAAAAAGCCCTTCGCCAAATCGCTTCGCTTTTGTATAGCGGAAAAAGTGCCCATTCCGTCGGTCAAGGCACAAGTTTGGAAGTAGCTATCAGACCTTGAAGTAAAGGTTGCGCGCTTGTTCCCCCCAAGGGCTTCAGAGGCCATGAATAAGAACTTTCTCATGGAGGCCGATATAATCCCCCCATGCGCAGAAGGTCATATCCAAAACTTCTGGAGCAATTTCTGGAAAGCGAGGCCAAGGGCGGGTTTATCCTCTTTTTTGCCGCCCTCTTGGCCTTCTTCCTGGCCAACTCTCCCTTGGCGGAGGCCTACTTTGGCCTGCGGGAGGTTCCCGTGGGCCTGAGGGTGGGGGGGGTTGCCCTGGAGAAGCCCCTTCTCCTTTGGGTGAACGACCTCCTCATGGCCCTCTTCTTCCTCCTGGTGGGGCTGGAGCTCAAGCGGGAGGTGCTTTCCGGCGAACTCAAGGAGCCCCGCCGTGCCGGGCTGGCCGTGGCCGCGGCCCTGGGGGGTATGGCCTTTCCCGCCCTCATCTACCTGATGCTGAACCCCTCACCCCCTGAGTCCCGGGGCTGGGGGGTGCCCATGGCCACGGACATCGCCTTCGCCCTGGGGGTATTGGCCCTGGTACCCGGGGTGCCCCTGGGCCTCAGGCTTTTCCTCACAGCCTTGGCCATCGTGGACGACCTGGGGGCGGTTCTGGTCATTGCCCTCTTCTACACGGGGGGCCTCGAGGGCCTTCCCCTGGCCCTGGCGGCCCTTACTCTGGGGGCGGCCTTCCTCCTCAACCGCTTGGGCGTTCGCCGCCTGGCCCCTTACCTCCTCCTGGGGCTTCCCCTCTGGTACTTCGTGCTGAAGTCGGGGCTTCACGCCACCCTGGCGGGGGTTCTCCTGGCCCTGGCCATCCCTTTGCGCCGGGCCCGGCCCTTCCGGGGGGCCACGGAAGCGGAGGAGCCCGAGGCCCTGGAGGGGGAGCTGGAGGCCTTGGAGGAGGAGGTGGAGGAGGCCCAAAGCCCCCTGCACCGCCTGGAGCACGCCCTGCACCCCTGGGTGGCCTATGGGGTGTTGCCGGTGTTCGCCTTCTTCAACGCCGGGGTGGCCCTGGGGGGCCTCGAGGTGGGCGCGGTGAGCCTGGGCATCGCCCTGGGCCTCCTGCTGGGCAAGCCCCTGGGGGTCTTGGCCTTTTCCTGGCTGGCCCTGCGCCTGGGCCTCGGGGTTTTGCCCGAAGGGGTGGGGCTTGGGGCCATCCTGGGGGTCGGCTTCCTGGCGGGCATTGGCTTCACCATGGCCCTTTTCATCGCCGGACTGGCCTTTTCGGGGGCTATGCTGGACCAGGCCAAGGTAGGGGTCCTGGGGGCCTCCTTGGTGGCCGGGGCCCTAGGCTTCCTCTTGGTCCGCACCGCCCTTGACAGGCGGGGGGCCTAGGCGGAGGATGAGGGGCGTGGTCGGCGTCCTGGCCTTGCAAGGGGATTTTCGTGAGCACAAGGAAGCCCTAAAACGGCTTGGGGTGGAGGCCAAGGAGGTGCGCAAGCCCGAGCACCTGGAGGGCCTGAAGGCCCTCATCGTGCCCGGGGGCGAGTCCACCACCATCGGCAAGCTGGCGCGGGAGTATGGCCTCGAGGAGGCCGTGCGGCAACGGGTGGCCGAGGGAAGCCTGGCGGTCTTCGGCACCTGCGCCGGGGCCATCTGGCTTTCCCGCGAGATCCTCGGCTATCCCGAGCAACCCCGCCTGGGGGTCCTGGACGCCACCGTGGAGCGCAACGCCTTTGGCCGCCAGGTGGAGAGCTTTGAGGAGGACCTGATGGTGAAGGGCCTGGGCCCCTTCCACGGGGTCTTCATCCGGGCTCCGGTCTTCCGCCGCCTGGGGGAGGGGGTGGAGGTCCTGGCCGAGCTCTCGGGCCTGCCCGTGCTGGTGCGCCAGGGCAAGGTGCTGGCCAGCAGCTTCCACCCCGAGCTCACCCAGGACCCCCGCCTCCACCGCTACTTCCTGGAGATGGCGGGGCTTTAGCGCCTCATTTTCCGTACACCAGGCTGGGGAGCCAGGTGGCCAGGCCCGGGAAGAGCATGACCAGAATCAGCCCCGTGAGCTGAAGGAGCAGGAAGGGGATGGCCGCCCGGTAGATGGTGCCCATGGGGATCTGGGGCGCCACCCCCCGCACGTAGAAGAGGGCATACCCAAAGGGCGGGGAGAGGAAGGACATCTGCATGTTGACCAGGTAGAGGACCCCAAACCACAGGGGGTCAAAGCCCAGGTCGCGGATGATGGGCACAAAGACCGGGACCGCCAGAAGGAGGATGCCCACCCAGTCCAGGAACATCCCCAGGATGATGAGGATGACCTGCATCAGGATGAGGATGCCCCACGGGGAGAGCCCCGTGCTCAGCAGGAGCTCGCTGATGTACCGGTCCCCTCCCTGGGCCACGTAAAAGGCCACGAAGGCGTTGGCCCCGAAGATGATCCACAGGACCATGGCCGTGGCCTTGGCGGTCTGCTCCAGGGCCAGGCGCAGGTTCTGCAGGGTGAGCTTCCGGTGCAGGGCCGCTACCAGCATGGCCCCGAAGGCCCCCACCGCCGCCGCCTCCGTAGGGGCGGCCAGGCCCAGGAAGATGGTCCCCAGGACCAGGAAGATGAGGAGCAAAGGGGCCCAGATGGCCCTCAGGGAGCGCCAGCGCTCCGCCCAGCTGGGCGCTTCCTCCAGGGGAATCCGGGGGGCGCTCTTGGGGTTCAGCAGGGCGTAGACCACGGAGAAGAGCATGTAAAGCCCCGAGAGCAACAGGCCGGGGAGCACCGAGCCCAGGTAAAGCTCCCCCACGGACTGGTTGGCCACCAGCCCGTAGATGATGGCCAGGACGCTGGGGGGGATGAGGATGCCCAGGGTCCCCCCGGCCATCACCGTGCCCGCCGCCAGCACCGGGCTGTAGCCGCGGCGGAGCATGGCGGGGAGGGCCACCAAGGCCATGGTGACCACCGCCGCCCCAATCACCCCCACCATGGCCGCCAAGACCGTGGAGGCCGCCACCGTGGCCACGGCCAGCCCCCCCGGCACCCGCCCCAGCCACTTGTAGGCCACGTCAAAGATCTCCTCAATGAGCCCAGACTTCTCCAGCATGGAGGCCATGAAGATGAAAAGGGGGATGGCCGCCAGGAGGTACTGGGTCATGTTGTTCCACATGCGCTGGGGCACCAGGGCCAGGGCGTCCGGGCTCCAGAGCCAGGCGATGAAGCCCACGGCCACCCCCCCCACCAGGAAGGCCAGGGGGTAGCCGGTGAGGAGAAGGAGGAAGAGGCTGCCGAACATCAGCCAGGTGAGGGTCTCAATGGGCACGGTCTTCCTCCTTTCCCAAGAGCACCAAAATCTCCCGCACCACGTTGGCCAGCCCCTGGAGCAAGAGGAGAAGGGCCCCTAGGGGGATAGCCAGCTTGAAGGGGTAGATGGGGATGGCCTGGTTGGCCAGGGAGAACTCCCGGTTCTGCCAGGAGGCCAGGAAGAACTTCCAGCCGTAGACCAAGAGGGTGCCGGCAAAGAGGGCCAGAAAGAGGAAGCCCACCAGGTTCACCACCGCCTGGCCCTTGCGGGGGAGGCGGGCGTAAAAGACGTCCACCCCCACGTGGGCCCGTTCCTTCAGGGCATAGGCCCCGGTGAGGACGTAGAGGAGGCCGAAGAGCAGGGTGGAGACCTCGTGGGCCCACTGGGTGGGGGCATTGAAGAAGTAGCGCCGCACCACCTCCACCGTGAGGATGAGCACTGCCGCCAGGGTGAGCCAGGCGGCCAGCCGGCCGGACCAGAGGCTGAGGGCTTCCACGAAGCCCATGAGGCGGAGGAGGGCTTTGGCCACGGCGTTCCTTTAGAGGCTCTGCCCACGGAGGTCGGCGTCGGTCACATAGCCCAGGGCCTTCATGTACTCCAGCTGGCTGGCGAAGGCCTCACGGGCGTACTTGTCCTGCTTGGCCCACTTGAACCAGATGGGAATGGCCACCCGCCGGAACTTGCGCACGTCCACCGTGGTGAGGCGGATGATCTGCACCCCGGCCGCCTTGTACTTGGGCCAGGTCTCCAGGTTGGCCTTCTGGATGCCGGCGTAGTGGAGCCAGCTCCAGTCGTGCACCGCCGCCTCAAACCGCTCCTGCAGGTTTTTGGGCAGGGCCCGCCAGCGGGAGAGGTTGAGGGTGATGTCCGCCAGGTCCACGGGCTGGTGGATGCAGGGGGTCTCCGGGGGCCCCAGGATGATGTACTTGGTCACCTGGTGGAAGCCCAGGTTGTAGTTCACCGCCGGGCCCACGAAGTCGGCGGCGTCAATCACCCCGCGTTCCAGGGCGGGGTAGACCTCTCCCCCAGGGAGGAGGACGGTGGCCGCTCCGGCGGCGGCGAAGATCTCCGCGATCATCCCCCCGGGCACCCGGAGCTTCACCCCCTTGAAGTCCTCAAAGCTCTTGATGGGCTTCTTGGAGTGGATGAGGTTGTAGTCGTGCTGAACCGGGCCCACGTAGAAAAGCCCCTGCTCCTCAAAGGCCTTGCGGGCGATGTCCAGCCCCCCCAGGGCGTAGTACCAGGTCTCCCACTGGTCGGGCCGGTCCAGGCCCAGGGGGTAGGAGGAGAGGAAGGCGGTGACGGGCATCCGCCCTGCCCAGTAGAGGGTGAAGGGATGCATCCCGTCCAGGACCCCGGTCTTCACCGCGTCAAACATGTCAAAGGTGCCCACCACCGCCCCGGCGGGGAAGGTCTGGATCTCAATCTGCCCGTCGGTGAGCTCCTTGACCCGCTCGGCAAACTTCTGGAAGAGGCTGTAGCCCACGGTGCCGGCGTCCCAGGCGGACTGGATGCGCCAGCGGAACCGGGGGGCCTGGGCGATGGCCAGGGGGCTGAAGGCGGCGCTGGCGGCCACACCTGCCGCGGCCTTGCGGATAAAGCTTCTCCGGGTCTCCTTCATGTCTACCTCCTGTGGGCAAGGGGCAGGGGGACAACCCAGGGCGTGCAAGGTGAGGTTTTCCTGACGGGCCTATGAGAACACGGGAGGCCTCCTCTTGTCAAGACCTCCCCGCGGCGTTCCGGCATGGCGAACGCAAGAGGACCCCCGCCGGGCGGGGGCCCTAGGGGCAAAGGGGGTTTAGGGGCGCATCCGGGTGTACATGCGTGGGAAGGGGATGGCCTCCCGCACGTGGCTTAGGCCGCATATCCAGGCCACGGTGCGCTCCAGGCCCAGGCCGAAGCCCGCGTGGGGGACGCTGCCGAAGCGGCGCAGGTCCAGGTACCAGCCGTAGACCTCCTCGGGGAGGCCGAACTCCCGGATCTTGCGCCTCAGAAGCTCCAGGTCGTGGATGCGCTGGCTACCCCCGATGATCTCCCCGTAGCCCTCGGGGGCCAGAAGATCGTCGTTGAGGACGAGCTCGGGGTCCGAGGGGTCGGGCTCCATGTAGAAGGCCTTGATGCGGGCGGGGTAGCGCTCCACGAAGACCGGGCGGTCAAACTGCCGGCTTAGGGCCGCCTCGTGGGGGGCGCCGAAGTCCTCCCCGTAGGGGAGGGGGGGCACTTCGGGGTCCTCCTGGCTCAAGCGGTTGACCAGGGCCACGGCCTCCTTGTAGGTGAGGCGAGGGTAGTTCCCCTGGGCCGCGGGCTCCAGGGCCCTGGGGTCCCGCTCCAGCATTTCCAGCTCCTTGGCGCGCCTTTCCAGCACCCGGCCCACCAGGTAGCGCACCAGCTCCTCCTGGAGGGCCATGTTCTCCTCGTGGGTCATGAAGGCCACCTCGGGCTCCACCATCCAGAACTCCAGGAGGTGGCGCCGGGTCTTGCTCCTTTCTGCGCGGAAGGTGGGGCCAAAGGTGTAGACCTTGCCGTAGGCCAGGGCTCCGGCCTCGGCGTAGAGCTGGCCCGACTGGGAGAGGTAGGCCTTTTCCCCGTCAAAGAGGTCCACCTCAAAGAGGTCGGTGGTGCCCTCCACCGCGCTGGGGGTCAGGATGGGGGCGTCAAAGCGGAGGAAGCCCCGTTCGGCGAAGAAGTCGTGGATGCCCCGCTCAATCTCGTCCCGGATGCGCATGACCGCGAAGGGGCGGCGGTGGCGGAGCCACAGGTGGCGGTGGTCCATGAGGAAGTCAATGCCGTGCTCCTTGGGGCCGATGGGGTACTCCCCCTGGGGGAGGCTCACCACCTCGAGGCCCCGCACCAGAAGCTCATAGCCCCCTGGGGCCCGCGCATCCTGGCGCACCAGCCCCCACACCCTGAGGGCGGTTTCCTGGGGCAGGTGATCCGCCTGCTGGAAGGTTTCCTCGGGGACCTCCCCTTTGAGGACCGTGGCCTGGAGGAAGCCCGTGCCGTCCCGCAGGATGAGGAAGTGGATCTTCCCCTTGGATCGGCGCTGGAAAAGCCAGCCCCGGATCTCCACCTCCTGCTGGGCATACCGGGAGATTTCGTCGATGAAGGCCCGCATACCCTATGGAGTCTACCCCAGGAGGCTCAGGGCCTCGGCCAGGCCGCAGGCGTCCACCGGGGCCACCACCCGGTGGGCGGCCCGCCGCACCGCCAGGGGGGCGTTCCCCATGGCGATGCCCAGGCCCACGGCCCGGAGGACCTCGAGGTCATTCTCCCCATCCCCCACCATGGCGCATTCTTGGAGGTCAAGACCATACTGCGTGGCCACGAAGCGGGCGGCGCTCAGCTTGCTCACCCCCTTGCGGGTGAGGGAGACGAAGCGCACCCCGGGCATCCGGGGGCTTTCCGCCACGTGGGCGCTGAGGCCGGGGGGGAGGGCGTCCAGGAAGGCCCCTAAAGGGGCCTCCGCGCCCGCCAGCACCTGCAGGCGCACCAGGGGGCTTGGAAGCCTAAGGAGGTCGGCCCCTTCGGCCTCCACCCCAAGGAGTACCTGGTGGGCCTTTAGGAGGGGGCTATCCCCCTCCACATAGAACCCACCCTCGGCGGTATAGCCCTCCAGAGGAAGCCCAAGCCGCCGGGCCAGGCGGATGGCCGCTTGGGCCTCCTCCTGGGGGAGGGCCTCCACCCGGAGGGGGGTGGCTGGGGGGGAGTGGGGGTCCTGGCTCAGGGCCAGGACCACGGCCCCCGACTCAAACACGTGCAGGCCTCCTGGGGCAAGCCGCCGGGCGTAGCCCAGGGCCTCGCCCCGCCCCGGTCGTCCGGTGATGAGGCTGAACCGTATCCCCTTGGCCTGGAGGGCCTCTACTGCTGGCCAGACGCAGGGGGGCACCCCTTCCTTCCCCACCAGGGTGCCGTCCACGTCCACGAAGACCAGGCCTACCCTCATAGCTCGCCCGAGTGGACGATGGCCGCTTCCCCCCCCACCTGCACCAGGTAGGGCTCCCCCGTGGGGCTGTACTCCACCCCCACCTCCACTACCCCGGGGTTGCCCAGGCGATGGCCTTGGTAGATGGTGAGCTGCACCCTGCCCTCCCGCTTGGGCACCACCCCCGCCCGGGCCAGGAGGGCCCCCAGGGCGGCGTTGGCCGAGCCCGTCACCGGGTCCTCGGGGATGCCCAGGAGGGGGGCGAAGTCCCGGGCGTAGAAGCTCCGGGGGCCCATGGGGGCATAGGCGTGCACCGTGGCCACCTCCAGCCGGCGGGAAAGCTCCGCCAGCAGGGCCATGTCCGGCTCCAAGGCGTCCACCACCCCTGGGGCGATGAGGGGCACGAAGAGGCTCCAGAGCCCGGTGTAGGCGATGCCGTAGGGAAGGCCGCGGTGGAGGTAGCGCTCGTCGGCCCCCAGGGCCTCGAGGACCTCCTTGAGGGCGTGGTAGGGGGGCAGGTCGCGGAAGCGGGGGGCCGGTCCCCGCACCCAGGCCTTCTTGGGCACCCCCTCCTCGTAGAGGATTTCCACGGGCAGGGCCTCGGTGGGGGTGTGCAGGATGATCCGCTTCGTCCCCTCGGGGGCCAGGCCCAGCCGGACCAGGGCCAGGCCCAGGGCCACGGCGGCGTGGCCGGAGAACTCCACCTCGCCCCCCGGGGTGAAGAAGCGCACGGCGAAGACGTGGCCCTGACGTTCGGTGACGAAGGCGGTCTCGGGTTCCGCCAGCCTGCGGGCCAGGCCCTGCATCTCCTCCCGCCCCATCCCCCGGGCGTCCAGGACCAGGGCCACCCGGTTGCCTGCCCCGGGGGTGGGGGCAAAGGCATCCACAATCACGTAGGGGATCCTAGCCATGGGGAATCACCATGAGGCCCAGCTCCCGAAGCTGTTCTTCAGAGACCGGGCTGGGGGCCCCGGTGAGGGGGTCCTTGCCCTCCTTGTTCTTGGGGAAGGCGATGACCTCGCGGATGGAGGCACTTCCGGTCATGAGGGCCAGGAGCCGGTCCAACCCCCAGGCGATGCCCCCGTGGGGCGGGGCTCCGTACTGCAGGGCCTCCAGGAAGAACCCGAACTTTTCCCGCTGCTCCTCTTCCCCGATGCCCAGGAGGTGGAACATCCTGGCCTGGAGGGCGGGGTCGTGGATGCGTATGGAACCGCCCCCCACCTCTACGCCGTTCAGCACCAGGTCGTAGGCCAGGGCCCGCACCCGCCCGGGGTCGCTGTCCAGGAGGGGAAGGTCCTCGGGGTGGGGGCTGGTGAAGGGGTGGTGCATGTAGGTCCAGCCTCCCCGCTCCGCGTCCCACTCCAAGAGGGGGAAGTCCACCACCCAAAGGAAGTGGAAGCCCTGGCGGGGAAGGGAGAGCTCCTCGGCCAGGCGCAGGCGCACCTCTCCCAAGGCCTCGGCCACCACCCGGAAGGGGCCGGCGGCGAAGAGGAGGGTGTCCCCGGGCCGGGCCCCCGTGGCCTCCAGCAGGGCCTGTCGCACGGGCTCCAGGAACCTGGCTACCCCGCCGGAGAACCCCTCGGCCTCCACCCGGGCGAAGGCCAGTCCCCCCGCCCCGCGGCGCTTGGCCACCTCCTCCAGCTCGGCGATCTCCTTTCGGGAAAGGGCCTTGGGCACGGCCAGGGCCTTCACCCGCTCCGCGGTGCGGAAGATGGCGAACTCGCTTTCTCGGAAGAGGAAGCCCACCTCCTTGAGCTCCAGGCCGAAGCGGAGGTCAGGCTTGTCGGAGCCAAAGCGCTCCATGGCCTCCTGGTAGCTGAGCCGGGGAAAGGGGAGGGTGAGCTCCAGGCCCAGGGCCTCCCGGAAGACGTGGGCCATGAGGCGCTCGTTGAGGGCCAGGATGTCCTCCACCTCCACGAAGCTCATCTCCAGGTCCAGCTGGGTGAAGTCGGGCTGGCGGTCGGCCCGGAGGTCCTCATCGCGGAAGCAGCGGGCGATCTGGAAGTAGCGGTCAAACCCCGCCACCATGAGCATCTGCTTGAAGAGCTGGGGGGACTGGGGCAGGGCGTAGAAGAGGCCGGGTTGCTGGCGGTAGGGCACCAGGAAGTCCCGGGCCCCTTCCGGGGTGCTCTTGGTCAGGAAGGGGGTCTCCACCTGGATGAACCCCTCCCGGTCCAGGTAGTCCCAGATGGCCTTGATCACCCGGTGGCGCAGGCGCAGGTTCTCCTGCATCCTCCGGCGGCGCAGGTCCAGGTAGCGGTACTTAAGCCGCAGGTCCTCGGCCGCCTCCCGCTCCTCCTCCCCCCGCCAGCCCGCGTCCAGGGGAAAGGGGGGTGTCTTGGCCTCGGCCAGGACCTCCAGGGCCTTGAGCTCCACCTCCACCCTGCCCGTGGCCAGCCTGGGGTTGGGCTCGGGGCGAAGGCGCACGGTACCCCGCGCCCGCACCACCCATTCCGAGCGCACCCGTTCCGCCTCCTTGTAGGCGGGGCTTTCGGGGTGGACCACCAGCTGGACCAGCCCTTCCCGGTCGCGCAGGTCCAGGAAGATAAGGCCCCCTAGGTCCCGGCGGCGGTTCACCCAGCCCTCGAGGACCACCTCCTCTCCCACATGGGCTTCCCTAAGGCTTCCGGCGTAGTGGGTGCGGCGCATAATCCCTTAAAGCTTACCGGATTCTCACGCCAAGGCAGAAAGGAGGAAGCCCAGGGCCTCGGCCTGGGGCAGGCGCACCTGCTCCCCGGTGGCCAGGCGCTTGAGGGTGACCTCTTCCGTTCTGAGCTCGTCCTCTCCCAAGAAGCCCGCGAAGGCGGCTCCCCGCTTCAAGGCCTCCTCCACCCCCTTCCCCGGCTTCTTGGGGGTGAGGGCGTATTCCACCCGCAGGCGGGGCCGAAGGCGTTCGGCCAGGTAAAAGGCCGCCTCCACCGCTTCCTCCGCCAGGGGGATGAGGTAGAGGTCAGGACCCCTTTCCTCGGAAAGACCGTACCCTTCCGCCTCCAGGGCCAGGGCCACCCGCTCCACCCCGAAGGCGAAGCCCACCCCCGGCACCCGGGGCCCCCCCAGGAGCTCGGAAAGCCCGTCGTACCGGCCACCGCCCCCCAGGGCAGACTGGGCCCCAATCTCCGCGTGGTGCACCTCAAAGGCGGTGCGCACGTAGTAGTCCAGGCCCCGCACCAGGGCAGGCTCCAGCTCGTAGGGGATGGAAAGCCGCCCCAGGTGCCGCTCCACCGCCTTGAGGTGGGCCCGCGCCTCCTCCCCCAGGAAGTCCAGCATGGGCCGCACCCCAAGCTCCTGCAAAAGGGCCTGGTCCTTCTCGCTTTTGGAGTCCAGGATGCGCATGGGGTTCAGCTCTAGCCGCTCCTTGGAATCCTCGGACAGGGCCTCCCGGTGGGGGGAGAGGAGTTCGCGCAGGTAGGCGTTGTAGCGGGCCCGGTCCTCGGGGTCGCCCACGGAGGAAAGCTTGACCACCAGCCGCCTCAGGCCCAGCTCCTTCAGGCTTTCGTAGAGGAGGGCGATGGCCTCGGCATCCAGGATGGGGCTTTCCGAACCCAGGGCCTCGTAGTTCACCTGGTGGAACTGCCGGTACCTTCCCTTTTGCGGCCTCTCCGCCCGGAACATGGGCCCCGCCATCCAGAGCCGGACCGGCTGGGGCCAGACCTTCATCCCGTGCTCCAGGTAGGCCCGCACCATGGCGGCGGTGCCCTCGGGGCGCAGGGTGAGGGAGCGCCCCCCACGGTCCTGGAAGGTGAACATCTCCTTGCGCACGATGTCGGTGGCGGCCCCCACCCCCTTCTCAAACACCTGGGTCTCCTCAAAGATCGGGGTGATGAGTTCCAGGGCCCCCGCTGCCTCCAGGACGCGGCGGGCGGTGGCCACGATGTGTTGGTGAAGCCTGAGCTCCTTGCCGAAGAGGTCCTTGGTGCCCCGGACGGCCATACCCCCTTACTTTACGGGCAAGAGGGTCCAGGCGGGAGGTGTATACTTGGGCCATGACCGGGAAGGGGAGAGGACGCGCCCTGCTCTACCTCCTCTATGTTCTCCTCACCCTTTCCGCCTCCACCGGGGTGGCCCTGCAACTCTACTTGATGCAGGTGCAAAACCCCGGCCTCCGCGCCGACCTGTGCCAGGCCCCGGGGGGGGAGCGGGAGGTGGACCACTCTCCCCTCTGTGGGTTGCAGGTGGCTCCGGGCCTGCCCCCGGTGGTCCCGCCCAGCCCTCCCCTTCTGCGGGAGGTCCTGGCCCTCCGGCCCCTGGCCCAGCCGGGCCACGGCCCCACCCTTCCCGAGCCCCTCGCCCTGCGGGGCCCTCCTCCTGTCCGGGCTTAAGGCGGTTTTGCGGCCTTAGGTCTTTTGGCGGCAGGAGGTGGTCCTTGCGCGCGGTGGTTTTTACCGAGGATGTGCACCTTTACGCCCTGGTGTACGGGGCGTTGCGGGAAGACGGTTGGCAGGTGGGTTGGAAGGAGGGGCCAGGCCTGGTCCTGGCCGATCTGGAGCATCTGGAGCGGGGGGAGGTGGTCCTCTGGCGCACCCCTTTGGGCCTCAGGGCCTACCACCCCTCCCGCGGGGCTTTCCTGACCCGGGGGGACCGGCCCCGTTCCCTTGCCCAGGGGCTCAGGGGCCGGCCGGGCCTCAGGTTGCGCCCGGGGGAGCAGGAGGTGCTCCTGGCCCTGGGCCGGGGCGTCTTTCCCAGGCCCTCGGCCCTGGGAGAGGTCCTGGGATGGGACCCCGCCAGGGTGCGCTTTTTCCTCAGGGGCCTCCTCAACAAGTTTGGTCTGCCCCTCGAGGCCCTCACCCGGCTAGCCCGGCATCAGGTGCAGGTAGCGGGGCTTCAGGACCACGCGAAGCCCCTGCCCGGCCCGCAGGTGCAGCCTTTCCTGTATGTGCCGGGGCAGGAGGATCTGGAGTTCCAAGGGCCCCCGGAACACCCCGCGGTAGGCCAGGCCCTCGGGGTGTAGGCTTTCCAGGACCCCTTCCAGCACATTCTCCGGGGGCGGGGGGCGTTCGGGGCGGACCACGATGACCTCGGCCGCCCGTACCCCCAGCCACACCCGCTCCCCGGGCCGGGCCCAGGGGGGGAGGGCCAGGCGGAGGCGAACCCCCGCTACCTCCACCCCCTCCGCCAGGGCCTGGGCGGGGAAGAGGTTCTCGTAGCCCAGGAGGCGGGCCACCTCCACCCTGGCGGGGCTGGAGAGCACCTCCGCGGGGAGGCCCTCCTGGAGGATGACCCCCTGGCCCATGACCACCAGCCAGTCGGCCATGCCCGCCAGGAGGGGGTCGTGGCTTACCGCCAGGGCGGGGAGGCCCTCCCGTCGGATCAGGCCCACCAGCTCCCCCAGCACCTGCCCCTTGGTGAGGGGGTCCAGGGCGCTGGTGGGCTCGTCCAGGAGGAGGAGCTCCGGCTCCCGGGCTAGGGCCCGGGCCAGGGCCACCCGTTGCCTCTGCCCGCCCGAAAGCTGGCTGGGACGCTTGTGGGCGTGGGCCTCGAGGCCCACCCGGGCCAGGAGGGCTAAGGCCTTGGCCCGGCGCCCGGGGCCCTTTAGGGGGAAGGCCACGTTTTCCCAGGCCGTCATGTGGGGGAAAAGGGCCAGGTCCTGGGGGAGATAGCCCACGGGCCGCCTCTCCGGGGGGAGGCCGCCATAGGGCCTGCCCTCCCCAGGCACCAGGCCGGCCAGGGCCCGGAGAAGGGTGGTCTTGCCCACCCCGCTTTTTCCCAGGAGCACGGTGAAGCCCCGCACCTGGAAGCCCACCTCCAGGCGCACCGGCCACCTTACCCGGTAGTGGACCTCCACGCCCGCCACCTCCTTTCCAGAAGGCGCACCGCCACCAGGATGGCCAGGCTCACCAGCAGGAGGACGAAGGCCGCCCGGGCCGCCTCCGCAAACCGCAGGGCCTGGACCAGGTCGTAGAGGTAGATGCTCACCATCTGGGTCTTGCCGGGGATGGAGCCCCCCACCATGAGGACCACCCCGAACTCCCCCAGGGTGTGGGCGAAGGCCAGGAGCGTGCCAGAAAGGAGCCCCGGCCAGACCAGGGGCAGGATCACGTGCCGCCACACCCTCCACCGGGGAACCCCCAGGGTGCGGGCCACCTCCAAGAGGTTGGGGTCCAGGGCCAAGAAGGCTTCCCGGTAGGCGGTGAGGGTGAAGGGCAGGCTGAAGAGCACGCTGGCCAGGACCAGCCCCTCAAAGCGGAAGGCCCAGGTGAGCCCGGTGATCCTCTGCCAGGGGCCCTCCGGCCCCAGGAAGAGGAGGAGGTAAAACCCCAGGACCGTGGGGGGGAGCACCAGGGGCAGGAGGAGGACGGCCTCCACCAGGGGCTTTCCCGGAAAGCGGTGGAAGGCCAGGCTCCAGGCCAAGGGTATGCCCAGCAAGAGGAGGAAGGAGGAGGCCAGGGAGGCCACCTCCAGGGAAAGCCTTAGGGCGGTCCAGAACTGGGGCTCCGGCATCTACTCCCCGGGTAGGGCGAAGCCATACCGCCGCAGGAGGGTCCGGCCTTCCGGGCTTTCCACCCACCTTTGGAAGGCCAGCACCTCGGGCCGGGCCCGGCCCCGCAGGATCACGTAGGTCTGCTCCAGGGGGAGGTGGCTCCCCGGGGGGGCCAGCCAGTGGTGGCCGGCCTCCGCCAGGCTTCCCTGGAGCACCAGGGGCAGGGCCAGGAGGCCGGCCCCGGTGGCGTTCAGGGCCATCTGGGCGGCGTGGGCGATGTTTTCCCCGTACACGAAGCCGAACTGGGGCTTGCCCCGGCGCAGGGGCTCGGTGTCCCAGTAGGCCTCCACCCCCTGGGTGAGGCGCTCCCAGGGGATCTCCTCCCAGGAGAGGCTGGGGAAGGAGCGGCCTAGAGGCCCGTCGGGCCGGCGCCGCAGGAGGCCGTACCGCTCCAAGAGGGTAATGGCCGCCCGGCCATAGGGGGCGTGGACGGGGTTGGCGATGGCCAGGCGGGTGATGCGGGGGTCTTTGAGGGCCTCGAGGCCCGGCTTCAGGCCCAGCCTCCGGTCCAGCCAGAGGACCACCCGGCCCTGGGCATAGGCCCTGCGGGTACCCGGCTCAGCCAGTCCCCGGGCCTCCAGGAGCCTGGGGTAGAGGCCGTCCGCCGAGAAGAAGAGGTCGGCCTCGAGGCCCTGGGTGAGCTGGGCGTAGAGCCTGCCCGAGGAACCGTAGACCACCACCACCTTCACCCCGGGGTTCTTGGCCTCAAAGGCCCGCACCATCTCCCCCAGGGCGTACTGGAGGTCGCTGGCCGCCGCCACCCGCACCTCGGCCCCGGCCCAGGCCAGGCCGAGGATGGCGGCCCAGAAGGCGATCCAGCCGGGAAGCCTCATGCCTACTCCCTCTGCCCTCAGGGGGGCAACAGCCCTAGGGCAGGGGCATTCTATCACCCCCCGGATGGGGTCCAACCCCTTGCATAAGTTTGCAGCCTTGGGCTATCCTATAAGCCTCATGGCGGGAGACACCCTCACCCGGCCCAAGGACCTGCTGGACTTCTCGGCCTACGGCCGCAAGGAGTTGGAGGCCCTGCTACACCTGGCAGAGCGGCTCAAAGAGGAGCGCTACCGGGGGGAGGACCTTCGGGGCAAGGTCCTGGCCCTCCTCTTTGAGAAGCCCTCCTTACGCACCCGCACCACCCTGGAGGTGGCCATGGTCCACCTGGGAGGCCATGCGGTCTACCTGGACCAGAAGCAGGTGGGCATCGGGGAGCGCGAGCCGGTGCGGGATGTGGCCAAGAACCTGGAGCGCTTCGTGGACGGCATCGCCGCCCGGGTTTTCCGGCACGAGACCGTGGAGGCCCTGGCCCAGCACGCCCGCATCCCCGTGGTCAACGCCCTTTCCGACCGCGCCCACCCCCTGCAAACCCTGGCCGACCTCCTTACCCTGAAGGAGGTCTTCGGGGGACTGGAGGGCCTCGAGGTGGCCTGGGTGGGGGACGGAAACAATGTCCTGGCCTCCTTGCTGGAGGCGGCCCCCCTGGTGGGCCTGAAGGTGCGGGTGGCCACCCCCAAGGGCTACGAGCCGGACCCCGCCTTGGTCAAGCGGGCCGGAGCCTTCCTCACCCACGACCCCAAAGAGGCCGCCTTCCGTGCCCATGCCCTTTACACCGATGTCTGGACCAGCATGGGCCAGGAGGCGGAAAGGGAAAAGCGCCTCAAGGACTTCCGGGGCTTCCAGGTGAACGGGGAGCTCCTGGCCCTCCTCCACCCCCAGGGGATCTTCCTCCACTGCCTCCCCGCCCACTACGGGGAGGAGACTACGGAGGAAGCGGTCCACGGTTCCCAGAGCCGGGTCTTTGACCAGGCAGAAAACCGCCTCCACACCGCCAAAGCCGTCCTCCTCACCCTGCTAAAGTAGGGGTATGGTCCGGCCCTACCGCTTTAGCCTGGAGGAGTTCCTGAGGCTTCCCCTGCCCGAGAGAAGGGTGGAGCTCCTCGAGGGGGAGGTCTACCAGATGGCGCCCATAGGCTCTAGGCACGCCCACCTCTTGGATCTCTGGACACGGGCTTTCGTAAAGGCGCTTTATGGAAAGGCAGGGGTAAGGGTCCAGGGCCCCTTTGTGTTTCCTCCCGACACTTACCTGGAACCCGATTTGCTCCTTTACCGCCTTGGGGACTTCCGCCACCGTTACCCGGGGCCTCAAGATGCCCTTTTGGTCCTGGAGGTGGCCGAAAGCAGTTTGGAATACGACTTCACCAAGAAGGTCCCCCTTTACGCCAAGGCCGGGGTGCCGGAGGTCTGGGTGCAGGACCTCCTGGGGGGGCGGCTTCTCCTTTTCCGCACCCCGGAGGGCGACCACTACCGGGAGCAGATCTGGGTGAAGCCTGGGGAAAGGGTCTCCCCCTTGGCCTTTCCCGAGGTAGAGCTGGAGGTCCCGTGGTAAGGGTGGGCATCCTAGGGGCCTCGGGGTACGGGGGGGCGGAGCTTTTGCGCCTCTTCAAGGGCCACCCCCAGGTGGAACTGGTGGGCTTTTCCAGCCGCAAGCACGAGGGGAAGCCCCTGGCCTCCGCCTGGCCCCAGCTTTGGGACGGGCGCCTTTTCGCCGCCCAGGAGGAGGTGCTGGAAAAGGCCGAGGTCCTTTTTCTGGCCCTCCCCAACGGCCTGGCCATGGGGATTGCCCCCGAAGCTCTAAAGGCGGGCAAGCGGGTCATAGACCTTTCGGGGGATTTCCGCCTGCCCCCTGAGGTCTACGAGGCCTGGTACGGCATCCCCCACCAGAGCCCGGGCCTCTACCAGGAGGCGGTCTACGGCCTTCCTGAACTCCACCGGGAGGAGCTCAAGGGGGCCAAGCTGGTGGCCAACCCCGGCTGCTACGTGACCGCGGCCACCTTGGCCCTGGCCCCCCTGGCGGCGGAAGGAGCCCTTAAGGGGGCCTTCGTGGTGGGCCTGAGCGGGGTCTCGGGAGCGGGCAGAGAAGGGGAGGGCACCTTCTTCGCCGAAGTAAACGAGAATCTCAGGCCCTACAAGGCGGGGGGAACCCACCGGCACATTCCCGAGATGGAGCAGAACCTTGGCCGGCTTCTGGCCCAGGGGCGGGCCCCGCGCACCCACGGGGAGGTAGGGGAGGTACGCCTTTCCTTCACCCCCCATCTGGTCCCCATGACCCGGGGCATCCTGGTCACCGCCGAGGCGGAGGTGGCGGGGGACTGGGACCAGGGGGCCCTAGAGGCCCTCTACCGGGATTTCTACGCCAGCGAGCCCTTCGTGCGGGTACTGGACACCCTTCCGGAGACCAAGGGTACCTACGCCTCCAACCGGGTGGACCTAAGGCCCCTTTACGAGGCCCGCACGGGCCGGGTCCTGGTCTTTGCCGCCCTGGACAACCTGGTGAAGGGCATGGCCGGGCAGGCGGTGCAGAACTTCAACCTAATGATGGGCTTTCCTGAAGACCTTGCTTTACCCAGGGAGGGCATATGGCCGTGAAGTTGCCGAGGGGCTTCCGTGCAGGGGCGGTGCGGGCGGGCATCAAGCCCTCGGGCAAGCCCGACCTGGCCCTCTTGGTCTCGGGCACGCCGGCGGCCTGGGCCTACGCCGCCACGCAGAACCGGGCGGCCGCCCCTTCCATCCACCGGGGGCGCACCCTCTACGCCGCGGGCGGGGCCCTGAGGGCGGTGGTGGTGAACGCGGGCAACGCCAACTGCGCCACCGGCGAGAGGGGGTTCCAGGACGACCTGCGCATGGCCCAGGCCGCGGCCCTGCGCCTGGGGGTCCCCGCTGCCGAGGTCCTCACCGCCTCCACCGGGGTCATCGGGGTGCCCCTGCCCGTGGAGAAGGTGGAGTCCGGCCTGCCCCAGATTGAGCTCACCCCCTATGCCGATGCCTTTGCCGAGGCCATCCTTACCACGGACCTGGTGCCCAAGGTGGCTGAGGCGGAGGTGGAGGGGGCCAGGGTGGTGGGCGTGGCCAAGGGGAGCGGGATGATCCACCCCAACATGGCCACCATGCTGGCCTTCCTGGTCACGGATGCCCAGGTGCCCCAGGAGGCCTTGCGCCAAGCCTGGCGGGGCATCGTGGACCGCACCTTCAACCAGGTCACCGTGGACGGGGACACCTCCACCAACGACCTGGCCCTCCTCATGGCCAACGGGGCCTTTGGGGAAGTCCCCCTGGAGCCCTTCTTCCAGGCGGTGGAGGCGGTGGCCCGGGAGCTGGCCCGCAAGATAGCCCGCGATGGGGAGGGGGCCACCAAGCTCCTCACCGTGCGGGTGGTGGGGGCGGCCACGGAGGAGGAGGCCAGGCGGGCGGCCAGGGCCGTGGCGGGAAGCGCCCTCTGGAAGAGCGCCCTTTACGGCAACGACCCTAACTGGGGGCGCATCTTGGCCGCCCTGGGCAACTCGGGGGCCCGGTTTGACCCGGGACGGGTGCGCATCTTCCTCCAGGGCATCCCCCTTTATGCCGGCGGGGCCCTGCCCTTTGACCGGGAGGCGGCCAGCCAGGCCATGCGGGCCGAGGAGGTGGAGGTCCTGGCTGACCTCCAGGAAGGCCAGGCCGAGGCGGTGGCCTTTGGGTGCGACCTCACCGAGGGGTACGTGCGCATCAACGCCCTTTACACCACCTAGCTGGGAGGGACTGGGCTTGGGGCCGGGTGGAGCCCGGGTATTTACTTCTGGGGCTTAGGGGTATATCCTGAGGGGGGAAGGGGGTTCAAGTGAAAATTCGGGTAGTAGTATTTCTAACCATGGCCTTACTTGCCGTTTCCTTTGCCCAATCTCCAGGTTACGGGCTCTATTCGGGCTGGCCTACCTATATCGGGCTTCAGTTGCAAACGGCTAATTTGCGCCTTGGGGTAGGGCTTAGCGGCTACGGTATTGGGGGAGACGCCGGCTTGATCCTGGACGAAATGCCTCTTCCGGTAGCCCAAGGGGTGTCCCTGAGTGGGTACTACGGTTTCGGGATTGGCGGGGGTTTCTGGACCGTCTTAGGGTATACAGGCCTTTACCTGTTCCCTCATGCCCTGGCAGGAGTGGAGTACCAGCTTCCGGGGATGCCTTTTAGCGCTTATGCCGAGCTCAACCTCGGGGTCGGCATAGGCCTGGGCGACTTGGCGGGCTGGCGGGGGGTTGCCCCAGATTTCGCCGGCCGGGTGGGCGTGATCTTCCGCTAATCTCCCCTAAGATGGAGGGGATGCGTAGGTATCCCCTCCTTTTTCTCCTGCTTCTCGCCGCCTGTGCCCGGCCGGACACGGCGCCTCCCGAGCTCGGTCTGCTGGAGCCCCAGGGGGGGAGTGTGGCCCCGGGGCGCACCCTGAGCGTGGAGGGCTATGCCTTTGACGCCTCGGGAGTGGTAAGCGTGCAGGCGAACGGGCAGGAGGTCCTACCTCCCGAGGAAAAGGGCATGCGGTTGGTGCGCTTCCGCTTCCGCCTCCAGGCCCCTGCCTCGGGCCAGGTGGAGCTGAGCCTAAAGGCGCAAGACGCTCAAGGCAACGTGGGGGAGAAGCGGATACCTTTGGTGCTGGACGCCTCCCCGCCCCGCATCCTGGTGGACGGGGTGGCGCGGGAAGGGAGCCTCTACCGGGTCTATGGCCGGGTGGAGGACAACGTGGCCGTGGACCGGGTAGTGGTGGGCGTGGGGGGGCGCTTCACCCCCCTTTCCCTACCTAAGGAAAAGGCGGTGGCCTTCTCGGCGGAGGTGCCTAGGGGGGCGGTGCTGGTGGCGGTGGACGCCGCCGGCAACCGGACTACCCGGCGTCTCCCCTAGTTGTGATACACTCTGCGCCATGCGGGGCTTGGGGGAGAACCTGGTGGACTTGGCGCGCGCCTTGCGGGAGACGCCCCTCGAGGCCTCCCAGGTCCGCAGGCTCCGGGAGATCGCCAGGCTCCTCCACCGCCTCCCTCCGGGCCGGGAGCGGGACGGGCTTCTGGCCGTGGCCTACCTGCGGCTTTTCCAACTGGAAGGCAAAGAGGAGGACTACCTTAGGGGGTATAGCTACGCCCGCACGGCCCGCCTGGAGCCTGTGCGGCTTTTGAGCGAGCGTTTAGGGGAGAAGGCATGAAAGACGTTCTGGGGCTTCTGGCGGTCTGGAGCATCGTGCTTTCTGGTCTAACCCTGGTGGGTGGGGTGGTCCTCATCAAGCGGGGAGAGCGGGTTTGGCACCACCGGGCCATGCTCACGGCCACCTCCTTGGCCGCCCTCTTCCTGGTTTTCTACTTGGCCAAATGGGCCCTTTACGGCACCACGGCCTACGGGGGCCCCGAGGCCTGGCGCCTGGCCTACTACGCCCTCCTCTTCACCCACACCCTCCTAGCGGCCCTCAACGGCCCCCTGGCCCTCTACGTCATCTGGCGGGCCCTGCGGGGGGAGTTCGCCTTCCACAAGCGCTGGGCCAAGGTGCTGGTGCCCATCTGGCTCTACGTGGCCGTAAGCGGCTGGATCATCTATCTGGTCCTCAAGCGCTACGGGGTGGAGTCCGGGACTATCGCCTTCTAGCCCAGGGTTCCACCACGATCCGCCCTTCCTGGACCCGTGCCAGCTCGGGGCCCTGGCCCTCCTCCCCTTCGGGGGCCTGGGCCAGGTGGGGGCCGATGCGCACCTGCTTGGCGGCGAACCCCAGGGCGAAGACGAAGCGCTCCTCGTCCCCGCCCGCCCCAGCGTGGGCCAGGCCGCGGAGCTTGCCCACCACGATCACATCTCCCCCCGCCACCACCTCGGCCCCAGGGTTCACGTCCCCCAGGACCACCACCGTGCCGGGGTGTTCCACCCGCTCCCCGGCCCGCAGGGTTTTGCTGAGGACCAGGGTGCCCACGGGGGCCCGCCCCCTGGGGGGTATCAGGGTAAAGGGGCGGCCCAGGGCGAGGAGGGCCTCCAGGAATTGGGAGGAAACGGGGCCCGCCACCTCTACCTCCAGGGGGAGGCCTTCCGGCAGGGTAAGCCCCCGGAGTTCCTCCGGGGTCTCCCCTCCGTCCAGGCGGAGGGCCAGGGCCTTGTGGGTGGCGCGGAGGCGCATGGCGCCATTTTACCTGGCCGCGGCCTCCTCCTTGCTCAGGCCCCAGTAAGCCTCCATCACCTTGCGCACCGCGGGCAGGGCCACCCGGCTGCCCTCCCCGCCGTTTTCAAAGAAGGCCACCACCACCAGGGGAGGGTGGGGGGTGCCGGGTTCGGTGGGCCCGTAGCCCATGTACCAGGCGTGCTCGAGGCCCGCCCGCTTGCCCGGGGTTTCCGCGGTACCCGTCTTGCCCCCGGTGGGGACGGGGAAGTTTCCCAAGACATGGCGGGCAGTTCCTTCGGTAACGGTCTTGCGCAAACCCTCCTGTAAAACCTTCCAGAAGCGCCCGGGGACCGGGTCCAGGCGCGGCCGCACCTCCAGATTCCCTAGGCGCTTCACCAGGTGGAGCCTGGGCTTGAGGCCCCCGTTGGCCAGGGTGGCCAGCATGCGGGCTACCTGGGCAGGGGTGGCCAGGACGGGGCCCTGGCCGATGGCCAGGGAGAGGGTCTCCCCAGGGTACCAGGGTTCTTTGAAGGCCTCCCGCTTCCAGGAACGGGTGGGGAGGAGGCCGGTGCGCTCGGCCACCTCCAGGCCGGTGGCCTCCCCCAGACCCAGGAGGCGGGCCCGCGCCGCCAGGCGGTCCACCACCCCCAGGGGGTCCTGGGCCACCCCCTGGTAGTACCAGGTGTTGCAACTCCAGGCGATGGCCTCCTTTACCGTCATGGGGCCCATGTCCCGCCCCGCCCAGTTGCGGCGCACCTGGCCGCCGTAGACGATGTAGGGACTACAGCGGTAGGAGGTGGTGGGGCCCACGTAGCCTTCTTCCAGAAGAGCGTAGCTAGTGGCCAGCTTAAAGGTGGAGCCCGGGGTGTAGGGCTGCACCGCCCGGTTGAGGAGGGGGAGGTCCGGGTCCTTCAGAAGGGCCTGGACCTCCTTGGGCACCGGGCGGCGGGCAAACAGGTTGGGGTCAAAGGAGGGGGCGCTGGCCATGGCCAGCACCTCCCCCGTGCGGGGGTCCAGGGCCACGATGGCTCCCTTGACCCGGGCGGCCGGGGGGAGGCCATTCCGCTTACGGCCGGCGTTGATGTCGGTCAGGGCCTCCTCCAGGGCCCGCTCCGCCGCCCGTTGCAGGTCCAGGTCCAGGGTGAGGACCACGTCCTGCCCGGGAGTAGGCTCCTCCAGGATGGTCTCCCTGAGGCGCTCCCCCCGCACGTTCACCTCCACTGCCCGCACTCCCCGCTTGCCCCGCAGGTAGGGTTCTAAGGCGGCCTCGAGGCCCGCCTGGCCCACCTGCTCCTCGGGGCTATAGCCCCTTTTCACCTGCTCGGCGTTGGCCTGGAGCACATAGCCCAGCACCGGGCCGGAGATGGGGTTGGGATAGGCCCGTTCAATGCGTTCCACCAGTTTGAGGTTGGGCTGCCCGGCGGTGAGCTCGGCCAGGGTGGGGAGGAGGTGCTCGGAGATGCCCGCCTTGAGCACCGTGGGCCCTTGGGCCTTGGGGAGCTCCTTAAGCCCCAGAAGGGGCAGAAGCCTTTCCCGGAAGGCCACCTCCCCCCCCTCGTACACCAGGTCCACCACCAGCCGGTCCTGGGCGATCACCCGGCCCTTACGGTCCAGAATCCGCCCCCGGGGGGCGGGGATGCCCTCGGTTTTCAGGTAGTTCCCCTGGCTCCTTAGGGCATACTTCTCGTGCTCCAGCACCTGGAGCTGCCAGGCCCTGAGGCCCAACAGGCCAAAGGCTATTAGGAAGAGGAGCATGAGGGCATAAAGCCTACCCGTCATGGCTGCTTACCGGAAAACCGCAGGGCCATGAGGAAAAAGGGCAGGGTGAAGAGGCCTTCCAGGAAGAGGTCCAGGGGAGCCAGGGGGGGGAGGTCCAGGCGGAGCCAGTAGACCACCAGGAAGTACCCCGCCCACTTGGCCAAAAAGGCCCAGAGGAAGGCGAAAGGGGCGCCCAGACCCGCTCCTTCGGTGAGGCGGCGGCTGGCCCCGTAGTGGGCGTAGGCGGCGCTTAGGAGCCCCACCGCGTGCAGACCTAAAAGACCATAGCCCAAAAGGTCCTGGAGCAAACCCAGCAAAAAGGCCCCGGGAAGGCCCAGGTAGTAGGGCTGGGACCGGGCGTACCAGAGGGCCAGGACCAGGAAGAGGTCCGGGGCCATGGCCCCTTGGGGCCAGAGGGTCCCCAGGAGGCCGGCCAGAAAAAGGGTGGCGAGGAGGGCCAAAAACACCTTCATAGCGGCCTCAGCACGATGACCTCTTCCAGAAGGGAAAGCTCCACCAAAGGCCTTACCCAGACTCGTTGCTTGAGCCCGCCTTGCACCCGTTCCACCCGCTCCACCCGGCCCACGGGGATGCCATCGGGGAAAAGGCCCAGGGGGCTGCCCGTGAGGAGCAGGTCCCCGGGGGCCACGGGCACCGTAGGGGGAAACTCCGCCACCAGTCCGTCCGGGGGAGCGCCACGGGCGATGCCCCGCCCCGGGGCCTTTTCTGGCCGTACCCCTACCTGGCTTTCCGGGTCCAAGAGGGTGCGCACCAAAGCGGTGCGCTCTCCCACCTCCACGATGAGGCCCACCAGGCCTTCCGGGGTGGTGACGGGCATGCCCACTCGGAGGCCATCCCGTTCCCCCAGGCCCAGGACCAGGCGGCGGTAGAGGCCGGAAAGGTCCTCCCCCACCACCGGGGCCACCGCCACCACCCCGGGAGCCTGGGACCGGCGTACCTCCAGGGCCCGGGAAAGCCTCTCCACCTCCAGGGAAAGCCGGCGGTTTTCCGCCTCCAGGGCGGCCACCCGCTTCTTAAGCTCCAGGTTTTCCCCGTAGAGGTCCTGACGGTTCCAAAGGGCGGCGAACCCGGCCCGCAGGTTCTGCCCCAGGCGGTGGCCCAGGGCGGGCAGGGGGGCGGTGAGGGGGGAGAGGGTGAGGGAGAAGCGGGGGGCCAGGGGCCGGGTGAGGGTGGCCAGGCCCAGGCCCAAGAGGAGCAGGAGGAGGAAGAGGCTACGCCTTAGGGCCACCTCGCTCATGGCCGGAACCCCCGTTCCCAAAGAAGGGCAAAGACCCGGGCCACGGGCAGGCCCACCACCGTGTAGAAATCCCCCTCCACGCCTTCCAGAAGGGCCATGCCCAGGCCCTGGGCCCCGTAACCTCCCGCCTTGTCCAGCCCTTCCCCCCGCGCCACGTACCAGGCGATTTCCTCTTCGGAGAGGGAGCGGAAGCGCACCCGGGCAGTGTGCACCTCGGCCACCACCCCCGTGGGGGTGCGCAGGTAGAGGCCGGTGTGCACCAGGTGGCTTCGCCCCGAGAGGCGGCGCAGGAAGGCACGGTTTTCCTCAGGGTCCTTGGGCTTCCCCAGGGCCTGGCCGTCCAGGTCCACCACGGTGTCCGCGGCCAGGACCCACTCCCCGGGGACGCTTTCTCCCTTGCGCCGGGCCAGGGCCAGGGCCAGCTCCCGGGGGGGGAGGTCCAGGTCCTCGGCCACCCCGGGGGGCACGACCCTGAGGGGGTAGCCCAGGGCCTCCAGGAGGGCCTTCCGCCTGGGGCTGGCCGAGGCCAGGGTGAGGACTAGAGGGGTCTCCCTTCCGCCCATAGCCTGAGGATTTCCTCCCGATAGCGCTCCGCCAGGGCCGGACCTTTGAGGACCAGGAGGTTTTCGTTGTTCACCTGGAAGGCCCGGAGGGAGAAGTTGTAGCTTCCCGTGACCACCCAGGTGCGGTCCAGGACCATGACCTTGTGGTGCAGGGTGTAGGGGTTGCCGTCCTGGCGTACCGGGATACCCGCCGCCAAGAGGGCCTCCTCCCGGCTATCCCCCAGGTTCCGCCTTTCCAGGAGCACCTGCACCCTGGCCCCCCGCTCCTTGGCCCGGAGGAGCTCCTCGAGGACCGCCTGGTCCGTGAGGACGAAGGCTGCCACCAAGACCTCCTCCTGCGCCTCCCTGAGCCTTTGTAAGAGGGCTTCGCGCCCCCTTTCCCCCCCCTTGGGGCTGAAGTAGGCTGTGCCCTCCACCCCCTCGAGGCGGAAGGGGACCGGCTCCCCAAGGCCTTCCTTGGCCCCCTGGAAGAGGGTAGCGAACTCCCGACCGTACCCCTGGGCCAGGGTGGGGGAGGGGAGGAGGAGGCTGTTTTCGTTGTTGCGGGCGAAGGCGTTCCAGGTCATGTTGGTGCTTCCCGTCCAGACCACCCTCTCGTCCACCACCAGGAACTTGTGGTGCATGAAGCCCTCCCGCTCGTCGTAGCAGATGCTTAGCCCCGTAATGGCCTCGCACCCTGGACCCGTGGGGCGCACCCACTCCTGCACCACCCGCTGGGGCACCCGGGGAGGTTCCGCGCTCTGGCCCAGGGCGGCGGCCACCAAGTAGCGGCGGAAGTCCTCCCGGTAGTCGCTTTCCCCGTAAAGCCGCACCTGCACCCCCCGCTTCGCCGCCCGGAGGAGGGCTTGGGCGATCTCCAGGTCACGGAACTCGTAGAAGGCCCCCTCTATGGAGGCCTGGGCCCCGTCCATGAGGCCCACCAGGCGGGCTTTGGCCTGGGTGCCCTCCTGGGGCATGAAGTAGGCCTCCACCGCCCCGGTCTCCAGGGGGGCGCTGGGGCCAGGGCGTAGCTCCTGGTAGGCCCAAAGCAGGAGGAGGACCAGGAGGACCAGGTAGCTGGGCAACCCGGCCAGGGTCTTGCGCCGCCTAGTACCCATGGGCGCTTTCCCCACGCACCAGGGCCACCCCAGCGGAGGTGCCAAGCCGGGTGGCTCCCGCCTGAAGGAGCCTGATGGCCGTCTCCCGGTCGCGGATTCCCCCGGCCGCCTTCACCTGGGCCCGACCCCGGGCCACCCGCACCAGGAGCTCCACGTCCTCCAGGGTGGCCCCCCGGGGGCCGAAGCCGGTGGAGGTCTTGAGGAAGTCGGCCCCGCCCCTCAAGGCGGCCTCCGCCACCTTCTCCAGGGCCTCGGGGGAGAAGTGGCCCGTCTCCAGGATGACCTTTAAGACGGCCCGGGGGACCGCCTGACGCACCTGGTCCACCTCCTTTTCCAGGTAGGCCAGGTTCCCCGCCAGGGCCTGGCCTAGGTGGATCACCATGTCCACCTCGTCCGCCCCTTGGGCCACGGCTAGGGCGGCCTCGAGGGCCTTCACCTCCGGTGCCTGGTACCCCAGGGGAAAGCCCACCACCGTCACCAGGCGGAAGGGCGCGTGAGGAAAGGCCTGCCGCACCAGGGGCACGTAAGAGGGGGGGATGCAAAGCCCAAAAAAGCCATGTTCCAATGCTTCTTCCGCTACCTTTAGGACCTCCTCCGGGGTGGCGGTGGGTTTTAAGAGGGTATGGTCAATGTGGGCGGCCAGGTCCATACCCTGCCATCATACGCAACGGGCGTGATAGGATGGAAAGAGGCCCCGCACAGGGGCTTTTTTTGAGGTCAAGATGCTAGCCGTAGGAATCGTCGGTCTACCCAACGTAGGCAAGTCCACCCTCTTCAACGCCCTTACCCGGGCAGGGGCCTTGGCCGCCAACTACCCCTTCGCCACCATAGACAAAAACGTGGGGGTGGTGGCCCTGGAGGACGAGCGGCTTTACGCCCTGCAACGGGTCTTCGCCAAGGGGGAAAGGGTGCCCCCCGTGGTGCCCACCCACGTGGAGTTCGTGGACATCGCTGGCCTGGTCAAGGGGGCCCACAAGGGGGAGGGGCTTGGCAACCAGTTCCTGGCCCACATCCGCGAGGTGGCGGCCATCGCCCACGTGCTCCGCTGCTTTCCCGACCCCAATGTGGTCCACGTGATGGGCCGGGTGGACCCCCTGGAGGACGCGGAGGTGGTGGAGACCGAGCTCCTCCTGGCGGACCTGGCCACCCTAGAGCGGAGGCTAGAGCGCCTGCGTAAAGAGGCCCGGGCCAACCGGGAGATGGCCCCCATTTTGGAGGCGGCCGAGGGGCTCTACGCCCACCTGCAGGCGGGGAAGCCTGCCCGCACCTGTCCTCCCTCGGAGGAGGCCAGGCGCTTCCTGCGGGAGACCCCTCTCCTCACCGCCAAGCCGGTGATCTACGTGGCCAACGTCTCCGAGGAGGACCTGCCTGAGGGAAAGGATAACCCCCACGTGCAGGCGGTGCGGGCCAAGGCCCAGGCCGAGGGGGCTGAGGTGGTGGTGGTCTCCGCCCGGCTGGAGGCCGAGCTGGCTGAGCTTCCCCCGGAGGAGGCCAGGGAACTCCTGGCCGCCTACGGCCTTACGGAAAGCGGCCTGCAACGCCTGGCCCGGGCAGGCTACCAGGCCCTTTCCCTCTTCACCTTCTTCACCGCCGGGGAGAAGGAGGTGCGGGCCTGGACCGTGTGCCGGGGGGCCAAGGCTCCGGAAGCGGCGGGGGAGATCCACTCCGACATGGAGCGGGGCTTCATCCGGGCCGAGGTCATCCCCTGGGACCGGCTGGTGGAGGCCGGGGGGTGGGCCCGGGCCAAGGAGCGGGGATGGGTGCGCCTCGAGGGCAAGGACTACGAGGTGCAGGACGGGGACGTCCTCTACATCCTCTTCAACGTCTAGGGTGGGGGGTTTGACGAAGGCGTCCTCATGGCCTACAATCCCCCTTGGACGCTGGGGCGTCGTCTAATGGCAGGACAGCGGACTTTGGATCCGCCGGTCGTGGTTCGAGTCCACGCGCCCCAGCCATATTTTTTTCACGCCCTTTTCGCACCCCCTCGGTAGACTGGCCGCGTGGCGGCGGACTATCCGGGCCTGCTCCTATTAAGCCGTAGCGAGGCCCTCAGGGCCTACGTGGATCTGGTGCTTTCCGAGCACGGCATCCCCGTCCGCCACTTTGACTTGGCCCGGGAGGGGCTTTTTTGGCTCCTGGAGCACACCCCCCGCTACATCCTCCTGGATGAGGACCTGGACGTGGACCCCTTCGCCGCCGCCACCCGCATCCGCCACGTGAAGCGCCTGAAGGAGGTGCCCCTGGCGGTTCTGATCGGCCCCTCGGAGAAGCTCCGCACCACCGCCGAGGTGGTGCGGGTGGTGCCCCTGGAAAAGCCCCTGACCCGGGAGAAGCTCCTTAGGTTCCTGGGCCTAAGCCCCTGAGGCCTCCCTTGGGTAAACTGGTGGGCGTGCGGGTCTTCCGCCTCCTCTTCCTCCTTCTGGCCGGGCTTCTGGCCGGCATTGGCTTGGCCCTGGGCTATCTGGCCTACGCCTACACCCGCCAGCTTCCCGACCTGGACCAGTTTGACCGCCTGCGCCTCACCGCCACCTCCACCCTCTATGCCCGGGACGGCACCCCCCTGGCCCAGATCGCCAGCGTGGAGGAAGGGCGGGCCATCCACCGGAGCCTGGTCAGGCTTTCCCAGGTCTCGCCGGCGGCCCTGGCCGCTTTGGTCTTCTCCGAGGACCGCCGCTTCTTCCAGCACTACGGGGTGGACCCCGTGCGCCTTTTGGGGGCCCTTTACGCCGTCCTGCGGGGGGACCTCCAGGGGGGGAGCACCATCACCACCCAGGTCATCAAGAACACCCTCCTGAAGGAGCTGGCCCAGGCCCGCTCCCTGGAGCGCAAGTTCAAGGAGTGGATCCTGGCCTTGGAGCTGGAGCGGCGCTACACCAAGGCGGAGATCCTGGAGATGTACCTGAACGTGGTCCCCTGGGGAGGGAATGCCGTGGGGATCAAGGGGGCGGCGGAGGCCTACTTCGGCAAGGACCCCGCGGCCCTCACCCTGGCCGAGGGGCTCTACCTGGCCTCCTTGGTGCCCGCTCCCAACGCCCGCTACGCCGACTTCAGAGGAGTGCGGGAGCGGATGCGCCTTCTTTTGGACCAGATGGTGGCCGAGGGGTGGGTGAGCCGGGAGGTGGCCGAGGCCGCCTGGCGCGAGCCCCTGGTGCCCCGGGGCTGGCGGGTGCGCTACGGGGAAGGGGGGGAGGTCCTGGAGGCCACCCTGGAGGACCCCGAGGCCCGCATCCTCCGCCAGTTGGACTACCGCATGGCCCCCCACTTCGTCCTGGAGGTGCGGCGTTTCCTCGAGGCCCGCTTCGGCCGGGAAAAGGTCTATGGGGAAGGGGGGCTTAGGGTCTACACCACCCTGGACCCCGCCATGCAGCGGGCGGCGGAGGCCGCGGCCAAGGGGGCCCGCCTCCCCGAGGGCGCCGAGCTTGCCATCGTGGGCCTGGACCCGGACACGGGGGAGGTCCTGGCCCTGGTGGGCGGGGTGCGGCGGGAGGGGGATGAGTACAACCGGGCCACCCGGGCCCTGAGGAACCCGGGGAGTGCGGTCAAGCCCTTCGTGTACGCCACCGCCTTTGAGGCGGGCTGGACCCAGGCCACCTTGGTCCCTGACCGCCCCCTGGAGTTCCCCGACCCCAGCCAGCCTGGAGGCGTCTGGCGGCCCAAGAACTTCTCCGGCACCTTCCTCAACCGGGAGATTAGCGTGCGCTACGCCCTGGACCTCTCCCTGAACCTCCCCGCCATCTACACCGCGGAGGCCATCGGGGTGGAAAAGGTGGCCAGGAAGCTGGCCGAGGCGGGTTTTGCCGTGAAGTACCCTACCCTGGCCATCGCCATCGGCGGGGCCTCCATCACCCCCGTGGACCTGGCAGCCGCCTACGCCGCCTTCGTCAACGGGGGCTACCGGGTGGCGCCCCTGTACGTGAAGCGGGTGGAGGATGCCCAGGGCCAGGTCCTCTACCAGGCCCTCCCCGAGCGGCGCCGCCTCTTTGACCCCCTGGTGGCCTACCAGGGCTGGGACCTCCTGAAGGGCTACGTCTACGACCTGGGGGAGGGGGGCCTGGCCAAGCGGGCCCGCATCCCGGGCCGGGTGGTGGGGGGCAAGACCGGCACCACCAACGAGGCCCGCGACCTTTGGTTCGCCGGGGTCACGCGGGGGCTTTCCGCGGTGGTCTGGGTGGGGCGGGACGACAACCAGCCCCTGCGCATGGGGGGCAGGGAGCCCTCCAGCTCGGTGGTCAACCCCCCCATCTGGCGGGACTTCGTGGCCGAGGCCCTGCGGGGCCGGCCCGGGGGCGACTTCCCCCCGCCCCAGGGGTTGGAGAAGGCCCGGTTTGACCTGGCCTCGGGCCTGGCCTCCCCCCAGGGGGTAGAGGCCTGGTTCCCCCAGGGCAAAGGCCCTCAGCTCCCGGTGGCCAAGCCCCCCGTGGAGGCCCCTCCCTCGGGGGAGACGGCGCCTTTGCCTGCCCCTGTGCCTCCTTCTTCCCCCACGGAGACCCCTGCCCCCGCGACGCCTTCCCAGGAGACGCCGCCACACGAGGAGACGCCATGAGCCAAACCCCTACCCTAGAGCGGGTGCGCGTGGTCTTGGTGGAGCCCCAGGAACCCATGAACGTGGGGGCCGTGGCCCGGGCCATGCGCAACTTTGGGCTTTCCGAGCTTTACGTGGTGAACCCCGGTCCCCGGGTGGGCCCCCCTTGGGCCCGGGAGGCCTACTGGGTGGCGGTGCACGCGGAGAGCATCCTGGACAGGGCCGTACCCGTGGGAAGCCTCCGGGAGGCCCTGGAGGGGGTGAGCCTGGTGGTGGCCACCACGGGCAGGCCCCGCGAGCTCTACCCGGCCCCCGTGGTCCCCGCCTGGGAGGTGCCGGGGCACGTGCTCTCCGTGGAGGGGAAGGTGGCCTTGGTCTTTGGCCGGGAGACCTTTGGCCTCACCAACGAGGAGCTGGACCTGGCCCACCTGATCGGCACCATCCCCACCGCTCCTGAGCAGCCCTCCTTGAACCTGGCCCAGGCGGTGGTGGTCTTCGCCTACGAGCTCCACAAGGCCCTGGTCCAGGGCCATCTCCCCGAGAACAAGGAGACGCTGGCGGAGGTGGCGGCCCTCGAGGCCCTCTTTGAGGACCTGGGGCGGTACGTGCTGGAGATCGGCTTCACCGACCCCCACCGGTACCCCTACGCCATGCGCCGCCTGCGCCGCATCCTCCACAAGGCCCGGCTCTCCCCTGGGGAGGTACAGCTCCTGCGCGGCCTGCTCCACCAGAGCCGCTACCAGATGAGGAAGAATGGCTAGCCAGAACCTCTACCGCCTGGTCCGCCTAGCCCAACGGCTTTTGCCCCCTTTGATCGCCGCCGTGGTGGTGATCTTTGAGTTGGCCCTTTTGCCCTACCGCCACGCGGACAGCGTGCTCTGGCTCCGCCTGGGGTTTTACGCCCTGGTGGGGCCTTTGGTCACCTACGCGGTGCTGGAGTGGATCGCCCAGGAGGTCCTGGAGAAGGTCCGGGCGGAAAGGGCCCTGGAGGAGGCCAACCGCCGCCTCCAGGCGGCAGGGCGGGTTTTCCGTGAGGCCCTGGAGAGCGAAAACCTGGAGGAGGCCGTGTACCGCATGGCCCAGGCCCTGCGGGAGACCCTGGGCTACCCCCTGGCCCTCGAGGCCGAGGGGGTGCGCGCGGGGGAGGAGTGCGGGGGGGTGCGGGTGGAGCTCCCGGGGCTTAAGGGGTTCCTCGAGGCCTGCCCCCCCGCTCCGGAGCGGGCCTTTTTGGAGGTGCTGGCCCACGAGGTGGCGGGGGCCTTGCAGTCGGTGGTGGCCCGCAGCCGGGACCGCCTCACCCTCTTTGAGGTGGACCAGGCCCTGAAGGCCGAGGCCAACCTGGACCGCCTCCTGGAGGGTCTTCTGGAGCGCATCCAGGCCTGGGCCGAGGCTGAGGGGGCCGGGGTCCTCCTGTTGGATGAGGAGGGCTTCCTGCTCCCCCGGGTGGTGCGCAACCTGGCCCTGCCCGGCCACCCCTTCCTGCCCGAGGGGGCCTGGAAGGGGGCTTTGGAGGGGCCCCTTTTCGTGGCCGAGGGCACCCTGGCCCTGCCCCTCAAGGCCAGGGAGACCGTGGGGGTGCTGGTGCTGAAGGGCAAGGACCTCTCCCGCCGCATCCCCTTCCTCTCCTTCCTGGCCTCCCAGGTGGCCCTGGCGGTGCGCAACGCCCAGGCCTACCTCAGGGCCGAGGAGCTGGCCATCAACGAGGAGCGCACGCGCATCGCCCGGGAGATCCACGACGGCATCGCCCAGAGCCTGGCCTTCATGGCCCTGAAGCTGGACCTGGCGGAAAGGCTTTTGGACAAGGACCGGGAGGCGGCCCTGAGGGCCCTGGCCGAGGTGAAGGAGACCCTGCGCTCCCAGATCCGCGAGGTGCGGCGGAGCATCTTCGCCCTCAGGCCCATTGACCTGGAGCGCTACGGCTTTTTGGAGTCCGTGCGCCGCTATGCCCAGGCCTTTGCCGAGCAGGCGGGTTTCCGCGTCCACCTGTCCTTGCCCGAGACCGTGGGGCTTTCCCAGGCCAGCGAGCTGGTCCTCTTCCGCGTCCTGCAGGAAGCCCTCACCAACGCCGCCAAGCACGGCAAGCCCACCCGGGTGGAGGTGGCCCTCACCCCTCTGGGGGAGCGGGGGGCGAGGCTTTGCGTGCGGGACAACGGCCGGGGCTTCGCCGCCCCCGAGGCCCAGGGCCTGGGGGGGTTCGGCCTCACCCAGATGCGGGAGCGGGTGGAGGCCCGGGGCGGGCGTTTTGCCGTGCGCTCCCAACCCGGCAAGGGCACGGAGGTGGAGGCCGAGGTCCCCTACTGAGGGCCTCACGTATCATGGGGGGGATGGAACGGCCCGTGCGCGTGCTCTTCGTCTGCCTGGGCAACATCTGCCGCAGTCCCCTGGCGGAAGGGGCCTTCCGCAAGCTGTTGCGGGAGCGGGGCCTGGAGGCCCGCTTTGAGGTGGACTCCGCGGGCACCGGGGCCTGGCACGCCGGAGAGCCCATGGACCCGCGGGCCAGGCGGGTGCTGGAGGAGGAGGGGGCCTACTTTCCCCACGTGGCCCGGGCCATGACCCGGGAGGACGCCCTCCACTACGACCACATCCTGGTCATGGACCGGGAGAACCTGGCCGAGGTCTTAAGGCGCTTCCCCGAGGCCCGGGGCAAGGCCAGGCTCCTTCTGGACTACCTGGGCGGAGGCGAGGTGCCCGACCCCTACTACGGCGACCTGCAGGACTGCCGCGAGGTGTACTGGACGGTGGAGGCGGCCCTTGTGGCCTTTTTGGAGGCCCATGGACCCTCGAGGGCTCCTGAGGCGGGCGGGGCTTGAGGTGGAGGCCTCCCCCGTCCCTCTACACGGGGGGGACATCTCCCGGGTGTTCCGCCTGGGCCCTTACGTGGTCAAGGTGGCGGAGGGGGCTCCTTCGGGCCTTTTCCCCGCGGAGGCTGAGGGGCTTAGGGCCCTGGGGGCGCGGGGGGTGCGGGTGCCCCGGGTGGTCTGGGTGGGGGAGGAGGGGCTTGTGCTGGAGTACCTGCCGGAGGGTCCCCCGGATTGGGAGGCCCTGGCCCGGATGCTGGCGGACCTCCACCGGCGGCGGGAACCCGCCTACGCCGCCCCACCTGGTTTCCTGGGCACCTTTCCCCTTCCGGGGCGGGAAGGGGGGGAATGGACAGAGTTCTTCTACCTCCGGGCGGTGGAGCCCTTGCTGAGGGCCACCTGGGACCTCCTGGAGGGGCTTGGCCCTAAGGTGGAGTCCCTCTTCCGGAAGCCCCTTCCCACCGAAGGCCCTGCCCCCCTGCACGGGGACCTCTGGCACGGCAACCTGCGCTTCACCCCCCAGGGCCCAGCCCTTCTGGACCCCTCCTTCTTCGTGGGGGAGCGGGGGGTGGACCTGGCCATGATGCGCCTCTTCGGCGGCTTCCCCGAGGCCTTCTGGCGGGCCTACCGCGCCCTTTACCCCATACCCCAGGAGGTGGAGCGGGCCCTGCCCCGCTACCAGGTCTACTACCTCCTGGCCCATGTGCACTTTTTCGGCAAGGCCTACCTGGCGCCCCTATGGAAGGTGATTTTCGCCTCTTAGGCCCCATTGACCTCCTGCAGCTTCTGGCCCAGGGGGGGCGGAGCGGGGTTTTCGTCGTGGAGGCTGGGGGAGGACAGGGGGAGGTCTACCTGGAGCGGGGCCGGCCCGTCCACGCCGCCTTCGGGGATAAGGTGGGCCAGGAGGCCCTCTTGGAGGTCCTGGCCCTGAAGGAGGGGCGCTTCCGCTTCCTCCCTGCCGTGCGGGCCCCCCTGGGCTCCCTGGAGGGGCCCCTGGAGGCCTATTTGCTCCAGGCCATCCGCCTCCTGGACGAGGGGGTGGCCCTGGGCCCCTTTGACCTGGTGCGCCCGGCCTCCCGGGCCCAGGCCCTCCAGGCCACCCTGGACCCCCTGGAGCTCTCCCTCCTCCTGGCTCTGGGGGGGGGTAAAAGCCCCCTGGACCTGGCGGCGGAGCTTGGCCTGCCCCTGGGGGAGGTCCTGCGGCGCCTGGGCCATCTGGCCCGCCTCCGCCTCCTGGAGGTCTCCCCCCGGGTTCCCCGCACCGCCCGGCTTAGGGTAGCCCTGGGGAAGCGGGGAGCCCAGGTGGAGGCCATCCTCCTGGCCACCTGGCGGGAGCACTACGGGCCCTTTCGCCGGGTGCGGCTCAAGGGGCGGCAGGAAGTGGTCCTGGAGGTGGAGGGGGCGGAGGGGCTTGGGGTGGAGGTGAGGCTTGCCCCCGAGCTCCTCCTCTTCCACGGCCTGCGGGCGGGGGAGGAGGTCTTGGTGTGGCCGGAGCTCTGACCCGTATACTGCCCTCATGGGCGAGCCCTTGGTGGCCTTGGAGTCCGCGGTCCTGACCCACGGCCTGCCCTACCCCTTGAACCTGCGCACGGTGGAGGCCCTGGAGGAGGCCGTGCGGGGGGAGGGGGCGATTCCCAGAACCATCGCCCTGGTGCGGGGGGAGGTGCGGGTGGGCCTCACCCCCGAGGAGCGGGAGGCCCTGGCCCGGGGGGGAGCGGAGAAGGCCAGCCTGTGGAACCTGGCGGCCCTCCTGGCCCAGGGCAAGAGCGCCGGCACCACGGTGGCGGCCACGGTGCACCTGGCCCACCGCCACGGGATAGGGGTCTTCGCCACGGGGGGGATTGGGGGGGTGCACCCCGAGCCCTTTGACGAGAGCGCCGACCTCATGGCCCTGGCCCGCACCCCCATCCTGGTGGTCTCCTCGGGGCCCAAGGCCATCCTGGACCTGCGGGCCACCCTGGAGCGGCTGGAGACCCTGGGGGTCTCCGTGGTGGGGTACCGCACGGACCGCCTGCCGGCCTTTTTCTCCCCCGACTCCCCCTTTCCCGTGCCGGCCCGGGTGGAGACGCCCCTCGAGGCCGCCCGGGTGTTCCGCAAGGCCCGGGCCCTGGGCCTGGGGGCGGTCCTCCTGGTGAACCCCGTCTCCCAGGGCCTCCCCTATGAGGAGGTGGCCCGCTTTGTGGAAGAGGCCAACCACCAGGCGGCCCGGGAAGGGGTCTTTGGCAAGGCCCTCACCCCCTACCTCCTGCGGCGGCTTTCTGAACTTACGGGGGGCGAGACCGACCGGGTGAACGAGCGGCTTCTTCGGGAAAATGCCCGCCTGGCCGCCCAGGTGGCCCTGGCCCTATCCGCACTAGAATAGCCTTGTGTGCGAGCTGGGGGAGAGGCTCAAGCGGGCGCGGGAGGAGAAGGGGCTTTCCCTAAAGGAGGCGGCGGAGCGGCTTTCCCTGAAGGTAAGGGTGCTGGAGGCCCTGGAGGCCTGTCGCTTTGAAGACCTTCCCGAGCCCGCCCTCACCCGGGGCTACCTGCGGCGCTACGCCCGGCTTTTGGGGCTGGACCCCGAGCCCCTGCTGGCCCTCTATGCCCCCCCAGAGCCTCCCACCCTTCCGCCTCCGCCCCCTCCCCGAAGGCGGGGCCTCCCCTGGGTTCTCCTCCTGGGCTTCCTCCTGGTCCTGGGCCTTGGGGCCTACCTCCTCCTGCGGCCGGCCTCCCCCAGGGTGGTGGAGCTTCCTCCAGAACCCCCTCCCCAGGTGGCCCCCCGCTACCCCTTGCGGGTGGTGAGCGAGCCCCCGGGGGCCCGGGTCTATCTGGACGGTTTCTACCTGGGCCAGACCCCCCTGGAGAGTCCCCCCCTGGAGGGGGGGAAGCGGGTTTTGCGTCTGGAGCTTCCAGGGTACGAGCCCTGGGAGGAGGAGGTCCTCCTGGACCGCCCCCGGTCCCTCTCCTTCCGCCTGAAGCCCCTGCCCTCCTCTCCCCCAGCTTCCCAGGACCAGGCTCCGGCGCCCTCCCCAGGCGGGGGGCAGCTGGTCCTCAGGCTGGAGGGGCGGAGCTGGCTTAGGGTGACCCAGGGGGAGAAGCGCCTTTACGAGGGCATCCCCGAGGTGGGGGCCGAGCTTCGCTTTGACCTGCCCGTGGAGGTGCGGGCCGGCAATCCGGGTGCCGTGCGGGTTTTCCTGGCCGGCCAGGACCAGGGCCTCTTGGGGGAGCCGGGCAGGCCTGTCACCCGGCGCTTTGAGGGCCCCTAGGGGCTGGTATACTGCTTTTTTGTCGGGGCCTTGGCCCCTGGAGGCGTATGGCGAAGATCGGTTTTGTGAGCCTGGGCTGCCCCAAGGCCCTGGTGGACTCCGAGCAGATCCTCTCAAGGCTCAAGGCCCTGGGCTACGAGACGAGCGGAAGCTACCAGGAGGCCGAGCTGGTGGTGGTGAACACCTGCGGCTTCATCACCCCGGCGGTGGAGGAGAGCCTCGAGGCCATCGGCGAGGCCCTGCGGGAAAACGGCAAGGTGGTGGTGACCGGGTGCCTGGGGGCCCGGCCCGAGGTGATCCGGGAGCGCTACCCCATGGTCCTGGAGGTCACGGGCCCGGGGGAGGTGGAGCGGGTCCTGGAGGCGGTGCAGGCGTTTCTGCCCGCTCCCCGCGACCCCTTCTTGGACCTGGTCCCCCCTCAGGTGAAGCTCACCCCCCGGCACTACGCCTACCTCAAGCTTTCCGAGGGGTGCGACCACCGCTGTAGCTTCTGCATCATCCCCAAGCTCCGGGGCGGCCTGCGCTCCCGGGACGCCGCCGAGGTCCTGGCCGAGGCCGCCCGGCTGGTGGCCACGGGCACCAAGGAGCTCCTCCTCGTCGCCCAGGACCTCTCCGCCTACGGGGTGGACCTCCGGCACCGGGAGAGCTTCTGGGGGGACCGCCTGGTCCGGGCCGAACTCAAGGACCTCCTGGCCCACATGGCCGAGCTGGGGGCCTGGATCCGCCTCCACTACGTCTACCCCTACCCCCACGTGGGGGAGCTCCTGCCCCTCATGGCCGAGGGCAAGGTGCTCCCCTACCTGGACGTCCCCCTGCAGCATGCCTCCGAACGCATCCTCCGCCTCATGCGCCGGCCCGGGGGCTACCAAAGCCACCTGAAGACCCTGCAGGCCTGGCGGGAGGTGGTGCCCCACCTGGCGGTCCGCTCCAGCTTCATCGTGGGCTTCCCCGGGGAGACTGAGGAGGACTTCAGGCTCCTTCTGGAGTTTCTGGAGGAGGCGGAGCTGGACCGGGTGGGGGTCTTCACCTACTCCCCTGTGGAGGGGGCGGAGGCCAATGCCCTTCCCGGCCACGTGCCCGAGGAGGTGAAGGAAGAGCGCAAGGCCCGCCTCCTGGAGCTCCAGGCCCGCATCAGCCTCAAGAAGAACCAGGGCTTCGTGGGCAAGACCCTGGAGGTCTTAGTGGACGAGCTTCCCGAGCCGGGGCTTGCCGTGGGCCGTAGCTACCGCGACGCTCCGGGCATAGACGGCCTGGTCTACGTGGAGACCGACGGCACGGTGCGGATAGGGGAAAGGATACGGGTGCGCATCACCCGGGCGGATACCTACGACCTCCACGGGGTCCAGGTTTAGGATAGGGGCGGTATGTACATCGTCATCGCCGGGGGCGGGGAGGTGGGCGGGGAGCTGGCCCGCACCCTGGAAAAGGCCCACGAGGTGGTGGTGATTGACCGCAACCCCCAGGCCAAGGAGCGCCTGGCCCACCTGGACGTGAAGGTGGTGGTGGGGGGGGCCACGGACCCCGACACCCTGCGGGAAGCGGGGGTGGACCAGGCGGACCTCTTCATCGCCAGCACCGACTCCGACGAAATCAACCTCCTGGCCAGCCTCCTGGCCAAGGGCCTGGGGGCCAAGGAGACCCTGTGCTTCGTGGGCAAGGGGGGGTATGTGGAGGTCCTCATGGACCCCCGCACCGCGGAGATCCTGGGCACCCGCATTGACAAGGTCCTCTGGCCCCAGCGGGCCATGGCCCGGGAAATCGTGGAGGTGATCCTGGTCCCCGGGGCGGTGGACACCGAGGTCCTGGCGGGGGGGCGGCTCCGCTTCGTGGAGTACCGGGTGAAGGAGGGGGGAGCCTATGCCCACCGCCTCCTCTCCGAGCTCAACTGGCCCGAGGGGGCGCTGGTGGTGGGGGTGGTGCGGGACGGGAGCTTCTTGAGCTTCGCCCACCCCGACTTCCCCGAGCTGGTGCTGGAGCCGGGGGACAAGCTCCTCTTCGTCACCTCCTTGCGGGTTTTTCCCGAGCTGGAGGCCTGCTTTGCCCCCGGCCGGGGCGTGCGCCGGGTGATGGTGATCGGCGGAGGGAACGTGGGCTTCATGGTGGCCCAGGAGCTCCTGCGGCGCCGGTTGGAGGTGGTGATCATTGAGCCCAACCGCGAGCGGTGTGAGTGGCTTTCCCAGGAGCTCCCTGGGGCCCTCATTATCCAGGGGGACGGCACGGATTTGGAGCTTTTGGAAGCGGAAGGGATGCAGGAGGCGGACGCGGTGGTGGCGGTGACCGACAACGACGAGAAGAACCTCCTGGCCTCCCTGCTGGCCAAGCAACTGGGGGTGAGCAAGGTGATCACCCGGGTTTCCCGCTCGGAGACCCGCCGGCTCTTTGAGCAGGTGGGCATTGACCTGCCCCTCACCCCCCGCCAGGCGGCGGTGCGGGCTGTGCTGGACTTCCTGGGCCCGGAGAACGTGGAGCACGTCTCCACCATGGACGAGAACATTGAGCTCCTAGAGGTGGAGCTATCCCAGGGCTTCCGGCCGAGGCCCCTCAGGGCCCTGGCCACCCCCCAGGTGGCCCCGGTGGCCCTGGAGCGGGACCACCGGGTGATGCTCTACCGGGAGGACCTCGAGGCCCTCCCCGGGGACCGGCTCTTCCTGGTGGCGGCCCGGGAGGTGGCGGATGAAGCTGTGGCCCGCATCGTCGGCTAGGCCGGGGTTTCGCTCCAGCCTCTACCTCCTGGGCCTCACCTACCAGGGCTTCGGCCTCCTGATGGCCCTCTTTGCCCTCCTGGCCCTGGGGTGGGAGGAGGATGCCCGGGGGTTTGCCCTGGGGGCGGCGCTTGGCGTGGGGCTGGGCAAGCTCCTACAGGGGCTTGGCCACCCCCAGGCCCAGCCCCGCCGGGCGGAGGTCTTTGCCAGTGTGGCCCTCCTCTGGATCCTGGTGCCCGCCCTGGGGGCGGTGCCCTACTGGCTCTCGGGGGGGCTTACCTACCTGGACGCCCTCTTTGAGGCGGTCTCGGGCTTCACCACCACCGGGGCCACGGTGCTGGCGGACTTTGGCCAGTTCGGCAGAAGCCTTTTCCTCTGGCGCAGCCTGACCCAGTGGATAGGGGGGATTGGCATCGTGGTGCTCTTCTTGGTGGTCTTCCCCCAGCTCCAGGTGGCGGGCCGCCAAGCCTTTTTCGCCGAGAGCACCGGGGTGGAGAAGGAGAGGCTCACCCCCAGGCTCCGCCACACCGCCATGGCGGTGCTGCGGGTGTATGTCCTCCTTACGGGGCTGGCCTTTTTGGCCTACTGGGCCCTAGGGGTGCCCCTTTTTGAAGCCCTGGCCAATGCCCTCACCACCACCCCGGCGGGGGGCTTCAGCCCCAACCCCCAGAGCTTTGCCGCCTACGCCCCCCTGGCCCAGTGGGCGGGGAGCCTTTTCATGTTCCTGGCGGGGGTCAACTTCCTCCTCCAGTACCGGCTCTTCTTCGGCCGGGAGGTGAAGCCCCTCTGGCGGGATGCTGAGTTTCGGGCCTATGGGGCTTTGGTGCTCCTCTCCGGGCTTCTTTTGGCCCTTTACCTCTACACCCACCATCTTTACGGCCTCGAGGCCAGCCTGCGCCACGCCTTTTTTCAGGTGATTTCCATCCTCACCACCACGGGCTTCGCCAGCGTGGACTTCGCCCAGTGGGTAGTCCCCGCCCAGGCCATCCTGGTCCTCCTCATGTTCGTGGGGGGGAGTGCGGGTTCGGGGGCCGGGGGCATTAAGGTGGTGCGCTGGCTCCTCCTTTTTGGCCTCCTGCGCCGGGAGATCACCCGCACCCTCCATCCCCAGGCGGTCCTCCCCTTGCGCCTGGGGCAGCGGGTGGTCTCCGAGGAGGCCCTGCGGCAGGTCTCCGTCTTTGTGTTCCTCTACACGGTCCTCTTCGGCTTTGGGACCCTGGCCCTGGCCCTTTTGGAGGGGGACTTCGTGGTGGCCTTCACCGCCAGCGCCCAGGCCATCGGCAACATCGGTCCCGGCCTAGGGCCGGTGGGCCCCATGGGCTCTTATGCGGAACTCAATCCCTTTTCCAAGCTCATCCTGGTCCTGCAGATGTGGGCCGGGCGCATTGAGATTCTCCCCGTGATCCTGCTTTTCAGTCCGGAGCTCTGGCGCCGGTTGCGCTGACCCCCTTGGGGTATAATCCCCGTTGTGAGGACGCTGGGACACATCACCGCCATGCCCCTTCTGCCCGAGCCCCTGAAGGGCCTGAGGGAGCTGGCCTACAACCTCTGGTGGAGCTGGAATCCGGAGGCGGCGGAGCTCTTTCAAGAACTTGATCCTTCGCTTTGGAAGCGCTTCCGGGGCAACCCGGTCAAGCTCCTCCTGGAGGTGGACCCGGGCCGCCTCGAGGCCCTGGCGGCCACCAGCTACCCTGCCCGGGTCCAGGCGGTGGTGGCAGCCCTCAAGGCCTACCTGAGGGAGCGGGAAGAGAAGCAAGGTCCCCTCACCGCCTACTTTTCCGCGGAGTACGGCTTCCACAGCTCCTTGCCCATCTACTCCGGGGGGCTTGGGGTCCTGGCGGGGGACCATGTGAAGGCCGCCAGCGACCTGAGCCTGAACCTGGTGGGGGTGGGCATCTTCTACCACGAGGGCTACTTCCACCAGCGCCTTTCCAAGGAAGGAGCCCAGGTGGAGGTGTACGAGACCCTCCACCCCGAGGAGCTCCCCCTCCTTCCCGTCCAGGACGCGGAGGGAAAGCCCCTCCGGGTGGGGGTGGAGTTCCCCGGCCGCACGGTCTGGCTTTCCGCCTACCGGGTCCAGGTGGGGGCGGTGCCCGTCTACCTCCTCACCGCCAACCTCCCCGAGAACGCCCCCGAGGACCGGGCCATCACCGCCCGGCTCTACGCCCCGGGGCTGGAGATGCGCATCCAGCAGGAGATGGTGCTGGGGATCGGCGGGGTGAGGCTCTTGCGGGCCCTGGGCCTGGCGCCTCAGGTATTCCACATGAACGAGGGCCACTCCGCCTTTTTGGGCCTGGAACGGGTGCGGGAGCTGGTGGCCGAGGGCCACCCCTTTCCCGTGGCCCTGGAGCTGGCCCGGGCCGGGGCGCTTTTCACCACCCACACCCCGGTGCCCGCAGGGCACGACGCCTTTCCCCTGGACCTGGTGGAGCGCTACCTGGGGGGCTTCTGGGAGCGGATGGGAACGGACCGGGAGGGCCTTCTGGCCCTGGGGCTGGAGGAGAAGCCCTGGGGCAAGGTCTTCTCCATGTCCAACCTGGCCCTGGCCACCAGCGCCCAGGCAGGAGGGGTTTCCCGGCTCCACGGGGAGGTCTCCCGGGAGATGTTCCACCACCTCTGGCCGGGTCTTCTCAAGGAGGAGGTGCCCATTGGGCACATCACCAACGGGGTCCACACCTGGACCTTCCTCCATCCCAAGCTTCGGCGCCACTACGCAGAGGTCTTTGGCCCCGAGTGGCTGAAGCGCCCCCAGGACCCCGAGACCTGGAAGGTAGAGGGGCTCGGAGAGGACTTCTGGCGTATCCACCGGGAGCTCCGGGCGGAGCTGGTGCGGGAGGCGCGCGCCCGCCTCTACGAGCAACGCCGCCGCAACGGGGAAAGCCCAAGCCGCCTCAGGGAGGCGGAAAGGGCTCTGGACCCCGAGGTGCTCACCATCGGTTTTGCCCGCCGCTTCGCCACCTACAAGCGGGCCATTCTGCTCTTTAAAGACCCCGAGCGCCTCTTGCGCATCCTCCATGGACCCTACCCCGTGCAGTTCGTCTTTGCCGGCAAGGCCCACCCCAAGGACGAGCCGGGCAAGGCCTACCTGCAGGAGCTCGTCTCCAAAATCCGGGAGTACGGCCTCGAGGGCCGCATGGTGGTCCTGGAGGACTACGATATGTACCTGGCCCGGGTGCTGGTCCACGGGTCGGACCTCTGGCTCAACACCCCCCGCCGGCCCATGGAGGCCTCGGGAACAAGCGGCATGAAGGCGGCCCTCAACGGGGTGCTGAACCTGAGCGTTCTGGACGGCTGGTGGGCCGAGGCCTACAACGGCAAGAACGGCTTCGCCATTGGGGACGAGCGGATCTACGAGAGCGAGGAGGCCCAGGACATGGCCGACGCCCAGGCCCTCTACGACGTGCTGGAAGGGGAGGTGCTCCCCCTCTTCTACGCCAAGGGGCCTGAGGGCTACTCCTCTGGCTGGCTCTCCATGGTACACGAAAGCCTCCGCACCGTGGGGCCTCGCTTCAGCGCTGCCCGCATGGTGCAGGAGTACGCCGGCCTGTACCGCCAGGGAGCAGCCTGGGCCCTGAAGGCCCGGGAGCAGAGAGCGGCCCTGGAGGCCTTCCACCAGGCCCTACCCGCCTTCTTTACCCTGGGCCTGCGGGCGGAGGTCCCTGGGGACCTCACCCTGAACGGCACCCCCATGCGGGTGCGGGCCTTCCTGGAGGGGGAGGTGCCCGAGGCCCTCCGGCCTTTCCTGGAGGTCCAGCTGGTGGTGCGCCGTTCCAGCGGGCACCTGGAGGTGGTGCCCCTGGCCCTCGAGGGGGAGGGCTTTGGGGTCCTTTACCGCCCCTCGCGTCCAGGTAGCTATACCTATGGGGTGCGGCTCGCCCTGCGCCATCCCATCACCGGACGCGTGGCCTGGGTGCGCTGGGCCTAGGCCCGGGCGCCTTGACCCTGGCCCGGGCCCGGGTATAATCGGCCCGTGCACAACGGGAGGTGGGTTATGCGAAAGTTTATGCTCCTCCTTGCCTTGGTGCTCCTTCCCTGGAGCCTGGCCCAGGTGCGGACCTTTGACCAGGTCAAGGCCTCGGGCCAGATTCGCATCGGCACTGAAGGGGCCTTCCCCCCCTTCAACTACTTTGACGCCAAGAACCAGCTCACCGGCTTTGAGATTGATCTGGGCAACGCCCTAGCCCAGAAGCTGGGCCTGAAACCCGTCTGGATCACCCAGGCCTTTGACACCCTCCTCATCCAGCTCAACCAGGGCCGCTTTGACTTCGTCATCGCCTCCCACGGCATCACCGAGGAGCGGGCCAAGGCGGTGGACTTCACCAACCCCCACTACTGCACGGGCGGGGTCATCGTGAGCAAGCGGGGTGGGCCCAAGACGGCCAAGGAACTCCAGGGCAAGGTGGTGGGGGTGCAGATCGGCACCACCTACATGGAGGCTGCCCAGAAGATACCTGGGGTGAAGCAGGTGCGTACCTACCAGAAGGACCCCGATGCCCTTCAGGACCTCCTGGCCGGCCGGCTGGACGCATGGATCACCGACCGCTTCGTGGCCAAGGAGGCCATCAAGGAGCGGAAGCTGGAGAACACCCTGACCCTGGGGGAGCTGGTCTTCCAGGAGAAGGTGGCCATGGCGGTGGCCAAGGGCAACAAGAGCGTGGTGGACGCCTTGAACCAGGCCCTTGCTGACCTGATGAGGGACGGCACCTACGCCCAGATTTCCAAGAAGTGGTTCGGGGAGGACGTGCGCTGCCGGTAAGCTCCCTTTGGGCCCGGGCTGCCTAGGCCCCGGGCCCTTTTCCTGTCCTTATGCCCTTTTGGTTGCGCCTTCTCCTTCTCCTGCCCCTCCTGGTGGGGGGCTACTACGGCCTTTTTGCCCTTCTGGGCTTCGCCCTGGAGCGGTACTTCCTCCTCACAGGTTTTGGTCCCGAGCGGGCGGCCTCCGCCGGGGAGGCCATGGCCCTGGGGGCGGAGATCACCCTAAAGCTCACCTTCCTCTCGGGCCTAGCTGGGCTTTTCATCGGGGTGTTCGCCGGGATGTTCCGCCTTTCCGGCCGCCCTTGGGTGCGGCTTCCCGCTACCTTCTACATCTGGGTCACCCGGGGGACGCCCCTTCTCGTGCAGATCCTCTTCGCCTACAACGCCCTGCCCCTCCTTCTGGAGCCCCTCTGGCCCGGGGCCCAGCAGGCCATCACCCCCTACTGGGCGGCCTTCATCGCCCTCTCCTTCAACGTGGGGGCCTACAACGCCGAGGTGGTGCGGGCCGGCATCCAGGCCATTCCCAAGGGGCAGTGGGAGGCAGCCTGGTCCTTGGGGCTTTCCCCGGTGGACACCATGCGTTTTGTGATCCTGCCCCAGGCCCTGCGCATCGTGGTGCCGCCTTTGGTGAACAACGTGGTGGCCCTCCTCAAGGACTCCTCCCTGGCCAGCGTCATCGCCCTCACCGAACTGGCCCTTTCCGGGCAGCGCATTATCTCCGCCACTTTCCGCCCGGTGGAGGTCTACCTGGCTGTGGCCGCTATCTACCTCCTGCTCACCACCATCCTCACCCTCTTCACCAACCGGCTGGAGAGGCAGCTTAAGGTGGCAGGCCGCTGAAAGGGCTTGTGAGGGGAAGGGGCAAAGGGTATACTGCCCTCGTTGCTAAGGAGGTGTAAGCCTATGCAGGTAAAGCGCATGTTGCTGGCGGGTTTGGCCCTGATGGGTCTGGGGTTTGCCCAAGAGTTTCTCACCCTGGGCTCGGGGGCTACCACCGGGGTGTACTTCCCGGTGGCCACGGGGATGGCCAAGCTGGTGAACGACGCCAACGTGGGCATCCGGGCCAATGCCCGTTCCACCGGGGGTAGCGTGGCCAACATCAACGCCATCGCCGCTGGGGAGTTTGAGATGGCCCTGGCCCAGAACGACACAGCTTACTACGCCTTCCAGGGCTGTTGCATTCCTGCCTTTGACGGCAAGCCGGTGAAGGGCATCCGAGCCCTGGCCGCCCTCTACCCCGAGGTGGTCCACATCGTGGCCCGGCAGGATGCGGGCATCCGCACCGTGGCCGACCTCAAGGGCAAGCGGGTGGTGGTGGGAGACGTGGGCTCGGGCACGGAGCAGAACGCCCGGCAGATCCTGGAGGCCTACGGCCTGCGTTTTGAGGACCTGGGCCAGGCCATTCGGGTGAGTGCCACCCAGGGGATCCAGCTCATGCAGGACAGGCGGGCGGATGCCCTCTTCTACACCGTGGGCCTGGGGGCGAGTGCCATCCAGCAACTCGCCCTCACCACCCCCATCACCCTGGTGGCCGTGGACCTGGGCAAGGTGCAGGCCATCGCCAAGAAGTACCCCTTCTACGTGGGCTTCAACATCCCCGGGGGCACCTACAAGGGGGTGGACGTGACCACCCCCACGGTGGCGGTGCAGGCCATGCTCATTGCCTCGGAGAAGCTTTCCCCTGAGACCGTCTACAAGTTCATGAAGGCGGTCTTCGCTGACCAGACAGCCTTCAAGAAGATCCACCCCAACCTGGAGCGTTTCTTTGACCTTTCCCGGGCGGCCCGGGGTCTGCCCATCCCTTTGCACCCCGGGGCGGAGCGCTTCTACAAGGAGATTGGGGTCCTGAAGTAGGCTAAGGCCTAGACCCAGGGGGCCCCACCCGGGGCCCCTTTCGCCTGGAGGAGGGATGGAAAAGGACGCGGCGCTTTTGGTGGAGGAAAGCGAGCTAGGGGGGCGGCGGCCCAAGGGCGGGTCCCGCTACCTCCTCTTCGCCTTGGGGGTGGCCTGGAGCCTCTTCCAGCTCTGGGCCATGGAGCTGGGCACCCTGGACCCCTTCCGCCTTCGGGCGGTGCACCTGGCCTTTGCCCTGGCCCTGGCCTTTCTGGCCTACCCGTCCAGGCGGGGGCCCCGGGACCGCATCCCCCTTCTGGACTGGGCCCTGGCCTTTTTGGGGGTGGCGGGGGCGGCCTACGTGGTGGTGGACTACTACGGCATCACCCAGCTCCGGGGGGGAATCCCAAGCCAAAGGGACGTTTTTTTGGGGAGCCTGACCCTTCTGGTGCTCTTCCTGGCCGCCTGGCGGGTGGTGGGGCCGGCCTTGCCCATCATCGCCTCGGTCTTCGTGCTCTACGCCCTCACCGGGCCCAAGGGGCTGATCCCCTACGTGCTTCCCCCCTGGCTCCAGCTCCATGCGGGGAGCCAGTGGAGCCAGCTCATGGGCCAGCTCTACACCACCGCCGAGGGCATCTGGGGGGTGCCTTTGGGGGTCTCCGCCACCTTCGTTTTCCTCTTCGTCCTCTTCGGGGCCCTGTTGGAGAAGGCGGGGGCGGGGCACTTCTTCATCCAGGTGGCCTACGCCCTCCTGGGCCACTTCCGCGGGGGACCGGCCAAGGCGGCGGTGGTGGCCAGCGCCCTCACCGGGGTGGTCTCGGGTAGCTCGGTGTCCAACGTGGTCACCACGGGGACCTTCACCATACCCCTCATGAAGCGGGTGGGCTACCCGCCGGAGAAGGCAGGGGCGGTGGAGGTGGCCAGCTCCTCCAACGGCCAGCTCATGCCCCCGGTGATGGGGGCCGCCGCCTTCATCATGGCGGAGTTTCTGGGGATTCCCTACAGCGACCTCATCCTCATCGCCCTCATCCCCGCCCTTCTGGCCTACGCCACCCTGTTCATCACCGTGCACCTCGAGGCCCTGCGCCTGGGTCTCCAGGGGGTGCCCCGCTCGGAGCTTCCCCCCTTGGGGCCCATCCTGCGCTCCGGGGCCCACTACCTCCTGCCCCTCGTTTACCTCCTTTACGCCCTGGTGGGCCTCAGGCTCACCCCGGAGCGGGCGGCCCTGAACACCATCTTCTTCATGCTCCTCCTCCTCCTCGTGCAGGAGGGGTGGCGGGGGTGGCGCTCCGGGGCCGGGGTGGGCTTCGGCCTGGTGCGGGGGGTAAGGCTTCTCCTGGAGGGCCTCGAGGCCGGCGCCCGAGGCATGGTGGGCATCGCCCTGGCCACGGCCACGGCGGGGATCATCGTGGGCATCGTCACCATGACCGGAATCGGCTTCGGCCTTACGGACATCGTGGAGCGCCTTTCCGGGGGGAACCTGGTCCTGGTCCTCATCCTGGCCCAGCTCACCAGCCTGCTCCTCGGCATGGGCCTCCCCACCACCGCCAACTACATCGTCATGGCCTCCTTGGTGGTGCCCGTGGTCCTCAACCTCTCGGAGAAGGCCGGCTACCCGGTGCCCCCCGTGGCCGCCCACATGTTCGTCTTCTACTTCGGCATCATGGCCGACTCCACCCCCCCGGTGGCCCTGGCCGCCTACGCCGCCAGCGCCATCGCCAGGTCCGACTTCTGGAAGACCGCGGTGCAGGGGTTCGTCTACGAGCTCAGGACCGCCCTCCTGGCCTACATGTTCTTCTTCAGCCCCAAGCTCCTCCTCTTGGGGGTAGGAAGCGTCATGGAGGGGGCCTGGATCGTCTTCACCGCCCTTTTGGGCATGACCGCCTTCAGCGCCAGCCTGGTGGGCTTCTTGCACAAGCCCACCAACCTCCTGGAGAGGGCCCTCCTCATGGGGGCGGCCTTAAGCCTGGTGGTCCCGGGGCTTCTTACCGACTCTGTGGGCCTCTTCCTCTTCCTCCTCACCTACCTCCTCCAGCGGGTGCGAAAATGAGGGCGGTGGAACCCATCATCCGCATCCACAACCTGCACAAGTGGTTTGGCCCCCTGCACGTGCTGAAGGGCATCCACCTGGAGGTGGCCCCGGGGGAGAAGCTGGTGATCATAGGTCCTTCGGGCTCGGGGAAGAGCACCCTCATCCGCTGCATCAACCGCCTGGAGGACTTCCAGGAGGGGGAGGTGGTGGTGGACGGGCACAACGTGAAGGAGGAACGGGCCCTGGGGGAGGTGCGGCGGGAGGTGGGCATGGTCTTCCAGCAGTTCAACCTCTTCCCCCACATGACGGTGCTGGAGAACATCACCCTGGCCCCCATGCGGGTGCGCCGCTGGCCCCGGGAGCGGGCGGAGCGGAAGGCTTTGGAGCTTTTGGAGCGGGTGGGGATTTTGGACCAGGCCCGGAAGTACCCGGCCCAGCTTTCTGGGGGTCAGCAGCAGCGGGTGGCCATTGCCCGGGCCTTGGCCATGGAGCCCAAGGTGATGCTGTTTGACGAGCCCACCAGCGCTCTGGACCCGGAGATGGTGGGGGAGGTTTTGGACGTGATGCGGGACCTGGCCCGCGGGGGTATGACCATGGTGGTGGTGACCCACGAGATGGGTTTTGCCCGGGAGGTGGCGGACCGGGTGGTGTTCATGGACGGGGGGCAGATTGTGGAGGAGGGGGCTCCGGAGGCCATCTTCACCCGGCCCAAGGAGGAGCGCACCCGGAGCTTCCTGCAGCGGGTGCTCCGCCACTAGGATGGGCCGGGAAAGGGGGGTTTGGGAGGCCCTGGGGGCCCTGGCCGACCCCCGGGGGGAGCCGGCCTTGCGCCGGCGGGGCCTCAGGCTGTATGCCGCCTCTCTCCTTCTGCTCCAGGGGCTGGTGCTGGGGGCGCTGGCCCTCTTTCTGCCCCAGGCCCAGCATCCCCTCCTGCTCCTCCTGGCCCTGGTGGGAGGCGGTTGGCTTTGGGCCCTGGGCCGGGGGGCCCTGCGGGAGGAGGGGCCCCTGGCCCCGGCGGTGGCCGTGGGCCTTGGGGCCGCCCTCTTCCTCTTCCTGGGGGCCATGGGCCTCCTCCTGCGGCCGGGGGGCCTTTTTCTCCTGTTGGCCGGGGCCCTGGGGTTTTTCGGCCTCCTGAGGCGGGCAGAAGGGACCCTTACCCTCGAGGGCGGAGGGCCTGGAGGAGGTCCTTAAGGCGCACGCGGGAGAGGGCCTGGATTTCCTTCAGGCGTTCCTGGGCCCGCTGTTTGCCCAGGGCGTAGACCAGGGGCAGTTTTTCGTGGTCAAAGGTGTCAATGGGGAAGGGAGGATCCAGGGAGAGGACCAGGTCGGCCTTCTGGAGGGCCAGCTCCTTGAGCCTCCTCCGGCTGGCCTCCCCGGCCAGGAGGGCGGCCTCGAGGGCCGTCCTGGGGGCCTCTTGCGGCGGGGGGTTGGAGACGTCCACCGCCACCACCTTGGGGAAGAGGGCCTTGGCCGCCTGCACCGGCACCTTTTCCGCCACGTCCCCGTCCACCAAAAGCCGGCCTTCCCAGGCCACGGGCGGCAGGATGCCGGGGATGGCCATGCTGGCCAGGACCGCCTTCCACACTGGCCCCCGTCGCAGGACCACCCCCTCCCCGGTGAGGAGGTCGGCGGCCTGGAGGGCCAGGGGAATGGGGCTTTCCTCCAGGAGGGCATCTCCGAAGAGGGCCCTTAGCCCCTCGGCCACCCGGGCGGGCTCGGCCAGGGCGGGGCGCCTCAGGGCCCTGTAGAGGCGGCTTAGGGCGCGGAGGCCTCCTGAGCGGCTGAGTTTGGCCATTTCCTCGTCAAAGATGGCCTCATGGACCTTCCAGGGGTCCTTGTGGCCGAAGGCGTAGGCGCTGGCCGCCAGGGCCCCGGCGGAGCTCCCCGCAAGGCCCCGGATGGGGATGCCTGCCTCCTCCAGCACGGTCAAGACCCCCAGGTGGGCGTACCCCCGTACCCCACCACCTCCTAGGGCCAAGGCCACGCCACGCATGCTCAGTACCCCATCCCGAGCTCCTGCCCTTTCTGGACTAGTTCATCCACCAGCTTCTGGCCCCGTTCCCTGACCTTTTCCATGTGGTCCAGGAAAGCAGACTTCCGCACCGGCTCCCTCCGGGCCATGGGTTCCGGGAGTTGCCGGAAGAGCCCGACCAGCTCAGGGGTGAGCTCCAGGGAGGTCCTCTCCAGGCGCAGGAGGTTGCCGGAGGCCAGTTCTCTGAGGAAGCGGCGCAGGGTCTTCGCCTCCTTTGCGCTGGGGAAGACCAGGGCGCCCATGGCAGAACCAGGGTACGCCATGAAGGAAATGCGCGCAAGGAAGAGGGACTGCTTCCTCCCCGGGGCCCGGGTCTCCCCTTAACATGGGGCCTATGCGGCCCGACCTTTCCCAGGTGCCCGGGGTTTTGGGGGAGATCGCCAGGCGGCGGGCCCAGGAGGTGGCCCCCTACCCCCTGCCCGAGCCTACCCCTGTGCCCTCCTTCCGGGAGGCCCTCCTGACCCCTGGGCTTGCGGTGATCGCCGAGGTGAAGCGGCAAAGCCCCTCGGAGGGGAAGATACGGGAGGTAGACCCCGTGGAGGCCGCCTTGGCCTACGCCCGGGGCGGGGCCAGAGCCATCAGCGTCCTCACGGAGCCCCACCGCTTCGGCGGGAGCCTTCTGGACCTCAGGCGGGTGCGCCAGGCGGTGGCCCTCCCCCTTTTGCGCAAGGACTTCGTGGTGGACCCCTTCATGCTGGAGGAGGCCCGGGCCTTTGGGGCGAGCGCAGCCTTGCTCATCGTGGCGGTTTTGGGCGAGCTCACGGGGGCCTACCTGGAGGCCGCCAGGCGGCTTGGCCTCGAGGCCCTGGTGGAGGTGCACACGGAAAGGGAGTTGGAGCTGGCCCTGGAGGCCGGGGCCCAGGTGCTAGGCATCAACAACCGCGACCTGGCCACCCTGCGCATAGACCTGGAAACCGCCCCCCGCCTGGGCCGGCTGGCCCGGGCCCGGGGGTTTACCGGGGTCTTGGTGGCGGAGTCCGGCTATGGCCAAAGGGAGGAGCTAAAGGCCCTGGAGGGTCTCTTTGACGCCGTGCTCATCGGCACCAGCCTGATGAAAAGCCCCGACTTGGAAGCCGCCCTTCGGAAGCTAGTAGGATAACCCCATGTGGGTCATCCCCGCCGTGGACCTTAAAGGGGGAAAGGCGGTGCGCCTCTACGAGGGGGACCCCGGGCGGGAGACCGTCTATGGGGACCCGGTGGCCGCCGCCTTGCGCTGGCAGGAGGAGGGGGCCAGGTGGCTCCACCTGGTGGACCTGGACCGGGCCCTGGGGCAGGGGGACAACCGGGAGGCCCTGGGCCGCATCGCCGCGGCCCTGCGCATCCCCTTCCAGGTGGGGGGTGGGATCCGCTCCCTGGAGGCCTTGCGGGAGGTGCTGGCCCTGGGGGCGGGCCGGGGGGTGGTGGGCACGGTGGCCGTCAAGGACCCCTCCCTTCTGGCGAGGATGCTAGCCGAGGCGGGCCCTGAGCGCCTGGCCGTGGCCCTGGACGCCCGGGGGCTGGAGGTGGTGGTCTCGGGCTGGCAGGAGGCCACACCCCTTTCCGCCCTGGACCTCCTCAGGGACTGGGTGGCCATGGGGGTGCGCACGGTCATCTACACCGACGTGCGCCGGGACGGGACCTTGAAGGGGCTGGACCTGGAGGTGGTGGCCCGGGTGCGGGAGGCCTGGCCCCACCAGCTCATCGCTGGGGGCGGCATCGCCGGGCCCGAGGACCTAAAGGCCCTGGAGGCTCTGGGGGTGGAAGGGGCCCTGGTGGGTAAGGCCCTCTACGAGGGGCGGGTGCGGCTTAGGGACTGGGTCCAGGGGGTATCCTGAGAGGGTATGAAGCTGGCGCACTGGGTCTTCCTGCTCACCACCTTGGGGGTGGCGGGGGCGGGCCTTTACCTCTACCTGAGCCTTCCCTTTCTGGAGCTACCCACCCCCTGGGGGCCCTGGCCCCTCTACGCCCTGTTGCCGGGGGCCTACCTGCTGGGCCTTCTGGTGGGGGGTCTTTACGCCCTGGCCCTGGGGGCGGGGGCTTTCCGGGAGCGGCGCCTCCTCCTGCGGGAAGTGCGGCGGCTCCAGGGGGAGGTGAACGCCCTGAAGCGGGAAAGGCTGGAGGAAGTTCCCCGGATTCCTGACCGGGAAGAGGTGTGATGCGGCTATCCCAGGCGGAAGACCCTCGGGCGCGGGTGCGCTGGCGCTTCCTCCCCCTGCCCCCCCTCGAGGCGTGGCGGGCCCTCATGGAAGCTTTTGGCGTGGGGCCCGAGGCGGCCTTAGCCTACTGGCACCGGGGGGTGCGCCGGCCGGAGGACCTGGACCCACCCCTGGCCCTCCTCCCCCTGAAGGGCCTGGACCAGGCGGTGGACCTCCTGCTTGCCGCCATCAGGGAGGGGAAGCGCATCCGCATCCACGGGGACTACGACGCCGACGGTCTCACGGGCACCGCCCTCCTCCTTCGGGGGCTTCGTGCCCTGGGGGCGGACGTGCACCCCTTCATCCCCCACCGCCTGGAGGAAGGCTACGGGGTCCTCATGGAAAGGGTCCCGGAGCACGTTGAGGGGTGCGACCTCTTCCTCACCGTGGACTGCGGCATCGCCAACCACGCGGAGCTCCGGGAGCTTTTGGAGAACGGGGTGGAGGTCCTGGTCACCGACCACCACACCCCCCGGGAGACCCCGCCCCCCGGGGTGGTCCTCCACCCCGCCTACACCCCGGGCCTCTCGGAGCACCCCACGGGGGCAGGGGTGGCCTTCCTGCTCCTTTGGGCCTTGTACCGGCGGCTAGACCTGCCCCCACCCCTGGAGTACGCCGATTTGGCGGCGGTGGGCACCATCGCCGACGTGGCCCCCCTATGGGGCTGGAACCGGGCCCTGGTGCGGGAGGGGCTTGGCCGCATCCCCACCTCCACCACCCTGGGCCTAAGGCTTCTGGCCGAGGCCGTGGGCTTTAGCGGCAAGGCGGTGGAGGTGGCCTTCCGCATCGCCCCCCGCCTCAACGCCGCCAGCCGGCTGGGGGAGGCGGAAAAGGCCCTGCGGCTCCTCCTCACCGAGGACGAGGCCGAGGCCAGGGAACTGGTGGAGGAGCTTTCCCGCCTCAACGCCCGCCGCCAGGCCATAGAGGAGGAGATGCTGAAAAGGCTCCTCCCCCAGGCGGACCCCGGGGCCAAGGCCATCGTCCTCCACGACCCCGAGGGGCATCCCGGGGTGATGGGCATCGTGGCCAGCCGCATCCTGGAGGCCACCCTGCGCCCCGTCTTCCTGGTGGCCCAGGGCAAGGGCACCGTGCGCTCCTTAGCCCCCATCAGCGCCGTGGAGGCCCTGAAGAGCGCCCAGGACCTCCTCAAGCGCTTCGGCGGCCACCGGGAGGCGGCGGGCTTCGCCCTGGACGAGGCCCTCTTTCCCCAGTTCCAAAGGCGCATAGAGGCCTACGCCGCCCGCTTCCCCGATCCCGTCCAGGAGGTCTCCCTCCTGGGCCTTCTCCCGTCCCCCACCTTCCTCCCCGAGGTCTTCGCGGGCCTTTCCGCCCTCGAGCCCTTCGGGGCGGGGAACCCTGAGCCCCTTTTTCTCCTTTCGGGCACCCCCGAGGGAGTGCGTACCCTAGGGGATGGCAAGCACCTGGCCTTCCACCTGGGGGGGGTGCGGGTGGTGGCCTGGCGCATGGGGGCCAGAGCGGTGCCCGGTCAGGTGGAGGCGGCGGTCCTCCTCACGGAGAACCGCTGGAACGGCACCGTGGCCTACGAGGCCCAGGCCGTGGACTTCCGGGAGCCGGGGGAGCTTTGGGGAGGGGTGGAGGCCTTTGCCTACCCCCTTTCCTTGGCCGAGGCCCTGGTCCGGGCGCGCATGGGGGAGGGGGTTTACATCCCCGAGGACAACCCCGAGGGCCTGGCCTATGCCCAAGAGGCGGGCTTCCGCCTCCTGCCCCCTGAGGAGGCCCCCCTTTGGCTTGGGCTTCCCCCTGCCCCGGTGCCTCCGCGCCGGGTGGAGGTGGCCCTGGGGCCGGCCCTGCGCCAGAGGCTGGCCGCTCCCCCCGTCCTGAACACGGAGGAGGCCCGGCTGAAGGCCCTGGTCTTCCGCCGCCTCCTCTTTGCCTACGAGCGCCGCCATGCGGGCCTCTTCAGCGAGGCCCTCTTGGCCTACTGGGAGGTGAGCCGTGTACAAGCAGCCGCGGGAAGCCCATGAGGCGCGCATCTACACCCGGGCCTACCGGGTCTACGGGATGATCTACCTGGTCCCTGGGGCCGGCACCGCCGACCTCCTCAACCAGGAGAAGGCCTATCTGCCCGTCACCGGGGCCTTGGTCTATGTTCCCGGCTACACCCATCCTCCCGAGGCCAAGGATCTAAAGGCCAGCATCGGTTTTCTGGCCCTAAGGAAGGAGCGCATCCAGTGGGTGGTGGGCGGTAAACCCACCGAACCCCGCACAAGCCCTTCTCTTTTGGAGAGGCGGCGCCTGGCCTTTCTCTTCGGGGACTACCTCCTGGCGGGGGAGCTTATGGTGCCCAAGGGGGTGCGGCTTTCCGATCACCTCTCCCAGGCCAAGCCCTTCCAGACCCTCCTCGAGGCCAAGCTCTACCCCCTTTCCCCAGACAGGCCCATCGTGGAGCTGGAACCCCGGGAGCGCTTTCCCTTCGTCACCCTGAACCTGCGCCAGGCCGAAGGGGTGGCCGAGGCCCCCGGGGAACCCCACGACCCGCGGCTCACCCTATTTGGCTGAGGGCTTCCCGGATGCGCTCCGCCTGGGCCAGGTTTTCCTGCAGGCGGGCCTCCTCCGCGGCCACCACCTCCTTGGGGGCGCGCTCGCGGAAGCCCGGGGCGGAAAGCTTCTTCTGGCTCCTTTCCGCCAGCTCCAGGAGTTCCCTGAGCCGCTTCTCCTGGCGCTTCTTCCACGCCTCCACGTCCAGGAGGCCCTCCAGGGGCATGCGCACGGTCACCCTGGGCATGGCCTTCACCAGGGCCTTCCCCGGGCGTTCGGGAAGGAGGTCTGCCCGGGCCAGGAAGCGGAAGACCTCGAGGTTTTCCGCCACGGGGTCCCCTTCCCCTTCCACAAAGACCCCCACTTCCTGGGAGAGGGGGAGGCCTGCCTCGGCCTTCAGGGCCCGCACCGCGCTCACCGCCTGCTTCAGGGCCTCAAAGGCGGCCTCGGCCTCCTGGTCTTCTGCCCCGGCCTCCGGCCAGGCCTCGAGGGCCAGCTCCTCCTTGCCCGTGAGGGCCTGGTAGAGCTCGCTGGTGAGGAAAGGCATCAGGGGGTGCAGGAGCTTGAGCAGGGTGGCCAGGGTCGCCTCCAGGGTCCTCAGGGTGTGGGCGTTCCCCCGGCGCAGGGCGGGCTTGCTGGCCTCCAGGTACCAGTCGCAGAACTCGCTCCAGACCAGCTCGTACACCTCCCGGGCCACCTGGGCCAGGTCCAGGGCCTCGTAGAGAGCGGTGATCTCCCGCACACCCCGCCCCAGGCGGGAGAGCATCCAGCGGTCCGCCAGGGTGGGGGTTTCCTCCCGGGCGGTGAACTCCTCCCGGGCCAGGAGGACGAAGCGGGCGGCGTTGTAGAGCTTGTTGGCGAAGTTGCGGGCCATCTCCAGCCAGCGGAGGTCCAGCCTTATGTCCTGCCCGCCGGTGGCCAGGTAGGTGAGGGCGAAGCGCAGGGCATCGGCCCCAAACCGCTCCACCATCTCCAGGGGGTCAATCACGTTCCCCTTGGACTTGCTCATCTTCTGGCCCTTCTCGTCCAGGACCAGGCCGTGGAGGAGTACGGTTTTGAAGGGCCTTTCCCCCAGGAAGTGGTACCCGGAGACCTCCATGCGGGAGACCCAGAGGAAGAGGATGTCGTAGCCCGTGACCAGGACGTCCCCGGGGTAGAAGGCCTTCAGGTCCTCGGTGGCCTCGGGCCAGCCCAGGGTGGAAAGGGGCCAGAGGGCGGAGGAGAACCAGGTGTCAAAGACGTCCTCGTCCCGCTTCAGGTTTTGGCTTCCGCAGGCCTCGCACCGCGTGGGGTCTTCCAGGTAGCGCTCCGGCCGGGGCACGTTCACCGCCCCGCAGTCCTCGCAGTACCAGGCGGGAATCTGGTGCCCCCACCAGAGCTGGCGGGAGATGTTCCAGTCGCGAACATTCCGGAGCCAGTCCAGGTTGACCTTCTTCCAGCGCTCGGGCACGAAGGCGATCTCGTCCCGTTCCAGGCCCTGGATCACCTTTTCCGCCAGGGGCTTCATGAAAAGCCACCACTGGGGGAAGACGGCGTACTCCAGGGGGGTGCCGCACCGGGAGCAGGTGGCCATCTGGATGGTGTAGTCCTCCTCCTTCAGGAGGTGCCCCGCCTCCCGGAAGAGCTCCACCGCCTTCTTGCGGGCCTCAAAGCGCTCCAGGCCCCGGAGGGCCTGGGGCACGCGGTCCCCCACCATCCTTCCCTCCAGGTTGATGACGGAGACCGCCTCCAGGCCGTGCCGCTCGCCGATCTCGTAGTCCAGGGGGTCGTGTGCCGGGGTCACCTTGAGGGCCCCGGTGCCGAACTCCCGCTCCACCGCCTCATCGGCCACGATGGGAATCCAGAGCTCCGTGAGGGGGATGCGGGCCTTTTTGCCGATGAGGTCCCGGTAGCGCTCGTCCTCAGGGTGGACGGCGATGGCCTGGTCGGCGAAGACGGTTTCGGGGCGCACGGTGGCGATGGCCACGTGGCCGCCCCCTTCCACCTCGTAGGCCAGGGTGTAGAGCTTCCCCGGGGTGGGTTCGGTCTCCACCTCCAGGTCCGAGAGGGTGGTCTCGCACCGGGGGCACCAGTTGACCAGGCGGGGGGCCCTATAGGCCAGGCCCTCGTGGTAGTAGCGGCAGAAGGCGTAGCGCACCGCCTTGGAGCGGGCCTCGTCCATGGTGAAGGCCTCGCGGCTCCAGTCGGCGCTGGCCCCCAGGCGCTTGAGCTGGCGGAGGATGGTGCCCCCGGACTCCTCCTTCCACTGCCAGACCCGTTCCAAGAAAGCCTCCCGCCCCAGGTCGTGCCGGGTCTTGCCCTCCTTGAGGAGGAGCCTTTCCACCACCACCTGGGTGGCGATGCCCGCGTGGTCGGTGCCAGGAAGCCAGACCGCCTCGTACCCCCGCATGCGCTTGTAGCGGATGAGGGCGTCCTGCAGGGAGTTGTCCAGGGCGTGGCCCATGTGCAGGCTTCCCGTCACGTTGGGGGGCGGCATGAAGATGACGAAGGGAGGCTTGCCGCTTTTGGGATTGGCCACAAAGGGGTTTTGCGCCCACTTCTCCGCCCACTTGGGCTCCACGGTCTTGGGGTCGTAGGCCTTGGGTAGCTCCATGCTACCCTCCACTTTACCCAATGGGGCCAGTGCGGGCGGGGTGTCCCTGGGCCAGCCCAGCGGGCTGTTAGGAGGAGGGCTCCGAGAGGGCGTAGAGGTAGTACCGCCCTTCCCCCAGGGTGAAGAAGGCGTCCTCGTAGGCCAGGCCCTCAATAGGGGTTTCCGGGGGGATGAAAAGCCGCATCCCGCCCACCTCCAGCCCCTCGGGGAGGACCTCCAGTACGCCTTGGGCCAGCTCCCGGGCCTCGGCCTCAGGGTCGTTTAAGGGGGTGAGGAGGAGGCGGACGGGGAGGCCCCGTAGGCTATACAGGACGTTTGTGGGGTCCTGGAAAGGGGCGCGGTGGAGGAGGCGTTCTTCCACCTCCACCACCTCCCCCAAGAGGGCGTAGCGGTCCAGGGGGAGAAGGGCCTTTCCCCCTTCCAGGAGGGTGAGGAAGTGGGTGCGGTCCTCGGGGCTGAGGAGGACCGGGGCCTTGCCCTGGCCCACCCGGGGGTCCTGGTCCAGGCGCTCCTTTTGCAAGAGGGCCTTGGCCGCCTCCAAGGCCTCTTCCCGGGTGGGGTAGAGGCTATAGGGGTTCACCTTGAAGAGGAGGTCGTAGCCCTTGGGCCCCTGGACTAGCCAGGCCAGGTGGAGTTCAAAGAAGGGCTTCTTCTGCCATTCGGGGTACACGCGTTGAGTATACGCCAGCCCCCAGGAGGTTCTCATTGTGCCTTAACCTCTTGCCCAAAACTATCCTCGGGTATACCCTAAGCCCGGTATGGCGCTTACCCAAGAGCAGGTCCTCGAGGCCCTGCGCACCGTGTTGGACCCCGAGCTGGGCAAGGACCTGGTTTCCCTGGGCATGGTGGGGGAGGTCCGGGTGGAGGGAGCCAGGGTGGACCTCCTCATCCAGCTCACCACCCCCGCCTGTCCCCTCAAGGGGCAGATCGAGGCCGACATCCGCCAGGCCCTGAGGCCTTTGGGGGCCGAGGAGGTGCGGGTGCGCTTCGGGGGCGGGGTAAAGGCCCCGGAGCAGTATCCCATCCCCGGGGTGAAGCACGTGGTGGCGGTGGCCTCCGGCAAAGGGGGGGTGGGGAAGAGCACCGTGGCCGCCAACCTGGCCCTGGCCCTGAGCCGGGAGGGGGCCCGGGTGGGCCTTCTGGACGCCGACCTCTATGGCCCCAGCCAGGCCAAGATGTTCGGCCTGGAGGGGGAGCGCCTCAAGGTGGACCAGAACCGCAAGATCCTCCCCCTGGAGGCCTACGGCCTCAAGGTGCTCTCCATGGCCAACATCGTCCCCCCGGGCCAGGCCATGATCTGGCGCGGCCCCATCCTGCACGGCACCCTCAAGCAGTTCCTGGAGGACGTGCACTGGGGGGAGCTGGACTACCTGGTGGTGGACCTGCCCCCGGGCACCGGGGACGTGCAGCTTTCCCTCACCCAGCTCACCCGGGTCTCCGGGGGGGTAATCGTCACCACCCCTCAGGAGGTGGCCCTGATAGACGCCGAGCGGGCGGCGGACATGTTCAAGAAGGTGCAGGTGCCCATCCTGGGGGTGGTGGAGAACATGAGCCACTTCCTCTGCCCCCACTGCGGCCAGCCCACCCCCATCTTCGGGGAGGGGGGCGGCCGGCGCCTGGCGGAGAGGCTCAAGACCCGCTTCCTGGGGGAGATTCCCCTCACCCTGCCCTTGCGGGAGAGCGGGGACCGGGGGCGGCCCATCCTGGTGGCCGACCCCGAGGGGCAGGAGGCCCAGGCCTTCCTGCGGGCGGCCCGGGAGCTGGCGGGCGCCCTAAGCGTCCAGGCCTTCATCGCTCTGCCCATGGCCTAGTATGGCCCTCATCCTGGAGAACACCAAGGAAAAGGTCCTGGACCTCCTGCGCTTCCGCCCCCTCACGGTCAAGGAGGTGGCGGAGGCCCTGGGGGTGAGCCGGGTGGCGGCCCAGAAGCACCTGCAGGACCTCGAGGCCAAGGGCCTGGTGCGTTCCGAGGTGCGCAAGTGCCCGGGCCGGGGCCGCCCCCACCGCCTCTACCGGGCCCAGGACCAGGAGGCCCCCTACGCCGCCCTTTGCGGGGACGTCCTGCGGGGGTTGGAGGGGGCCCTGGGGCGGGAGGGGGTGGTGGCCTTCCTCCTGGAGCGCCACCGCCACCTCCTGGCCCCCCTGAACCTGCCCGCCCTGCCCCTGCGGGAGCGCCTGGCCCGCCTGGCCCAGTTCCTGCGGGAGCAGGGCTACGAGGCGGAGGTGGTGGAGGAAGGGGGGCACCTCTACCTCTGCCAGAGGCGCTGTCCCAAGCTGGCCCTCTCCCGCCAGCACGAAGCCCTTTGCCAAAGCGAACTCCTGGCCTACCAGGAGCTTTTGGGCCTCCCCCTGGTGCGGGAGGAGCGCATCGCCGAGGGCGGGGCGTGTTGCCGCTACCGGATAGAATAGCGGGGTGTGGGTCTACCGCCTGAAGGGGAAGCCGGAGGAGTTGGAGCCCCTGATTCCCGAGCTCTTTGACCGGGGAAGCCGGGGGCTGGAGGAGCGGGAGGGGGAGATCCTGGCCTACTTCCCCGCCCCCGTGGAGCTTCCCTTCGGGGGGGAGTGGCAGGAGCTTCCCGACGAGGACTGGCTTGAGGCCTGGCGGCGCGACCTCAGGCCTGTGCAGGCCGGGCCCTTTTACGTTCTGGCCCCGTGGCACGAAGTAGGGGAGGGAATCCCCCTGGTCATTGAGCCGGGGATGGCCTTCGGCACCGGCCACCACGAGACCACCCGCCTGGCCCTAAAGGCCCTGGCCCGCCACGCCAGGCCCGGCCAGAGGGTTCTGGACCTGGGCACCGGCAGCGGCATCCTGGCCATCGCCGCCGCCAAGCTGGGGGCCGAGGCCCTGGGGGTGGACATTGACCCCAGCGTCCTCCCCCTGGCGGAGGAGAACGCCAGGAGGAACGGGGTGGCCGTGCGCTTCCTCCCGGGAAGCCTGGTAGAGGCCCTGCCCCAGGGCCCCTTTGACCTGCTGGTGGCCAACCTCTTCGCCGAGCTCCACGTGGCCCTGGCCCCCCGCTACCGGGAGGCCCTGGTCCCGGAGGGGGTCTTGCTCCTCACGGGCATCCTGCGGGAGAAGGCCCCCTCGGTGCGGCAGGCCCTGGAGGGGGTGGGCTTCAGCCCCCTGGGGGCTGAGGAAGAGGGGGAGTGGGTTCTCCTGGCCTACCGGAGGTAGTCCGTGCGTCCCCACCGCGCCTACAGCCCGGGCCTCACCGGCGTGCTCCCCTGGGAGGAGGGGTACCACCTGGTGGAGGTCCTCCGGGCCCGGGTGGGCGACCGCTTCACCGTGTTTGACGCCGAGCGGGAGGCCCTGGCGGAGGTGGTGGACCTGGGGCCCCCGGTGCGCTACCGCCTCCTGGAGGAACGCCGCCCCGAGCGGGAGGTGGGGGTGGAGGTGGTCCTCTACATGGCCCTCCTCAAGGGGGACAAGCTTTCCGAGGTGGTGCGGGGGGCCACGGAGCTGGGGGCCACCCGCATCCAGCCCCTCATCACCCGCCACAGCGTGCCCAAGGAGGTGGGGGAGGGCAAGCTCAGGCGGCTTCGGGCCATCGCCGTGGAGGCGGCCAAGCAGTCGGGAAGGCTTAAGGTGCCTGAGGTCCTGCCTCCCATTCCCCTCGAGGCCGTGCCCAAGGTGGCCCAGGGCCTGGTGGCCCACGTGGGGGCCAGGACCCTGGTGCGGGAGGCCCTGGACCTAACGAAGCCGATGGCCCTGGCCGTGGGGCCCGAGGGGGGGCTGGCCGAGGCGGAGGTGGCCCTCCTGCGGGAGCGGGGTTTTACCCCCGTCAGCCTGGGACGGCGCATCCTGCGGGCGGAGACCGCGGCTTTAGCCCTCCTGGCCCTCTGCACCGCTGGGGAGGGGCGATGAGGCCCTGGGCCCTTCTCCTCCTGGTGCTCCTCACCGCTTGCCGCTACACCTTCTTGCCCTTGGACCCCGGGCGGCCCGCGCCCCTGGAGCGGCCCTTCCTCACCGCGCGGCTGGAGGCCCAGGGGGAGGAGGCCCTCCTCCTCCTCCGGGTGCAGCGCCTTCCCCGCCCCGGGTACCTCCTCCTCAGGTGGTACCGGGAAGAGGAACTCCTCCAGGAAAAGGCCCTGTTCCTGGAGGCCCCCGGCCTCTACCGGGCCCGCTTTCCCCTGGGGGCGGGCTACCACCGCCTGGTGGGCCTCCTGGAAGGGGTGCCCCTCTTCCAGCTGGACCTGGGTACCCCCGGCCTACCGGATCCCGATGAGGAAAAGGACCAGGGGAACCGTTAGGAAGGCCAAAAAGGTGGAGACTACCACGCTGCGGGCCACCCGGAGGGCATCCCCCCCGAACTCCTTGGTCATGAGGAAGGCGTTCACCGCCACCGGGGTGGCGGACTGCAGGACTAGCACCTGGTGCTCCAGGGTGGGTAGCCCCAGGAGGAGCCCCACGGCGTAGGCGGTGAGGGGGGCCAGGAGGAGCCTCAGGCCGCTGGCCACCCCCTCAAAGGCCCCGATCTGGAAGGGGGTTTTGGCCATCTGCATCCCCAGGGTGAGGAGGAGGACGGGGATGGCCGCCTGGCCCATGAGCCGCACCCCCTCGTCCAGGCGGAAGGGGAGGGTGAGGCCCAGGGCCTTGAAGAGGAGGCCCAGGAAGAGGGCGTAGAAGAGGGGAAGGCGCAGGGTAAAAAGAAGGCCTTCCCGCAGGCTCCCTCCCCGGATGAAGGCGGGCCCCAGGCCGAACATGACCACGCTGGAGAGGATGAAGTAGACCACCGCCCGCCTCAGTCCCTCCTCTCCCAGGGCGAAGAAGGTGAGGGAAAGCCCCATGTTGCCGGAGTTGGGGAAGAGGCTGCACACCAGAAGCCCCTTGGCGGCCTCAGGGGAAAGCCCAAGGAGCCGCCCCGCCCCCAGGATGAGGAGGTAGAGGAAGGTATAGGTGAGGGCGAAGCCCAGGGTGAGGCCCCAAAGCCCCTCCCGGGAGTACTCCGCCCGGTACATGGCGTCAAAGATGAGGGCCGGCACCAGGAGGTAGAGGGTGAGGCGGCTTAGGGTGGTGAGGTCCATGGCCACCCGCCGGCCCAGGAGGTACCCCGAGAGGACCACCAGGGCCACCGGAACCACGGTGTTGAGGAGGGCCTGCATGTGGGGCATTCTAGGGGCATGGACTATGTAAGGTTGGCGGAGGCCATCCGCAAGGTGCTCCTCCGGGGGGCGGAGGCGCCCCGGAGGCAGGTCCTTTCCCTGCCTGGAGGGCAGTTTCTGGTCATGCCGGCGGCGGACGGGGAGGTGGCCGTGTGCAAGCTGGTGACGGTGGAAGCCCACCGGGAGCCGCGGGTGGGGGCGGAGGTCTGGGCCAGGCGCCTGGACACCGGGGAGGTCTTCCACCTGCCGGGGGAGGCCCTCACCCGCTGGCGCACCGCGGCCCTCTCCCTCCTGGCCGCCAGGCTTCTTGCCCCCAGGCGGGAGGGAGCGCTTTTGCTGGTGGGGCCGGGAGCGCAAGGGGAGGCCCACCTCGAGGCCTTCCACCAGGGCTTCGCCCTCACCCGGGTGCTGGTGCGGGGGCGAAGCCGGGAGCGCCTGGAGGCCCTTTTGCGGAAGGCCCGGGCCCTGGGCCTTCAGGCCGAGGAGTGGAAGGGGGAAGAGGTACCCTCAGAGGTGGCCTTCCTGGTCACCGCCACCCCCAGCCCCACGCCCGTCCTCCCCGAGGAGGTACCGGAGGGGGTCTTCATCGCCGCCGTGGGGAGCTTCCGCCCGGAGATGCGGGAGGTGCCGGAGGCTCTGGTGCGAAGGGCCGCGGTCTACTGCGACACCGAGGACGCCCTTGTGGAGGCGGGGGAGCTCCAGGGCCTGGCCAGGCCGGTGGTCCCCCTGCGGGAGGCCCTCATGGGGCGGAGGGCCCAGGGGGACCCCATCCTCTTCAAGAGCGTGGGCCACGCCCTCTTTGACCTGGCGGCGGTGCGGGTCCATTTGGGCCTGGACTAGGGTACGCGCACCACGATCTTCCCCGTGTGCCCCCGGTCCAGGAGGGCCTGGAAGGCGGCTTCGGCCTCGAGGAAGGGGAAGACCCCTCCCACCACCGGCTTGAGCTCCCCTCCCAGCCGGGGGAGGAGGAAGGCCAGGGCCTCCTCCAGAAGGCTTTGGTCCAAGAGCAGGGGCCCAAGCCAGAAGCCCAAGACGGTGAGGTTGCGCCGCATGAGCCTTAGGGGGTTCAGGGGGGCCACCTCCCCCTCCGCGGCCCCGATGTACACCAGGCGGCCCAGGGGCTTGAGGAGGCTCAGGCTCTCCTCCAGGGCGCTTCCCCGCACCTCCAGGACCACGTCCACGCCCCCTAAGGCCTTCACCCGCTCGGATAGGGCCTCGTAGGGGGCCACCACCTCCGCCCCCAGGGCCTGGGGGAGGGAGAGCTTCTCGGGCCTCGAGGCCGCCGCCACCACCCTGAGGCCCAGGGCCCTGGCCACCTGGACCGCGGCGGTGCCCAGGGCCCCTGCCGCCGCCTGCACCAAGACCCACTCCCCGGGCCTGGCCCCCGCCCGCCGCAGGGCCAGGTAGGCGGTGAGGAAGGAGACGGGGTAGGCGGCGGCCTCCTCGGGGGAAAGCCCCTCGGGAACGGGCAGGAGGGCCTTCTGGGCCACCGCCACCCGCTCCGCCAGGGCCCCGTGGGGCATGAGGGCGGCGTAGCGCTTTCCCCCCACCCGCCCCACCGCCTCCATCCCCGGGGTGAAGGGGGGGTGGACGCGGGTCAGGTACCCTCCAAGCCGCAGGAGGTGGTCGGCGAAGTTCAGGCCCACCGCCTCCACCTCCATGACCACCTCCCCCGGCCCCGGGGAGGGCTCGGGCACCTCCTTGAGGACCATGGGGGCCCGCAGGCGTTCTTGCACCCAGGCGCGCATGGGGCCAGTCTACCAGGAGGGGTAGCTGGTATCCTGAGGGGCATGACGGGACGCAACCTCGCCCGCTTCTACCAGGTGGCCCAGGAGATCTGGAGCCAGCTTCCCCCCGCGGCCCGCTTCCGCCCCGTGGAGGACGGCAAGGTCCTGGCCCGCCATGCCCCCTTGATGGAGACCTGGACGGAGGAGCTGGTCCAGGGCTTCTACGATACCCTCTTCGGCCACCCCGCCACCCGGGCGGTCTTCCGGGAAGGGGAGCGGCCGGCCCGGGAGAAGACCCTCCGCGACTGGTACCTGAGGACCCTCCGGGGCCCCTTCAATGGCCAGTACTTCGCCTGGCAGGCCCTGGTGGGCCTGGTGCACCTGCGCCGGGGGGTGACCAACGCCATGATGGCCGCCATGTGGAACTGGGTCACCGGGGTGGTGGCGGGGAAGGCCCGGGAAAGCCTGCCCCTGGAGGAGGCCCGGGCCCTGGAGGATGCCTTCCGCCGCCTGGCCTTCACCGTGATGGCCCTCATCGCTGAGGAGTACCTAGAGGCCTACCTCGAGGCCCTGGCCTTGAGCTGGCAGGAGGACCCCCAGACCTTCGTGCACAAGGCCCAGGAGATGGCCGCCACCCTCCTGGCCCAGCTCAGCCCCTCCTAGCCCTTCACCGAACCCGCCAGGAGGCCCCGGAGGAAGTACCGCCCCAGGAAGATGTAGACCAAAAGCGTGGGCAAAGCGGCCAGGATGGCCCCGGCCATGGGTAGGTTCCACTTCACCGCCTCTCCTCCGGCCAGCTGGGCCAGGGCCACGGTGATGGGCTGGCTCTCGGGCCGGGTCAGGGTCACGGCGAAAAGGAACTCGTTCCAAATCTGGGTGAACTGCCAGATGGCCACCACCACGAAGGCAGGGGCGGAAAGGGGCAGGATCACGTGCCGGAAGACCCCAAAGAAGCCCGCCCCGTCTATGCGGGCGGCCTCCACCAGCTCGTCGGGGATTTCGCTGTAGTAGTTCTTGAAGATCAGGGTGACGATGGGGATGCCGTAGACCACGTGCACCAGGATGAGCCCAAAGAGGGTCCCGTAGAGCCCGATGGCCTTCACGAACTGGAAGAGGGGAATGAGGATGCTCTGGTAGGGGATGAACATCCCAAAGAGCATGAGGGCGAAAAGGAGGTTGGACCCGCGGAAGGGCCACTTAGCCAGCACGTACCCGTTCAGGGCCCCCACCATGGCGGAAAGCAGGGTGGCGGAAACGGCCAGCACCAGGCTGTTTTGGAACTTGGGCCGGAAGGCCTCCCAGGCGATGCGGAAGCTTTCCCAGTACACCGGGTCTGGCCACTGCCAGACGGTGTCCAGGGTGATCTTAGCGGGCTCCTTCAAGGCCGTGAGGACCACCAGGTAGACGGGCAGGAGGAAGAAGAGGGTGGCCAGAAGGAGGAAGGCGTAGAGGAGAAGGCGCCCTATCACCGCCGCACCTCCTTCCTGAGCTGGCTCGCCAGGTAGGGGATCACCACCACCGCCACCAAGAGGAGGAGGAGGATGCCGATGGCCGCCCCCTTGGCGAACTGGTTACCCCGGAAGGCCAGGAGGTACATGTAGATGGCGGGCACGTCCGTGGGGGCGTAGTCTAGGCCGGCCATGGCGAAGATGAGGTCAAAGATCTTGAGGGCGATATGCCCCAGAACGATCATGGCTGAGAGGGTGATGGGGGCCAGGAGGGGAAGGATCACGTGGCGGTAGGTCTGCCACTCGCTGGCCCCGTCCACCTTGGCTGCCTCCAGCACCTCCACGGGGATGCCCCGTAGTCCCGCCAGATACAGGGCCATGGTGTAGCCCGACATCTGCCAGACCGCGGCCAGGATTACCCCCACCAGGGCCAGGCTGAAGCCGTGGGGCTCGGGGTAGGGCAAAAGCTGGGTGCTCCGGCCCAGGGTGAAGGCCCAAAGGAGGAGCACCCCTCCGGAGAGGAGGCTCCAGAAGCGGCGCCCTCTTTCCCCTTCCCGGTGGGCCCGCCAGGCCACATAGAGGAGGACCAGGCCTACCACCAAGGCGGTGTAGAAGGGAAGGAGGTTCCAGTCAAACACCAGGGCCTGCTGCCGGGTGGTGAGCCAGGGGAAGGCGAGGGGGGGGAGGCCGAAGAGGGTGGGGAGCACGTTCACCCCCCCTTGGGGCTGGAGGAGCCAGCGCCAGATGGTCCCGGTCACCACGAAGGAGAGGGCCATGGGGAAGAGGAAGACCGTGCGGAAAAACCCTTCCCCCCTGGGCCCCCGGTCCAGGGCTATGGCCAGGAGTAGCCCCAGCCCCAGGCTTCCGGCCATGAAGAAGAGGGTGAAGAAGATGAGGTTCACCGCGCTTTGGCGGAAGCGCATGTCCACGAAGCCGGTGAAGAGCTCACGGTAGTTGTCCAGGCCCACGAACCTTAGCTCCGGTCTCAGGGCCAGGGCCTGGGCGGGGTTCTTGCCCCAGTCTGTTAGGGAGACCCAGAGGTTCTGGCCGATGAAGCCGTAGACGAAGATGGCCACCGCCACCAAGGAGGGGAGGAGGACGAGAAAGGCCGTGATCCGATCGCGCATCTTGCCTCCAGGAAAAGGCCCGTGGGGGCTGAGGCCCAGTACCCCCACGGGCCCCTAGGTCTTACCGGCCCAGGCCCACCTGGTCGGCGATGGCCTGGGCGGCGTTGGCCGCCGCCTGCGGGTTCCGGCCCTGGAGGAAGATCTCCATCACGGTGCCGAACTGGCTCATGAAGCTCTCGGGGGCCACGGCCCCGTGGACCAGGGAGCCCACGATGCGGTTAGACTTCCAGTCCCGCATGGCCGCCTGGCCGTAGGCGTTGTACTTGGCGGGGTCGGAGTCCAGCCGGGCGGCGATGGAGCCCTTGAGGGGGTTGAAGACGTCCTGGCCCTCCTTGGAGCCCACCAGCCGCAGCCAGTTGAGGGCGTTCTGGCGGTTCTTGGCCCCCTTGGGCAGGCCGAAGGAGTCGGAGAGCATCATGAAGACCCCCGAGGTGCCGGGGGAGGGGGCCCAGGCGAAGTCGGTGCCGGGGCGGAGCTTGAGGGTGGTGGCCATGTAGCCCGCGGCCCAGTCCCCCATGATGTTGAAGGCGGCCTGGCCTGCCACTACCCGGTCCACCGCCTGCTGCCAGGAGAGGCCGGCGGCGTCCTTGTTGGCGCAGTCCAGCACCTTGCCGAAGGTCTCCCACACCGCCACCGCCTTGGGGTCGGTGAACTTCAGCTTGCCGTTCCAGAGGTTGCTCCAGCCGTCAGGGCCCAGGAGGGCCAGGGCCACGCTCTCCCAGAGGTGCTGCTGGGTCCAGTTCTCCCCCAGGGCCAGGGGGGCCTGGAGGCCCTTGCCCTTCAGGGTCTGGCAGATGGAGAGGAACTCGGCCCAGGTCCTGGGCGGGTTCACGCCCCACTCGCGGAGCTTGGCAGGGATGTACCACATGACGTTGGAGCGGTGGATGTTCACCGGCACGCTCCAGATGCCCCCCTTGTAGGAGATGAGGTCAATGAGGCCCTTGGGGAAGGCCTGGAGCCAACCCTCCTGCCGGAAGAGGCCGGTGAGGTCCTCCATGCGGTTGGCCACCACCCAGGTGCCGATGAGCTCCATGCCCGCGTGCACCTGGAAGCTGTCCGGCGGGTCGCCCCCCAGCATCCGGGTCTTGAGCACCGCCTTGGCGTTGACCCCCGCGCCCCCGGTCACCGTGGCGTTGATGACCTCCACGTTGGGGTACTTCTGCTTGTAGAGCCGGATGAGGGCCTCGAGGGCCGGCCCCTCGTCCCCCGCCCACCAGGAGAAGATCTCCAGCTTGCCCGTCTGGGCCAGGGCGCTAAGCCCCAATACCACGCCCATCGCCAAAAGCCACTTCCTCATACCTACCTCCATTGCGACGTGGGCCTTCTGCCCACAGGCCGCCCAACTCAAAAAAGCGCGCCAAGAAGAGGCTGGCTCCCCCCACTGCCGGGGCCAGGTGTCCGTACGCCGAGGGTTGCACGGGCAGGACCCGGTGGGCGGGCAAGAAGGCGTGGGCCTCCAGAGCCCGGCGCAGGGAGCCTTCCAGCAGGGGGAAAAGCTCTGCCGCCTTTCCCCCCACCACCACCCGGGCGGGGTCGTAGGCCACGGCCAGGTTGGCCAAAAAGCGGCCCAGGGCCTCCCCTAGGTGGTCCATGGCCTTCTGGGCCTCAGGGCTTCCCCCGGCAGCCTGGGCCATGAGCTCCTCCAGGTCCTTTGCCTTTCCTCCCAAGGCCCGGTGGTGTTCCAGGAGGGTGCCAAGGCCCAGGGCGGTTTCCAGGCACCCCCGGCGGCCGCAGGCGCAGGGCTTGGCCTCTTCCCCCAGCCAGTGGCCCACCTCCCCGGCGGCTCCGTTGGCTCCCCTTAGGAGGCGCCCCTCCGCCACCACCCCCACCCCCAGGCCCGTGCTCAGCACCAGGTAGGCCAGGTTGGCCTCCCCGTGGAAGAAGACCTCGGAGAGGGCCGAGGCCTTGGCGTCGTTCTCGGCCAGGACCGGCAGGGGGAAGTCCCCCAGCAGGGGGTTTAGGTCCAGCTCTTGCCACCCCAGGTTGGGGGCCAGAAGAAGCCTTCCCTCCACCACCACCCCGGGCAGGGTGAAGCCCAGGCCCAGGGCGTTTTTGGCCTGGGGGAGGGCCTCTTCCAGGAGGCGCGCTAGGCGTTCCTTAGGCCCGGCCTCCGGCGGATGGCGCCACTCCCGGGCCCAGAGCACCTCTCCCCGCCAGTCCAGGGCCAGAAGCACCGTCCCCTCCACCCCCAGTTCCGCCCCTAGGGCGAAGCGGGCCCTGGGGCGCAGGTGCAGGAGGGTGCCGGGCCGGCCCAGGGGGGGAGAGGTGGCGGCTCCTTCCTCCAGGAGGCCTTCCTGGAGGAGTTCTTCCACCAGGCGGCTCACCGCGCTCTTGGCCAGGCCGGTGAGCCGGGAGAGGTCGGCACGGGTGAGGGGGCCCCGCCGCAGATGGCCCAGGATGGCCCGGCGGTTCAGTCTGCGAATTTCCTGTGCATCCCCCTTGCGCACCCGCTGCCCCCTTTAGTTCGTTCTCAGGACTAAGTAAATCACCCCCCCGGCCCTCCGTCAAGCCCCTTGCCTTTTGCCCCCTGAGGCCTTAGCCTCTAGCTAAGGCCCGCTAGGGCCCCAAAGCCAGGTCCCGTTGCCCTGGTGCCTGGGCGCGTAGTCCAGGCTTAAAGTGGGGAAGTCCGGTGCAAGTCCGGCGCTGTCCCGCAACGGTAACCGGTCAAGCCACAAGCCTCGCTTCGCAGACCGGAAGCCCGAATACCTGCCAGGGCCGCCCGCCTTGCCCCATGGGCGGGCACCTCACGCGGATGGGGGGAGCGATGGGGGCCAAAAAGCCTTTTGCGCCCCTGCCGTTCTCCGGCAGGGGCGTTCCCTACCTCCCCCGGGCCTGGCCCTAGCGGCCTTAGGGAGGTAGGCATGCGGAAGATCCTGGCATTCCTTGCGGTTCTTTGGGCGCTGGCCTTGGCCTTTCCCCTCACCCTCACCGACGACCTGGGGCGCACGGTCACGGTCAAAGCTCCTCCCAAGCGCATCGTCACCATGCTCCCCTCGGTGACGGAGACCGTGTGCGCCCTGGGGGCCTGCGACCGGCTGGTGGCCACCGACGACTACTCCGACTGGCCCGAGGCGGTGAAGCGCCTGCCCAAGGCCGGGGGGCTTTACAACCCCAACCCCGAGCTCATCGTCTCCCTGAAGCCCGACCTGGTGCTGGTGTCCAAGTACGGCCGCCTTTATGAAACCCTGGAGCGGGCGGGGCTTACCGTGTACGCCGTGCGCACCGAGACCTACGAGGACATCTTCCGCACCACCCGCATCCTGGGCCGGCTTTTGGGCTTGGAGGCCCAGGCGGAGCGCCTGGTGGCCCAGATCCAGAAGGAGGTCTACCAGGAGGAGGCCCGGGGGGCCAAGGCCCCGAGCCGCCCCCGGGTGTACTACGAGATTGACCCCACCCCCTACACCGTGGGCCCGGAGAGCTTCATCGGGGTCCTCATCCAGAAGGCCCGGGGGGTGAACATCGTGCCCAGGGAGCTGGGCCTCTTCCCCAAGATCGCCCCGGAGTTTGTGGTGGAGAAGAACCCCGAGGTGATCGTGGCCACCTACCCGGGGGCCTTGGAGGCCATCCGCGCCCGCCCCGGCTGGACCCGGGTGCGGGCGGTGCAGGCGGGGCGCATCTGCGTCTACACCGGCGGCCAGGATAGCCTCCTCTCCCGTCCCGGCCCCCGGGTGGCCCAGGGGCTGAGGCTTCTGGTGGACTGCTTCCACGGGCGTTAGGCCATGACCCGGGCCCTGCCCCTGGCCCTTAGGCGGAGCCTGGTCTTCCTCTGGCTCCTCCTCCTTCTCCTCCTGGCCCTGGTCCTGGGGGTGGCCCTGGGGGCGGTGCCCGTTCCTCCCCTGGAGGTGGCCCAGGCCCTTCTGGGCCTGAAGGAGGACCCCATCGTCACCGAGATGCGCCTGCCCCGGGTCCTGGGGGGGATGCTGGTGGGGGCGGCTTTGGGGGTGGCGGGGGCCGCCTTCCAGGGCCTTTTCCGCAATCCCCTGGCCGACCCCTACCTCATGGGCTCGGCCGCGGGGGCAGCTTTCGGCGTAACCCTACTGGCGGTCCTCCTGGGGGGGCTTTCCCCGGCTTTTGCCCAGCATGCGGTCTTCCAGGGCCTTCCCCTTTCTGCCACCTTCTTCGGCTTCCTGGGGGCTCTTTTGGCCACCCTCCTCACCCTGGTCCTGGCGGGAGGGGTGGCGCGGACGGGGGAGCTGGTCCTGGCGGGGGTGGTGGTGGGGAGCGTCCTCACCGGCCTCACCACCTACCTCATGCTCCAGGATGCCGACCGGGTGCGGGCAGTTTTCGCCTACACCCTGGGCAACCTGGCCTTTTTGGGCTGGCCCTCCGTGCGCGTCCTGGGCTTCTTCCTCCTCCTTGCCCTACCCCCTCTCCTCCTCCTGGGGCGGGTGCTCAACGCCCTGCAGCTGGGGGAGGAGGTGGCCCAAAGCCTGGGCCTTCCCCTCACGGCCCTTAAGTTCCTCCTCCTGGCTGCCGCCAGCCTCCTCACCGCCGCCGCCGTGGCCCAGGCGGGGATCATCGGCTTCGTGGGGCTCATCACCCCCCACACCCTACGGCGGCTTCTGGGGGAGGATTACCGCCTCCTCCTGCCTGCCAGCGCCCTCGGCGGGGCGGTGCTCCTGGTCCTGGCCGACCTCTTGGCCCGCACCCTCACCCGGCCGGCGGAGCTCCCTGTGGGGGTGGTGACCACCCTCCTGGGGGGGCCCTTCTTCCTCTACCTCATGTGGAGGCGCCGTGGGCGGGCTTGAGGCCAGGGGAGTGGTGGGGCCCCACGCCCTTTTGGGGGTAGACCTCCGGCTTGCCCCTGGGGAATGGGTAGCCCTCCTGGGGCCCAACGGCTCAGGTAAAAGCACCCTGCTCCGGGTGCTGGCGGGTCTTTTGCGGCCTAGGGCGGGAGGGGTCTACCTGGAGGAGAAGCCCCTTGCGGCCTACGGGAGCTACCGCCGGGGCCAGCTCCTGGCCTATCTGCCCCAGGGCGGGCCCTACCCCGAGGGACTTCTGGTGGAGGAGGTGGTGCGCTTGGGGCGGCTTCCCCACCTGGGTCTCTGGGGGCGGGAGGGGCCGGAGGACAAGGAGGCGGTGGCCTGGGCCCTGGAGGTCACCGGGACCGCTCCTTTCCGCCACCGTCTCCTGGGCACCCTCTCCGGGGGCGAAAGGCAAAGGGTCCTCCTGGCCCGGGCCCTGGCGGCCAGGCCCCGCTACCTCCTCCTGGACGAACCCACCACCTACCTGGACCTGGAGCACCAGCTGGAGGTGGTGGCCCTCCTCCAGGGCCTGGCCCGGCTGGGGGTGGGGGTGCTGGCCGTGCTCCACGACCCCAACCAGGCGGCCCTGGCCCACCGGGTGGCGGTGCTCAAGGGGGGGAGGCTTTTGGCCGAAGGTTCCCCGGAGGCCGTGCTCACCGAGCCTTTCCTGAGGGGCCTCTACGGTCCCCGGGTGCGGGTGGCCCTCCTGGAGGGGAGGCCCCATGTCTACCTGGACGGATAGGGCCAGGCTCTACATCCGCGGCCGCGCCTTCCTCCTGGACCTGGGGGAGGAGGTGCCCTTTTACACGGAAAGCGGCCCAAAGCGCGCCCGCTACCTCCTGGTGGGCCGGCTTTCGCCCCCTGAACGCCTGCGCCTGGGCCTGCCCCGGGAGGGGGTCCTCCACTACCCCCTGGCCGTGGACCCCCTGGCCTTTGAGTGGGAGGGGGAGACCCTGGCCCTGCCCGGTCTCCGGGTCTACCTGGGGGGGCCACCCGCCTTTGTGGAGACCCCCTACTACGCCTGGCGGCTTCCCGACTTGACGTTCCCGGGGGAGTAGGGGTAGCGTGGCCTTACCGACCGTTCGGTCGCAAGGGGGTAAGGCATGCGGCTCAAGGACAAGGTGGTGCTCATCACGGGAGCGGCCCACGGGATCGGGCGGGCCACCCTGGAGCTCTTTGCCCGGGAGGGGGCGCAGCTTGTGGCCTGCGACCTGGAGGAAGGCCCCTTGGGGGAGGCGGCGGCGGCCACGGGGGCCCTGCCGGTAGCCATGGACGTGGCCGACCCCGCCTCGGTGGCCGAGGGCTTCCGGCGGGCCCTGGAGGCCTTCGGCCGCCTGGACGGGGTGGTGCACTACGCGGGCATCACCCGGGACAACTTCCACTGGAAGATGCCCCTGGAGGACTGGGAGGCGGTGCTGCGGGTGAACCTCACGGGGAGCTTCCTGGTGGCCAGGGCGGCCTCGGAGGCCATGCGGGAGCGGAACCCGGGGTCCATCGTGCTGACCAGTTCCCGGGTGTACCTGGGGAACCTGGGGCAGGCCAACTACGTGGCCTCCAAGGCGGGGGTGGTGGGGCTCACCCGCACCCTGGCCCTGGAGCTGGGGCGCTTTGGCATCCGGGTGAACGCCCTGGCCCCGGGGTTCATTGAGACGCGGATGACGGCCAAGGTGCCGGAGAAGGTGCGGGAGAAGGCCATCGCCGCCACGCCTTTAGGCCGGGCGGGGCAGCCTCTGGAGGTGGCCTACGCGGCCCTCTTCCTGGTCTCGGACGAGTCCAGCTTCATCACCGGGCAGGTGCTCTTCGTGGACGGGGGACGGACCATCGGGGCTGCCCCCGCCTAGCCAGGGCCATGGGCTTTTCCCGTCTGGATGCCTACTTAAGGGGCCTGGTGGAGGAGGGCCTTCTGCCCGGTTTCGTGGCCCTGGTGGCCCGGGAAGGGGAGGTGGCCTACCTGGGGGTGGGGGGGTACCTGGACCCGGGGCAGGGCACCCCCATGCGGGAGGACGCCCTCTTCCGCATCTACTCCATGACCAAGCCCTGGGTGAGCGCCCTGGCCCTCACCTTCGTGGAGGAGGGGACCCTTTCCCTCCAGGACCCGGTGGAGAAGTACCTGCCCCAGTTTGCCCGCCTCCAGGTGGGGCGGGAGGTGGGGGAGGAGGTGGTGCTGGAGCCCCTGCGGGCACCCCTCACCGTTTACGAGCTTTTGCGGCACACCGCGGGCTTCACCTACGGGGTCTTCTTCCGCTCCCCGGTGAAGCGCCTTTACCTGGAAGCCGGGGTGGACCGCTTTGACCTCTCCCGGGAGGCCTTTTTGGAGCGGCTTGCTGTCCTTCCCCTCCGCTTCCAACCCGGGGAGGCCTTTGAGTACGGGCTGGCCACGGATGTGCTTGGGCATTTGCTGGAGGCCCTTGCCGGAAAGAGCTTGGAAGCCCTTTTGCGGGAGCGGGTCTTTGCCCCCCTGGGCCTGCAGGACTCGGGTTTTTCCGCCAACGACCCCTCCCGTCTGGCCCAGCCTTTTCCCCGGGATAAGGAGACGGGTCGGAGCCTGCGCCTCATCCCCGTGGAGGCCGAGCCCCCGCGGTATGCTGGGGGGCTTGGCGGGGTGAGCACGGCGGGGGACTACCTGCGGTTCCTCGAGGCCCTGCGCACGGGCCGGGGCCTCCTCCATCCCCGCCTGGCCCGCCTCATGACCCAGGACCACCTGGGCCCCCTCTACCTCGAGGCCCCGAGGCGGGGCCCGGAGTACCTGCCAGGCCCCGGCTACGGCTTCGGCCTGGGGGTGGCGGTGCGTTTGGGGGAAGCGGGCCTGGCCCCGGGGAGCCCGGGGGACTGGTACTGGTGGGGGTTTGGCGGGACCTTCTTCTTTGTGGACCCCGCCTTGGGCCTCTCCGCGCTCCTCCTCACCCAGGCTCCCAACCTCCTCTCGGTCCTGGAGCCGGAAAAGGCCCTCCATTCCCGCCTGGGGCAGCGCCTTCACCTGGTCTTCCGTACCCTGGTCTACGGGGCCCTCTAGAGGGCGGCCTCCACCCGCTCCAGGGCCTGGTTGGCCATAGTGCCCGTGGGGAGGAAGAGGGCTGCCTCCACCCCCAGCACCTCCGCCGCCAGAGCCTGGAGGCGGTTCACCGTGGGGTCTTCCCCGTAGACATCGTCCCCCACCTCGGCCTCCGCCATGGCCTTGCGCATGGCCGGGGTGGGCCGGGTGAGGGTGTCGCTCCTGAGGTCTATGGGCTCCATGCCCTTCAGGCTAAGGCCTCCACCCCCACTGCCCGGGCCAGCTCCAGGGGCAGAAGCAGCACCTCGCCCCCGAGTTCCACCCGGATTCCTCCCTCCCTGTCCAGCACCCGGAGGGCCTGCCCGGGGACCAGCCCCAGCCGGGCCAGGAGGTTCAAGGTGCCCCGGTCCTGGGCCAGGGCCCGCACCACCCGTGCGGCCCCCAGGGGGGCTTCGGCCAGGGGAATGCCTGGGGCTTGGGGAAGAGCCAGCTCCTTGCTGGGGATGGGGTCCCCGTGGGGGTCAAAGGGTGGGTGGCCCAGGACTTCGGCGATGCGCTCCTCCAGGGCCTCGCTGATCACGTGCTCCAGCCTCTCCGCCTCCTGGTGCACCTCCTCCCAGCCGTAGCCCAGGGCCTGGTGCAGGTAGGCCTCCAGGAGCCGGTGATGCCTTAACACCTCCAGGGCCACCCGTTGCCCCGCCTCCGTGAGGCGGGCCCCCCGGTAGGGGGTGTGTTCCACCAGGCCCAGCTGGGCCAGCTTCTTCAGCATCTCCGTCACCGAGGGGGGGCGGACCCCTAGCCGGCGGGCAAGGGCCTGGGTGGGGACTGGCCCCTGGCCCTCGGCCTCCAAGAGGAAAAGGTGCTTCAGGTAGTCCTCCTGGGCTTCGGACAGGGGAGGGCGGGCCATCCCCCTAAAGGTAGCACGGAGGGCTAGAGGGGGTAGGCGAAGCCCACCAGGGTCTTGGGGCCCAGCCGGCCCCGAAGGTCCTCCCCCGGGGCGACCACGCGGCCCCGTTCCAACCTCAGGCTGGCCTGGAGCCTTTCGGGAAGCTCCTTGCGCCAGGTTTGGGGCACATCCCCCATGGCCAGGTGGACCCGCACCCGCCTGCCGGGGTACTGCCCGCCCCAGAGGCCCGCCAGGACCCCTGGCAGACGCCCTTCCGGCACGGGGAGGGGCGGGAGGCGTAGGGCCTCCCCCTCCAGGGCGAAGAGGGCCCAGAACCCCAAGCCCAGCACCATACCCCCGGCGGGGGGGAGCCAGCCCAAAGCCCGTAGGTGCTCGGGGCTGGCGGAGGCCAGGTAAAGCCGTCCTTCCCGCTCCGTGCGCTCCAGCTCCTGGAGGAGGGCAGGGACGTCCAGGCTTTTGGCTAGCTCCCCCGCCCGTTCCGCCAGGGCCTCGAGGCCCGGCCCAAACAGGGGGGTGGGGTAGAGGAGGAGGCGCCTTGGGTTTTCCCTGACCAGGTGCTCTGCCAGAGGGGTGTGGGTTCCCAGGGGGGGTTTGGAAAGGATGAGGAGCACTTGGTCGTAAAGGGTGAGGAGGCTCTTCACCGCCGCCTCCAGTCCCTCCTTAAGCGGGTCCCAGAGGTAGACCCCCGGTACCTCCCGCTCCCTCCCATACCGCTCGGTGAGCACCGCCAGTTCCATACGGAGCCCAGCATAGTTCTGTGGAACGGGTACATATGTCCTAGCCTAGAGGAGGGCCTGGCTCCAGGGGGGCGGCCCCAGGCCCAGGAGGCGCTTGAGGCCTAAGGCCGCCTCCACCCCTTGGGTGCCGTAGTTGTTGTTGAAGATGACAAACACCCTCTCTGCCCGCTCCGCCAGGGTGCGGGTGGCCGCGGCCAGGTCCTCTAGCTCCTCCTCGGAGTAGCGCCAGTTGAAGCGCTCATAGGGTTTGGCGTGGGGGTCTTTCCAGGTTTCCGCGTTCCTGCCGTGGCACCGCAGGACGGCCACGGGGTGGGTGGGCTCCAGCACCCTGGGGGGGGCCTCGGGGTGGGGCGGGGCGTCCACGCTCACGTGGATCAGGCCGAGCCGTTCCAGTTCCTTCTTGACGAAGCCCCAGGCCACGTACCACTTGGGGTTGCGGAACTCCACCGCCACCAGGTAGCCCCGGGTGCGCTCGGCCAGATGCTCCAGGTACTGGAAGCTTCGGGGCTTAGGCTCGGTCCAGGGGGGAAGGCCAAAATGGAGGTAGCCCAGCTTTCTCGCCGCCTTGAGGGGGGCGATGGCGGCGAAGAAGCGCTTCCAGGCTTCCTCCACCACCTCCTGGGGCACCTCCCGCTGGGCCAGGTGCCCCTCCTGGCGGGGCAGGAGGGCGCGGAGGTCCTTGGGAAGGGCCTGGGCCTCGAGGCCGTGCCCGGTGAAGGCGGAGTAGGCCTTCACGTGGAAGAGGAAGCCCTGGGGGGTCCTCTCCACCCACTTGGCCACCACCCCTTCCCGGGGCAGGGCGTAGAAGGTGCTGTCCACCTCCACGGTGTCAAAGTGCTGGGCGTAGTAGCGCAGGCGCCTTTCTGGGTGGCTCCTCACCTCTGGGGGGTACCAGCCGGAGGCCAGGAGGGTCTCGTCCGTCCAGCTGGCGGTGCCCACGCGGATTTCCGCCACGCCTCTATGGTGGCAGGGCGGGGCGGGGCTGGCAAGGGCGGGTATCCTAGGGGCATGGAGGCCTGGCCGCGGCCCCGGGTGGTGGTGAGCGCCTGCTTGGGCTTCGCCGCGGTGCGCTACTCGGGGGAGCTCATCCCCGACCGGGTGGTGGGGGTGCTGAGGGAGTTTGTGGACTTCCTCCCCGTCTGTCCCGAGGTGGAGATGGGCCTGGGGGTGCCCAGGCCCACGGTGCGCCTGGTCCGGGGGGAAGGGGGGGTGCGCATGGTACAGCCCCAGACCGGCGAGGACCTCACCCAGGCCATGGAGGCCTTCAGCCGGGGGTTTCTGGCCGGGCTTCCCCCCGTGGAGGGGTTTATCCTCAAGAACCGCTCCCCCTCCTGCGCCCTAAAAGACGCCCGGGTCTATGCCCACGCCCAGGGGGGCGGGACGGTGGGGCGGGGCCCAGGCCTCTTCGCCCAGGCGGTGGAAAGGGCCTTCCCCCTCCTCCCCAAGGAGGACGAGGGAAGGCTTACCAGCGCCCGCGTGCGCGCCCACTTCTTCACCCGCATCTTCGGCCTGGCCCGGCTGAGGCAGGTGGAGGACCTCCCGGGCCTCCAGGCCTTCCACGCCCGCTACAAGCTCCTCCTCATGGCCTACCACCAGAGCGAGGCCCGGGCCCTGGGCCGGCTCCTGGCCGAATCCAGGGGCAGGCCCCTGGAGGAGGTGAGGCGGGCCTACGAGGAGGGGTTCCTCCGGGCTACCCGGCTCCCCTTCCGCCTGGGGGCCATGGCCGATGCCTTCCTGCACGCCTTTGGCTACTTCAAGAAGGGGCTTTCCCCTAGGGAGAAGGCCCACTTTCTGGAGCTTCTTTCCGCCTTCCGGGAGGAACGCCTTCCCCTCGAGGCCCCCCTCGCCCTCCTCCAGTCCTGGGCCCTGCGCTTCGGGGAGGGCTACCTGGAGGCCCAGGCCCTCTTCGCCCCTTACCCCAGGGCCCTCATGGACCTCAAGACCTCCTAGATGGGGTAAACCCTTCCCCGGGCCTCTTTAGGCGTGCAGGCCCCCACGGCAAAAAGGGCCACCCTGAGCTCCTCCAGGTAGTCGCGTAGGAAGGCCTCCACCCTTTGGGGGCCTTCCAGGGCAGGCCGCAGGAGGGGCCGGGCCATGGCCACCAGGTCGGCCCCCAGCGCCAGGGCCTTGGCGGCCTCCGTGCCGGTATAGACCCCCCCCGAGGCGATGAGGGGCAGGTGGGGGAGCACCGCCCGCACCTCCTGGATGGCCTCCGCCGTGGGGATGCCGATCTCGCAGAGCTCCGGGTGGCGCACTTCCCCGAAGCGCACCCACTCCTCCACCCGGGCCCAGCTGGTCCCTCCGGCCCCGGCCACGTCCACTGCCGCCAGGGGCAGGTCCTTCAGGGCCAAGGCCGCCTCCCGCCCCAGGCCGTGCCCCACCTCCTTCACCAGCACGGGGAAGGGAAGGGGGAGGAGTTCCTCCAGCCTCCTGAGGAGGCCCCGGAAGTCCGTGTCCCCCTTCTGCACCGCCTCCTGCAGGGGGTTTACGTGGAAGGCCAGGGCGTCGGCCTCCAGGAGTTCCACCAGCCGGATGAGGTCCTGGCGCCCGTAGCGGCGAAGCTGGGCCAGGCCCAGGTTGGCGATGAGGAGGACCCTGGGGGCCACCTTGCGCACCTGGAAGCTCTTTAGGGTCTCGGGCCGCTCCAGCACGATCCGCCCCGAGCCCAGCATCATCCCCACCCCCAGGGCCTCCGCCGCCTCGGCCAGGGCCAGGTTGATCGCTTCTCCCCTCTCCTCCCCCCCGGTCATGGCCCCGATGAGGAAGGGGGCCTTCAGGGTCTTGCCCAGGAAGGGGGTGGTGAGGTCCACCTCCGAAAGGGCAAGCCCCGCCAGGGCCTGGTAGCGCAGGCGGTAGCGCTCCAGCCCCGTGGTGGTGCGCTGGTAGGCCACCTCCCCCTGGAGGCAGGCCTCCAGGTGCTTGCGCTTCCTTTCCAGGGTGCTCAAGCCCTGGCCTCCTCCAGGGCCCGGGGGAGGCGTTCCAGGCCCAGGTCGTGGGCGATGAGGCGGGCCGTCATCTTGGCGGACATCATCACGCTGGGCAGGCCTGCCCCCGGCTGGTAGCTCTGGCCCACCAGATAAAGGCCCTTCACGTCCTCCGAGCGGTTGTGGGGCCGGAAGCTGGCCGTCTGCCAGAGGACGGGCTCGGGGCCAAAGGCGTTGCCCAGGTGGCTGTTGAGGGTCCACTGGAAGTAGTCGGGGGTGATGAAGTGGGCGTAGACCAGCCGGTCCATGAGCCCGGGCAGGTACCCGGCCTCGTCCAGGTAGCCGAGGGCCTTCTCCAGGTACCTGGGCCCAAGCTCCCGCCAGTCCAGGCCGCTCCCGTTGTGGGGCACGGGCACCAGGGTGTAGGCCGCGTGGTGCCCCGGAGGGGCCAGGGAGGGGTCGGTGAGGGTGGGGAGGTGCAGGTAGTGGGCGAAATCTTCCGGAAGGACCTTTTTCTGGAATATGTCCTGGAGGAGGCCCTCGTAGCGCTCCGAGAGGAGGACGTTGTGGTGCCTCAGCCTTTCCCCTTCGTCCCCCCGGGCGCGGAAGCCGAAGTAGGCCACGAAGAGGCTCATGGAAAGCCGGGTGCGCTTAAGCCGCCAGTCCCCGTGCCAGCGGCGGTCCTCAGGGGAAAGGAGCTCGCCGTAGGTGTGCACGTAGTCGGCGTTGGAGACCACCAGGTCGGCGTCCAGGCGTTCCCCGCTTTCCAGGACCACCCCCACTGCCCGTCCCTTCTGGGTGAGGATGCGGCGCACGGGGGCCTGGTAGCGGATCTCCCCCCCAAGCTCCCTCAGTTTGCGCACCAGCCCCGCCACCAGGGCCCCGGTTCCCCCCATGGCGAAGTGGACGCCCCAGTTGCGCTCCACGAAGTGGATCATGGTGTAGATGGCGGGGACCGAGAGGGGATTGCCCCCGATGAGGAGGCTTTCAAAGGAGAAGACCCGCCGCATCTTGGGGTTTTGGAAGTACTTTTTCACGAAGGAGAAGAGGGGCCGCACCGCATCCAGGCGCAGGAGGTCCGGGGCCACCCGCAGGAGGTCGCCCAGGCTTCCGAAGTGGGTGAAGCCCAGCTCCAAAAAGCCCCGCTGGAAGATGGCCTTGGCGTCCCGCTCGAAGCGCAGGTAGCCCTCGAGGTCCTCGGGGGCCAGGCGGCGGATCTCCGCCAGGAGGTGCTCCCGGTCGTCGTTGTAGTCAAAGTGGGTGCCGTCGGGGAAGTGGATGCGGTAGAAGGGGTCCAGGGGGACCAGCTTCACGTACCTTTCCGTGTGCCGAAGCCCCTCTTCCTGGGGAAAGTCGGGGTAGAGCCTGGGGTCCCCGGGCCGGGTGGCGAAGAGGTCCTCCAGGAAGGCCGGGACGGTGATCACCGTGGGCCCCATGTCAAAGGTGAAGCCCTCGGCCCGGTGCACCCGGGCCCGTCCCCCGGGGCCGTCCAGCTTTTCCAGGACCAGGACCTCCAGGCCCATGGCCGCCAGGCGGATGGCCGCGGAAAGCCCACCCACCCCACTGCCAATGACGATGGCGCGCATGGGAGAAGTTTACCGGGCTTGGGTCCTTTGCAAGTTGAGCGTGGCCCACACACGGGCCTAGAGCACCCGGCCCTTCCAGCGCTTGCCGGGCAAAAGGGCCCGCAGGTAGACGGGCAAGAGGAGAAGGGGGGCCAGGGGGGTGAGGAGGGCGGGCCACGCAGGACCCCCCAGGGCCACCTGCACCAGGAGGCGCTCCCCCAGGCCCAAAAGCCCCAGCTCCGGCCGGCCAAAGGCCCAGGGCAGGGTGTAGAGGGCCAGGTGGTAGAAGGCGGAGCCCAGGAGGACGGCAGGGTTTTTCAGGTGGATTTCCAGGAAGTTTTTGCCGAACCCGGCCACGGCCTCGGGGTAGCTGGGGTACATCCGCACCCGGAAGAGGCGGGTGCCCAGGACCAGGCGGTAGCCTGGGACCTTCCGGGCCAGGGCCACGTCCTCCAGGATCTCCTCCCGCACCGCCCGGTGCCCCCCTAGGCGGAAGTAGGCCTCCCGGGAAAAGGCCAGCACCTGGCCGTTGGCCACCCGCAGGGCTTCCAGAAGGGGATGGGGCAGGAAGGAGAAGAGTCCCCCCATGACGAAGGGCACCACCCCGGCCGTGCCCAGGTCCTTGCCCGGCTCTTGCCGCGGGAGGGCGGAGACCAGTTCCTTTCCCTCCAAGGCCGCCAGCAATCCCCCCAGGGCCCCCTCCTGCCAGTACACGTCGGCGTCGGTGAAGACCAGGACCTCCCCTTTGGCCTCCTGGGCCAGCTGCCAGCAGGCCCAGTTCTTCCCCCTCCAGCCCGGGGGGAGGGGGCGGCCCCGGAGGAGGCGGAAGCCCGGGTGCCCCCCGGCCACGGCCTCGGCCACCTGGGCGGTGCCGTCCTGGGAGCCGTCGTCCAGGACCAGGACCTCCAGGGCCCCCTGGCGGAGGAGGGAGGGAAGGGTGCGCCTTAGGTTTTCCGCCTCGTTGCGGGCGGGCACCAGGATGGAGACCCTGGCCCCAGGGGGGGTGGGGGCGGGCAGGAGCTGGGGGAAGCGGAGAAGGTTGTAGAGGAGGGTGAACCACCGCAGGAGGAGGAAGAGGAGGACGCCGAAGAAGAAGTCCCCGGTCATACCCGCCTCAGGGCTTCCACCAGAGGGCGCACCCGCTCCTCCAGGCTCCGCCGCCCCTTGAGGACCTCCCGGAACCCCTCGGGGACCTCCCGGGGGTGGGTCTGGGCCAGGAGGGCGTCCAGCCGGGCCAGAAGCCCTCCCAGGGCCTCCCCTAGGTCCTCCCCGGGGGACAGGGGCCTTCCTGCCCAGAGGAAGGCCTCGGGGTGTTCAAACCCCCTCAGGACCACCCGGCAGGCCACGGGGAGGAGGGGGACCCTTGCCCGCTCGGCCAGCCACCTCGCCCCGGGGCGCAGGGGGCCCAAGGGGCCTGGGTAGCGCATCTCCCCCTCGGGAAACACCGCCACCCACTCCCCCCGTCCAAGCCGCCTCAGGGCCTCCCGTACCCGGGGGGCCTCGAGGGCCCCCGCCAGGGCCAGCACGGGAAAGGCCTTCAGGTTCTCCTCCGCCACCAGGAGGCTCACGGGCTTTCCCCGGAGTTTGCCTAAGAACCACACCAGGTGGCCGTCGTAAAACCCGTGGTGGTTCATGGCCAGCACCAGGGGTCCCGGGGGGACCTCTCCCCGCAGGTAAACCCCCCGCAGGCTTCCTTTGAGGCTCAGGAGGAGGAGGCCCTCCACAAAAAACCTGAGGAGGCGGGCGGCGGGGCGCTCAGGGGAAAGCCTCATCGCAGGCGCCTCAGGGCCTCGGGATGCCAGGCCAGGAGCAGTCCCTGGACCACCGCCAGGTTGGTGAAGAGGAAGAACACCATCTCCTCCAGAGGTAGTCCCAGCACCCCATAGCCCAGGGTGTACTCCGGGGCAATCCACCAGATGCCCTCCCGGGTGATGGCCCAGAAGTCCGCGGCCCAAAGGTAGAGGGTGGGGAGGCTCACCCCCAGGAGGAAAGGCCCCCGCCAGGCCCAAAGGAGGTCGCCGCCGAAGGCCCACTGCAGGACGAAGACCGGGGCGAAGTAGGCCAGGATGAGGCCCAGGTAGAGGTAAGGCCCCCCCAGGGCCAGGAGCATCACCCCCAGGGCGGCCAGGAGGAGCCACACCCCTCCCCCCACCACCCGGGCCAGGCCGGGTCCCGGGGCCGGGGGCCTATGGGCCAGGCGCAGGAGGAAGGCCCCGGTGAGGAGGGGTTGCAGGAGGAAGAAGAGGTACTCCTCCAGGGGCACATAGCCCAGGCGGAGGAGGACCCGGCCCTCGGGGTAGCCCCAGACCCCCTTCCACACCAGGTAGTTGTCCCAGGGGGTGGTGTAGAGGAGGGCGATGAGGGGCATCAGGAGGTAGGCCCAGAGCCTGGGGGGCCTGGGCCTGGCCCAGAGGAGGAGGAGGAAGAGGGGGGGCAGGAGGAAGACCAGGTGGAACTCCAGGTAGGTCATGCGGCCTCCAGTGGGGCCCAAAGGCCCCCCTCGGGCCTGAGGGTGACCCCGGCGTGCACCTTGGGCTCGGGGAGGGGAGAGAGGCGGAAGCGCCGGAAGAAGGCCTGAAGCACGATGGGCCCCTCCAAGAGGGCGAAGTCCCGCCCCAGGCAGAGCCTTTTCCCCAGGCCGAAGGGGAAGTAGCGCCCTGACGGGGTTCCCCTCTCCTCCAGGAAGCGCTCGGGCCGGAAGGCCTCCCCCTCGGGGAAGTGGAGCCGCTGGGTCACGTAGGGGGAGAGGACCACCGTGGCCCCCCGGGGGACCCGGTCTCCCCCCAGGTCCAGGGGGGTCTCGGCCCTGCGGGTGAGGATCCAGGCCGGGGGGTAGAGCCTGAGGGCCTCCTGGAAGGCGGCCAAGGCGTGGGGGAAGCTTTGGGCCACCAACCCCTGCCAGTCCGGCCTGCGGGAGAGGAGGAAGAGGCTCCAGGTGAGGGCGCTGGCCACGGTCTCGTGCCCGGCCACCAGCAGGGTCTTGGCCTCGGCCATGGCCCTTGGCCGGGGCAGGGCGGAGAGGGGGGGGACCTGGAGGAGGGCCTCGGCCTCCTTCTCCAGGGCCCCCTTGTCCTTCTGGAAGCGCCACTCCCCCAGGAGGTCCAGCCGGGCCAGGGGGTTTTGCGTGCGGGCGATGATCCTTTCCAAGGCGGAAAGGGCCCGCTCGGCCAGGGCCTCGGGGAGGGGACGCTGCCAAAGGGCCTGCCCCAGGAGCCTGAGGGACAGGTGGAGCATCTCCTTGTCCAGGTCCCGCCGCTCCCCCTCCTTCCAGGCCCCGAAGAAGGCCCTGGCCTCCTCCTCCCAGGCCTTCCGGTACCCCGCCACCGCCCGGGGAAGGAAGGGGTCCTTGAGGGCCCGGCGCGCCCTCTTCCAGCCTTCCCCCCAGTCGGTGAGGAGGCCCCGCCCCGTGAGGCGGGAGAGCTCCCGGTACTGGAAGGTGGCCTTGTTCTCCTCCCCCAGGAGGACCCGCTCCACCCCCTCGGGGTCAAAGACCAGGAAGAGGGGCATCCCGGGTACGGGCAGGCGGAGGCGGGCATGGCCCTTCCCCCAGGCCAAGAGCACCTCCAGGGGGGCTTCCCGCAGGCGTCTGAGCTGGGGGAGAGCGGCTTTCAGGTCCAGGGTGGCCGTCATGGTTCCAGGATACCCCCCAGGGCTTCCAGGGCGAAGGGCCCTGTGGGCCAGGCTACCCTCGCACGAGGCCCTGGGCCAGGGCCAGGTAGCGCCGCCTGCTCTGCTCCAGGTCCACCACGGGGTCCTGGGGCTCGTAGGAGGCGTATTTCGGGGCCCAGCGCCGAAGCCATCTCCCCTCGGGGTCGTGGCGCCTGCCCTGTTCCACCAGGTTGAAGACCCGGAAGTAGGGGGCGGCGTCCACCCCAAGCCCTCCCGCCCACTGCCACCCCTGAAGGTTCTGGGGGGTGTCCCCGTCCAGGAGGAGGGCCTTGAAGGCGGCCTCGGCCCGCCTCCAGGGCAGGAGGAGGTACTTCACGGCGAACTGGGCCACGGCCATGCGCCCCCGGTTGGAGAGAAAGCCCGTCTGCCAGAGCTCCCGCATGGCGGCGTCCACCAGGGGCACCCCGGTTTTGCCGTAAAGCCAGGCCTGGAAAAGGGCCTCGTCCTGGTTCCAGGGCAGGGCCTCAAAGCGGCCGTCCAGGGCCCTTTCCCGCATCCAGGGAAAGTGGTAGAGGAGGTGGTAGGAGAAGTCCCGCCAGAGGAGCTCGGCCACCCACTTCCTCGCCCCCTCTCCCCCCCGCTTCAGGGCCTCCCAGGCGGCCTCCCGGGGGGAGAGGACCCCCAGGGTGAAGTAGGGGGAGAGCCTCGAGCCCCCCTCCCCATCCAGCCGGTCCCGCCTCTTTGCGTAGTGGGTAAGCCCTTCTTCCAGGAAGGCGAAAAGCCGGGCCCGGGCCGCCTTCTCCCCGGGTTCGGGCAGGGGCACCTCGGAGGCCTCCTGGGGAATCTCCCCCTCCTCCTCGGCCCGGGGCAGGCCCTCGGGGGGCGGGAGGGGGGGCTCGGCCCCCTGGAAGTGGCGGCTGAAGGGGGTGTAGACCCGGTAGGCCCGGGGGAGGTCGGGGGGAATCAGGTGAGGGGCAGGGAGAAGATGGAGGGGAACGGGCAGGGCCTCCCGCACCCGCTCGTCCCGGTAGCGGCCGTAGGGGGTGTAGCTCCTCAGGGCGAAGACCGCCCTGGCCCTAAGCCGCCTGGCCGCCTCGGGCACCCGCTCCCAGGGGGGGCCGGCCAGGACCCAAAGGGCCCCGCCCAGGGCCCGGTAGGCTGTGCGCAGGGCCCGCACGTTTTCCAAAAACCAGGCCCGCCGCCTGGGGCTGGTCTCCAGGTTGGCGGAGTCCAGGACCACCAGGCCCACCACGGGCCCCCTCTGCAGGGCTTCCAGCAGGGCGGGATGGTCGGAAAGGCGCAGGTCGGCGCGGTGCCAGACCAGGTACATGGGGCCAGGCTAGGGGCCCGGCGCCGGGGTTTCCGTGGCCTGGAACCCGGTTCGTGCCATCCAGAGGGCCTGGGGGAGGAGCTTGAGCCGCTCCCAGGCCTTGAGGTGGGCGCGCTTGCCCAGGTTGTCGTAGCCGGAAAGCCGTAGCTTGTCCAGGATGCCCTGGTACTGCAGGGCGGCCAGGGCGATGGCTCCCCGCCCCACCTTGAGGCCGGAAAGGCCGGAAAGCCCCTCGCGATAGAGGGTTCGCGCCTTGGCCTCGAGGTGGGCCATGAGGGCCCGGTACCCCGGGGTGAGGCGGCCCTCCTGGAGGTCGGCCAGGGAGATGGCGAAGCGCTCCAAAAGCTCCCGGGGCAGGTAGAGCCGGTCCCTTTCCAGGTCCTCCCCCACGTCCCGGAGGATGTTGGTGAGTTGCATGGCCTGGCCCAGGCGCACGGCCTTCTCCTCCACCTCGGGGCCTCCGCCGGCGATGGGGGCGATCATCCGGCCCACGGTGCCCGCCACCCGGTAGCAGTACTCCATGAGCTCGGCCTCGCTTTGCAGGCGCACAGGGCCCAGGTCGGTGAGGAACCCCTCCCGCATGTCCCAAAAGGCCTCCTGGGGGATGGGCCAGCGGGCTAGAGCCCAGGCCAGGCCCTTCTCCCAGGCCTCCAGGGGCCGGCCGCGGTAGGCCCGCTCCACCCCCTGCCACCAGGCCCGAAGGGCCTCCGGGCCCCCGGCGGGACCGTCCACCGCTTCGTCCCCCAAGCGGCAGGCGGCGTAGACGGCCCAGGCCCCCTTGCGCTCCTCCTTGGGGAAGAGAAGGCTCCCCAGGTAAAAGGTGGTGGAATAGCGGCGGATGATCCCTGCCAGGGCTTTCCAGTCGGGTTCCATATACTTTCTACGTTCATCCTAACACGGTTTGGGGACTTTTGTCCCGCCTACACTTCCCCAGGTTGTACAAGAACTTGACAATAGTTGTTCAGTCGGCTACCCTGGAGGCATGACCCGGCCTGGGGTGTACACCATCGCGGAGGTGGAGGCCATGACCGGCCTTTCCGCCGAGGTGCTGCGGCAGTGGGAGCGGCGCTACGGCTTCCCGCGCCCGGAGCGCACCCCAGGGGGCCACCGCCTCTACCGGGAGGAGGAGGTGGAGGCCCTTAAGCTCATCCGGCGCTGGCTGGAGGAAGGGGCCACTCCCCAGGCGGCCATCCGGCGCTACCTGGCCCAGGAGGCCCGCCCCGAGGGGCTGGCCCAGGCCCTCAAGGAGGCCCTGTTGCGGGCTGACCTCTCCCAGGCGGAGGCCCTTTTCCGCCAGGGGGTCCGCCTCTTGGGGCCGGAGGGGACCACCCAGACCCTGGTGGCCCGGGTCCTGCGGGAGATCGGCGAGGCCTGGCACCGGGGGGAGGTGAGCGTGGCCCAGGAGCACCTGGCCACCCAGTTCCTCAGGGCCCGCCTCCACGAGCTTCTGGACCTGGCGGGCTACCCCAGGAGCCAGGCGGTCCTGGTCACCACGCCCCCAGGGGAGCGGCACGAACTTGGGGCCATGCTGGCGGCCTACGTGCTCCGACGCCGGGGCTTTGCCGCCATGTACCTGGGCCCCGACACCCCGCTTCAGGACCTGCGGACCATGGTCCACCAGGTGGGGGCCAAGGGGGTGGTGCTCTCCGCCCTCCTTTCCGAGTGCCTCCAGGCCCTGCCCACAGGGGCCTTCAAGGACCTGGCCCCCCTGGTGGTCCTGGGGGGACCGGGGGCCTCCCGGGAGGAGGCGGAGCGCTTAGGAGCGGTGTACGCAGAGAGCCTGGAGGAACTGCCTAGGCTGCTGGAGATGGGGCAAAAGGGGGAAGCATGAAGCGGATTGCACGTAAGGAAGTGGTCTATCTGGCCGGGGATCGGGCGGACACCCTGTACCGCCTCGAGGAGGGCCTGGTGCGCATTGTGGAGCTTTTGCCCGACGGGCGCACCCTCACCCTGCGCCACGTGCTCCCGGGGGACTTCTTCGGGGAGGAGGCCCTGGAGGGCAAGCGCTACCGCTACGCCGCCGAGGCCCTCACCGACGGGGTGGTGCGGGGGTATGACCCCAAGGCCATGTCCCACGAGGAGCTCCACCAGGTGGCCCGCAACCTGGCGCGGCAGATGCGCCGGGTGCAGGCCTACGAGACCCACCTGCAGACCGGGGAGCTCCGGGCCCGCATCGCCCGCTACCTCCTCTTCCTGGCGGATACCCCCGCCTCCTTCCGGGACGCCCAGGGCCTCTACGTGACCGCCTCCCACGAGGAGATTGCCGACGCCACCGCCTCCACCCGGGAGTCGGTCTCCAAGATCCTCTCCGACCTCCGCCAGGAGGGCCTCATCGCCACCGCCTACCGCAAGGTCTACCTCCTGGACCTCTCGGCCCTGGAGCGGGAGGCCCAGGGCGTCTTGGAAGCCGCCTGATGCGGGTCTTCGTGGTAGGGGGCACGGGCTTCGTGGGCCAGGCCCTGGTGCGCCGCCTCCTCCAGGGGGGGCACACCCCCCTGGTTCTGGCCCGCACCCCCCGGGACCTGCCCGCGGGGGCCGTTTTCGTGGAGGGGGACATCACCCGGGAGGTGCCGGACCTTGCTGGGGTGGAGGCCGCCATCTACCTGGCGGGCATCATCCGCGAACGGGGCCAGACCTTCCGGGCGGTGCACGTGGAGGGGGTGAAAAACCTCCTCCAGGGCATGCGCCGAGCCGGGGTGGAGCGCCTCCTCCACATGTCCGCCCTGGGGGTGGGGAAGGGCACGGGAAGCCGCTACCACGAGACCAAGGCGGAGGGGGAGGCCCTGGTGCGGGAAAGCGGCCTGGCCTGGACCATCTTCCGCCCCAGCCTCATCTTCGGCCCGGGGGATGAGTTCTTTGGCCAGGTCCTCAAGGGGCTGGTCTGCGCCCCCCTGCCCTTTGTCCCCCTCATCGGGGACGGGAGCTTTCCCTTCCGCCCGGTCTATGTGGGGGACGTGGCCGAGGCCTTTGCCGGCGCCCTGGAGCGGGGTCTTCGGGGCACCTTTGACCTGGTGGGGCCCAAGGAGTACACCTTCCGCCAGCTCCTGGAGGTGGTCATGGCGGTCCTGGGCCGAAGGAAGCCCTTCCTGCCCCTGCCCCTTTGGCTCATGGACCGCCTGGTGCCCCTCCTTTCCCCCCTGCCCTTTGCCCCCATCACCCTGGACCAGTACCGCATGCTCAAGGCCGGGAACACCGCCCCCTTCCCCGAGGCCTTAAAGGACCTCCTCCCGGCCCCCAGGGCCCTGGAGGAGGTCCTGCCCGGCTACCTCAGGTGCTAGGGGCGTGCCTCTGCCCTGCCCCCTCGTTCTCCAGCCGGCAGGCGGGGCGGAGGCGCACCCCCAGGGCCGTGCCCAGGAGGGCGAAGACCCCCCAGAGGGGCCCGTGAAGGCTGAAGGAGGCGGTGCCCCCCAGGTAGGCCCCGATGTTGCACCCCCCCGAAAGCCGGGCCCCGTAGCCCATGAGCACCCCGCCCAGGAAGACCCCCAGGTGGGTGGTCCAGGGGATCTGCCGCAGGTCCTTGAGCCGGAAGGCCCCGCCCAGGGCCGCCCCCAGGAAGGCCCCCAGGAAGAGGCCGAAGTTGGTGACGCTGGTGGCGTCCTGGAGGACGCTTTGCTGGAGGCGCTCAGCGAAGGCGGGGTTGTGGAAGAAGGCCCAGTCCAGCACGGGAACCCCCAGGGCCTGGGCCAGCTTGCCCCCCCAGAGGGCGAAGGCCGCGGTCACCCCCCAGGGCCGGCCCAGGAGGAGGAGGATGGCCAGGCTTCCCAGGGCCAGCACCACCGCGCCCCCCGCCAGGCTCCAGGGGCCCAGGAGGGGGTGGGTGGCCTCGCACCGGAAGAGGGGCTCGAGGCTCCCCCGGCGCCGCCTTTCCACCCAGGAGACCCCCAGGTAGAGCCCTCCCAGAAGCCCGAGCCAGAGGCAAAGCCCCAGGTAGGGGGAGGGAAACCAGGTGAGGGCGCTTCCCGGGGCCACCGCGGGGAGGCCCTGCCAGAAGGGCAGGTGGTAGACCCCGAGGAGGGAGCCCACCATGAAGCCCAAAAGGACCAGGACCCCGCGGGTGTCCCCGCTACCCGTGTGGTAGAGGGTGCCCGAGGCGCACCCGTCCCCCAGTTGCATGCCGACCCCGAAGAGGAAGGCCCCCACCGCCAGGGCCACCCCCAGGGGCACCACGAAGCCCTGGACCGCCTGGCCGAAGGCCTCCCCCTGGACCAGGAAGGGGAAGAAGAGGAGGGCGGTGAGGGCAAAGAGGAGGAAGTGGGCCCTGAGAAGGCGGCTTTCCCCGGTGAGGAGGAAGCGGCGGAAGCCGGAGGCGAAGCCGAACTTGGCGTGGAAGAGGGCTAAGCCCAGGAGGACCGCCACCCAGAAGGCCAAAACGAGCCGGGTTCCCGAAGCCAGATGGACGGCATAGGAAAGCCCCGAGGCCAGGAGGGCGAAGAGGAGGAGGGGCAGGGGTTGGGGGCGCGCTGTCCGCTCCATGCCCCTTATGGTACCCATGAGCCTATAAAAGTCAAGGGTATAAGCCGGGGTGCAACAAAAGGGACCCTGGGCAAACCCAGGGTCCCAGAAAGCTGCCTCCTAGAAGGTGAAGTCCTCCAGGTACCAGCGCTCGGTCTTCTTATGCTCCTCCTTGGGGTCCATTTTCTCCGCGTGGGCCAGCATCACAATCAGCTTGCGCCCGGGGGTGATGTCCACGTCCGTGGGCTCGCCGGTCTTGAGCTTCCGGGAAAACTCCACCGTCCACTTTTCCCCCTCATAGGTGGCGGCGGCGGAGAGGAGGGAGTTCTTGCCCCCTTCCTTGTCGTCCGTCACCGGGGCCCCGGTGCGCTTGGTCTGGTACATGTCCAGGGCCACCAGCTTGCCCCCTTCCATGTAGAAGAGGTACTGGTCGCCGCCCTTCTTTTTGTCGGTCTTCTCCGCCAGGAAGCCGATACCAATCCAACCCTTGCTCTCCCCCTCCAGGGCCAGGTAGAGGGTGTCCCCCACCACGCTCCAGTAGAGGGTGAAGCCGCTCTTCTCGTGCTTGAAGCTTTTGGCGTACTCCCCCGAGGCGATCTTGCCGTCCACCTTGGGGGCCTGGGCCAAGGCTGTACCTAGAACCAGAAGCAAAAACCAGAGCATCCCTTTCCGCATGGCCTACCTCCCTAGTCCCGTATGGTGATCCCCACGACAAAGGCCACGGCCCCCACATGGGTGTGGGCCAAGGCCGCCAGCACCGGCCGGCTTCCCTCAAAGGCCTCGAGGAAGCCCTTCAGGCTCCACAGGCTTACCTCCGCGTCCTGGGCGTTCCAGAGGAGGTGGAAATAGGCCCCGGCCACCCCGGTCACCACGCTCACCAGCATCCAGAGGAGGAAGGGGTAGCGCACCCACTTGCCCCGGTGGAAGAACATCAGCAGGGTGAGGGGGAAGCCCACCAGGGAGACGTAGAAGGGCAGGCGGCTCTGCCAGGCTTCCGTCCAGTGGTCCAGCACCCAGTGCTCCATACCGTAGAAGGCGAAGCCCACCATGGCGATCAGGAGAAAGGTGGCCCGCAGGAACTCAAGAAGCCGTTCCTCCTCGGTCTTGGCCTTGATCAGGGCCTCAATCATGCCGCACCTCCTACCTGGCCCGGTAGATGGCGAGAAGCCCCGTCACCCCCATGTGGGTGAAGGCCAGGGCCGCCAGCACCGGTCGGCTTCCCGCCATGGCCTCCATGGCCGCCTCAAACTCCCAGGCCACCTCCCCCTCAAAGTTCCAGAGGAGGTGGAAGTAGGCCCCCAGGACCCCGGTGAGCACGGAGGCCCACATGGTGAGGATGAAGGCCCAGCGCACCCAGGGGGTCTTCCGGTCAAAGAGGACCCAGAGGGTGAAGAGGAAGCCGGGAACGGCTACCAGGAAGGGGATCTTGCTCTGCCAGCTCTCCGTCCAGTGGTCCAGAAGGAGAAGCTCCACCGGGTACATCACCCAGCCCACCAGGCAGAGGAGGAGCATGACCAGCCGGATGAACTCCAGGGCCCACTGGCTCGGGTTTTGTGCGCTTCTAAAGGCGGGTATCACCTCTCACCTCCTTACCCCTGCTTGCACCATAACACAGGTATCCGGGAGGTTTGTCCCAGGATAGATGCCCTAGGGCCTGCACAGAAGCCGAAAGAGCCCTCTTCGTCAGGTGGGGTTCTTGGCCAGGGAGAAGGGTATGCCCTGCTCCTTGCCCTTGGCCTCCACCATGATGTCCGCGGGGCCGGGCAGGGCCAGGAGGAGCCTTTCCCAGTCCTCCGGGGCTACCCGGAAGGCGTGGGCCCCCGGGCGCTTGCCGGGGGCCTGGCTGGCCAGGTGCACCTTGGGCCGGCCGGACCAGGTGGCCAAGGCCAGGCGGAGGGCCTCCTCCAGGGAGAGCCTCCCCGGGTTCAGGGCGTGGTGCAGGGTGTCCACCACCACCCGGGCCCCCAGGGCCTCGGCCGCCTTAAGGGCCTCCTCCACCCCCCAAAGCCGCTCGTCGTTCTCCAGGGCCAGGTAGCGGAGCACCTCCCCTTCTCCCCGCAGGTTTTCCACGAAGCGGCGGAGGGTGCTCTCCCGGTCCCCGTACACCCCTCCCAGATGGAGGACCAGGACGCCGTCTTCGGCGCCCAGAAGGGAGAGGGCCCGGGCGGAGTAGCGGAGTTCCGCCAGGGAGCGCTCCACCACCTTGGGGTCAGGGCTTCCCGGGTTCACGTACTGCCCGGGGTGGAAGGAAAGGCGCTGGCCCAGAGCCCTCGCCAGGGCCCCCAGGCGGGACAATTCCTCCCCGTGGGCCTTCTCCCAGTCGTAGGGGAAGAGGGGGTGGGAGGCGAAGGGGATGAGGTGTTGCCCGATGCGGAAGAGGCCAAAGCCGTGTTCCGGGTTCCAGCGGAGGATCCTCTCCAGGTCCAGGAGGTTTTGCCCCACCTTTTCCTGGACCCGCTCCTCCCTGAGGGAGGCCAGGCGGAGGGTGTGGTTGGTGCTGGCCTTCAGGGTGAGGTTCTCGCAGGGGTAGCCCAGGCGGAGGGGTGGGGTAGGGGCCTTAGCGGACATTCTGGCGGCGCACCTGGGCTTCCAGATAGACCTCCGCCTCGTCCCGCACCTCCAGGAAGAGGAAGCGGGGCCTTTCCAGTCCCCACTCGGAGAAGCGGGTGCGGAAGTTACCCCGGAAGCGGTAGCCCCCAGGGACCTCCAGGAGCTCGCCCTCTATGCGCACAGCCCGCCTCCTGCCCGCAAGCTCCAGCTCGCCTTCCACCACGAACCGGGTACCCTCGAGGCGGGCCACCCGGGGGTAGAGGCAGGCCCTGGGGAAGTCCTTGACCCTCAGGATCTCCCGGGCCTTCTTGTCCCGCTCGGCGTTGCCGGAGTCCCAGGCCTCCTGCTCCAGGCACACCCTGCCGGAGGCCTCTTCCCCCTGCCAGACCACCTCCCCCCGGGCCGTGGGGTTGCGCCCCTCCCAACTCCCCAGGGGGTAGTACCCTCGGTAGCGGGCCTCCCCCTCCACGGCCAGGGGGGCCTGGGCCAGGGCCAGAAGGGGCAGGAGGAAGGGCAGAAGCCGCCTCATGGCCGGAACCTCCAGCGCTCGCCCAGTGTGGCGAAGTCGCGGAAGCCCAGGAACAGGATGGGCCGCTCCTTGGCCTCGCGGCTACCTTCCACGTGGACCACGTCCCCGAGAAAGGGGGCGTGGTCCCCGTCCGTGGGCCATTCCGTCACCTTGAGCTCGTACACCGCCAGGGCCTTCTCGGGCACCCAGGTGTGGGCCAGCCTCCGGGCGGGCCGCAGGGCCACCCCAAGCCGCTTCCCCTTGTCCACCCGGCGCCCCGAAAGGTACCCCGCCCGCACCACCCACTCCCGCTCCTCCCAGGGCAGGAAGGAGAGGGCCCCTTCCCCCAGGGTGCGCAGAAGCCCCAGGGTGTGGTTCTCCCGGTCCATGGCCAGGAGGAAGCGGAAGGGGTTTTTGGAGACCGGGGTCCACCAGGCCAGGGGCATGAAGTTTTCCCCGGCGGAAAGGAGGGCCAGGCGCATGGGATAGAAGAAGGCCTTGTAGGGGTGGTTTTGCTTTTGCTCCCTCTGGGTGTCCGTCATGGCCTCCTGCCCTCAGAGCTCCAGGGTTTCCGGGGGCGGTTCCCGGAGCACCCCTTCCAGCACCCGCTTTGCCGCCTCCATGGGGGCCAAAGCCCCCTTAGGAGGCCCGCCCAGGGGGGCCCAAAGCCCCGTGGCCACCGCCGGTAGCCGCACCACCACCAGGTGGACGCCTTCCCGCCTCAGCTCCTTCCGGGCGGTCTCCAGGTAGGCCTCCAGAGCGGCCTTGGCCGCGGCATAGGCGGCGAAGCCCGGCACCCGCACGTAGGCGGGATAGGCGCCGAAGAAGACCGCCCGGGCCCCCGGGCGGAACCGGACGTGCTTCAAGACCAGGGCGGCGGTGAGGAGGTGGGAGAGGAGCATGCCCTCCAGGAGGTCCCGCCCCAGTTCCCGCACCGGGGCCCTGCCGGCCCGGCCCACCGCGTGGAGGAGGAGGTCCACCCCGTCCACCTCCTCCATGAGGGCCTGGACCTCCAGCTCGTCCTCCAGCTGGACGGGGAGGGGCTTACCCCCCACCTCCTCGGCCAGGGCCCAAAGGGCCCCTTGGGAGCGGGCCGCAAGGAAGAGCTCGTGCCCCTTTAGGCTCCGGGCTAGGGCGCTACCCAAGCCTCCCGTGGCCCCCAGGATCAGGACCCGCATGGCCACAGGCTATTCCCCCTTTCACCAGGCCTTTGTGGTCCACAACGAAAAAGGGGGGTATACCCCCCAGGCGGGCAGCCCTCGGCTTCAGGCGGCCTTGGCCTCCACGCCGAAACCCTCCTCGAGGCTCTTAGCCCGGGCAATGGCGAAGACCAGGAGGCCGTAGATGGGCTTGGCGATGAGGTCGGCCAGGCTGTACCCCACCTGGATGGCCACCTCCTGGGCCGCGCCCCCAGGAAGCCAGGTGCCCAGGGCATAGGCGATGGGGTAGAACCCCCAGGACATCAGGAGGACCAGACGGGTGGCGTTAAGGAGCTCCAGCACCCGCGCCCCATACTTGCCTTCCCGTATGGCCTGGCCCAGCTCCACCCAGAGCACGTAGAGGATGTAGGCGAAGGGAATGGTGGAGAGGACTCCCCAAAGGGTGCGGGGCCCGGGCTCCGTGTTGACCTCCCCCACGTACCCCAGGCCCAGCATCAGAAGGGAGGCCACGACCAGCTTAAGGCTCAGGTTCCAGGTCCGGGCCGTGCTGAGGCCTAGGACCAGGATGAGCTCCAGGAGGAGGAGGGGCACGGTGAGGATCCAGTCGGCGTAGCGGTAGAAGTCGTTGAAGGGCTTCCCCGTGGGGACGTAGGAGCCCTCCTGTAGCTGGTAGGCCCCCACCCAGCTCTCAAAGATGCGCAGGTAGTGGTACCCGGCGATGAAGACGATGAGGGCGGAGAGGTAGAGGGCGATGTGGTACCGAGGGGCCACATAGCTTCGCGCCAGGAGGAAGAAGACGAAGGCGGCCAGCATCCCGGCGATGGTCAGGGAGAGCATGTTGAAGACCAACCAGTACTCTCCAAAGCTCAGAACCGGCATTTCCCGCATGGCTAACCTCCCTCAGAGGCTGCCCACCTGGGGCTTTACCCGCTTCCCATTTAGAGCCTTGGGGGGGATGGCCACCTTTGTCTACACAACACTTGTACAACTTGTGTACACCACGCCACACTCTGCCCCGGACCTCCAGGACCAACCTGAGGGCATGCCCAGCCTCTACCTCCTGCCCCTTGCCCTCCTCCCGCAAGGATGGGCCCTAGTCCTTCTGCTCCTTTCCGCCCTGGTCCTGGGCCTTCCCCACGGGGCGGCGGACCTCCTGGTGGCCAGGCGGCTCGGCTGGCCCCTGGGGCCCTTCGTGGCCCTGTACCTGCTTCTGGCCGCCTTCCCCCTCCTCCTGCTCCTAGCCCTGCCTCCCTTGGGGCTTCTGGCCTTCCTTCTCCTGGCCCTCCTCCACTGGGGCCGGGTGGAGGGGAAGGGGGGGCTTGGCTACCTCAGGGCGGGGGTGGTCCTCCTCTTTCCCTTCCTCTTCCATCGGGAGGCCATCCTTCCCTTCCTGCAGGCCTTTGCCGGGGGCTGGGCCTTGCCCCAGGAGGGGGCCTTGGTAGCCCTTCTTTTCCTCCTGGCCGTGGCCCTCTGGTGCCCCGCTCCCCTCAGGCTTTGGCTGGACACCCTGGCCCTGGCCCTGGTGGCCTTCCTGGCCCACCCCTATGCCAGCCTGGCGGGCTACTTCCTCCTGCAGCACAGCCTGGAAAGCCTCCGCCTGGTGGGCGTGCGGGGGCGGGACTGGGCTTCCATTTACGGGGCCACCCTGGGGGCCCTGCTCCTGGCCCTGCTCCTCTACCCCCGCTTCCAGGACCCCCTGGCCGCCTACATGGGGGCGGTCTTCGCCCTCACCCTTCCCCATGCCTTAGCCCTGGAGGCCTGGCTTGGGCGGCCTCTGCCTCCTTGGCGATGGCTTGGGCCAGGTCGCTGAAGATGCGCCGGTGGAGGGGGTAGAGGAGCCACCAGTAGAGGAAGCCGGTGAGGCCTAAGGGGGCGAAGTAGGCGGTCTGGACCAGGCGGGTTCCCTCCCCCTCCGGCAGGGCCTGCCACTCCAGCCAGGCCTTGCCGGGAAGCCGCATCTCCGCCCTGAGGCGCAGGTGGGCTCCCTCAGGGGTGCAGTCCACCGCCTCCACCCGCCAGAAGTCCAGGGCCTCTCCCGGAAGGAGCTCCGTGGGGTGCCGGCGGCCCCGGCGCAGGCCCGGGCCGCCCACCAGCCGGTCCAGAAGCCCCCTTAAGGCCCAGGCCCAGCCCCACACCGGCCATCCCCGTTCCCCACCCAGGGCGGTGAACACCCGGAAGACGGCCTCCGGCGGGGCCTTCACCCAGCGGCTTCGTACCTCCCGGATTACCCCTTCCCAGTCCTCCAGGAAGTAGCGCTGCCCAAACAGGGCCCCCGACCAGCGGGTTTCCACCGTGCCGGCGGCGATGCGTTCCAGGGCCAGCTCCACCGCCTGGCGGTAGGGGATGGGGTCCACCTGGGGAAAGAGATGTCTGGCCCTGGCCGTGTCCGCCACCAGGGGGTGGAGGATGCCCTCCACCAGGGGCAGGGCCAGGCGGTTGGGGATGGGGGTGACGAGCCCCACCCAGAGGGCGGCCAGCCGGGGGGCCAGGACGGGCACCGGCAGGATGACCCGCCTAAGCCCCCGCACCGCGGCGTAGGTTTCCATCATGGCCTTGAAGGTGAGGGGTGGGGCGCCGATCTCCACCACCCCCGAGGGCCCCTGCTCCAGGGCCAGGAGGAGGTAGGCCAGGACGTCCCGGATGGCGATGGGGGAGACGGGGTTCAGGATCCACCGGGGGGCCAGCATGAGGGGGAGGCGCTCGGTGAGGTAGCGGACCATCTCAAAACTGGCGGACCCGGAGCCCACGATGGGGCCGGCGCGGAACTCCGTGGTGGGGAGGCCACTCCGCAGGATTTCGCCCACCCGGGCCCGGCTTTTCAGGTGGGGGGAGGGTTCCCCCTCCTTGGGCAAAAGCCCTCCCAGGTAGATCACATGCCTAAGGCCTGCTTCCCGGGCGGCTTGGGCGAAGGTCTGGGCTTGGTGGGCTTCCGCCCTGGCGAAGTCCCTTTCGGAGAGCATGGCGTGGACCAGGTAGTAGGCGGCCTCCACCCCCTGGAGGGCCTGGCGCAGGGCCTCCTTGTCCTCCAAGCTTCCCCGCACCATCTCCACCTGGGTTGCCCAGGGGCGCCCCAGAAGCCTCTCCGGCTCCCGCACCAGGACCCTCACCCGGTGGCCCCGTTCCAGGAGCCTGGGCACCAGCCTGCCCCCCACGTATCCCGTGGCCCCCGTGACCAGAACGGTCATGGCCCAAGCCTAACCCGTGGCCCCAGGGATGAGGGTGGCCTCTCCTCCCTTTGCCGGGACATTCTGGCCTGGAACCAGGTCTTTCCCCCGGGGGCGGGGTAGCCTGGCCCCGTGCGGGCGGTGGTGGTGGGAGCGGGTTTTGGCGGGCTGGTGGCGGCCCGCCTCCTTAAGGGGGTGGGCCTGGAGGTGGTGGTCCTCGAGGCCCACACCTACCCCGGGGGCCTGGCGGGAAGCTTTTACCACAGGGGCTTCCGCTTTGAGGCGGGGGCCACCCTCCTCTCCGGCCTGGCCCCGGGGGCGCCCCTGGCCCTGGCCGCCGAGGCCCTGGGGGTGCGGCTTCCCGCTACGCCCCTTCCTCCGGGCTTTCCCCTCATGGAGGTCCTCCTGCCCCGGGGGCGCCTGCTGCGGCTCGTGGGGCGTGAGGCGGAGCGGGAGGCCCAGCGGGACTTCTTCGGCCCCCAGGTCCTGCCCTTCTGGGCCTGGCAGGAAGACCGGGCCCAGCGGCTTCTGGACCTGGCCCCCCGGCTTCCCTGGCCCCCTGAGGGAGAGGAGCTGGGCCTTCTTTTGCCCCTCTTTCCCCGCCTTCTGCCCCTCCTTCCCGACCTCTTCCTCCGCCCCCAGGCCCGGGCTCCCCAGGACCCCGACTTCCTGCGCTTTTTGGAGGCCCAGCTCCTCATCAGCGCCCAGACCCAGGCTTCCTACGCCCTCTACGCCGCCCTTGCCCTGGACCTTCCCCACCTGGGGCCGGCCCTGGTGCCGGGAGGCATGGGGAGGGTAGCGGAGGCCCTGGCCGAGGGGCTGGAGGTGCGCTACAAGGCCAAAGTGGAGCGGCTTCTCCTCCGGGAGGGGCGGGCCCGGGCCGTGGAGGTGGCCTACGGGGGGCGGCGGCGGGGGGAGCGGGAGGTTTTGGCGGGGGACCTCTTTTTCCTGAACATCCCTCCCGAACCCCTCCTGGGCCTTCCCCAGCGGGTGCCCAAGGACGCCTGGGGGGCTTTTGTGCTCTACGGGGTCCTGCCCTTTGAGGCCCCGCCCCCCTACTACCGGCAGAACGCCCGGGAGAGGCCCTTTGCCTTCCTCTCCCTGCGCCCCGAGGGGGGCAAGACGGTCTTCGCCCTTTCCCTCCATACTCCCCTGGCCCTTTGGGAGGGGCTTTCCCGGGAGGAGTATGCCCGGCTCAAGGCCCAGTGGCAGGCCCTGGCCCTCCGCCTGGGGGAGGCTCTTTTGCCGGGGCTGGGGGAGGCTTCCCCCCTCTTCGCCGCCACCCCCCGCACCTACCGCCGCTTTGCCGGCCGGGCCTGGGTGGGGGGATACCCCCAGACCCACCCCTTCCGCTTCCCCCGGGTGCGGGTTCTGCCCAATGCCTTCCGGGTGGGGGAGGGGGTCTTTCCCGGGCAGAGCGTGCCCGCGGTGGTGCTTTCCGCCTTTCGGGCGGTGCGGCTGGCCCTGGGGCGGGCAGGGCTGGCCGGCAAAGGTGAGGGAGATTACAGCGCCCTTCCCGGAGACCCTACCTACTGGTAGGTATGGACACCCGGTCCCGCATCCTCGAGGCCGCCCGCAGGGCCTTTGCGGAGCGGGGCTACGCCGCCACCCGCCTGGACGCCCTGGCCGCGGAGCTGGGCCTCACCAAGGGGGCCTTCTACCACCACTTCCCCAGCAAGCGGGCCCTCCTGGAGGCCCTTTTGGAGGCCTCCCGCTCCCGGGCCCAGGCGGCCTTGGAGGGGCCCGGGCCCCTGGAGGAGCGCCTTTTGGGCTACGCCCTGGCCTACCGGGAGGGGGTGGAGCCCCTGGCCGCCCTGGCCACGGCCCACGGGGGGCGGGGTGGGGAGGAGGAGGCCCAGGGGCTGGCCCGGGAGGCCATGCGGCAGGAGATGCTCTATCTGGAGTCTTTCTTTGAAAGCCGCTTTCCGGGCCAGGGGCGCTCCCTGGCGGGGCTTTTCAGCGCCCTGGTCCACGGGGCCTACATGCTGGACAAGCACCTGGGGGGCTACGAGGCGGAAGCCCTTCTCCGGGATTGGATCCGGGTGTTCGTGAGGGGGTTGCCCCCAGAGGAGGACGCATGAGAAGAGGTTTGGCCGCAGTGCTGGTCTTGGGCTTGGCCATGGCCCTCAGTCCCGAGGAGGTCTGGAAGGCCCTCGAGGCCCACGGCAAGGTCCAGGGCTACCTGGCCCAGGCCCGCCAGGGCCCCGTGGTGTACCAGGTAGCCTTCCGGCGCCCCTGGGTGCGCATTGACTGGCTGGAGGGGCCGGAATACCTCAAGGGAAGCGCTCTGGTGAGCGATGGGGAGAGGGCCTGGAGCCGCGCCCCCAAGGGTCCCTGGCAGGAGGGCAAGGCCACCCCTCCCGAGGACCCCCTGCAGCTCCTTTTCACCGACCCCCAGGGGGTGGCCCGGGACTACCTCATCCGGGAGGTGCGGGAGGAAAAGGGCCTCTGGACCTTTGTGCTGGCCAAGAAGAACCCGCCCAAGGACGAGCGCCAGCCCGCCGCCTGGCGCATCACCCTGAACCCCAAGGGGCACCTCCCCTTCCGCTACGAGGTCTTGAGCCCTAGCGGCAAGGTGCTGGCCCAAGTGGAGTACCTGAAGCTGGACCCTACGCCCCTACCCCAGAGCCTTTTTGAGGTGAGGCCATGACGGGAAGGCTCCTCCTGGCCCTGATGCTGGGCGTCTTCATGGGCGCCCTGGACAACGCCATCCTGGCCCCGGCCCTGCCCGCCATCGCCGAGGATCTGGGGACCGGGGTGGACCGGGTGACCCTGGCCTTCTCCATCTACTCCGTGTTCTATGCCGTGGCCGTGCCCATCCTGGGGCGTCTGGCCGATCTATGGGGCTACGGGCGGGTTTACGGCCTTTCCATGGGCCTTTTCGCCGCCGGTAGCGCCCTGGCCGCCCTCTCCCCCAGCCTGGAGGTGCTGGTGGCCGCCCGGGTGGTCCAGGCGGTGGGGGCGGGGGGGCTTTTCCCCGTGGCCCAGGCCATCGTGGGCGTGGCGGTCTCGGAGGAGCGGCGCGGGGCCTACCTGGGGCAGATCCTGGGGGTCTTTGCCCTGGGGAACGTTCTGGGGCCCAACCTGGGTGGCTTCATCGTGGAGCGGGCCACCTGGCACTGGGTCTTCTGGATTAACGTGCCCATCGGCATCCTGGGGGTCTTGCTCCTCTCGGGGGCGGTCCTGCCCCGGCCCTCCAGCCGGCCCCGGATGGACCTGGTGGGCGGGGTCCTGGTGGCCCTCACCTTCGGAAGCCTGGTCCTGGGCATCCAGGGTCTGGAGCGCCTGGAGAGCGAGGGGTTTTTCTCCTGGCGGGTGGGGGGCTTTTTCCTCCTGGCCCTCCTTTCCGGCTTCCTGCTTTGGGCCTACGAGGCCCGCCATCCGGCGCCCCTCTTGGATGTGCGCCTGGCCCTTTCCCCGGCCTTCTTGCCCCTGTGGCTGGTCTCCACCCTGGTGGGCTACGCCCTTTTAGGGGGGATTGTGTTTGCTCCCCTGTACGCCCAGGTGGCCTTTTTCCTTTCCCCCTTCGCCTCGGGGGCCATCCTCAACGCCCTGGCCCTGGCCCTGGGCGGGGTGAGTGGGGCGGCAGGGGCCCTGGTGGGCCGGGTGGGGGGCAAGCGCCTCCTGGTCTGGGGCATGGGCCTCACCGCCCTGGGGCTTGGGGTGATGGCCTATGGGGCCAGCGCCCTTTGGGCCCTCCTCCTGGGGCTTTTCCTCCTGGGCACGGGCCTGGGCCTGGTGCAGGGTCCCCTTTCCTACGTGGCCTTAGGCCTCGCCCCCCAGGGGAGCCAGGGCCAGGTGTCCAGCCTGGTCTCCCTCACCCGGAGCCTGGGGGCGGCCGCGGGCATCACCGTTTCCGGCGTGCTCCTGGCCCAGCGGAGCCAGGAGCTCGCCGCCCTGACCGCGGGAGGCCCCGTGGGGTTTTCCGGGGGCACGGGCAACCTGGCCGAGGCCCCGGCCTTCGTAAAAAGTCTCCTGCAAAACACCCTGGGGGCTGGGGTCCTGGACGGGTGGCGGCTTGCCCTTCTGGCCGCGGTCTTGGGCCTGGTGGCCGCCTTCTGGGTGCGGGAGCGGGCCAGACCCTAGGGCAAGCTCAGCCCTCGGAGGTAGTCCAGGAGGAGGCGCGCCGTCCTGCCCTCCCTTTCCGTGAGGAGGTCCAGGTGGGTGAGGCCGGGGAGGATGAGGGCCTGGCCTGGCGTCTTGGGGAAGGTCTCTTCCAGGCGGAAGCCCTCCCGGGTGGTGATGAGGCCCCGCCCGGCCCCCAGGGCCAGGATGGGGTAGGGGAGAGTCCGGGGCTTGAGGGTGGGGCGCACATGGGGGTAGCCGGCGATTTCCAGGAGGAGGCGGTAGGGGAAGTACCACTCGGAAAAGCCCGTCTCCGGGCGGGCGAAGGCCTGGAGGAAGGCCCTGGGGTCCGTGGCCTCCCCGGTGTCCTGCCACGCCACCACCTTTCCCCTGGGCCCCCGCACGGTGTGCACCAGCCGGCCCTGGAGGAGGCCCAGCAGGCTAAAGCCCTCCCTGGCCCAGGCCCGGCCTGCGCTCACGCTGAAGATGGGGAAGAGGCTGTAGTGGTCGTCCACCCGCAGGAGGGCCCTGGCCTCGCGGGTGGCCAGGTGGGGCCCCAGGGGTACGGCTTCCAGGGGTCTTCGCGCCGCCACGAAGGCCTCGGCCTCCGCCAGGGCCAGGTCCTTGGGGGAGAGGAAGGGAGTCGCAAATACGGGGCTGGCGCTACCCGAGCGGATTTCCCGCAGGCCGGGAATCCGTCCCAGGGGGGTGCTGTAGCCTTCCTCCAGGGCTTCTCGGGAAAGGGATACCGGGTTCAAGGCGCCGTCCAGCAGTACCAGGCCGGCCAGCTTTTCCCCGTGGGCGTAGGCGTACAAGGTGGCCAGGCTGGCCCCAAGGGAGTGGCCCGCCAGGACCACGGGGGCCCTGGCCCTGGCCGCTCCCACCGCGCGGTCCAGGTCCTCCAGGTGCACCTCCAGGCCCCAGTTCCTGAGGGGGGAGAGGTCGGGGGGTTCTAGCCTCTGGTAGTAGGCCAGGGGGTCCTCGGCCAGGAAGCCCCGGCGGTCCTCGAGGCCGTTGGCCCGCCTCTCCCAGGCCCAGACCTCCAGCCAGGGGGCCTGTTGCCGCAGGTGCTCGGCCAGGAGGGCAAAGTTGGTGCTCCCCCCCAGGAGGCCCGGCACCAGGAGGAGGATGGCCCTGGGGTGTTCTGCGGGGTAGACCAGGGCATAGCTCCGGTCAAGCTCCGGTTGCCCCGTGGGGGCCCCGGGCAGGCTTCGGTACTCCTGGGCCAGGGCAAAGCCCAGGCAAAGGGCAAGGGCTAGGGCGCGCATGCCCCCATTCTTCTCCACAGGAGCCAGGGGGTTTTGCGATGGGGCCTACAGGCCCTGGAGGGCCTGGGGGCCCAGGCTCCTCGCCCGCTCCAGGACCCGGAAGCGGTGTTGGAACTGCGTGCTGGCGTAGGCCAGGAACTCCTCGGGGCTAAGCCCCAGGGGCGCCCCTTGGGGGTAGGGGGCGAAGACCTCCCCCACCACGCCGAAGGCCTCGGGGAGAAGCAGGTTGAGCCGCCCCTCCAGGACACTCCAGAGGCCAGGGTCTTCCCCCAGGTGCCGGGCGATGAGGTAAAGGCCGTAGGCGATGTGCCGGCTTTCGTCGGCCTTCACGTGGGCGATCCCCCTGAGGGTGCCGGGCATGGCCAGGTCCATGGCCTGAAGGCGCTCCGCCAGCCGGAAAAACCCCTGGTATCCCGTCTCGGCCAGGATGCCCTCCACCACCACGTTGTAGGTGACCGCCGCCTCCACCTGGGCCCGGGGGCTGGGGTCCACCTCCAGGCGTTCCAGGGCCTCGGGCAGGAGCTCGCCGAAGATCCGCCGGTAGTGGGGGCCCGCATGGTGGCCAAGCCCCCCCTTCTGCCCCGCCACCTCCTCCAGGAAGCGGGCGAAGAACTCCACGTGCTTGGCCTCCTCCAGGAGGAAGGTGGTGAGGTACATCTCCTCCTCCAGCCGGCCCTCCTTAGCCACGGTGCGCACCAGGGGCAGGAGGTCCAGGGTCACCGCCTCCTCTCCCCCCAGGAAGAGGCTGGCCAGGCGCAGGATGAGCCCCTGGGCTTCTTCCGGCAGGGCCCGGAAGGCGGCCTGGTCCTGGCGGAAGTCCAGCTCCGCCGGGTCCCAGAAGAGCCGCTTGGCCTTGTGGTAGAGGCTCAGGGGAAAGCCGGCCTCGAGGCCCCGCTCCGTGCTCTGGAAGCTTTGGCGCATATTTCCCCTATTCTACCTGAGCCAGCAGGAGGAATAGGCGGCCATAGTGTTCCAACCGTACCCGGAAGCCCACCCCTTCCAGCAGGGCCAAGACCTCCGCTTCCTGGGGGCGCCAGAGGCCCAGGCTGGACCCCGGACCCAGGAGGAGGCCAAAAAGCCTTCCCCCAGGGCTCAGGACCCGCCTGGCCTCCGCCGCGGCCTTTGCCGGGTGGAAAAACTCGTTCCAGGTGGGCCCGATGGCCACCCCCGTGAAGGCCCCATCCCGGAAGGGCAGGGCCTCCCCGTGCCCCAGGAGGTAGGCCCCGGGGCGCCTCCTTTGGGCCGCCCGCAGGAAGGGGAGGGAAGGGTCCAGGCCCACCGCCTTTTCCCCCAGGGCCTCCCGGTAGACCCCGGTGCCCGTGCCCACGTCCAGAAAGGGCCCCCCCGTGGGGAGGAGCCACCCCCGGAGCCGGGCCAGTTCCTGGACGAAGGAGAGGCGGCCTCCCGAAAGGAGGCCTGTGGAGCGCACCCGCCAGGCATCGTAGAGGAGGGGGACCGGGGGGAAGGCGTTGACGGCCCGAAGCAGGGGGCGCTCCCGGGAGGCCCTCAGGTCCAGGAAGGGCCCCCTTCGGGGGTAGACCTTCCCGCAGCCCAGGCAACGGGCCTCCTCCGCCACGCCGAGCGCGCCCCGGCAGCGCGGGCAGGCCAGAAGGGGTAGGAGCCAGGAGGGTTCCATGGAAAAGGGCCTCCCCAGGGAATGGGGAGGCCTAGCCTCTTCTGGGGCTACCGGTTTCCCCCAAGGGGAGCGGCGTCCACCACCGCCACCACGGTGAGGCTTCCCGCCCGCACGCTACCCACAGCGAAGACGGTGTAGGTCTTGCCGCTTTCCAGGGTGACCCCGGGGAGATCCAGGGCCACGGTGTTGGTGCCCGCCACCCGGACCTCGAGGTCATACCGTCCCGCGGGCACCACCGTGTACTGCCCGGCCCGGGGGAAGGGGAGGTTCTGGAAGAGCACCGGGCCGCCCTTCACCGCTACGTCCACTGCCGGGGCGTCGGGGGAGGTGTGCACCACCCGCACCCGGGCGTAGCCGGCCCGGGGGAAGAGGCCCGCCAGGGCGTCCGTGTACACCTGGGGCCGGATCTGGGCCAGGAAGCCCGTGGCCGCCACGGTGTAGTAGACCCCCTCCTGCAGGTCCAGCTCGGCGTCAATGACCGCCGGGCTACTCTGCCCCGCAGGCACCACCTGTACCCGCACCTTGGCCGCGGGCAGGGGGATGTAGGGGGTCACCTGCTTGAAGGCCAGGTTGGTGATGGCCCGCTGGCCGTTCACCAGGACGTCCACCGCCGGGGCGTCGGGGGAAAGGTGGGCCACCCGCACCATGGCTCCTTGCGCCAGGCCCAGCCCCCCCACCAGCAATACCCAAAAAACTCCCAACCACTTCCTCATGGCTTTTCCCTCCCGAGGATCAGGATGGGGTAGGCCTTTCCGTAAAACTTTTGTCCAGGATACGGAAGGGGGAGGAACCTGTGGCCCCGGCTACCAAACCTAGAGGGGTTTGGCTGCCCCCAGCCGGGCGTGAAAGGCGTGGGTGAGGGCGATGGCTAGGGCGTCCGCCAGGTGGCTGGGTTTGGGCGCCTCCTTGAGGCCCAGGATGCCCCGCACCATCAGGGCCACCTCCTCCTTGCCCGCGTGTCCGTGCCCGGCCAGGGCCTGCTTCACCTGCATGGGCCCGTAGGCATAGACCGGCACCCCCGTTTCAAAGGCGGCCACCAGCACCGCCCCCAGGGCCCAGCCCACCTTGTAGGCCAGCTCGTTTTGACGGTAGAAGTACTGCTCCTCCACCGCCAGGGCCTCGGGCCGGAAGCGGAGGAGGGCCTCCCGCACCCGGGCGTGGATGCGTCCCACCCGTTCCTGGGCCGGCTCCCGGTGGGCCGTCTTGACCACCTCCCCGTGGAGGAGGTGGGCCTTGAGGGCCCCCTTGCCCTCCACCCGCACCACCCCCAGGCCCAGGTGGGTGATCCCGGGGTCTATGCCGGCCACCACCATGCCCTGGGCTTTTCAGTTCCCCTTCCGGGGAGGGTAGTCGCCGTCCCCGTAGCGGATGAAGGCGGGGATGTCAAAGTTGTAGGGGTCGGGGTGGGCGGGGAAGTCCAGGGGGCGGATGGGCCTGGGCACCACGGTGCTCTCGCCGAAGCCGGCGGCGATGAGGATCACCCGGAGCTCGTCCTGGGCCCGGTCGTCGTAGGTGACCCCGTAGAGGATGTCCACGTCCTGGTTGCCCGTGGCCTCCCGCACCCGTTCCACCACCTCGGCCGCCTCCATCAGGGAGAGGTCCTCGGAGCCCACCACGTTGAGGAGGAGGCGCTTGGCCCCTTCAATGGAGCGCTCCAGGAGGGGGCTCATGGTGGCGGTCTTGGCGGCCTCCTCCACCCGGCTTTCCCCACGTCCGGCCCCGATGCCCATGAGCACCTGGCCGGCTCCTTCCAGCAGGGCCTTGACGTCGGCGAAGTCCACGTTGATGAGCCCGGGGAGGTTGATGACGTCGGTGATGCCCTTTACCCCGTGGTAGAGCACCCGGTCGGCGATGAGGAAGGCGTCCTTGAGGCTCACCTTCTTGTCCACGGCGGAGAGGAGGCGGTCGTTTTGCACCACCACCATGGCGTCCACCCGCTCCTTGAGGCGCTTGATGCCCTCCTCTGCCGCCTTGAGCCGCTTAGGGCCTTCAAAGCTGAAGGGGCGGGTGACCACGGCCACGGTGAGGGCTCCCTGGCGCTTGGCGATCTCCGCCACGATGGGGGCGCTTCCCGTGCCCGTGCCGCCTCCCATGCCCGCGGTGAGGAAGACCAGGTCCGCCCCCTCCAGGGCCTCGGCGATGAGGTCCTCGGCCTCGAGGGCCGCCTTCTCCCCGATCTCCGGGTTGGCCCCCGCCCCCAGGCCGCGGGTGAGCTTCTCCCCCAGCTGGATGCGCACGTCGGCCAGGCTCTTGGCCAGCACCTGGGCGTCGGTGTTGGCGGCAATGAACTCCACCCCCACCAACCCCGCCTCAATCATGCGGTTCACCGCGTTGTTCCCCGCGCCCCCGAGGCCGATAACCTTGATGACCGCTCCTTCCATCTCCGCCTCCCCTCCCCATGCCTCAGAATAGATTGTTCAAAATCTCCTTGAGACGGGCCCAGAAGCCTTCTCCCCTGGGCGCTTCCTCCTTTTTCTCCCGCCTTTGGGCGCGCCGGGGCTCGGGGGCCCGCACGGGCAGGGTGCTGCCGTAGCGCACCAGCCCCACCGCGGTGGCGTGGCCCGGGGTGGCCACCACGTCGGTGAGGCCCGAGACCCCCTGGGGCTTGCCCAGGCGTACCGGTAGGCCGTACTGCTGCCGGGCCAGGAGGTCAAACCCCCTTAGCAGGGCCGCCCCTCCCGTGAGGATCACCCGGTTGACCCGGATCTCCAGGGGTCCCATGGCCTCGTCCACCGACTGGCGGGCCAGGTGCAGGATTTCCCGCAGGCGGGGGCGGATGATGCGGGCCAGCTCCGGGGCGGGTACCTCCCCCAAAGACCCTCCCTCCTGGTTGATCTCCAGGACCAGTTCGGGGTCGGCCAGCTCGGGCAGGGCCGCCCCGTACTTGCGCTTCACCCTTTCCGCCTCCTCAAAGGGGATTTTGAGGAGCTGGGCGATGTCCTGGGTCACGTGGTCCCCGCCCAAGGGGAGGACGGCGGAGTGGGCCAGGCGCCCCTCGCGGAAGACGGCCACGTCGGTGGTGCCGCCGCCAATGTCCAGGAGGAGGACGGTCATGTGCTCCTCCTCGGGGCTTAAGACCCCCAGGCCGCTCGCCAGGGTCTGGGCCACCAGGGCCTCAATCTCCAGTCCCGCTTCCTCCACCGCCCGGCGCAGGTTGGCCAGGGGACCGCGGCCTGCGGCCACCAGGTGGACGTCCACCTCGAGGCGCACCCCCGCCATGCCCACGGGGTCGCGGATCCCCTCCTGCCCGTCCACCTTAAACTCCAGGGGCAGGGCGTGGAGGAGTTCCAGCTCCGCATCAAAGGGGTAGGCCTTGGCCTGCTCAATGGCCCGTTCCACGTCGGCCTCGGAGATGCTCTGCCCCCGGCGGATGGCCGCCAGGCCGTGGCTGGTCACGCTCCTGAGGTGGGGCCCTCCTACCCCCAGCATCACCCGCTCCACCTTGACCCCCGCCACCCGCTCCGCCTGGTGGACGCTTTGGCGGATGGCCTCCGTGGTGCGCTCCAGGTTGACCACCACGCCCCGCTTCAGCCCCTGCGAGGGCACGGTGCCCTCGCCGATGATGTCCAATACGCCATCGGGGGCCAGTTCCCCGATCACGGTGGTGACCTTGCTGGTGCCGACGTCCAGTCCTGCGATAATCATGGGCGTACGCTCACCCCCCAAGAATACAGGTAAACCGCTCCCTTAGGCCGGCCCGCTTGGGCATACTTTAGCAGAAATTGCGCATCGGGGGCGAAAAGGCTTCCCTCCCGGAACTCCACCCAGAAGCCGGCAGGCGTATAGCGGAGCCTCTGGGCCTCGGGATAGGCCCGGGCCAGGACCAGGAGAGCCTCCTTGGGCAGGGGGCCCTGGCCCTCCACCCGGGGTCCCTTGGCCCAGGGGGCGCCCCCGGGCAGGAGGGTGCCGTCTTGGGCCAGGGCCGACCCATCGGCCAGGGGGAGGAAGGGCTCCCTTTCCCGCACCAGGAGGCGCACCTCCCCCACCTTGGGTTTTTCCAGCCTGGCCTCCGCCACCCAGGGGTCCTGGAGGAGGGGTTCTAGGCGGCTTGGCCCCACCCAGAGCCAGGCCTCGCCGGGGAAGAGGCCCGTGCGGGCCAGGACCTCCGCCTCCTTCAGGTGCCTCAGGCCCACCACCTCCACCCGCTCCACTGGGAACAGGACCAGGCTGGCCACGTACAGGGTAGCCAGGAGGAGGAGGGCCAGCAGGCTTCTCATGGTCCCCATCTTACCTCCAAGCCCTTAACCAAGGCCTTTCCCCTCACGGCCACACCTCCCACTCCAGTTCCAGGGGAAGCTCCTCCCGGATGCGGCGGAGAAGCTCCAGGACATCCTTGGCCGTGGCCTGGCCCAGGTTGATGATAAAGTTGCCGTGCTCCAGGGAGACCATGGCGTCCCCCACCCGCAGGCCCTTGAGCCCCCGCTCGTCGATGAGGCGCCCCGCGGACTGCCCTGGGGGGTTTTTGAAGGCGCATCCGGCGCTTTTCCGCTTGGGCTGGCCCTTGCGGGCGGCGTCTACCTCGGCCATCCGCCGCCGAATCTCCTCCTGGGGACGTTCCTTCAGCCTTAGCTTGACCCGGGTCACGATCCCCCCGGGGGGAAGGCGGCTGGTGCGGTAGCCGAAGCCCAGCTCCTCGGGCCGGTAGAGGTGGAAGCGGCCCTCGTGGAAAATCTCCACCACCTCCAGGGCGTCGGCCATCTCCCCGAAGCGGGTGCCGGCGTTCATCCGCACCGCGCCCCCCACCTGGGCGGGGATGCCAAGAAGCCCTTCCAGCCCGGAAAGCCCCGCCCGGGCCGCCTCCTGCACCAGGAGGGGCAGGAGGGTCCCTGCCCCCACCCAGCCCTGGAGGTCGTAGGCCTGGAACTCCCCCGCCAGGCGGATGACCCGCTCCGGCACCCCCTCGTCCAGGACCAGGAGGTTGGAGCCGTTCCCTAGGACCCGGTAGGGGGCTTCCGTGGCCCTCAGGAGGTCCTCCCGGGTCTCCACGGTCCAGAGCTCGGCGGGCCCTCCCACCCCCAGGGTGGTGTAGTCCTTGAGGAGAACCCGTTCAACCCTCATGGACCAGCCTCCGGGCCAGTTCCGTCACGTCCCCCGCCCCCAGGGTGAGCCACACGTCCTCGGAGGTGGCGCTACTCTTGGCGTAGACCAGGGCCTCCTCGGGGTAGAGGAAGCGGGCCTCGGCCCCCAGGGCGCGAAGCCCCTCGGCGATGCGGCGGCTGAGCTCCTCCGAGGCCGGGCCTCCCCCTTCCCCCGCGGTGTACACGGGGAGGACCACCACCTCGTGGGCCAGGGCCAGGGCCTCCACGAACTCCCGCCAGAGCTCCTGGGTGCGCAACAGGCGGTGGGGCTGGAAGATGGCCCGCACCCGGCGGCCCAGGAGCTTTGCCGCTTCCAGGGTGGCCCGCACCTCCGTGGGGTGGTGGGCGTAGTCGTCCACCACCCAGGCTCCCCGTACCTCTCCCACCTTCTGGAAGCGCCGCCCCACCCCGGGGAAGCGGGCAAGCCCCTTCAGGATGGCCTCCTCCTCCACCCCGAAGGCCAGGGCGGCCAGGGCGGCGGCCAGGGCGTTTTTCACGTTGTGCATGCCCGGCACCCTTAGGGTGGCTTCCCCCAGGATCTTTCCCTGGTGCACTAGGAGGAAGCGGCTTCCCATGGGGCCCAGGATTACTCCTTCCGCCCAGAGCTCCCCCCTTAAGCCGAAGCGCCGCGGGGAGAGGCCGGCGGCCACCTCCTGGAGGAGGGGGTCCTCCGTGGGCACCACCGCCACCTCCGCCCCCGCCAGGAAGCCCCGCATGGCGGCCATCAGGGCCTCGAGGCTCTCGTGGTAGTTGGGTGCCTTCTGCCCCGGGGGGGCGATGTGGTCGGCCTCGAGGTTGGTGGCCACCGCCACCCGCACCCGCACGCCCTGGAAGAGGGCGTCGGACTCGTCCACCTCCGCCAGGCGAGGGCCTAGGCCGTAGCGGGCGTTTCCTGGCAGGAGGGAAAGCTCGCCCCCCAGGAGCACCCAGGGGTCCAGGCCCGCCTCCAGGAGGATGCTGGCCAGCATCCCCGTGGTGGTGGTCTTGCCGTGGGTGCCCGTCACCCCCAGGGAGGGTTTTTGCCCAAGGAGGTGGGCCAGGAGCTCCATGCGCCTCAGCACCCGCATCCCCCGCCGCCTGGCCTCGGTCACCTCGGGGTGGTCCAGGGGGATGGGGGTGGGCACCACCAGGGTGTCCTCCTCCCCCAGATGGGCGGGGTCATGCCCTTGGTGGACGGGTATGCCCAGGGCTTTGGCCCGCTTCCCCGGGGAGAGGTCGCACCCCGTCACGGCCACGCCCTCCGCCCGTAAGAGTTGGGCCAGGGCGCTCATGCCCACCCCTTCCACCCCCATGATGTGCGCGCGCTTCATAGGAATTCCTCCAGCCAATCTGCAATCCTCCCCGCCGCCCCCTCGGGGGAAAGGCGGGCGATGCCCTCCCGGTAGGGCCAGGGGTTCCCCAGGAGGCGCTCCACCTGCTGGGCTAGCCGGGCGTAGTCCCCTAGCTCCGCCCCCCCTGCCTTCTGGTAGGCCCGGGCGTTGGCCAGCTGGGCTCCCCCGTCCAGCCTGGGGTTTAGGGGGAAGAGGAGGGCGGGGAGGCGGTGGAAGGCGGCCTCGGCCAGGGTGCCCGCCCCAGCCCGGGAAAGGAGGAGGTCGGCGGCGCTCATGGCCAGGGGGGCGTCCAGGAAGCCCGCTACCCGGTAGGCCTCTTCCTCCAGGTGGCGGTAGCGGGTAAGCCACCTTTCCCCCACCTGGTGGAGGACGGGGAGGCCTAGGGGTTTGAGGAGGGGAGGTAGCTTTTCGTTGAGTTCCAGGCTCCCCTGGCTACCTCCCAGGACCAGGAGAAGGGGCTTCTTCGGGTCAAAACCCAGCTGGGCTTTGGCTTCCTCCTTTGGGTAGCGCACCTCCCGCACGGGGTAGCCCGTGACCCGGGCCTTGCCCCTGAGCCAGGAGGGCAGGTCTGCGGGCACGCTCAGGGCCAGGCCCCGGGCCAAAGGGGCAAGGAGGCGGATGGCCAGGCCCAGCCTGGCGTTTTGCTCGTGCAGGAGCACGGGAACTCCCTTGAGCTCCCCTAAGAAGGCGGCGGGGAAGCCGGCATACCCCCCGGTGGAGAGGACCGCCTTGGGCCGCTCCTGCTTGAGCACCTTCCAGGCCGCCTGGAGCCCCTGGGCCAGCTTCCAGGCCTCCTTGGGCTTCAAGGCGCTCCGGTCCAGCTTGCCCGCGGGGATGAGGGCGTGGGGCAGGGGGCTTTGCGGGAGGAGGCGGGCCTCGAGGCCCTCCCGGCTCCCCACGTAGAAGACCGCGTGCCCCCGCCGCCTCAGCTCCTCGGCCACGGCCAGGGCGGGAAAGAGGTGCCCCCCCGTACCACCCCCCGTCAGGAGGACCATTCCACCACCCCCTTGGCCCGCACCTCCCGGGCCAGGCGCAGGAGTATTCCCACGGCAAGCCCCGAGACCAGAAGCGAGCTTCCCCCATAGGACACCAGGGGCAAAGGCACCCCGGTTACCGGGAGGAAGCCCATGGTCACCCCGATGTTGAGGGCCGCCTGCAGGGTGAGGTAGAGGGTGAGGCCCAGGGCCACCAGGCTTAAGGGGCCCTTGAGGGCCAGGGCCAGGGACAGGCCCCGCAGGAAGAGGAGGAAGTACAGAAAGAGGACCACCAGCCCCCCCAGCCAGCCCGTGGCGAAGACCACGCTGGCGAAGACCATGTCGTTATGGGCCTCGGGCAGGTGGGGCAGCTCCCCCCCGGGGCCCTGGCCGAAGGGACCTGCTAGGACCAGGGCTTTCTGGGCCTGGAGCACCTGGTAGGCGGCCTGGGAGGGGTTGGCTTCCCCTTGGATGTAATCCAAAAATCCCGCGAAGCGTTCGGAGACGTAGCTGAAGCGGGCAAAGTAGTAGCCGGAGAAGGGGGAGAGGGCCAGAACCCCCGCCAGGCTCACCACCACAAGCCGCCGCCAGGGGACGCCCGCCAGCACGAAGAGGAGCCCTCCCAGGGTGAGGAGGAAGAGGGCGGTGGCGAAGTCGGGCTCCACCAGCACCAACCCGGCGGTGGCCGCGGTGAGGATGGCCGCCCCCACGATGGGGTAGTCGTGCCCCTTGCGCCCCACAAAAGAGGCCAGGTAGAAGACCAGGGCCAGCTTGGCCAGCTCGGAGGGTTGGAAGGCCACAGGGCCCAGGTAGAACCAGCGCCGCACCCCCCCAGGCCCATCCCCCACCAGGAGGACCAGGACCAAAAGGACCAGGGTGGCCCCCAGGAGGACCCTGGCCCCCTGGAGGAGGCGCATGGGCGGCAGGGCAAAGCCCAGGGCCATGGCCCCCAGGGCGCTTCCCACCCGCAGGAGGTGGCCCTGCAGGAGGTCGGGCTCGGCCACCCCCACCCCCAGGAGGCCAAAGGCCATGAGGAGCAGGCTGCTCAGGAGGAGGACGGGGTCCAAGGCTCACCTCCTAGGGCATAGACGGCCTCGCGGAAGGCCTGGGCCCGGTCCTTGTAGTCCCGGAACTGGTCAAAGCTCTGGGCCAGAGGGGCAAGGAGGACGCTTCCCGCCGTGAGCCGCGCCAGGGCCTCGGCCACCGCCCGGCGCAGGGCGGCCCGGCCTTCCTTCTCCTCAATGGCCACCACCTCCACCCCCCCTCCCAGGGCCTGGGCCATGCGGGGACCGTCCCGGCCGATGGCCAGCACCACCCGCACCCGGGGGAGGAGGGGCTTCAGGGGCTCCAGGTCCGCCCCCTTGTCCTCCCCTCCCAGGATCCAGGCGATGGGGGCGGGGGCGGCCCGGAGGGCCGCGGCCACCGAGGCGGTGCGGGTGGCGATGGAGTCGTCAATGAAGACCACCTCCCCCTTGCGGGCAAAGGCCTGGAAGCGGTGGGGCGGGGCGGGGAGGGTTTGCAGGCTGGCGGAAAGGGCTTCCTGATCCAGGGGGCGACCCAGAAGGTCCAGGTAGGCCTGGGTGGCCTTCAGGGCCGCCTGGAGGTTGCTCTCCCGGGGGTCTTCCGCCGGGGTGAAGGGGTAGGGCCGGGCAGGGGAGGCCTGGGCCGCCTCCCGCACCCGGGGGTCGGCGGCGTTGTAGACCAGGGCGTCCTCCGGGGTGAGGTTTTTTAGGAGGTTCAGCTTGGCCCCGTGGTAGGCGGCCAGGCTTCCGTGGCGGTCCAGGTGGTCCACCCCCAGGTTGAGGAGGACCGCCACCCGGGGGCGGAAGGCGTGGATGCGCTCCAGCTGGAAGCTGGAAAGCTCGGCTACCGCCACCTCGGCTTCGTCCACCACGCTGACCAGGGGAGGGTCCACGTTTCCCCCTTCCAGGGCCCTAATCCCCTGGCCCCGCAGGAGGTGGGCGGTGAAGAGGGTGGTGGAGGTTTTACCCGCGGTGCCGGTGATGCCGATGATGGGGGTGGAGGAGAGGCGGTAGGCCAGCTCGGCCTCCCCCAGGACCATGGCCCCACGTTGCCGGAGCCTCTCCAGGTTGGGATGGTTCAGGGGCACCCCGGGGGCGGCCACCACCTCCTCGTAGGGGCCTGCCAGTTCCCAGTCGGGGGTGAAGCCCAGGGCCAGGGCCTCCTGGACCTCGGCCTCCTTGGGCTGGTCGTCGTAGAAGTGGGCGGCCAGGCCCCTCGCCTTCAGGAAGCGCAGGACCCCCAGGCCGCTTCGCCCCAGGCCGTAGACCAGCATCATGCGCCACCTCCCATGCCGAAGGCCACCGCCGTGGCCAAGGCGGTGAGGAGGGCGAAGCGGAAGACGATCTTGGCCTCCCCCCAGCCCAGGAGCTCAAAGTGGTGGTGCAGGGGGCTCATGCGCAGGAGACGCCGGCCCGTCCGCCGGAAGTAGAGGACCTGGGCCACCACGGAGAGCACCTCCAGCACCGGCACGATGGCTGCCAGGGGCAGGAGCCAGAGCTTCCCCGTGAGGATGAAAAGCCCGGCCACCAGGGCCCCCAGGGCCTGGCTCCCCGTGTCCCCCATGAAGACCTTGGCCTTGGGGGCATTGTGCCAGAGGAAGCCCAGCACCGCCCCCAGGAGGGTTTGGGCGAAGGGCCAGGGGTAGAAGGGCAGGAGGAGGACCGCGGTCACCGAGGCCAGGAGGCCGTCCAGGCCGTCGGTGAAGTTGAAGGCGTTGGCCGCTCCCACCACCGCCAGCAGGATGAGGAGGACGTCCAGGAGGGGCCAGGGGGTGTAGGCCACCTGCCGCACCGCCCAAAGGGCGAAGACCAGGGCCATGATCCCCTGGAAGAGGAGCTTTTCCCGGGCCCTCAAGGGCCGGGCGAGGCTTCCCCCCAGGTCGTCCAAGAGGCCCAGAAGGGCGAACCCGAGCCCCAGGAGCCAGAGGCCCATCAGGCCATCCTTCTCGCCCACCAGGTAGGCCAGGAAGGCGGCCAGGAGGAAGGCCACGCCCCCCATGCTGGGGGTGCCTTCCTTGGCCAGGTGGGTCTGGGGGCCATCCTGGCGCACCCGTTTGCCAAGCCCCAGCTGGCGCATGAGGACCACCCAGAAGGCGGTGAGCACCCAGGAGAGGAGGAGGGCTAGGGCCATGCCACCTCCTTACAGGAGAGGGTGCGGTTTCCCGGGACCAGGTAGAGGACCTCTTCCCAGGTGGCGAAGTCCTGGGCTTCCGCCACCGGCCTCAGGCCCTTTGGGCCCACCAGGTAGACCCGGTCCAGGAGGGCCACTGCCCCGCAGGCTCCCGCCTGGGCCTTGCGCACGGGGTGGGGGAGGGGGAGGCTTTGGCCCTCCGGGAAGAAGAAGGCCTCCTCCCCCAGGGCCACCACCTGCCCCTCCAGGGCCACCACCTGCTGGAAGCGGCCCCGGCGGAGGAGGGTGTTCTCCAGGTAAAGCCCTTCCCGGCCCACCCAGTAAAGCCCGCCCTCCGTGAGGGCGGCGTCCTGGGCCGGGTAGGGTAGGAGGCCCCCTTCCGTGAAGACACCCTCCCCCAGGCCCACCACCAGCCTGGGGCTGGCCCGGAGGAAGCGGGGAGTGCCGGGTAGGGGAAGGCTTTCCAGGCGTCCTTCCCGGTAGACCAGAAGCTGGTAGGGGTAGGCGGCGTAGAGGGTGTTCCCGTTGGCGTCCAGGAAGAGGGGTGTCCCGGGCAGGGCCACCTGGAAGCGCCCGGCCACCAGGCCCCCCTGGACGAAGCCCCCTGGGTAGGGAAGGGCAGGAGGGGGAGCCTGCAGGGGTGCGCAGGCGGAAAGCAGAAGCAGGGGCAGGGGATTTAGGCGTCCCATAGCTCCAGGATCCTCTCCAGGGAGACGGCCCTCGAGGCCTTCAGGTAGACCAGGTCCCCGGGCCTTACCCGCTCCTTGAGCCAGCCCAGGGCCTCCTCCAGGGTGGCCACAGCCTCCCCCCCCATGGCGGCCTGGGCCTCTGCGTAAGGGCCCAGGTAAAGGGGAGCCAGGCCCAGCCTGGCCGCTTCCTCTGCCACCTGAAGGTGGAGCTTCTCTGCCTCTTCTCCCAGTTCCCGCATCTCCCCCAGCACCGCCCACTTCCGCCCCGGCTGGGCGGCAAGCCAGGCCAAGCCTGCCTTCACTGAGAGGGGGTTGGCGTTGTAGGCGTCGTGCAGAAAGACTACGCCCCCCTTTTCCCGGCGTTCCATGCGCCCTGGGGGCAGGCGCAGCTGGGCCAGCCTTTCGGCCACCTCTTCTGGGTTCTGGCCCAACAGTTCCGCCGCCGCCAGGGCCGCCAGGGCCGCCAGGGCCGGCCCCAGGCCCGGGTAGGGCACCCACACCCGCAAGGGGCCGTAGCGGAAGCGGCTCCCCTCGGGGCCCAGTTCCAGCTCCCGGCCGGGGAAGGTGGCCTCCCCGAAGCCGTAGGTGGGGAAGCCCCTGGGGTGGCCGAAGGCCTCTAGGACCTCCGCCGCCTGGAGGCTCACCAGGGCCTCCTGGGCCTCGAGGAGCCCGGCCTCCTCCTCCACCACCCCCCGGAGGTCGCCAAAGGCCTCGAGGTGCTCCTCCCCCAAGGCGGTGAGCACGGCAAGCCTGGGCTGGGCCACCGCCATCAGCTCGGCCATCTCCCCCTTGCGGTCTATGCCCAGTTCCACCACCGCCCCCAAGGCCTTGGGGTCCAGCCGCAGGAAGAAGCGGACCAGGGGGGGCAGGGTGTTCTGGTTACCCGGGGGCGCAGGGAAGGCCAGGCCCTGGGCCAGGGCCTCCTTGGTGGTGGTCTTGCCCGAGCTTCCCCCCACGGCCACCACCACCCCTGGGAAGGACCCCCTCAGGGCCTGGCCCAGGCGGAGGAGAGCTTTGTAGGGGTCTTTCACCTCCACCGTGGCCGGCCCCGGGCGGTCGGAGAGGACCAGGTGGGCCCCCCGGGTCAGGGCCTCCGCCGCGTAGGCCCGGCCATGGGTCTTTGCCCCCGGCAGGGCCACGAAGAGGCTTCCCGGGGCCACCTCCCGGCTGTCCCAGTGGAGGTCCACCACGGGGCGTCCCCCTGGGTGGAGCCGGCCCCCCGTGGCCTCGGCCACCCATTCCGGCGTTATTTCCCTAACGTGAGCAAGATGCACAAGTGCCTCACCGCCCTTCAGCATAGGGGGGGATGCCCCGGTAGGCCAAGAGCCCGGCGGCCACCTCCCGGAAGATGGGAGCCGCCACCTGGCTCCCGTGGACCTCCCCCTTGGGGTGGTGCACGGCCACCACCACCGTGTAGAGGGGCTGGTCCCCGGGTACGAAGCCGGCGAACCAGGCGGTGAAGACCTCCCGGGAGTAGCGCCCCTCCACCACCACCTGGGCGGTCCCCGTCTTCCCTGCCAGGGGGTAGCCCGGCAGGTGGGCCCGGGGGGCGAGCCCCTCCTGGAGGGCCTGGCGCACCGCCTGGGCGGTGGCCGGGGAGAAGACCCGTTCCTCCCGCTTTTCCTGCTCCAAAAAGAGGCGGGGAGAACGGTAGATCCCATCCGTCAGGGCGGCGAAGGCCGCCGCCAGGTGCAGGGGGGTGACCAGGAAGCCCTGGCCGAAGGTGTGGTTGGCGTAGGCGGCCTGGCTCCACTCCCTGGGGGGCTTGACCGTGGGGGCGGCCACCCGCACCCCGGGCAGGGGGTCCGCATCCGTAAGGTGGAGCCGGGCCATGTAGGCGTAAAGGGTTTCCTTGGGCAGGGCCTCGGCCAGGAGGCTGATGCCCACGTTGGAGGAGTAGCGCAGGACCTCGGCCAGGGTAAGGGTTGGGGGGTGGGGCAGGGCGTCGCGAATGGTCCACCCGTCCACCACCCGGTACCTGGGGGCTTCCACCTGCGTGGTGAGGGTAGCGGCCCCCTCCTCCAGGAGGATGGCGGCGGTGAGGGCCTTCATGGTGGAGCCGGGCTCCAGGGGTACCAAGAAGGCGTGGTTGCGCCAGGAGAGGTCCTTGCCGGGGTCTTTCCGGGGGGCCAGGGGGTCAAAGGCAGGGCCGTTGGCCACGGCCAAAAGCTCCCCTTCCCGGCTAAGGACGATGGCGGTGGCAAAGCTTCCCTGGCTCCTCGCCAGGCCCTCCCAGAGGGCCCGCTCCGCCATGGCCTGGATCCAGGGGTCCAGGGTGAGGGTGAAGGCCCTCCCCTCGGAGAGGGCGGCGTTCAGGTCTCGTTCCAGGCCCTCGAGGCCCCTCCCCGATCCCCGCTCCCCAAAGCCCAAAAGTTGGCTGGCGCTGGGGCCCAGGGGATAGTAGCGGCCGCCTTCCAGGCTGAGGGCTAAAGGGGTGCCGTCCCGGGCGTAGAGGTTGCCCCGGAGGGGTGGAGGGGCGGGAGGGGCAGAGGTGGGCCTTGGGGCGTGGACCACCAGGGCATAGACCCCCAGGACGAAGAGGAAGAGCCACGCCCCAAGGCCCACCAGGACCAGGGGCACCCGTTGCACGCCCGCGGTCACGGGTTCCACCTCCCCTCGCTCATGGGCACAAAACCCTCCTCTTCGGCCCACTCCAGCACCCGAAGGGGCCGGCCCAGGCGCCAGGCCTCCTTCAGCAGGGCTTCCTCCTCGGCCTTAAGCTTCTTGAGTTGCGCCTCCATTTCCGCTAGGTGGGCCCTTTCCACCTGGTTGCGGTGCCCGAAGGCGAAGAGGAGGAGGAGGGCCAAGAGGTACAAGAGCCCAAAGCGCCACACCGCCCTCATGCGCCCTCCTTCTCCCCGGCCCGCAGTTTGGCGCTCCGGGCCCGGGGGTTCTGCGCCACCTCCTCGGGGGTGGGGGTGATGGGCTTCTTGGTGAGCACCTTGAGGCCGCTTTCCTTGAGGAAGTGCTTGACCAGCCGGTCCTCGAGGGAGTGGAAGGTGATGACCACCAGGCGCCCCCCGGGGGCCAGGGCCTCCTTGGCCTGTTCCAGAAACTCGGCCAGGGCACCCAGTTCGTCGTTGACGTACATGCGCAGGGCCTGGAAGGTCTTCCGGGCGGGATGGCCGGCCTTGCGGAAGCCCACCGCCCGGCGCACGATTTCCGCCAGCTCCGTGGTGGTGCGGATGGGGGCCTTCCTCCTGGCCTCCACGATGGCCTTGGCGATGCGGTAGGCCTGCTTTTCCTCCCCCAGGTCCCGCAGGATGCGGTAAAGCTCTTCCAGGGGAAGGGTGTTCACCACCTCCTCGGCGGTGGGGCCCTCCTTGCCCATGCGCATGTCCAGGGGGCCTTCCTTCTGGTAGCTGAAGCCCCGCTGTGGGTCGTCCAGGTGGAAGCTGGACACGCCCAGGTCCGCCAGGATGCCGGCCACCTTTTCCACCCCCGCTTCCTCCAGCACCGCCTTGAGGTGGCGGAAGTTTTTCTGGAAGACCCTGAGGCCCGGGAGGTTCAGGGCCCGGGCGCGCTCCACTGCCTCGGGGTCCTGGTCCAGCCCCAGGACCAGCCCCCCCCGCTCCAGGATGCCCCGGGTGTGGCCGGCGCCCCCCAGGGTGGCGTCCACATAGACCCGGCCGGGCTGCACGGAAAGCAGGTCCAGGACCTCTTGGTAGAGTACGGGAACGTGTTGGGTAATGGCTTCCATAAATTCCTACCCAATAAGCCCGCGCAGGGCCTCTGGGGCCGGCGGGTTCTGCATGATCTCCTCAATGGCCTTCCACCAGCGCGCTTGGCTCCAAATCTCCAGCCTTCCCGGGGCCCCGGCGATCACCACCTCCCCCCCTTCCTCCAGGCCGGCGAACTGGCGCAGGGGCGGGGGGATGAGGACGCGGGAGGCGTTGTCCATGCGGGTCTTGTGGGCGCCGGAGTAGAAGAAGCGCACAAAGGCCCGGGCCTGAGCGTCGGTGAGGGGCAGGTTGACCAGCTGTTCCTCAATCTTGCGCCAGCGGTCGGAGGGGAAGACGTAAAGGCAGCCTTCCATGCCCCGGGTGAGCACCAGCCCGTCCTCGAGGAAATCGCGGAAAGGGCCGGGGATAACCACCCGCCCCTTGTCGTCCAGGCTGTACTGGTACTCGCCGAAGGGCATTTCCCACCCACTCCCACCTTCTGAGGATTGGCCTGGCACCTCTGTGGGACCCTAGGCCCTACCCAAAGAAGGCTTTTCGGGGGCAAGTATAGCATGCTTCCCCCACAGTTTTCCACCAGGTCCCACCTGAGACCCACCTATCTCCCACTCCCCCCGCAAGAAAAAACCCCGAGCCGAAGCTCGGGGTCCAGGACGGGGCGTAAGCCGGGTTCTGTTTCTGCGGTCATCTCTCTGGGACCACGGTCGCCCGTGGCCTCAAGCGGCCCATCCCGCAGGTTCTGGCGGGCCGGGCAAGCCCTTCCTGCCTACTGGGCCTTGCACCGGGTGGGGTTTGCCGTGCCCCAGCCTGTTGCCAGGCCAGGCGGTGGGCTCTTACCCCACCGTTTCACCCTTGCCCGCACCGGGCCTTGGGCCCGGCCGCTGGCGGTCTTTTCTCTGTGGCACTTTCCGTCGGGTTACCCCGCCCAGCCGTTAGCTGGCACCCTGCCCTATGGTGCCCGGACTTTCCTCACCCAGGGGGGTTGGCCCCTGAGCGCGACCGCGCCCCCGTCCTGAGGCATTCCCCATTGTACAGGGCTTGGGGCGGTTTGGGTATCCGGACCCCAACCCGGGGACGGAGAACTCCTGGGCCAGCGCCTCCTTGGGGTGCGCCTGGCCCCCTTGGCCCAGGAGGGGCGCATACGGTTGGCCACCCGGGGCCATGCCTGCTATGGTGGGGGGGTGAGGGTTCCTTGGTACGCACCCCTCGTCCTCCTCTTCCTGGCCCTGGTGGGCCTTGGGGTTCTGGGGCTTCTTTGGCTTCTTGGCGCCCTGGCCCTGGCGGGGGGCGCCCTCTGGTGGGCCTGGGTGTGGCTTCGCCGCCGCCTTTTTGGTCCCCCCTGGCGCCGCCTTCCTCCGCCCTAGGCTTGCGGAAGCCGGGGGCACCAGGTAAGCTTAGAAGTGGTTTTCGCACGGCCAAGACCGTGCGGAAGGAGGCGAGCGTGAAAGAAGGTATTCACCCCAAGCTGGTGCCCGCCCGCATCATCTGCGGTTGCGGCAACGTGATCCACACCTACTCCACCAAACCCGAGATCCACGTGGAAGTCTGCAGCAAGTGCCACCCCTTCTACACGGGGCAGCAGCGCTTCGTGGACACGGAAGGCCGCGTAGAGCGCTTCCAGCGCCGCTACGGGGACTCTTACCGCAAGGGGCGGTAGGGGTTTAGGAGTTGGGGCGGGGCCATTAGGGCCTCGCCTCTTCTGCTAGTAGTTTCAGGAAAAGGGTTTCCAGACTCGGCATTCCCCGGCTCACCTCCAGGACCTCCACGGGAAGGTGGGCCAAGTGTTCCCGTAAGGCTTCCCACTCCCCCAGGAAGACCAGGCGGTCCTCCCCTTCGGGAAGCCATCCGTCCCCCAGGACTTGCGCCAGGACCTGGGCTTGGGGTGCGGCCAGCCGCACCACGTACCCTTCTCCCGCCCATTCCCGGAGAAGGGCCCGGGTGGGGCCTTCCTTCAGGAGCCTGCCCTTCTGCAGGAAGGCCACCCGGTCGCTCACCCTCTCCACCGTGGCCAGGTCGTGGGAGGTGAGGAGGATGCCGATCCCCTCCCCTTTTAGGCCAATGAGGATTTCCTCCAATTCTTTGCGGCTCATGGGGTCCAGGCCCAGGGTGGGCTCGTCCAGGAGAAGGAAACGGGGGGAGAGGGCAAGGGCCAGGGCCAAGGCAGCCTTTTGCTGCATGCCCCGGGAAAGGGAGGCCAGGGGAGTGTGGAGCCGGTCCTTAAGGCCAAAACGCTCCAGCCAGCTCACGAAGCGGGGTCGCACCGCCTTCGGGGATAGGCCCCGGATGCCCCCGAAGTAGAGGGCGTTGGCCAGAAGGGGGAGGTTTAGGTAAACCCCCTTTTCGCCCCCCTTTCGGATATTCAATGCATACCCCCTTGACAAGCCAAAGGAAAAGGGGGCGCTTGGTGAGCTGTGGAAGAACACCAGACGCCCCCTTCCATCCTACCCCTGTCCCTGGAGGAACTGGTCCCCCTGCTCCAGGCATGGCTCCAAGCCCGCTTGCCAGAAGGGGAGAGAAANCCCGGCAGGCCCAGGACCTTCTCCGACCTCAGCCTCTTTCTCTTCCACCTGGTCCGCGCCCTCCTGGGCTTCTCCAGCGAACGCATGCGCCGGGAACTGGCCCGCAACCCTAGGCTCCGCA